>NZ_JAOWGZ010000095.1:0-89802 GCF_030332875.1 Citrobacter sp. Cpo045
GCTTGTAATCCGTTGTTCCGTGTCAGTGGAGGCGCATTATAGGGAGTTATTTCAGGCTGACAAGGGGAAATTTAAAATAATCTTCCGAGTGCGTATTTTTTATTCTTTGCGCTTATTTTAACAACGCTTTGTTGGTTAATTGGGCTATTTCTCGCGCGAATCTCGCAACCTGTTCCCAATCGGTATACACCACTTCTTTATTCGTATCCGTTTCACCGCCTGACATCTTCATTATCAGTTGGATCATAACGCGGTCATACCAGCGATAGCGTGGATACAGCAAAGCACCCGCAATAACTGCGCTGTGGTCTGGTCGCCACGGCGAACTCATCAGGAACTTACGCGCATAGCTGTTGGTTTGCGGCGTACGTTTCTCCGGTTTACGGGCAACCAGGTTTACGGAGTAGAACGCGCTCGGCATCGAATTCAGCCGTGTGGCATGCTTTTTCACAAACTCCTGAAAAGCAGCATGGTAATGACCGTAGCGAATCGAGGCGCCAATTACCACGCTGTCATAATTTTGCCAGTCCGGCTCCGCGGTACGATGCAAATTAACAACATCTGCCCAAACGCCCAGCTCTTTGAGTTCAGAAGCCAGATACTCAGCGATTTCACGCGTTTGTCCGTCCCGGGAAGAAAAAAGAATCAGTGTTTTCACGTGTTACTCCATTATTCACGCCAGAAGGTAGGGGTAAAGAGCACCAGCAGAGTAAAGACCTCCAGACGACCAAACAGCATATTGGCAATCAGGATCCACTTCGCCACAGGGTTCATACTGGCAAAGTTGTCGGCGACAACCCCCAGTCCAGGCCCCAGGTTATTCAACGTTGCCACAACAGAGGCAAACGCGGAGAAGTCATCAACACCGGTCGCAATAATCGCCAGCATACTGATAATAAAGACCAGCGCATAGGCAGAGAAGAATCCCCATACGGCTTCAAGAATTCGCTCCGGCAACGCACGGTTACCCAGTTTGATACTGTAAACCGCATTCGGATGGACCAGTCGTTTCAATTCGCGGTTACCCTGCTTAAACAGCAGCAGGATACGAATCACCTTCAAGCCACCGCCCGTCGACCCGGCACAGCCGCCGATAAAAGCAGAACACAGCAACAACACTGGCAGAAACAGCGGCCAGCGGGCAATACTGTCCGTGGTAAATCCGGCGGTCGTCGCCATCGATACCACCTGGAAAAAGGCCTGGTTGATCGTCGTGAGCGCCGAGCCATAGGTATTGTGTATCCATAGCACCAGCGTACAGACTGCCACCAGCGTCAGCTGCACGCCGATAAACATGCGGAATTCCGGATCCCGCCAGTAGACCTTCAGACTACGCCCACTTAATAAAGAGAAGTGCAGACCATAGTTACAACCGGAGATCAGCAAGAAGATAGCAATGATGGTGTTAATCGTGGGACTGTCGAAATACCCCACGCTGGCATCGTGTGTGGAAAAACCACCGATGGCGATTGTGGCAAAACTGTGCCCTATGGCGTCAAACGCGGGCATCCCGGCAAACCATAGCGCCAGCGCGCACGCCACCGTCAGTAATACATAGATTAGCCACAGCGTTTTCGCCGTTTCGGCAATACGCGGGCGCATTTTATTATCTTTCAGCGGCCCCGGCATTTCTGCACGATAGAGCTGCATCCCACCAACGCCAAGAATAGGCAGGATAGCCACCGCCAGCACGATGATCCCCATCCCGCCGAACCATTGCAGCATCTGGCGATAAAAGAGAATCGCGTGTGGCAATGAATCCAGCCCCACCAGCGTCGTCGCACCTGTAGTGGTTAATCCGGAAAAGGATTCAAAAAAAGCGTCGGTTATCGTTAGGTTAGGGCTTTCCGCAAAGATGAACGGTAGCGCACCCACACTGCCCAGAACGGTCCAGAACAAAACGACAATCAGAAATCCTTCGCGCGATTTCAGTTCACCCTTCTCTTTACGGTTTGGCCACCACAGCATGGAGCCGATCGCCAGAGCAACGAAGAAAGTTTGGGTGAATGCACGCCCTGCCCCATCGCGGTAGATGAGCGCTACCAGTCCGGGGATAATCATTGTCCCCGAGAATAAGATGACCAGTAGTCCAACGATTCGGGTGATGGCGCGAAAATGCATCTCTGCCGCTTCCTTAGTTCTTTAAAATGAGGTGGGGATTATTCTTCAATCGCTAACAATTGCAATGAACCACGACTAAAATCCGCCAGTTTTGCCGAAAACTCATCCACTTTGGCAAAAGGAAGCGCCACCCTGAGCCGAACAAAAGCCTGGTAATCACTGGCAACGACTTTACCGTCAAACTGCCCCAGCAAGGCTTCAATGCCTGCCAGCTGACCGTACTCACACTGCAAAGTATATTCGGTTAATGGCGTCTTGCGCTGTGTCGTTAACTGGCGCAACGCCTGATTCACACCACCACCGTAGGCTTTTACCAACCCTCCAGTACCGAGAAGGATACCGCCGTAGTAGCGCACGACTACAGCGGTAATCTCGCCGACACCGCTCCCCATCAGCTGCGCAAGCATCGGTTTACCTGCCGTACCCGCCGGTTCGCCATCGTCTGAAAACCCTAGCTGCTGCGAGTCATTGGGCGCACCCGCCACCCACGCCACACAATGGTGGCGGGCGTCCGGGTGTTCCGCTTTGACTGACTCAACAAACGCCTTTGCCGCTTCTACGCCGTCCGTATGGGCGAGCAGCGTAATGAAGCGGCTTTTTTTGATCTCTTCGACGACGCTAACCGGCGCCGCAGGGATTAACCAACTGTCCATTACGCCAGTTTCAAATCCCGCGTCATGTTTTCGATATTGTTTTCGTGGACCACCACGTTGTCTTCAATACGAATACCGCCGAACGGTTTCAGTGCTTCAATTTTCTGCCAGTTGAAGTGCTTGCTGAACTGTCCTTCACGCCACGGTGCCAACAGAGATTCAATGAAGTAAATGCCCGGTTCGATGGTCAGAACCATCCCTGGTTGCAGTACGCGGGTGCAACGCAGGTAAGGATACTTCGACGGCGCGGCCAGATGAGTACCGCTGTCATCCTGCATAAAGCCTGCGACATCATGCACCTGCAGACCCAGCGGGTGACCAATACCGTGCGGCATAAACGGCCCGGTAAGATCGTTTTCCACCATCGCTTCTTCACTCATACCGGTGATGATTTGATGCTTACGCAGCAGCTTCGCGATACGCTGATGGAACTGAATGTGATAATCCACGTAGCTTGTGCCTGCTTTCATGGTGGCAATCAGCGCCAGCTCTTCGTCGTTAACGTCTTTCACCAGATGCGCATAGTCGTTGTCGTTTTTCGCCGACCAGGTACGCGTCAGGTCTGCCGCATAACCGTTGTATTCCGCACCAGCATCGAGCAGGAAGCTGCGGATTTCAGACGGCGCCTGATGATCCAGCTTGGTGTAATGAAGAACCGAAGCATGCTCGTTAAGCGCCACGATGTTGCTGTATGGCACGTCGGTGTCGCGGTGACCGGTGGCAGTCAGGTAAGCGAGGTTGATGTCAAACTCGCTCATTCCGGAACGGAACGCTTCTTCTGCTGCACGGTGTCCATTTACCGCCATTTTCTGCGCTTCGCGCATACAGGCCAGTTCGTATTCCGTTTTATAGGCGCGGTAATAATGCAGGTAGTCGATCACACCTTTCGGGTTGATGTTGCTGGCCGCGATGTCCAGTTGCAGCGCACGTTCCGGAACCGGGCCGATGTAACCGATATTGCCGCGAGCAGCAGGCAGTTGGCTACCGATACCATCCGCTTTCGGCAGCGCGATGATCTCGATTTCTTCCGTCCAGAAAGAGGTTGGTAGCGGCTCAACGTTGTGCCAGTAATCGACCGGCAGGTAGAACCACAGTTTCGGCTTGTTTACGCCATCCACCAGCAACCAGCAGTTAGGAACCTGTGTTACAGGCACCCAGGCTTTAAATTGTGGATTGACCTTAAACGGATATGGATGATCGTCGAGAAAGACGTTAACAAGTTCGCCAGAGTGAATAAGTAATGCATCCAGTTTGAAGCGATCCAGCGCGTCGCGCGTCCGTTCCTGTAAGGTAACGATATGATTTTTATAGAGTGCGGCCAGCGATTCCATTTTCTATCCTTCTGTTTTTTGACCTCAAGTCTCCGCATCTTAGCACATCGCTTTGTGAGTGCGTGATTTCTGCCGAGCGTGATCGAATCGTCATTTCTTTAATCATTCATTTGCATTTTATTAACATAAAACACACACTTCGATTCATCTGGTATGACCAGATCACCTTGCGGATTCAGGAGACTGACATGCTTTACAAAGGCGACACCCTGTACCTCGACTGGCTGGAAGATGGCATCGCCGAACTGGTGTTCGATGCCCCTGGTTCGGTCAATAAACTCGACACGGCCACCGTTGCCAGCCTGGGCCATGCGCTTGATGTGCTGGAAAAACAACCGAATTTAAAAGGGCTGCTACTGCGTTCTAACAAAGCAGCCTTTATTGTTGGTGCCGATATCACCGAATTCCTTTCACTGTTCCTCGTGCCTGAAGAACAACTGAGCCAGTGGCTGCATTTTGCCAACAGCGTCTTTAATCGCCTCGAAGATCTGCCTGTTCCGACCCTGTCAGCAGTAAACGGCTACGCGCTGGGTGGCGGCTGCGAGTGTGTTCTGGCAACCGATTATCGTCTGGCAACGCCGGACCTGCGCATTGGCCTGCCGGAAACCAAGCTGGGCATTATGCCGGGCTTTGGCGGCTCCGTGCGTATGCCACGTATGCTGGGTGCGGACAGCGCGCTGGAAATTATTGCGGCAGGTAAGGATGTTGGTGCTGAGCAGGCGCTAAAAATCGGCCTGGTCGATGGCGTAGTGAAGCAAGACAAACTGCTTGATGGCGCGATCGCAGTATTACGTCAGGCGATTAACGGCGACCTCGACTGGAAGGCCAAACGTCAGCCGAAGCTGGAGCCGTTGAAACTCAGCAAAATTGAAGCGGCTATGAGCTTTACCATCGCTAAAGGCATGGTGGCACAGACGGCAGGGAAGCATTATCCCGCGCCGATTACCGCGGTAAAAACCATTGAAGCAGCGGCCCGTTTTGGCCGTGAAGAAGCGCTGAATCTGGAAAATAAAAGCTTTGTTCCACTGGCGCACACCAGTGAAGCTCGCGCGCTGGTTGGGATCTTCCTTAACGATCAGTTCGTCAAAGCCAAAGCCAAAAAACTCACCAAAAATATTGAAGCACCGAAGCAAGCTGCGGTGCTGGGCGCGGGCATTATGGGCGGCGGCATCGCTTACCAGTCAGCCTGGAAAGGCGTGCCGGTTGTCATGAAAGATATCAACGACAAATCATTAACGCTGGGCATGACTGAAGCGGCCAAGCTGCTGAACAAACAGCTTGAGCGCGGCAAAATTGACGGTCTGAAAATGGCGGGCGTGATTTCCACTATTCATCCAACCCTCGACTATAGCGGTTTTGAGCGTGTGGACGTGGTGGTTGAAGCTGTCGTAGAAAACCCGAAAGTGAAAAAAGCGGTACTGGCAGAAACCGAAGATCAGGTACGCCCGAACACCGTACTGGCTTCAAATACCTCCACCATCCCAATCAACGAGCTGGCCAGCGCGCTCAAGCGCCCGGAAAACTTCTGTGGGATGCACTTCTTTAACCCAGTACACCGCATGCCACTGGTTGAGATTATTCGCGGCGAGAAAAGCTCGGATGAAACCATCGCCAAAGTTGTCGCCTGGGCAAGCCAGATGGGCAAAACCCCAATTGTGGTCAACGACTGCCCCGGTTTCTTCGTGAACCGCGTGCTGTTCCCGTATTTTGCCGGTTTCAGCCAGCTGCTGCGCGATGGGGCGGATTTCCGCAAAGTCGACAAAGTCATGGAAAAACAGTTTGGCTGGCCGATGGGCCCGGCTTATCTGCTGGACGTGGTGGGAATTGATACCGCACATCACGCGCAGGCAGTGATGTCCGCAGGCTTCCCTAAGCGTATGCAGAAAGATTATCGCGACGCGATAGACGCCCTGTTTGATGCGAACCGTTTCGGACAGAAAAACGGTCTTGGATTCTGGCGTTATAAAGAAGACAACAAGGGCAAGCCGAAGAAAGAAGAGGATGCCACCGTTGACGATCTGCTGGCAGAAGTCAGCCAGCCGAAACGCGACTTCAGTGATGAAGAGATTATCGCTCGCATGATGATCCCAATGGTCAACGAAGTGGTGCGTTGTCTGGAAGAAGACATTATCGCCAGCCCGGCAGAAGCCGATATGGCGCTGGTTTATGGCCTGGGCTTCCCTCCGTTCCATGGTGGCGCGTTCCGCTGGTTGGATACGCTCGGCAGCGCGAAGTATCTCGATATGGCCCAGCAGTATCAGCACCTCGGAGCGCTGTATGAAGTTCCGGCTGGTCTGCGTGATAAGGCGCGCCATAACGAACCGTATTATCCCCAGGTTGAGCCTGCCCGCCCGGTTGGCAGCCTGAAAACGGCTTAAGGAGTCACAATGGAACAGGTTGTAATTGTTGATGCGATCCGTACCCCGATGGGCCGTTCGAAAGGGGGCGCGTTTCGTAACGTGCGGGCAGAAGATCTCTCCGCACACTTAATGCGTAGCCTGCTGGCGCGAAATCCTGCGCTGGAGCCATCCGCGCTTGATGATATTTACTGGGGCTGTGTGCAGCAAACGCTGGAGCAGGGTTTCAACATCGCCCGTAACGCCGCGCTGCTGGCGGAAGTTCCGCACTCCGTTCCAGCCGTCACGGTCAACCGCCTGTGCGGTTCGTCCATGCAGGCGCTGCACGATGCGGCACGCATGATCATGACCGGCGATGCTCAGGCGTGCCTGATTGGCGGCGTGGAGCATATGGGCCATGTGCCAATGAGCCACGGCGTTGATTTCCATCCGGGCATGAGCCGCAACGTGGCAAAAGCCGCGGGAATGATGGGTCTGACTGCGGAAATGCTCTCTCGCATGCACGGCATCAGCCGTGAAATGCAGGATGCTTTCGCCGCACGTTCACATGCTCGCGCCTGGGCTGCAACACAGTCTGGCGCATTTAAAAACGAAATCATCCCGACCGGCGGCCATGATGCCGACGGCGTGCTGAAGCAGTTTAACTACGATGAGGTTATCCGCCCGGAGACAACCGTTGAAGCGCTCTCCACCCTGCGCCCGGCGTTCGATCCGGTTAGCGGAACGGTCACTGCCGGTACCTCCTCCGCACTCTCCGACGGCGCTGCGGCGATGCTGGTCATGAGCGAAAGTCGCGCCCGTGAGCTGGGTCTGACGCCGCGTGCCCGTATTCGTTCGATGGCTGTTGTTGGCTGCGACCCTTCAATCATGGGTTACGGTCCGGTTCCGGCCTCAAAACTGGCGCTGAAAAAAGCGGGACTCTCCACCAGCGATATCGGTTTGTTTGAGATGAACGAAGCCTTTGCCGCTCAGATCCTGCCGTGCATTAAAGATCTGGGGCTGATGGAGCAGATCGATGCGAAGATCAACCTCAACGGCGGGGCGATCGCTTTGGGCCATCCGTTGGGTTGCTCTGGGGCGCGTATCAGCACCACCCTGCTCAATCTGATGGAACGTAAAGACGTACAGTTTGGCCTGGCGACGATGTGTATCGGGTTAGGCCAGGGCATCGCGACGGTATTTGAGCGAGTTTAATCAAAGCATGCCGGGGGCGATTCGCTTGCCCGGCCTACGAAATGTTATCTCAAAGCCATTGGTGCCAGAACAAGGCGGCAAGTGAATGAATCCCGATGAGCTTACGTATAGTAAGTGATTCGGGTGAATGAGCGCAGCCAACACAGTTATGGTGCCAATGGCGAAGAGAGAAAGTTTAGTTGCCGTTCTTCCCGCCTGTCAGGGGCGGGTTTTTTATTTCTCTGAACTACCACGTACCACTAACTGCACCGGCAACAGCAGATTCTCTTCCTGATTTTCTTCCAGCAATAAACGCAGCGCTTCACGCCCCAATTGTTGTTTATCAACCGCAATGGTGGTGAGTGGTGGATGTGACCAGGCCGCAGCATCGATATCATCAAACCCAACCAGCGCAAGATCTTCCGGGATACGTATACCCTGCTGCGCACACACCCGTTGAACAACCAGCGCTGCCGCATCGTTATAGGCAAAAATAGCGTCGGGCGGCTCTGGCAGACTGAGCAATTCATTCACCGCCTCCACCAAAGATTGCTCGGTATCCAGCAGCGGCGGCGCAATGGCTTCATACTCTGGCGGCATCAGCAAACGGGCCTCATACAATGCCTGACGGTAACCCTTCTCGCGCTGACGGATGCTGTAGTGCGCAAGCGTGCTGGCAAGAAAAGCAATACGGCTGCGACCTTGTGCAATCAAATGTTGTGTAGCCAGATAACCGCCCTGGGTGTTGTCCGGATTCACGCAAGGCAGGCCCGGAGCCCAGAGATCCACCAGCACCAACGGCAGCTTCATCTGTTGCAGCAAGCCAAGTAATTCAGGCTCAAAAAATCCGGCACAGATCAGCGCATCAGGCTGGTGCAGCAGCACCTGCTCACTCACTGCATCGCCTGGACCAATGGAGAGAAAGCTCAGCGCAATACCATGGTCACGACAATTATCTTCTATCCCCAGCAGCAGTTGAGAATAAAACGGCAATGCCCGGCTGATATTGTGCTGGCGGTGAAGCAAAAACAGGACGCGTTTGATCTTGTCAGTGCGCAGACGGGAAAAATCATAACCCTGCTGCTGCGCCACAGAAATAATGCGCAGCCGGGTGTCTTCACGCAGCCCCGGCTGCCCTTTTAGGGCGCGGGAAACTGCACCAACTGAAACACCACAAGCTTCGGCAATATCTCTGATACGTACAGGTTTCGTCATTTCACTCTCATTGATTCTACTATGGCTTGTTGCGCCCCCAGCCAGGCCGCACCGCGTACGCCGCTGCTGTCGCCGTGACGGGCCCGAACGATCGGTGTGCGGCACTGCTTACCAAATACGTACTGCGCCACTCGCGCCTGCAAACCCGAATACAGTAAATCGATATTGGATACCCCACCCCCAAGCACGATAACATCGGGATCGAGCGTATTCACCACGCCCGCCAACGCACGCGCCAGTTGATCGCAATAGCGTTCCCATACAAAGCAAGCATCCGCATCACCCGATTCTACCTGTTGCATAATTTGTGGCACACCCACATGCTGCGCGGTGTGATTCAGGTACTGGCGTTCCAGACCGCTGCCGGAAATAAAGCTCTCAATACAGTTCAACTGTCCGCAATAGCATCTCACTCCAGCCCCGTCCTGAGATTCGTGGTAGCGCGGCAATGCATTATGCCCCCACTCTCCTGCGCAGGCGTTAGGTCCAGAGATCAAGCGGTTATCGATGCATAGTCCACCGCCGCAACCGGTACCGAGGATCACGCCAAATACCACGCTATACCCGTGTCCGCTACCGTCCATCGCTTCCGACAAGGTAAAGCAGTTGGCATCATTAGTAACCGGCACTGGCATTCCTGATGCTCGCTCAAGGTCTTGCGCAAAGGCCTGTTGATTGAGCACCAGGATGTTCGAATTCTTAATCAAACCTTCGCTATCCACCGCGCCTGGCACCCCAACGCCAACCGATAAAGGCTGATTAACGGCCAGTCTGGCCTTAACAATCATCTCCGTCACGGCCTGGAAAAAATCACCGTAACTCTGCTTTGGTGTCGCGCATCGCTCGCGGTAAACAATTTCACCCGCGTTATCAATCACCACCGCTTCGATTTTACTCCCGCCAATATCCAGTCCGAGTCTCATGGTCTTCCTCGTTTGCGCCTCGCAATTTGATTGTGTCTAGTTTGCCAATTTTGTTTACTAAACAAATAGAGACCTGTCACAAAAGTTAAGTTTTGTGATTAATAGATAGGAAAAACATGTTTACTAAAAAACGTGGTGAAAAAGAGAAACAACGAGACCGGGCTTGCACCCTGTTAGAAGAAGTAAGCTTGGTGATGAATGCGCCGGAAGGGCTCCGGCGCACAGCGCTTAAATGAACGCGAAAGCGTCGCCAAACAGGCGATCTTCACGCGCACTGCGCTCATTACAGAAGAGATCGCGCGCGATTTTGGCCATTTCAAAACGCCCGGCAATGTAGATATCATGCTCCGCCAGGGTACCGTAATCCTGCAATACTGCCGTTAACACGGTTCCCGTACGACCACGCCAGCCGTCTTCAGGCTGTTCCACCACCGGCTCAACGCGCAGATTCGGGTGGTTCACAGACAGCGCTTCCAGCTCGGAGAGATCGTAGAGATGCTTCTCCTCGCGACCGCCCCAGTAAATGGTGATATCGCGGTTTGGGTTGCGCGCGAGCGCGGTAAGCAGAATAGAACGCACGTAAGAGAACCCTGTACCACCGGCAATCAGGATCAGCGGGCGCTCGTCTTCGTCACGCAGCCAGGCTTCGCCATGCGGAATGTCGACCTTGATTTCCCGGTCTTTCAGAATACGGTCCATCACGGCCATGGCGTAAAGATTTAGCTCAGAGGCGCCAACGTGCAGCTCAATGAATCCTTGCTCGTCCGGCGTTGATGCCATGGAGAACGGACGCTTATCCCTTTCATCCATCACGACCATTAAATACTGGCCAGCACGAAAGGAAAACGCCGCGTCTGGCACTAAACGAACGCGATATACGGTGTCAGTGATAGCTTCTACCGAGGTCACTTTACAGCTTAAGGTTGTCATGCGCTCTCTCTGTCGGATCAATAGGCAAAACGATCGCGCCTCAGGCGCTTTTGCCGTCATTAAAGATGGCCAGTTCATCCCAAATTGCGTCAATGCGCGCAGTCACTTCAGGATCCTTTTTAATCGGACGTCCCCATTCACGTTGGGTTTCGCCCGGCCATTTATTTGTGGCATCCAGCCCCATTTTTGAACCAAGGCCGGAAACCGGCGAGGCAAAGTCCAGGTAATCAATTGGCGTATTCTCTACCAGTACCGTATCCCGGGCCGGGTCCATACGGGTAGTAATTGCCCAAATCACATCATTCCAGTCGCGTGCGTTGACGTCATCATCGCAAACAATAACAAATTTGGTGTACATAAACTGACGCAAAAACGACCAAACACCCATCATGACGCGTTTGGCATGGCCAGCGTACTGTTTTTTCATCGTCACGACGGCCAGGCGATAAGAACAGCCTTCCGGAGGTAGATAAAAATCGACGATTTCCGGGAACTGCTTTTGCAGAATAGGCACGAAGACTTCGTTCAGCGCCACGCCGAGCACCGCGGGTTCATCTGGCGGGCGTCCGGTATAGGTAGAGTGATAAATTGCATCTTCACGCTGGGTAATGTGCGTGACGGTAAAGACCGGGAAGCTATCTACTTCGTTGTAGTAGCCGGTATGATCGCCATACGGCCCTTCCGGAGCCAGCTCGCCCGGTTCAATATACCCTTCCAGCACGATTTCAGCGCTGGCAGGCACTTCCAGGTCGTTGGAAATACATTTAACCACTTCGGTCTTGGTTCCGCGCAACAGTCCGGCAAATGCGTACTCGGATAATGTATCAGGGACCGGCGTCACGGCCCCCAGAATGGTCGCAGGATCTGCTCCTAACGCCACAGAAACCGGGAAGCGTTCACCCGGATGCGCTGCGCACCACTCCTGGTAATCAAGCGCGCCGCCGCGATGGGACAGCCAGCGCATAATGAGCTTGTTTTTGCCAATCAGTTGCTGACGATAGATGCCCAGATTCTGCCGCTCTTTATGCGGACCACGCGTTACGGTGAGCCCCCAGGTAATCAGCGGCGCGGCATCTTCCGGCCAGCAGGTCATAATCGGAATGCGTTTTAAATCAACGTCATCGCCCGAGTAGATTTTTTGCTGACAAGGTGCACCGCGCAACCGCTTAGTCGGCATGTTCAACACCTGCTTAAACTGCGGCAGCTTATCAAACAGATCGCGGAATCCTTTCGGTGGCTCTGGCTCTTTCAAAAACGCCAACAGTTTACCGACTTCTCGTAGCGCCGAGACATCTTCTTGTCCCATCCCCATCGCAACACGCTTTGGTGTGCCAAACAGGTTACACAGCACCGGCATTGAATAGCCTTTCGGATTCTCAAACAGTAACGCAGGCCCACCGGCACGCAGAGTGCGATCGGCAATTTCAGTAATTTCCAGGTGGGGATCCACCTCAAGCGAAATGCGTTTGAGCTCGCCCTGCTGTTCAAGCAGCGTCAGGAAGTCGCGTAAATCGTGATATTTCATGGCGTCCATTGTGGCCTCTTCGTAAGCGCTTCATTATACGGCGTTCATCATTGTGATGCTGTATTTTTGTTAAATTAGCGTGAACTCTGGCGATACATATAAGCCCCGGGCGTATATACCCATTGGGTTTCAGCCTGCGTTGAGGTGGGTATAATTAACTTAACGCATGGCTTTTGCTATGCTTGCGCTCAGAACAAGCGGATAAGAGTTATTATGCAATCCTGGTATTTACTGTACTGCAAACGTGGGCAACTTCAGAGAGCCCAGGAACACCTGGAAAGACAGGCGGTGAACTGCCTGACGCCTATGATCACCCTGGAAAAAATAGTGCGCGGTAAACGTACCACAGTCAGTGAACCACTATTCCCTAATTACATGTTTGTCGAGTTCGACCCGGAAGTGATCCACACCACCACTATCAATGCCACGCGTGGTGTCAGCCATTTCGTCCGTTTTGGCGCGACGCCTGCGACCGTCCCTTCTCCCGTTATTCACCAGCTTTCTATCTACAAGCCTGAAGGTATTGTGGACCCGCAAACTCCTCAGCCAGGGGACAGCGTGATTATTACTGAAGGGGCATTTGAGGGGCTAAAAGCGATCTTCACCGAACCGGATGGCGAAGCGCGTTCCATGCTACTGCTTAACCTGTTGAATAAAGAAGTTAAGCAGAGCGTGAAAAATACCGGTTTTAGAAAAATTTAAGCCGTTTAGAAGGTCACTTCAAACAACGTTCGGACGTTAGCATCAATGGTTGCTGACAGCCATTGAGGATCTTCTCCGCGCCAGTGGGCAATACGCTCAAGAATATGTGGCAGGTGCGCCGGTTCATTGCGCCGTGACGTCGGTTTAGGCGTTAAGTCGCGAGGAAGTAGGTAAGGCGCATCGGTTTCGATCAGTAGTCTTTCTACCGGAATAAACGGCAGCAGTTCCCGCAGTTCCATCCCCCGACGCTCATCACAGACCCAGCCGGTAATACCAATATAAAGCCCTCGGTCCACACAGTCCTGCATCTCCTGCCGCGTTCCGGTAAAACAGTGCAGCACCGCGCCCGGGAGACTATCCAGCCACGGCTCCAGCAACGTCAGAAAACGCTCATGGGCATCCCGACAATGCATGAAAATCGGCATCTGCAGTTCAGCAGCAATGCGCAGTTGTGCCTCAAAAGCACGTTCCTGCTCCTGTGGCGTGGAGAAATTGCGATTGAAATCCAGACCGCACTCGCCAATAGCGACCACCTCAGACTGGTTTGCCAGCGCGATAATCTCGTCTTCCGTTGAGGATTGCCATTGGCTACTGTCATGCGGGTGCACACCAGCCGTGGACCAGCAATGCGGATAATGTTGCGCCAACTTCAGCGCCTGCTGGCTTTCGTGCAGGTTTATTCCGGTCAGAAGCATACCGTTTACGCCCGCAGCAAAGGCGCGCGCCACAACATCATCCCTGTCTTTCGCAAATTGTGAACTGGTTAAATTAACGCCAATATCAAACATGCTACCTCCCATATGACAACCGCCCTGACGGGCGGTTGAATTTACTCTTCTGTTTTCTCGGTGGCTTCGGCTTCTTTTGCTTCTTCAGCCTCGTTGTCCTCATCTCGCGTACGTCGCTTACCGACATAGAAACGAGAGAAGAAAACGCCCACTTCAAACAGGCAGTACATCGGTATCGCCAACAACGTTTGCGAGAAGACATCTGGCGGGGTCAGTAACATCCCGACGACGAATGCTCCCACCACAACGTAAGGTCGTTTCTTACGTAAATCTTCAGGTGTCGTAATGCCCATCCAGCATAGCAGCACAATGGCGACAGGGACCTCAAAAGAGACACCGAAAGCCATAAATAGCGCCATTACGAAGCTGAGATAGCTGGCAATATCTGTCGATACCTGCACGCCTTGCGGAGCCGTGTTAGCCAGAAAACCAAACGCCAACGGGAAGACGACAAAATAGGCGAATGCCATGCCGATGTAGAACAACAACGAGCTGGAGACCAGCAGCGGCACAACCAGGCGACGTTCATGTTTGTACAAAGCAGGCGCAATGAATGCCCATACCTGGTAGAGGATCACTGGCGCTGACAGGATCAGCGACACCATGAAGGTTAACTTTATTGGGGTAAAGAACGGTGAGGCCACATCGGTGGCGATCATCGTTGCACCCTGCGGCATCTGTTTAATCAGCGGTGCCGCAACCATATGGTAAATGTCGTTGGCAAAGTAAACCAACGCCAGAAAGATCACGATAACCGCAATAATGCAGTTCAGGAGTCGCTTACGCAGCTCGATAAGATGCGTAATGAGCGGTTGGGTATCTTCTACAGCCATGTTTACGGTTTATCACTCGACGAGGGGGAGGATTCGACAACAGGTGCGGCAGCTTTCTTTTCTGCATCCATCAACGTGGCGGAAGTATTTTCCGTCTGCTCTGGCGTTTTAGCACCCGCGGATTCCGGTTTTTGCTCCGGCGAACTGGCCTGGTTTTCAGCAGCGGCAGGGGTGACCCCTTCTCGCTGCGCTTCACCTTCTTTCACCACCGGATTATGGATAGTGTGCGCTTCATCGCTCGCTTTCTCAGGATCGTGCACGCTGTAAGAACGCTTCATCGATTCCGCCGCTTCACGCAGCTCATCCATTGACGCTTTCAGCTCCGGGGTCAGATTTGTCAGGCTCGCTTTCTCTACTTTCTTCAGGCTGTCCTGAAACTCCTGAAGCTTAAGCTCCTGGGTCAGTTCATTCTGAACAGTAGTTGCAAGGGAACGCAAAGCGCGAACCCAGCCAGCAACCGTTTTTACCGCTACAGGTAATCGTTGCGGCCCCAGAACAATGAGGCCGATCACGAACACCAATAACAGTTCGCTAAAACCGATATCAAACACGGATTATACCTGCTCTTTATCTTGGCTTTTGGCGTCTTCCTTTTTCACTTCACCCTGCTTATCGGTGATGGATTTAGCAGTAAAATCAGCGTCCTGGCTGGTCTTATCTTGCTTAGGCTCATCATCACCCATCGCTTTTTTGAAGCCTTTGATCGACGCGCCAAGATCGGAACCGATGGAGCCGAGTTTCTTGGTGCCAAATAGCAGTACAACGATGACGGCAATGATCAACAACTGCCAAATACTGATACCACCCATACATGTTCCTCTGTCATAGATGATGAATTAATAAGGCCGTAGTATACGTTACACGACCTGCCTTGGGCGATGAAAAATTCAGCGCATTTTGCGCCAGCCGATCAACCAGGCTATGACGCCTCCCGCCATTAACCAGCCCGGCATAAGCCCCCACTCAGGGCGGCTTACCAGCAGGAATGTTCCACTTAGCAACAATGTTGCGCCAATGCCCAATAAATAACGGGATTGTCCCTGGCGTACATGATTCGCGTGAAGCTCGCGGGCAATCTTATCAACACTGTGCTGTAAATATTTGCCCTGGCGCAAACTGTCATACACCAGTTCAGGTATTTCTGGCATTTTTTCGACCCAGAACGGTGCTTTTTCTTTAAATGCCCTAACGAGCGCTGGAATACCGACCTGATCTTTAATCCAGGATTCGAGGAATGGCTTAGCCGTTTTCCACAAATCTAACTGCGGGTAGAGTTGTCGTCCGACACCTTCAACGTACAGCAGCGTCTTCTGGAGCAATACCAGTTGAGGCTGAACTTCCATATTGAAGCGGCGCGCAGTGTTGAACAGATTCAACAGCACGTGACCAAAGGAAATCTCCGCCAGCGGCTTTTCAAAAATCGGCTCGCACACGGTACGAATGGCAAATTCAAACTCTTCTACGTTGGTATCCGGCGGAACCCAACCAGAATCTACGTGCAGTTCAGCAACTTTGCGGTAATCGCGGTTAAAGAACGCAATGAAGTTTTCAGCCAGGTAACGCTTATCTTCTTTGTTTAAAGAGCCCACAATCCCACAATCAATACCAATGTATTTCGGGTTTTCAGGGTGCTCATAACTGACAAAAATATTCCCGGGGTGCATATCCGCATGGAAAAAGCTGTCGCGGAATACCTGAGTAAAGAAGACCTGAACACCACGCTCGGCCAACAGTTTCATATTGGTGCCGTTCTTCTCAAGCGTGGTGACATCTGAAACCGGGATGCCGTAAATGCGCTCCATCACCATCATGTTCTGACTGCAGTAGTCGGAATACACTTCCGGGATGTACAGCATCGGACTATCTTCAAAATTACGTCGTAGCTGAATGGCGTTCGCCGATTCGCGCAGCAGATTCAGTTCATCGATCAACGTTTTTTCATATTCACGGACGACTTCTGTTGGTCGCAGGCGACGTCCATCTGGCAGCAGACGAGGAACCCAACGAGCCAGGCGGTAGATCAGTTTTAAATCCGCTTTGATGACCGGGAGTATGTCCGGGCGAATAACTTTGATCACCACCTCTTTGCCATTCGATTTCAATCGCGCAGTGTGGACCTGAGCAACAGACGCAGATGCCAGTGGCGTGATTTCAAAATCATCAAACCATTCCTCAACGGGCAGCCCGCCCATAGCCTCTTCGATTTGTTTTTTCGCTCTAAGCCCATCGAACGGGGCAACCCGATCCTGCAATAGCGCAAGCTGATCGGCGATGTGCGGAGGGAAAAGGTCACGACGGGTAGAGAGCATTTGCCCAAATTTGATCCACACCGGGCCCAGTTCCTGTAAAGCCAGTCTCAGCCTTTCTCCCAGCGGTTTGTCTTTATGTCGGTTGGGCATCCAGAACAACGAGTAACGCCACAACCGAAGCGGCAGCGTGATTCGCATTTTGGGGATGAGTTCATCAAGACCGTAGCTTAAAAAAGTGCGAATGATGAAATAAAGGCGCCGTACTTCACCTGGCGTCATTTGGCCTCCAGTTTTTCCAGCCGTTTGGCCAGAGATTCAACCGCGCGCTCAACGGCTGCCGTTTCTTCAGCAAACCATGCAACCTCTAGTGGACCAGGAGCCATGCGCCACTCTTCAGTGATCGCTTCGGCGACATAGCGCTGCTGGCGCTGAAAGTTATGGCACAGGAACTTCGCTCCACCACGCAAGACTTTGCTGACCCCTTCCGCGACGATATCGCCGGTATAGGGTGCTAACAGTTCTGCAGGATCCAACTCCGCCAGATCGGCCAGCGCAACAAAGTTCTGTACTACCTGGATATCGCCCTGGACTTCCAGCTCACCGCTGCGGATGAGCGTGGTGAGTTGCTGTCGGTCACGCAATTTCGGTAACACACTGGCATATGTGATTACGGTGCAATCGGCTTCGCCTTCCCATGCCCCCAGCACATCGACCTGGCGCTCGCTAAATACCAGGACTAACGGTGTTGAAAATCCTTTGAGATCAACACGCAGCACCTTACCCTGTAAACGCGTTCGGGCTGACTTCAGCGCAGGAGAACGGTACAGAAAGGTGTTGAGCAGATTTTCAACGCCTGCGGTTACTAAGGGTTTTAAAGGCATCCCCACTCTCCTGTCAGAACTTGTAACCACGATGCAGCGCAACGACACCTGCTGTCAGGTTGTAGTAATCAACGCTTTCGAACCCGGCATCTTGCATCATTGCTTTTAAGGTGTCCTGATCGGGATGCATACGGATGGACTCCGCCAAATAACGGTAGCTGTCCGCATCGCTTGCTACCATTGAACCTATGCGCGGCAGAACATGGAAAGAGTATGCGTCGTAGGCTTTGCTCAACGGTTCGATTATGGGTTTGGAGAATTCCAGCACCAGTAGACGTCCGCCCGGCTTCAATACGCGGTACATGGAGCGTAATGCTTTGTCTTTATCCGTTACGTTGCGCAGACCGAAAGAGATGGTGATGCAGTCAAACGTGTTGTCAGGGAAAGGTAATGCTTCCGCATTCGCCTGAACGTACTCAACGTTACCTACCACGCCAATATTACGCAGCTTTTCGCGACCCATTTTGAGCATTGAGTCATTGATATCCGCCAGCACAACTTTGCCGGTTTCACCAACCATGCGAGAGAATTTCGCCGTCAGATCGCCGGTACCGCCTGCTAAATCGAGAACGGTTTGCCCGCGACGCACGCCACTGCAATCAATGGTGAAGCGCTTCCACAAACGATGAATGCCAAATGACATTAAGTCATTCATAACGTCATATTTAGACGCCACAGAATGAAAAACGTGGGCCACCATGTCAGCTTTCTGCTCTTTAGCGACGGTCTGAAAGCCAAAGTGCGTCGTTTCTTGTGAATTATCCACCATCTCAGTGCCTGCTCATCCAAAAAATGTTCGAGAAGTGTAACAGATTGGGCCAATTTGCCCTACCCTTCTACCGGGTTCAACTACCCCAAATGGACTAGTTTGATTGCTGATTTACCGCTTCATCCTCGGGGTAAGACGCATCTTGTTGCGTCTCAGGGACCGAGCGCAAGCGGTATTCTTCATCCTGTGTAGTAGCTTGTTCAGCCAGCTCAGGATTTATCTCGCGCTTAATTTCCACGCCTAAACTACGAAAAGCTTCTGCCTGCGACAGGACGTTTCCACGACCGGAAGAGAGTTTTTTCATCGCCTGTCGGTAGTTGTCCTGGGCTTTGTCCAGGCTTTGACCTATTGCCGACATATCATCCACAAACAACCGCATCTTGTCATAAAGTTTGCTGGCCCGATCGGCAATTTGTTGCGCATTACGACTCTGATGCTCGTAGCGCCACAGGTTGGCGATCGTGCGCAATGCCACCAACAGCGTGGTAGGGCTCACCAGCATAATGTTATTTCTAAGCGCTTCGGTAATCAGTTCGGGCTGTCTGTCGAGCGCCAGCAAAAAAGCGGGCTCAACGGGGATAAACATCAGCACGTAGTCAAGCGTACGCAGCCCAGAAAGCTGCTGATAATCTTTGCGCCCCAGCAGTCGAATATGGTTGCGCACCGAGGCGATGTGCTCCTGCAATGCACTTTCGCGGGTGTATTCATCTTCTGCGTTAAAATAGCGCTCATAGGCGACCAGCGTCATTTTCGCATCGATCACCACATCTTTACCCTGCGGTAGCCGAACGATGACATCAGGCTGCATTCGCGAACGGGCGTCGTTTTCGATGCTGACCTGGGTTTCATATTCATAACCTTCACGCAGACCAGAGGCTTCGAGTACCCGCGTGAGTACGACCTCTCCCCAGTTACCCTGCGTTTTGTTATCGCCTTTTAATGCCCGCGTCAGGTTTACCGCTTCCTGCGCCATCTGCGCATTCAGTTGCTGGAGATTACGAATTTCGTGTGCCAGGGTATGGCGTTCTTGTGCCTCTTTACCAAAGCTATCCTGAACCTGGCGACGAAAACCGTCCAGTTGTTCACGAAGCGGCGCAAGCAGGCTGTTCAGACTTTGGCGATTTTGCTCATCAACACGGCGGTTGCTGTGCTCAAAAATACGATTCGCAAGATTTTCAAACTGTTCACTCAGACGCTGTTCGCTGTTGATCATCTGGCGGATTTTATCTTCCGCATGCTGTTGCGTTGCTTCCAGCCGGGTAGTGACTTCACGGAGATCGGCTTCCAGAGAGGTGTTGATACTGTGCAGACTGCGTAATTCGTTATTGAGGAGTTCGCACTCATCACGCCAGTGAGCTTCCTGCGAGAGCTGCTGGCGGGCGGCGCTTAGCGCAATATCCAGTTCACGTCGCTCTTCGATGAGGTCGGCACGGATTTGATCGGCGCGTGCTTTTGTCGCCAGCCACCCTACCAGTAGCCCTGCGGCTAACGCCAACACGGCACTCATCATAATTGAAATATCCACAACGCCCCCTTACAGCAACGACTTACCCGCACAAAATAGAATTGTGCTGTATAAACGTCCAGTTTAAAAGGAATTTCCTGCGAGGCACTACGCAAAATAAAAAGGCCGAACGCGTCGGCCTTTTTGAATAGACGGGAGAATTACAGCAAACGACGCGCGGCTTCTACCACGATTTTCACCGCGTGACTTTCCGTTTGTTTCATCGTTTCCGCATTAGGGATCTCTTGCTGAGTACGGTTCACGATAACACCCGCGACCATACCGGCACGCAGACCCTGGCTTGCGCACATGGTCAGTAGCGTAGCAGATTCCATTTCGTAGTTCATGACGCCCATAGACTGCCACTCTTCCATTGAGCCTTTGAAACGGCTCACGACGCGACCAGAGAAGGTGTCATAACGCTCCTGGCCCGGGTAGAAGGTGTCAGAAGACGCGGTAACACCCACGTGAGTGGTGGCGCCGATAGATTTCGCCGCTTCCACCAGCGCGGTGGTGCACTCGAAGTCCGCAACGGCCGGGAATTCCATTGGTGCGAAGTGCAGGCTTGCACCGTCCAGACGAACAGATGCAGTGGTAACCAGCACATCACCCACGTTGATATGCGGCTGGATAGCGCCAGTCGTACCGATACGCAGGAAGGTACGAATGCCCAGCTGTGCCAGTTCTTCTACGGCAATAGAGGTGGACGGGCCGCCGATACCGGTAGAGCAAACGATCACGGCTTTACCATCCAGCTCAGCACGCCAGGTGGTGAACTCGCGATGAGATGCCAGCTTAACCGGCTTATCCATCAGCGCGGCGATCTTTTCCACACGCTCCGGGTCGCCAGGGACGATAGCAAGCGTAGCCCCTTGTAAATCGTTCTTAGTGAGGCCGAGATGAAAAACATCAGACTTAGACATAAAAACTCCTCTGTGAATCGGTTTTGTCAGAAGAAGCAAAAACACACTTTACCGAAGGCATAAACATATTTTCGTGACAGTCATCACTATGATGTAAATCAATTGCATTCAATTACCATTAAATAGTGATCTTTATCACATAAATGATGCGATATAAGGAAGCCCTGCACAAAAGATAGCCCGTTTAAGGCAATGTGGTTCGTTGCATGTGTCTATAGTTAACAATGCGCTTTTTTGCTGAATATTTAAGGGTACGGAGAATACCATGACAACACGACAATCTGGCTTTGCACCTGCTGTATCTCCACCGACGTCTACCACGGTTCACACCCCGGATAATGCAATTATCGCCGGTGTAACGTCCATACCTTCACAAGGCGATGATATGCCAGCGTATCACGCACGACCAAAACAGACTGATGGCCTGCTGCCCGTAGTCATTGTCGTGCAGGAGATTTTTGGTATTCATGAGCACATTCGTGACGTTTGCCGTCGTCTGGCACTGGAAGGGTATTTGGCTATCGCACCAGAACTCTATTTTCGCGAAGGCGATCCCAATGACTTTGCCGATATCCCTACGCTGCTTAGTGGCCTTGTCGCCAAAGTGCCTGACTCTCAGGTACTGGCCGATCTGGACCACGTCGCCAGCTGGGCCTCCCGCAACGGAGGAGATGCGCACCAGTTGATGATCACCGGATTTTGCTGGGGTGGGCGCATCACCTGGCTGTATGCCGCACATAATCCGCAGTTAAAAGCGGCCGTGGCGTGGTATGGCAAACTGGTGGGTGATAAAACCCTCAACTCGCCAAAACATCCCGTTGATATCGCAACCGATCTTAACGCCCCCGTTTTGGGGCTTTATGGCGGCCAGGACACCAGCATTCCGCAAGATACCGTTGAAACAATGCGCCAGGCGCTACGCGCCGCCAATGCTAAAGCGGAAATCGTGGTCTATCCCGATGCCGGACATGCGTTCAACGCCGATTATCGCCCGAGCTATCACGAAGAGTCCGCGAAAGACGGTTGGCAGAGAATGCTGGAGTGGTTCGTGCAATACGGTGGGAAGAAATAAACGTTAATTGCCCGGTGGTGGCGACGCCTTACCGGGCCTACAACTATTGCGATTTCCTGTACCCCGGGTAAGCGCAAGCGCTTCCCGGGCAATGAATTACGCCTGACGCAGATTCTGCGCCGCTTTGACCATGTTCGCCAGCGCGGCACGGGTTTCCGGCCAGCCGCGGGTTTTCAGGCCGCAGTCCGGGTTCACCCACAGACGATCTGCTGGAATGCGCTGCTCGGCTTTCTTCAACAGGGCTTCAATCCACTCCACGCTCGGAACGTTCGGCGAGTGAATATCGTATACACCCGGCCCGATTTCGTTCGGATAGTCGAACTCTTCAAACGATTCCAGCAACTCCATATCAGAGCGCGAGGTTTCGATGGTGATCACGTCCGCATCCAGCGCCGCAATGGAGTCCATGATGTCGTTGAACTCGCAATAACACATGTGGGTGTGGATCTGGGTTTCATCCTTCGCTACCGCCGCGTTAATGCGGAAGGCTTCCACACCCCACTCCAGATACGCCGCCCAGTCGCTGCGACGTAGTGGTAAACCTTCGCGCAGTGCCGGTTCATCAATCTGGATGATGCCGATACCCGCCGCTTCCAGATCCGCCACTTCATCACGCAGCGCCAGCGCGATCTGCTTCGCGATGGTTTCACGCGTCACGTCTTCACGCGGGAATGACCAGCAGAGAATGGTCACCGGACCGGTCAGCATGCCTTTTACCGGTTTGTCGGTCAGCGACTGGGCATATTTCGCCCACTCCACGGTGATCGCTTCCGGGCGGCTGACGTCGCCAATCACCACCGGCGGCTTCACGCAGCGAGAGCCGTAGCTCTGCACCCAACCGTTCTGGGTAAAGACGAAGCCGTCCAGGTGTTCGCCAAAGTATTCGACCATGTCATTACGCTCGGCTTCACCGTGTACCAGCACGTCGAGACCCAGACGTTCCTGTTCAACAATCGCCTGTTTAATATGTTCCGCAATTCCGGTGCGATAGTTCCCAGCATCCAAGTTGCCCTTTTTGAAATCCAGGCGCAGGCCGCGAATTTCTGTGGTTTGCGGGAATGAACCGATAGTCGTAGTCGGCCATGCCGGCAGATTAAAGCGGGCACGTTGTGCCTCGGCACGAACCGGGTAAGCGTTAGCGCGCTGGCTGTCCTGGGCGGTGATTGCCGCCAGACGTTTTTCCACTGTGGCGTTGTGTACGCGGGTAGAGTGACGACGAGCCTGAATCGGTGCGCTCCACTCGACAATTGCTGCCGTATCACCGCTATTCAACGCATCGCGCAGCAGCGCCAGCTCGCCGCACTTTTGCAACGCGAAGGCAAACCAGCTCTTCACTTCTGCATCAAGGCGGGTTTCCACACTGAGATCGATTGGGCTATGCAGCAGGGAGCAGGAAGAAGCCACCCACAGGTTACGTTTCCCGACGATGTCTTTGATTTGTGCGTATTTTTCGCTGAGATCGGCACGCCAGACGTTGCGACCGTTCACCAGCCCCGCTGACAGCAGCCAGTCGGCTGGCAGACGCGTGTGCAGCTCGGCTGCATCATCTTTGCCGTGCACGAAGTCAACGTGCAGCCCCTGTACCGGTAGGGCGGTAATGGTATCCAGGTTTGGCGTTACGCCTTCGAAGTAAGTGGTCAGTAGCAGCTTCACCTGACCCGTCAGCGCGTCATAAGCAGGTTTGAAGGCGTCCAGCCACGCTTGCGGCAGCTCCAGTACCAGCGCGGGTTCATCAATTTGCACCCACACAATACCGCGTTTCGCCAGCTCGCCCAGCACCTGCTGGTAAACCGGCAGAATGTCGTTCAACAGGCTCAGGCGGTCAAACTGTTCGCCTTTCACTTTACCCAACCAAAGGTAGGTTACCGGCCCCAGCAGCACAGGCTTCACCTTGTGACCGAGCGCCAGCGCTTCGTCCACTTCATCCAGCAGTTGGGTCCAGGTCAGTTTGAACTGCTGACCTTTAGTGAACTCTGGCACCATGTAGTGATAGTTGGTGTTAAACCATTTGGTCATTTCTGCCGCCGCCGCGGGTTCACCCGTTGGTGCGCGGCCACGGCCAATGCGGAATAAGGTATCGATATCGACCGAGCCGTCTTTATTTTGATGGCGAGCCGGAACGTTGCCGAGCAGCAGGCTGGTAGTCAGCACGTGATCGTACCAGGCAAAATCACCCACCGGCAGCAGGTCAACGCCCGCCTGCTTCTGCTGATCCCAGTGGCGGGCACGCAGCTCGCGGCCAACGGTCAGCAAATCTTCACGGGAAGAATTTCCCGCCCAGTAGCTTTCTTGTGCTTTCTTCAACTCGCGATGCAGGCCAACGCGAGGGAAACCGAGGGTGTGATTCAATATTGTCATTTTTCTTCCTCTAATTATATGTAAATCCTATGGATTTTGAATTTAGGGAAGGCGGCAAGTTTACTCATCCCCAGGAGCTTACTGAAGTAAGTGACTGGGGTGGGGAAACGAAGCCAACGCACCATAAATTTAAAAGACGAAGGATTTTGGCCATCCAGATGTTTACACATCCATAATTGGCGGTTACTGTATATTCCTCAAGCGCAATTTGTTCATGCCGAAGTGAAGGACTTTCATGATCGAGATTAAACACCTGAAAACGCTCCAGGCGTTGCGGAATAGTGGTTCTCTGGCAGCCGCAGCGGCGACGTTGCATCAGACCCAATCCGCCCTTTCTCACCAGTTCAGCGATCTGGAGCAGCGCCTTGGCTTTCGACTTTTTATCCGTAAAAGCCAGCCTCTGCGCTTTACGCCGCAGGGAGAAATCCTGCTGCAGTTAGCCAATCAGGTGTTGCCGCAAATTGGTCGTGCGCTGCAGGCCTGCAACGAACCGCAGCAAACCCGGCTGCGAATTGCGATTGAATGTCACAGTTGTATTCAATGGCTGACGCCCGCGCTGGAGAATTTTCGTGCCAACTGGCCGCAGGTGGAGATGGACTTTAAATCCGGCGTGACGTTCGATCCGCAACCAGCGCTACAGCAGGATGAGCTGGATCTGGTGTTAACCTCCGACATCCTGCCGCGCAGCGGATTGCACTACTCACCGATGTTTGATTTTGAAGTCCGCCTGGTACTGGCGCCTGACCATCCGTTGGCCAGCAAAACACAAATCACACCGGAAGATTTGACCAGCGAGACGCTGCTGATTTACCCGGTACAGCGGAGTCGACTGGATGTATGGCGGCATTTTCTGCAGCCTGCAGGCGTTAGTCCGTCGCTGAAAAGCGTGGATAACACCTTGCTGCTGATTCAGATGGTTGCAGCCAGAATGGGTATCGCGGCATTACCGCACTGGGTGGTGGAGAGTTTTGAACGCCAGGGCCTGGTAGTGACCAAAACCCTGGGTGATGGATTGTGGAGCCGACTGTACGCCGCCGTGCGTGATGGCGAGCAGCGACAGCCGGTCACAGAAGCGTTTATTCGCTCAGCGCGGAATCACGCCTGCGATCACCTGCCGTTTGTACGGAGTGCGGAACGACCCACTTTCGATGTACCCACAGTGAAGCCACTATCACAGCCGCACCAATGATGAAGCTTGGCCAGTGAGGTTGTTGATGCCAGATAGCCAGGTTAACCAGCAGTCCGGCAGGGACATGCATATTGTTCATTATGCCCAGCGTGCCCGCATCCACCTGGGTCGCGCCGTAGTTCCACATAAAGTAACCAATGCCGGACGCCGCCACGCCAAGAAAGACCAGAATTCCCCACTGTAGCGTGGTTGCAGGCATTTTCTGCGCATTGCCCAGCATGAACCAGGCCACGACAGCCACCATAAAGGCGCCCATATAAAACCAGGCAAAGGCGTTGTGCTGCGGCATTGGCCGCGTCTCCATCAGACGTTTATAGCCCACCATACCAATGGCAAAGCTGATATTGGACAACTGCACCAACAGCAGACCGGTCCAGAAGTGGCTGGTCACCTGATCGTAACGAATGATCCCCGCGCCAATCACCGCCAGTAACGCACTAAAGGCGTAACTCCAGCGCAGACGACGTCCGCTCATCAGATCATAAATCAGCGTAATGTAGAGCGGCGTCAGCACGGTAAAGAGCAGCAGTTCTGAAACCGTCAGGTACAGATAGGCGTGAAAACTCAGCATGTACATAATGCCAAGCTGCATGGCACCCACCAGCATATACAGCCCGATCGTTTTTACGCTGTGCCCACGAGTACGTAGAAACGGCAGGAACACCAACGCCGCCAGCCCAACGCGCACCAGCACCGCAAAATAGCTATCGACATGACCGGCAAGGTACTCGCCAAACAGGCTAAAGGAAAAGGCCCACAGAATTGTGGTAATGATGAGTAACGCCACAATGGATGTCTCTTAACAAAAGGTACACCCATTGTAGCGGAGTTTTTAGTTGACAACTGGTCAGCTAACGAACAGAAGGTTACTGCAAAAACAGTTCACGCAGATAGTGTGGCACGGCATCGTCGGCATTAAGACCAATGACTTCCAGTTCCGGGTGCAGATCCTTCAGGCGCTGGTGGGCGTTGCCCATGATGCAGCCTTTACCTGCCATGGAGAGCATTTCCGCATCATTCATCCCGTCGCCAAAGGCGATGCAGTCTTTCAGGCTGTAGCCCATCGCTTTTGCTACCGCTTCCAGCGCATGACCTTTCGATACGCCGCCAGCCATGACTTCCAGACAGGTAAGCGTAGAGAAGCTGACGTTGACGCGATCGCCCCAGCGGGCGTTAATCGCCTGCTCCAGCGGCAGTAGCCTTTCGTGAGAGTCGGTGGTGAAGAACACTTTGCTGACGCCCTCAGGCTCCAGTAATGCAGGTTCAAACAGTGAGTAGTTAAACACCGCTTCTTTGAAGAAACGCATTTCGTCCGGACGATGGCGATTCATAAACCACTCATCATCACGATATACGTTGGTCACGATGTCCGGGTTTGCATTCACTACGCCAAACAGGTCGCTGGCAATATCGCGATCCAGGTTATGGGAAAACACCAGATTCCCGTCAGAATCATGCACGCGCGCGCCGTTGGACGTGATCATGTAGGTTTTAATGCCGAGGTTATCGCGAATTTGCCCCACATCAACATGATGACGGCCAGTCGCAAACACGAAGTTAACGCCGCGAGCGGTCAATAACTTCAGCGTCTCTTTGGCATAAGGGGACAGAGTATGGTCGGGAGAAAGCAGCGTACCGTCTAAATCAGACGCAACAACCTGATACATAAGAAAATTCAACCTCTAGGCAAAGCGGGTTCCGCTGGATGAGTTATGCTTGTCGAAAAATTCGACAATAGCGTTAAGCGCGACTGAGCGCATGGCGTCCTTTTCAAAAAGGATCTCATGGTACGCGCCTTTGATGACAAGCGGCTGACCCCCTTCTACAGGATGGCCCGCTGCGGCGCGGAGTTCACAAAAACGATCGTGCATGCGGTTATCTACCACACGCTCTTCTTCAGCCTGAATCAGCAGCGTCGGCGTCGCATCATCTCCGGCGCCAGCCAAAACCTGTTCGCCAGCCAGAATCCCTTCACGTACCCAGTGATAGGTGGGGCCGCCAACGCGCAACCGCGGCTCATCAGCATAAAAGCGTAGATTGCGCCGATAGCGTTGTCGACTATGGGTTAACGCATTCATACCGAACGGCAGCGCCCGCCAGCGCCCGGTTCCCATCGCATAGCCTTCGCGGATCCGCGGATGCCCTTCGGCCCAGTCCAGTATATGGCGCACCATCCAGTCGGGAAAGCGCATCACAATACCAAACATCGGTGCGCAAAGCGCGATGGCATCACACTGATTCGGGTGGCGCTGCAGGAATAACGTGGCAATCGCCCCGCCCATTGAATGCGCCAGGATATAGCGTTTTCTCCACGGGCCGGGTAGCACTTCCTGCTGCCAGAAGGCGGTTAGATCGTCGACATAATCATTAAAGTTATCGACATGACCGCGGTGCGGATCCGAAAGCATACGCCCGGAACGCCCCTGGCCACGGTGATCGATAATGAGAACGTCAAAACCAGAATGAAACAGGTCATACGCCAGTTCAGCGTATTTCACGTAGCTTTCAATGCGTCCAGGACAGACGACGATGACGCGATCGTTTTTTTCTGCATGAAAACGAACAAAATGTACGGGAATATCATCCACGCCCGTAAATTCCGCTTCTTCCCGCTGACGCCAGAAATCTGTCAGTGGCCCCATGGAAAAAGCAGCAAACGCGTTTTCTCTTGTTTCCCAGTCTTTTTGCTGCTGAAACATCGGGTATCCAGCCTCGCTGACCAAGTAAAATCGTTTTTTTCGCCGTCACTGACACAACCTAACGGCAGTAGCGTATTGTGGCATAAAAATAGACAATCCGGGAGTTTCTCATGACCTTTGAATGGTGGTTCGCCTACCTGCTGACCTCTATTATTTTGAGCTTGTCCCCAGGCTCTGGCGCAATCAATACCATGACCACCGCCATCAGCCACGGATATCGCGGTGCCAGCGCGTCGATTGCAGGTTTGCAGACCGGGTTGGGTATTCATATCGTTCTGGTTGGCGTAGGACTGGGAACGCTATTTTCACGTTCGGTGATCGCATTTGAGGTGCTGAAGTGGGCGGGAGCGGCCTATCTGATTTGGCTGGGTATTCAACAATGGCGGGCGGCGGGTGCTATCGATCTGAATACCATGGCGAATACGCAATCGCGCAGCCGGCTGTTCAAACGCGCGGTCTTTGTTAATCTGACCAATCCTAAGAGCATAGTTTTCCTTGCCGCTCTGTTCCCTCAGTTTATCCTGCCGCAAGAACCGCAGTTGATGCAGTACGTGGTGCTTGGCGTCACGACCATCGTGGTCGATATCATTGTGATGATCGGTTACGCGACGTTGGCCACGCGCATTGCTGGCTGGATTAAAGGACCAAAGCAAATGAAGGCGCTGAACAAAGTGTTTGGCTCGCTATTTATGCTGATAGGCGCCCTGCTGGCATCGGCAAGGCATGCCTAGCAAATGGAACGTCGCTCGCAATGAAATGCTATCTGTAAGAGCCTCTGAACATGGCTTTTCGTACTTCGCCGCAAAGGGAGAAAAGCCTTTTATCCTGTACTGTTAGACGTTGATTGCTAATGCCAGAATGCTGCCATATTCACCACTCACGGATGATTAACGATGGCGGAAGTAACAACACCACATGACGCAGTATTTAAAACCTTCCTCTCCCGCGTGGAAACCGCGCGGGACTTTATCGAACTTCATCTTCCTCCCTCGTTAATCAAAATATGCAAACTGGAAACGCTCCGTCTGGAATCAGGCAGTTTTGTGGAGGACGATCTGCGCCCCTATTTCAGCGATATTCTCTACTCACTGGAAACCACCAGCGGACATGGCTATGTACATGTGCTCATTGAGCATCAAAGCTCACCGGATAAGCACATGTCATTTCGCCTGATGCGCTACGCTATCGCAGCGATGCAGCGTCATCTTGAGGCTGGAAACGACACTCTGCCGCTGGTTATTCCAGTGCTCTTTTACCATGGCAAGCAAAGCCCATGGCAAGGCTCAATGAACTGGCTGGATCACTTTGAGGATTCTGGAACCGCCCTTCAACTTTACAGCACACCATTTCCGTTGGTGGATGTGACGGTTATTCCAGATGATGAGATCATGCAGCATCGCAGCATGGCGGCACTGACATTAGTACAAAAACACATTCGCCAGCGCGACATGGCGCAGTTGCTGGATAAACTTACCCGCCTGTTTATGCTGGAGAAGATGAGCGGACAACAAATAACCGTGCTGGTAAACTACATGGTGCAAGCAGGGAATACACAAGATGTTCAGACATTATTGTATAAGCTGGCACAGCGGGTGCCGCAGCATGGAGAAAAACTGATGACAATGGCGGATCAACTAAAGCAGATAGGCCGTGAAGAAGGGAGGCGCATTGCCCTTACTGATGTAGCAAAAGCGATGCTCAAGCGAGGTCTTGATACCGACGCGATTATGGAAATGACCGGCCTTTCGAAGGATGAGCTACAGAAGCTTGCGCAATAAGCCGCATACCGCCTGGGACTCCCAGGCGGGCAACAAACTTAGCGCGAAATAATCAGATGGATACCGAAGCCTGCGAACAGCGCGCCGGCAAAACCATCAATCCACTTCGCCAGACGCTGATAGCCACGACGCATTTTCGGGAGCGCAAACAGGCTGGCGACCACGGTAAACCACGCCAGCGTTTCCACGATAATCAGAGCAAAGATCCCCCAGCGCGCGCCCGTTCCCACGTTGTCGCCAACGAACAATGAGAAGACGGAGCCAAAATAGATAATGGCTTTAGGGTTCGCCAGGTTGGTCAGCAGACCTTTCAAAAAACTGCGTCCGCTCTGCGCCAGCTCCACCTGCGGAGTGGGCGCTGCAACATCCTGTTTTTTAAACGCGCCGCGCAGCATCTGATAACCCATCCAGCACAGATACAGCCCCCCGCCTACCATAATAATGGTATGCAGCCAGGCCATTTTTTCGATAATCAGATGCAGGCCGAGCAGTGCCACGCCAGCCCAGACCATGACGCCGCAGGTAATGCCCAGCACGCCCATCATAGCTTCTTTGCGCGAACGGCTAACCGCAGTTTGAGAAACAAAAAAGAAATCGGGACCGGGGCTCATCAGCGCAACGATATGCACCAACGCAACGGTGAAAAATAGCGTTAACATAAAAATGACTCGCGGGGGAATAGTTCAGTGAGTCACCATCCTGGCACTTTTTTGCCCGGCTGACTACTCTTCGTCGTCACCATCAACGTGTGCGCGAATAAGCGCCATAAACTCTTTACCGAAACGCTCCAGTTTACGCATCCCCACACCGTTGACGCTTAGCATTTCACTCGGTGAAACCGGCATCTGCTCCGCCATTTCAATCAGCGTGGCGTCGTTGAACACCACGTACGGCGGAATGTTCTCTTCGTCGGCAATGGCTTTACGCAGCTTACGCAATTTGGCGAACAGTTTGCGGTCGTAGTTACCACCGAAGGATTTCTGCATCGCACGCGATTTCAGCGCCACAATACGTGGTACAGCAAGCTGTAACGCAACGTCACCGCGCAACACCGGACGCGCGGCTTCGGTTAGCTGTAACGCGGAGTGATGAGCAATATTCTGCGTCACCAGGCCCAGGTGAATAAGCTGGCGAATAACGCTCACCCAGTGTTCGTGGCTTTGCTCGCGACCAATGCCATAGACCGGCAGTTTGTCATGGGCCAGTTCGCGAATACGCTGGTTATTCGCTCCGCGCAGCACTTCCACGACGTACCCCATGCCGAAGCGTTGGTTAACACGGTAAATCGTCGACAGCGCTTTGCGCGCATCCATAAGACCGTCGTACTGTTTTGGCGGGTCGAGACAGATATCGCAGTTGCCACACGGCTCCTGGCGCCCTTCGCCAAAATAGTTCAGCAACACCAGACGACGACAGGTCTGCGCCTCGGCAAACGCCCCCATCGCATTGAGCTTATGACGTTCGATATCCAGCAGTTGCCCGGCGGGTTTCTCTTCGAGGCAACGGCGTAGCCATGCCATATCAGCCGGATCGTAAAACAGCATCGCTTCCGCCGGCAGGCCATCACGCCCGGCGCGGCCGGTTTCCTGGTAATAGGATTCGATGTTACGCGGAATATCGAAATGCACCACGAAGCGTACGTTAGGTTTGTTGATCCCCATACCGAACGCCACGGTCGCCACTACGATTTGCAGGTCATCACGCTGGAATTTCTCCTGCACCTCGGCGCGTACGGCATTTTCCAGCCCGGCATGATAAGCCCCGGCGCTGATGCCACGGCTTTGCAGACGCGCGGCGGTGTCTTCGACTTTGGCGCGACTGTTACAATAGATAATGCCAGACTTACCGCGCTGCTCTTGCACGTAGCGCATCAGCTGATCGAGCGGCTTAAACTTCTCCATCAGCATGTAGCGAATGTTCGGGCGGTCAAAGCTGCTGATCTGAATTAACGGATCGTTGAGTCCCAGCAGACGCACAATGTCCAGCCTGGTTGTCTCATCCGCGGTCGCGGTCAGCGCCACAAACGGTAGCGTCGGGAAACGCTGGCGCAGCTGGCCCAGCGCAGCGTACTCGGGGCGGAAATCATGCCCCCACTGCGAAATACAGTGCGCTTCATCAACCGCCAGCAGCACCGGATTCCAGTGCGCCAGATGCTCAAGGAAGTTATCCAGCATCAGGCGTTCGGGCGCAATGTACAGTAAGCGAATCTGCCCGCTGCGACAGCCCGCCATCACCTCAAGCTGCTGTTCACGACTTTGAGTAGAATTCAGGCACGCCGCCGCCACGCCGTTGGCTAGCAGTTGATCGACCTGATCTTTCATCAGGGAAATCAGCGGGGAAACAACAACGGTGAGTCCGTTTAGCAATAATGCGGGAATTTGATAGCACAGGGATTTACCGCCGCCGGTCGGCATAACGACCAGGCAGTCGCGACCAGAGAGCACGGTATCAATGATTTCTTCCTGACCGGGGCGAAACTGTTGGTAGCCAAAGGTTTCCTGCAAAACCTGTTTAGCGCCCATTTCCAGATTCAACACTTCCGCCTGCGCCACATTAACCCCATTCGCCCGAAATAAAAACAGGCGCTATTTTCAGCGCCTGAGAGAGAAACTGCAATGATTAAAATACTCTCAATACTTATCAGAAGATATCGTTGAGCATCACGCCCACACCAACACGCGTCTGATTGAAGTTGTAGTCAATCAGCGATTCGCCGTAACCACTGTAGACCTGAGTGTATAGACGCACATGCTTCGTGATGGGATAACTGGCCCCCAGCTCTGCGCCGCCGTAGCCGGTATTCCAGTTGTACTGGCCTTTCACGCTGATAACCGCGTCACCCAGGTGATACCCCATTTTCAGCTGATAGTAGCCCATGTATTTAGTGATATCAGGGTTATCGTCGGTGCTACCAATCACGTACCACGGCTTAACTTCCACCAGCCAGTTACCATTTTCAGCCATCAGACGGGTATAAAGACGGTTCCAGCTACGTGACGTGGGATCGGAACGGCCGTTGGAGTCATGGTTATAACCCATTTCGACATCACGAAGAGTCCAACCGGCAAAGCGATAGTCGGTGGCGAAACCGAGGAACAATTGCGGTTCGTAGTTGGTTTCGCGAAACGGTGAAGACTCTTCACTGTTCGAAAGCTGCCACCAGGACTTCTGGGTATAGGAACCACCAAGTACCGAGTTTGGGCCTAATATCCCGCGCCAGAGCGGAAACGCCAGGCTTAGCTGAAACTTAACCTCATCTTTGCGCGCATTTTCGGACCAGCTATAACTGCTGATCGCCTCTTTGTTCATGTCGCTGGTATTGGTGTAAATAAGATAGTTGGTGTCATAAGGATAAAGCGTGAAAGGGTTGTCATGTTCCTGCAGCATATTGGCGATAATACTGCCACGAACCGCCGGTGCATCATGAATCTCTTTCACTGTCGCTTCCTGCGCATAAGCGGTCAACGGCAGCATAATTGCTGGTAGTAACCATCCCAGAATCGCCCGCATCGGTAATGTTCTCCTGAACCAAAATATTGATGAATTGTATAATTATCTGGCAAGTATTCTACATACTTAGCTAGTTACTCGTTAGTTATCCCGTCCTAAAGTAGAAAACAACAAATAATAAGCATAATATCAACATTTCATTAACCACCAAGATGTAGGGATCGTATGTCTGCCGTACTTACTGCTGAGGAAGCGCTGAAGTTAGTGGGTGAAATGTTTGTCTATCATATGCCGTTTAACCGGGCGCTGGGACTGGAGCTCGAACGCTATGAGAAAGAATTTGCTCAATTAGCCTTTAATAACCAACCGATGATGGTCGGCAACTGGGCGCAAAGCATTCTGCATGGCGGCGTGATCGCCTCGGCGCTGGACGTCGCCGCCGGGCTGGTATGCGTTGGGAGTACTCTGACCCGCCATGAAACGATCAGCGAGGACGAACTGCGTCAGCGGATGTCACGCATGGGTACAATCGATTTGCGTGTTGATTATCTGCGTCCCGGAAGAGGGAATCGCTTTACCGCCACCAGTAGCCTGCTGCGGGCGGGTAATAAAGTCGCTGTTGCGCGCGTGGAATTGCATAACGAAGAACAGCTTTATATTGCCAGCGCAACCGCCACTTATATGGTGGGGTAAGTGCCTAAAAAAAGGTAAACTGCTGTTACATTTCTGCAATGAGTTTTCCCGATGGATGCTAAACAAACGCGGCAGGGCGTGCTACTCGCTCTTGCTGCTTATTTTATTTGGGGTATCGCTCCCGCCTACTTCAAGCTGATTTACTATGTCCCGGCGGATGAGATCCTGACGCACCGCGTCATCTGGTCATTTTTCTTTATGGTGGTACTGATGAGCATCAGCCGCCAGTGGTCAGGCGTCAAAACGCTGCTACAAACGCCAAAGAAGATCTTCCTGCTGGCGCTCTCTGCAGTGCTCATCGGCGGAAACTGGCTGCTGTTCATTTGGGCGGTCAATAATCACCATATGCTGGAAGCCAGCCTCGGCTATTTTATTAACCCACTGGTGAATATTGTGCTGGGAATGCTATTCCTCGGTGAGCGCTTTCGTCGCATGCAGTGGCTGGCAGTACTGTTAGCCGCCTGCGGCGTGCTGGTACAGCTGTGGACCTTCGGATCGCTGCCAATAATCGCGCTGGGACTGGCGTTCAGCTTTGCGTTCTATGGGCTGGTGCGCAAGAAGATTGCCGTCGAAGCACAAACCGGCATGCTGATCGAAACCCTGTGGCTTTTACCTGTCGCCGCCATCTATCTGTTTGGCATTGCGGACAGCTCAACCAGCCATATGGGGCAAAACCCCATGTCGCTCAACCTGCTGCTGATTGCCGCGGGTGTCGTGACCACCATTCCGCTGCTGTGCTTTACCGGCGCGGCAACCCGCCTGCGTCTGTCCACGCTGGGATTCTTCCAGTATATCGGGCCTACGCTGATGTTCCTGCTGGCCGTCACCTTCTACGGTGAAGTCCCGGGAACGGATAAAATGGTCACGTTTGCGTTTATCTGGGTGGCGCTGGCGATTTTCGTGATGGATGCGATTTATACGCAACGACGGGTTCGTCGGAGCTAGGGGAATGCCGGATGGCGCTTCGCTTATCCGGCCTACAAAAGCACATCGCCGTAGGCCGGATAAAGTACAGTGATTACAGCCAGTTCTTGCGCTTAAAGTACAGATACGGCGCCAGCCCCGCGAGCATCATAAAGACAATCGCGCCCGGGTAACCGAAGCTCCAGTGCAATTCCGGCATAAACTCAAAGTTCATCCCGTAGCTGGAAGCCACCAGCGTCGGCGGCAGGAATACCACAGAAACCACCGAGAAGATCTTGATGATGCGGTTCTGCTCGATGTTGATAAAGCCCATCGCCGCCTGCATCAGGAAGTTAACCTTCTGGAACAGCGATTCATTATGAGGCAGCAGGGATTCGATATCGCGCAGGATCTCACGCGCCTGCTCCAGCTGACTGCCCGGCAAACGCGCTTTACGCACCAGGAAGTTCAGCGCGCGCTGGGTATCCATCAGACACAGACGTACTTTCCAGCCGATATCTTCCAGTTCCGCCAACGTCGACAGCGCTTCGTCATACTCATCGCCCTGACGCCCTTCCATGATCACACGGCTGAGTTTTTCCAGGTCGCTGTAGATGTTTTCGATTTCATCTGCCAGCTGTTCAATTTTGGTTTCGAACAGGTCGAGCAACAGCTCGTAGGCGTTGCCATCCACCATCGCCTGGTTACGCGCACGCATGCGGTACAGGCGGAAGGCCGGCAGTTCGCGCTCGCGCAGAGTAAACAGGCGGCCTTCTCGAATGGTAAATGCGACGGTTGAGTTACCCGCGTGATCGTCGGCATCTTCGTAAAAGAAGAAGGAGTGGATGTGCAGACCGTCTTCGTCTTCAAAAAAACGTGCGGATGCTTCGATGTCTTCCAGTTCAGGGCGCGTAGCCAGATTCTGGCCCAAGTCCTTTTGCACACGGTTTCGTTCTTCGTCATCCGGCTCGACTAAATCGACCCAAACCGAACTGGCCAGGTGCTCGATCTCGTCTGCCTCAAGGCGAGTTAAACGATTGTTTTCCAGTTGAAATGCGCTCAGCATGACCGGGACTCCCAATGCAAAAAATTATCGGACAGTTCGGAGGGCACACAGAAACAAATTGGGTTTCAGACCATTAAACAGCCTGACTCAGCGCGACGGGAAAAAACAGAAGGTCGCTGACAACCGCGAAGGCTATCAGCAAAAAGGGATAGCCTTAGGAGTTGATCCTGGATGACAGGATAATGAGCCAGTATCTACTGGGTGTGTCCAAGGCGAATGTCCTCTTAGCGTAATCGTGCGCGCATGTTACGCCAGCAAAATTTTGACGTCAACACGCAACGGATGGCGAAAAAGTAATAATTTCCCCTTATACAGAAAGGTTAGCAGAGGGGAATTATTTATCTATGATTTCAGAATATTAACCGACAGATAGCCGGATGGCGGCTTCGCCTTATCCGGCCTACAAATCAAAATATTACGTTCCGCGTAGGCCTGATAAGCGCAGCGACATCAGGCGATCATACCGTTTCCAGTCTGGCGTAGGCGGCAACCAGCCATTTGATCCCCTGCCCCTGGAACGCGACCTGCAAACGACTGTGTTCGCCGCTTCCTTCCAGGTTGACGATGGTGCCCTCGCCAAATTTAGCGTGGCGCACGCGCTGGCCGAGCTTATAGCCGGTATCATTTTCCGCCATTGGCGTGCCCATCCGCTGATGACTCACCGGGCGGCTGACAGTGGCGCGCAGGCGAACCTCTTCAACGCACGCTTCCGGCAGTTCGCCGATAAAGCGCGACGGACGATGGTAAACCTCTTTGCCGTACAGACGACGCGTTTCGGCGTAGGTCAGCGTCAGCTTTTGCATTGCGCGGGTCACGCCTACGTAAGCCAGGCGGCGCTCTTCTTCGAGGCGACCGCCTTCGTCCAGCGACATCTGGCTGGGGAACATGCCTTCTTCCATCCCGACGATAAACACCTGCGGGAACTCCAGACCTTTCGCCGAGTGCAGCGTCATCAGCTGTACCGCATCCTGCCAGGTATCCGCCTGCCCTTCGCCCGCTTCCAGCGCGGCGTGAGACAGGAACGCCTGCAGCGGCATTAAGTCTTCGTCTTCTTCGTTGTAGCTGAACTGGCGCGTTGCCGTCACCAGTTCGTCTAAGTTTTCGATACGCGTCTGGCCTTTCTCGCCTTTTTCCTGCTCGTACATAATGCGCAGGCCGGAGTCTTTAACCACCCGGTCAGTCTGCACGTGCAGCGGCATATCGGCGGTCTCCTGCGCCAGTGCGTCAATCAGCTCCATAAAGCGCTGTAAGGCGCTGGCGGCGCGACCCGCGAGGGCTTTTTCCTGCAACAGCTCACGACAGGCCTGCCACAACGTTAGCTGGCGGTCACGGGAGGTCTGACGCACCACATCTAAAGTACGATCGCCAATCCCGCGGGTGGGCGTATTCACCACGCGCTCAAATGCGGCGTCGTCATTGCGGTTGGCGATCAGACGCAGGTAGGAAAGCGCATCTTTGATTTCCTGGCGTTCGAAGAAGCGCATCCCGCCATAAATCCGATACGGCATGCTGGCCTGTAACAACGCCTCTTCCAGTACGCGCGACTGGGCGTTGCTGCGATAAAGAATAGCGCATTGCTCCAGCGCACCGCCGTTGTCCTGCCAGGTCTTGATACGATTGACCACAAAGCGCGCTTCATCGAGTTCGTTGAACGCGCAGTACAGCGAGATCGGTTCGCCGTCGACGCCATCGGTCCACAGCTTTTTACCCAGACGCCCGTTGTTGTTTTCAATCAGGGCGTTGGCCGCGCTGAGGATATTGTTAGTCGAGCGGTAGTTCTGCTCCAGGCGAATAGTTTCTGCGCCGGGGAAATCCGTGAGGAAGCGCTGGATGTTCTCCACCTGCGCTCCGCGCCAGCCGTAGATTGACTGATCGTCATCGCCGACGATCATTACCTTGCCGGTATCGCCCGCCAGCAGGCGGATCCACGCGTACTGAATGTTGTTGGTATCCTGAAATTCGTCCACCAGGATATTGGTAAAACGTTCGCGGTAGTGCTGCAGGATATGCGGTTTGTTGAGCCACAGCTCGTGGGCGCGCAGCAGCAGCTCGGCGAAATCCACCAGCCCCGCGCGGTCACACGCTTCCTGGTAAGCCTGATACACTTTCTGCCAGGTTTGCTCAACCGGGTTGCCGTAGCTTTGCAGATGATGCGGACGCAGCCCTTCGTCTTTCTGGCTGTTGATGAACCACATCGCCTGACGCGGCGGCCACTGCTTCTCATCAAGGTTCATCGCCTTGATCAGACGCTTGAGCAAACGCAGTTGGTCTTCACTGTCGAGGATCTGAAAATCCTGCGGCAGGTTCGCATCCATATGGTGCGCGCGCAGCAGACGGTGGGCCAGACCGTGGAATGTACCTACCCACATACCGCCCTGGCTGGTTCCCATGATCTGGCCGATACGGTGGCGCATTTCCGCCGCCGCTTTGTTGGTAAAGGTCACCGCCATAATGGAGTACGGCGAGTTGTTCTCAACCGTCAGTAACCAGGCGATACGGTGCACCAGCACGCGCGTTTTACCACTCCCCGCGCCTGCCAGAACCAGCATGTTGCTGCGTGGCGCGGCCACCGCTTCACGCTGTTTATCATTAAGGCTGTCGAGCAGGTAAGAAACGTCCATTGGCACCGCCGCGTAAAAGTAGGTAAGGCGGATAAGCGTAGCGCCATCCGCCAAAAAGCTGGGTATATATACAGAGTTCTGCTGGTGATTATATCAGCGAGGTCAGAGATGCCAACTGTGAAATTTCGATATGCGGAAGCAAACGACTGTCTGCGGTTTGCATCAGGTCGGCATTTTCCGGTTTGATCCAGCAGGCCTGCATACCACAACGGATGGCGCCCGCGACGTCCGTCGTCAGGTCATCACCCACGTGCAGAATCTCACCCACAGGCATTTTCAGTTTTTCCGCCGCCAACGTGTACATGTCGCTAAACGGTTTTGATCGTCCGTCGGGACCGGCACGCAGCACAAACTCAAAGTAATCACCCAGGCCAAACAGTTCCGGCTGCGCGTTACCGTTGGTGATCGCCACCAGCGGCCATTTGCGGGCCAGCGCCTTCAGCGTGTCATGCGTCGTCTGCGGGACTTCAATGCGGCTACGCCATTTGGCAAAATTCATCATCGCCGCATTCGCCCCCATTCTGGCTTCTGCCGCTGACAACCCCGCCTCCAGCATAGCGCGCTCTACGGCACGGTGACGCCATTGGGTAACATCGTGGTAGATTTCCGGCTCGGCGTCGCGAACGGCCTGACGTAAGCGCTGTAGGTCGCTATTTTGCAGCGAATTCAACGCCGGATGGTAATTCTGTACAAACGCGAGCGCTTCCTGCTCGGTGCGTGTGATAACGGGACGGTTATCGTAAAGGGTGTCATCAAGGTCAAAGGTGAGCGCAGAAATGCGCCCCAAAGGCCGGTAAAAACGCATTATTTCCCCCGTTTGGCGCGCGGATGCGCCGCATCGTACACTGAAGCCAGGTGTTGAAAATCAAGATGGGTATAGATTTGAGTCGTGGAGAGATTGGCATGACCCAATAACTCCTGCACTCCGCGCAGATCGCCGCTCGACTCCAGCATATGCGTCGCAAAGGAGTGACGCAATTTGTGGGGATGTACGTGGCTGTTCAGCCCCTGCTTGATACCCCATTCAGCAAAGCGTTTCTGCACATTACGCGCCGAGATGCGTTTGCCCAATTTGGACAGAAATAGCGCATCGTCATCGCTACCAAATAGCCCGCGTAGATCCAGCCAGTGCTCAATCCAAGCCACCGCGTTGCGGCCAATCGGCAGGCGACGCTCTTTACTGCCCTTACCCATCACCCACACTTCGCCGGTGTCGAGGTCGAGATGTTTAATATCCAGCCCAACCAACTCAGATAAACGCAGACCCGCGCCGTACATCACTTCCAGCATTGCTCTATCGCGCACGGCAAGGGGATCGTTGAGATCGATATCCAGCAGACGATTAACATCGTCGACATCGATATTTTTAGGGAGATGACGCGGTGCTTTCGGCGCGGAAACGCTTTTTGCCGGATTAGCTTTCAGCTCGCCCTGATTAACCAGCCAGTCGAAGAAACTGCGTAACGCGGAGAGACGCAGCGCCAGACTCGCCGGCCCCAGTCCTTTACGACGGCTGCGAACAGCAAAACTACGTACCATCGCAGCATCACATTGTTGCCAGCTTTGCAGACCGGTCTCTCCGGCTAACGCAATGATGGCATCAAGCTGACGCTGATAATTAAGCAATGTGATCGGGCTAAGCTGACGCTCAACGCCCAGATAGCGCAAAAAGCGCGCCACATCCTGAGAAAGGGGTAAATCGGTCATACGCGTTCAATCCAGCGCTCCAGCAGCTCCGGCAACATCAGCGAGATTTCCTGCAGCAATTGCGTGCCTTGCCCCTGCTGGTAATGATTAACGTCACGGCTGCTAAACAGCATCACGCCCAGAGAGCCATCTTGCCCGAGCATTGACATCGCCACCGAGCCTATGGCTTTCGCCTCCGGCATCATGACCAACAGTTCCGGACCATTGAGCGGCCCAAGATAGTGCTGTGACTGACCCAGACGCTGGATACGCAGCGGTTCGAAAGCCTGACGGCTTAATGCCAGATGGGTGAATTTTGATGGCGCGCCAAGTCGCCAGCGATCCGGGAACAGACGAACCGTCGCTCCGGCCAGCCCTAACTCACGCGCCCAGCGATGAAATCGCATCAGCATGTCGTCAAGACTGCTGGCCGACACCAGCCGTCCTTGCAGATTTAACAGACGATAGAACAGGCTTTCATTGGCGTTGGCTTGTTCCATCAACAACGCCATGTTCTCTTCCAGCACGTTAATATGATTACGTGCCCGCGCCATATGCCATTCCACTAAAGAGACCGTGCCCCGCACTGGGTGCGGAACTCGCATCGCTTCAACGGCCTGGGCATTACGGATAAAAAACTCAGGATTACGTTGCAGGTAATCGACGACCGCCCGGTCGTCCAGCTCCATGAGCGTTTCCTGTAGTTCTTCCCCTGGTTGCTTCATAAGTGAATAAATCCGTCGTAGACATGTGCCGCCGGGCCAGTCATATACAGCGGATGACCCGGACCTTTCCAGGCGATATCAAGTCGACCGCCCGGTAATTCCACCCTCACTTCTTCCGCCAGCAGACCCTGCTGGATACCGACCGCAACGGCAGCGCACGCACCGCTGCCGCAGGCCTGCGTTTCACCCGCGCCGCGCTCATAGACGCGCAGTCGGATATGCTCGCGTTTTACCACCTGCATAAATCCGATATTGGCGCGTTCAGGGAAGCGTTCGTGGCTTTCCAGAACCGGTCCCAGTGTTTCTACCGTGGCCGTATCAACATCATCAACCTGAATCACGCAGTGCGGGTTCCCCATTGAAACCACGCCGCACAATACTGTCTGTTCAGACGCGCGCATAATATAGGTCTTCTCTGCTTTGTTAGCGCGAAAAGGAACCTGCGAGGGTTCAAAATTGGGTTCGCCCATATTCACCCGCACCAGCTCGTCGTCGGTTACTGTTAATACCATACGACCATTCGCGGTACTGACGCGAATATCACGTTTATTAGTCAGCCCTTTCAGGCGAACAAAACGGGCAAAACAGCGGGCACCATTGCCACACTGTGACACTTCACTGCCGTCGGCATTAAAAATACGGTAGTGGAAATCCAGCTCCGGATCATACGGAGGCTCAACCACCAGCAGTTGATCAAATCCAACGCCGAGATGTCTGTCGGCCAGGCGGCGGATCAGCTCTGGTGAGAAAAAGACATTCTGCGTTACCGCGTCGACGACCATAAAATCGTTGCCAAGGCCATGCATTTTAGAGAATTGCATCATTCACTCCGTTCACGCGGGTACAGAAATGTAAAATCTATTCCTGCCGTTAGTAATTCACCTGAGAAGGCCCATCACTAATCCCACGATCGTTTTTCTCAGGCGTGGTGGATTGCGATTGCGGCTGAACGCTCTTGGTCGGAGGCGGCGCGGTTTTATCAGCTGGCGGGAAATAGAGCGGGCCTTTTAGCCCACAGCCCGTAAGGCTGAACAGAGTAAAAATGACAGCGAGTGGCTTTAACACGTTTTTCATTATGGATTGCCTGTAAAGTTCATGCTTTCTGTTTTCTATCATCGCAGGAGAAGGCGTAAAAGCAAGAGTTTGGCTAAAAACTGCATCGCGATTTATTCCACGTTATACTGCGGGCATCACGAAAAATAGGATAAGAAAATGAACGACAGTGAATTTCATCGCCTTGCTGACACCCTGTGGATGACCATTGAAGAACGTCTGGATGACTGGGATGGCGACAGCGATATCGATTGTGAGATCAACGGCGGCGTGCTGACCATCAGCTTCGAAAACGGCAGCAAAATTATCATTAACCGTCAGGAGCCGCTGCACCAGGTGTGGCTGGCGACCAAACAGGGCGGCTACCACTTTGACCTGAAAGGCGACGAATGGATCTGCGACCGAAGCGGCGAAACGTTCTGGGATCTGTTGGAACAGGCGGCAACGCAGCAGGCGGGTGAAGAGGTGAGCTTCCGCTAAGCTTTAGTGCCGGATGCGCTTCGCTTATCCGGCCTACTTTGGCCCGGTAAGCGTCGCGCCACCGGGTAAGTTAACTCACGAGAAATACTGCTGTAACAGCGGCGTGTCGTTGTCCTGACTGGCTGGCGGAACAGCGCTAATCGGCTGGGTGCGGAACGGAATCACCTGCGCGCGTCCGTCAGTTTTCACAATCTGATAGAACTGCGGCAGGTTAAAGTTGATGAAGCTGGAGCCGTAGGTAAAACGATCGTGCGACGATGAATAGAAACGGCTGACGTCGCGTACCAACTCCTCTTTACTACCTTCGCAGTGGTGATACACCTCAGCCCGATTGCTTTCGTCCAGAATGTAGATATTAAAGCCCTGCTCATCACCCGTTTCTTCGAAAAAGAACTGAATAATCCCTTCGCTGGCAAAACCGTCGACCACCGACGGCAGTTTCACATGGTTGGTCTCAACCTGGACTGAAAGCCCGTGCAGTTTGTTATGTGAAATCGCGCCATAGAATTCAATTGCGTTTTCCAGCTTCTGTACCGAAACGTTCAGGCGCTCGAAGAACAATCCCCAAGTCTGGCCGGAAACACGCAGCGCTTTGAAACGTCCGGTTTCCTGACGGGTGCTGGAGAGGCGTAATTCGATGCACTCAGACACCAGTTGCTGGACGCGGGTGCGAATTAAACCGCGCAGATGCTGGCTATAGCAGAAGACCTCGACGCTATCTGGCGGCGCGGCATCCTGGTGCATTTTGCCCAGAATCGTTTTTAACGCTTCAATCATCGCCTGCTCGCCGTTGAAGTGCAGCGTACGCACTTCATTCCACGAGTTGCGATACAGCAGGTCGACGCTTCCTACCAGGCAATTTTGCTCTTCGCCAAAGCTGAAGACGTCCAGCTTACGGAAATCAAAATGTACCACCTGATTACGGAATGCGGCCGTTGGGTCATATTCGAGGTTAACGATAATCGCCAGATGGCGAATTTCGCATGGGCTATAGAGCGCTTTCGGCGTTGGTGCAGGCAGTCGCAGCGGGAAGTGGTGCGACACGTCGGCGACCATTTCCTGCAGCTTCGGCAAATCAACAATGCCGTTGCCCTTAATAAACAAATGCGTACGCGAGGTCAGCAGGCCATTGAACCAGGCCCACGCCACCAGCTTGTTGAGATAGCGGTTATATTCCAGCGGCTGATGGCTGATGATCGAGTCCATGTTCGGCGCGCGGTTGTAGAGATACCAACCTGAACGGTTGGCACGACCCGGCGGTACATGGATAAAGGTCAGATTCGGTTCCGAGAGATCCGGAGATATCTGTGGGTTCACCAGCGTGACTTTACCCGGCAACGCTTCAAACGCGGCATACAGCTTACGGGTCAGCACGCCGATATCCTGCGGGCTGGCGCTGACGCTGAGGTTATTGCGCCGCGCAAAGCGGATCAGATTACGATAGCTCTGCATCATCGCATCGAGCAGTTCGTTATGCGCTTCGCGTACCTGGTCAATCTTCCAGTTAGCGCGGTTATCCAGCATGGTCAGACGGGCGTCATCCCAGCCCCACTCTTTCACTAACTGACTTAATACTTCACGACGCCAGCCCACGCAGGCGCGCTCACGGCTCAGTTTCTCACACACTTTTAAGTAGAAACATCGACGCACTAAATCCAGGCGCGTCGGATCTTCGATCGCCGTGAGGTACTCGGTAACGCGCTCCAACATCATGCAGTAAGGGTCGAGACCAAAAGAGACGATCTCGCCGTCATGCAGGCGCTGTTTAATATCTTTCGCCAACAGGCGTGGATTTGGGTATTCCCAGGAATAGGCTTCCAGCAGCAGCGTTTTCAGCACCGCTTTGTACGGGGAGTCGATACTCTTGTACAACTGCCAGAGGCTGGCGCCAAAGTACTCTTCGGCGGAAAGCGAACTGAGCCCGCCGAGATCCAGCCATTCGTTTGGCGTTAGCACCCCCTGTGCGTAGAGCGTCATGACGTAATCGTCGTAATGCTCTTCTTCGTCGCCCGGCACCATATTCCACAAAATACGTTTACCCGCGAGGCGCACAGCGGTGCGATAGAATTCATCAAGCAACAGGATATGCTGCGTCGAGCCACAGTCTTCACCACCCAGACTGCCGCTTTCATTGTGACGGAAACGGTTTTCATCAATCAGGAAGAAACTGACTTCTACGCCCAGCGAGGCGGCCCAGCTTTCCAGCAGGCTACATTTTCGCTGCAGCAGCTGGCGCTCTTCGCTATCCAGCCAGGATTGATGGCAGACCCAGATATCCAGGTCAGAGGAACAGCTTTGCCCTACCGAAGAAGTGCTGCCCATTGAGTAAACGCCGGTGATCGGCAGTTCGCCCTTGGGAGGATCCTGCGGCGACATACCGCGGTACAGTTCCAGTTCGTTCAGGTAGTGGCGTTGGGTTTCATCAGGCGAGTAAAAGCATATGCCTTTGGGAACGTTACCATCGAGGTAACCCGGCATCAGCGGATGGTGGTAGTGCAATAATGTCGGCAGCAGACTGTATACCTGCTGGAAGGCAGGTCCCATGGCAGCAAGCGCGCGATCCACACGCAGTTGATTTATGGCATCCAGTCTCTGTTTCAGAGTCTCAATATAGAGGTACAAGACGTATCGCCTGATGTTGCTATCCATCATGTTGTCGATTGCCGCGGCGCAAGCGCTCACAATAATCGCCATCAATTCGGATAAACCGTATGTCAAAAATAACCGTAACCTGTTTTTCGCCCATATTTTTTTATGCTGTTCAGCCGAAAAAATGGTCTAAAACGTGATCAATTTAACACCTTGCTCATTGACCGTAAAGAAAGATGCGCTACATACAAGTGTAGCACCGTTCGTTACGTGTAAATTCCTTCATACGGTCGGGAGGTTTCTCGTCATTATTCACTGCCAGTGATGATGCAGCGCCTTTTCCTCTCACTTACGTTTGAGCGTAACGCTGACATCCCTTTGATAAGGATGTTAGGATGGTCAATGATTGATAATGACGGTAACAAGCATGTTAGACAATGTTTTGAGAATTGCCACACGCCAAAGCCCCCTTGCGCTCTGGCAGGCACATTATGTCAAAGACGCCTTAATGGCAAACCACCCCGGTCTGATCGTGGAACTGGTTCCTATGGTAACCCGTGGCGATGTGATCCTTGATACCCCGCTGGCGAAGGTCGGGGGGAAAGGGTTGTTTGTTAAAGAGCTGGAAGTCGCGCTGCTGGAAAAACGCGCCGATATCGCTGTGCATTCCATGAAGGATGTGCCGGTTGAATTCCCTGATGGTCTTGGGCTGGTCACCATTTGTGAGCGAGAGGATCCGCGTGATGCTTTCGTCTCAAATAAGTACAACTCGCTGGATGAACTCCCCGCAGGCAGCATCGTCGGGACATCCAGTTTGCGCCGCCAGTGCCAGTTGGCGAAGCGTCGCCCGGATCTCGTCATCCGTTCGCTGCGCGGCAACGTAGGCACGCGCCTCAGCAAACTGGATAACGGCGATTATGACGCCATTATTCTGGCAGTCGCCGGATTAAAACGTTTAGGTCTTGAGTCGCGAGTCCGCACCGCTCTGCCGCCGGAAGTCTCCCTGCCCGCTGTCGGGCAAGGCGCAGTAGGCATAGAATGTCGACTGGATGATATGCGCACTCAGGCGCTGTTAGCGCCGCTCAACCATGAAGAGACCGCGCTACGCGTCAAAGCAGAACGCGCCATGAACACCCGCCTGGAAGGGGGATGTCAGGTACCTATTGGCAGCTATGCCGAAATCATCGACGGTGAGATTTGGCTACGTGCGCTGGTCGGCGCGCCTGACGGTTCACAGATGGTATGCGGAGAACGTCGCGGCGCCACACAGGATGCCGAACAGATGGGTATCTCTCTGGCAGAAGAACTGCTGGAGAACGGTGCGCGCGCCATTCTGGCGGAAGTTTATAACGGAGAAGCCCCCGCATGAGTATTCTGGTCACCCGCCCGTCTCCCGCAGGGGAAGAGTTAGTGAGCCGACTGCGCACACTGGGGCAGGTGGCCTGGAGTTTTCCGCTCATCGAGTTTTCACCTGGTCGGGAGCTGGCAACGGTTGCTTCCCGGCTGTCGGCGTTGACGGAGAACGATCTGGTCTTCGCCCTCTCGCAGCACGCCGTTACCTTTGCAGATGCCGAGCTTCGCCAGCAAGAGAAAAGCTGGCCATCTCTTCCACGTTATTTTGCCATTGGCCGTACAACGGCGCTGGCGCTGCATACTGTTAGCGGCTTCAATATTCACTACCCTCTGGATCGGGAAATTAGCGAAGTCTTGCTACAATTACCTGAATTACAAAATATTGCGGGAAAACGCGCGCTTATATTACGCGGCAACGGTGGCCGGGAGCTGATAGGTGAAACCCTGACGGCACGCGGAGCCGATGTCGATTTTTGTGAATGTTATCAACGCAGTGCAAAACATTACGATGGTGCGGAAGAAGCGATGCGCTGGCAATCCCGTGGCGTAACCACGGTGGTTGTCACCAGCGGAGAGATGCTACAACAGCTCTGGTCGCTCATTCCGCAGTGGTATCGTGAGCACTGGTTACTACGCTGTCGGCTGTTGGTCGTCAGTGAGCGTCTGGCGCACCTCGCCCGGGAACTGGGCTGGCAAGATATTAAGGTCGCTGATAACGCCGACAACGATGCGCTACTACGCGCATTACAATAACTCTCATAATGGGATGCCATAATGACGGAACAAGAAAAATCCTCCGCCGTGGTTGAAGAGACCAGGGAGGCCGTGGAAACCACGTCACAGCCAGTTAATACTGAAAAAAAGAGTAAGAACAGCACGGCGCTGATTCTGAGCGCTGTGGCGATTGCTATTGCGCTGGCTGCAGGCGTTGGGCTGTACGGCTGGGGGAAACAACAGGCAACAACACAAACGGCAACCAGCGATGCGCTGGCGAACCAGTTGACGGCGCTGCAAAAAGCGCAGGAAAGCCAAAAAGCTGAGCTGGAAGGTATTATTAAACAGCAGGCAACACAGCTGGATGAAGCCACTCGCCAGCAGGCCACGCTGGTCAAACAGCTTGATGAAGTCCAGCAAAAAGTCGCCACCATCTCCGGCAGCGATGCGGGCACATGGCTGCTGGCGCAGGCTGATTTTCTGGTGAAACTGGCCGGTCGTAAATTATGGAGCGATCAGGACGTCACCACCGCCGCTGCGCTGTTGAAAAGCGCCGACGCGAGCTTGGCGGATATGAACGACCCGAGCTTAATTACCGCGCGACGTGCGATTACTGACGACATCGCGAGCCTCTCCGCGGTAACTCAGGTCGACTATGACGGCATTATCCTGAAAGTGAATCAGCTCTCTAATCAGATTGATAATCTGCGTCTGGCCGACAACGACACCGACGATTCTCCAATGGACTCCGACAGCAGCGAGCTTTCCAGCTCGATTAGCGAATGGCGCGTCAATCTGCAAAAAAGCTGGCAGAACTTTATGGACAGCTTCATCACTATTCGTCGTCGTGATGAAACCGCCGTCCCGCTGCTGGCACCGAACCAGGACGTTTACTTACGTGAGAACATCCGTTCTCGTCTGTTAGTGGCCGCCCAGGCCGTGCCGCGTCATCAGGAAGAAACATATCGCCAGGCGCTGGAAAATGTCTCCACATGGGTGCGTGCTTACTACGACACCGACGATGCAGCGACCAAAGCGTTCCTTGAAGAAGTAGACCAACTGAGCCAGCAAAGCATCAGTATGGATGTTCCGGAAACGCTGCAGAGCCAGGCTATTCTCGACAAGTTAATGCAGACCCGCGTACGTAATTTACTGGCGCAGCCTGCCACAGCACCGGTAGCAGTAGCACCTGCGCCAGCGCCTTCGACAGATGCTCCGGCAACCGCGCCGCAAGGAGAATAATGATGCTAAAAGTATTGTTGCTCTTTGTGCTGTTGATCGCCGGGATCGTCGTCGGTCCGATGATAGCCGGTCATCAGGGTTACGTGCTGATCCAGACGGATAACTACAATATAGAAACCAGCGTGACGGGCCTGGTGATCATCCTGATCGTCGCCATGGTCGTCCTGTTTGCGATTGAATGGCTGTTGCGCCGAATTTTCCGCACCGGCGCACATACCCGTGGGTGGTTTGTGGGTCGTAAGCGTCGTCGCGCCCGTAAACAGACCGAACAGGCGCTGCTCAAACTGGCGGAAGGTGACTATCAGCAGGTTGAGAAGCTGATGTCGAAAAATGCCGATCATGCAGAACAGCCGGTAGTGAATTACCTGCTGGCAGCAGAAGCGGCTCAGCAACGCGGTGACGAAGCGCGCGCCAACCAACACCTTGAGCGTGCTGCCGAACTGGCCGGAAATGATACGATCCCGGTAGAAATCGCTCGCGTTCGCCTGCAACTGGCGCGTAATGAAAATCACGCCGCACGCCACAGCGTAGACAAACTGCTGGAAGTGACGCCACGTCATCCGGAAGTGCTGCGTCTGGCTGAGCAGGCCTACATTCGCACCGGCGCATGGAGTTCCTTGCTGGATATCATCCCATCCATGGCAAAAGCGCATGTGGGTGATGATGAGCACCGCGCCATGCTGGAACAACAGGCATGGGTTGGCTTGATGGATCAAGTCCGCGCCGATCAGGGCAGCGAGGGGCTGCGTGCATGGTGGAAAAACCAGAGCCGTAAAACCCGTCATCAGGTTGCCCTGCAGGTGGCGATGGCTGAACATCTGATTGAGTGTGACGATCACGATACGGCGCAGCAGGTCATCATTGATGGTTTGAAACGTCAGTACGATGACCGCCTGGTGCTGCCGATCCCGCGTCTGAAAACCAATAATCCGGAACAGATAGAAAAAGTGTTGCGCCAGCAGATTAAAGCCGTGGGCGATCGCCCGTTGCTGTGGAGTACGCTCGGTCAGTCGTTAATGAAGCATGGGGAATGGCAGGAAGCTACGCTCGCCTTCCGTGCCGCTCTCAAACAGCGCCCGGATGCCTATGACTACGCCTGGCTTGCTGACGCGCTGGACAGGCTGCACCAGCCGGAAGAAGCCGCCACCATGCGCCGTGATGGCCTGATGTTGACGCTGCAGAACAACAATCCCCCGCAGTAACTCCTGAATGCCCGGTGGCGCTTTCGCTTACCGGGCCTACATATTTTTCAATCGTATAAACAAAATCCTTCGAGAAGTCGCTCGAAGGATTTTGTTTATGCATAAAAAAACGCCCGCTCGGTAAGGAGCAGGCGTTAAACAGGTCTGTATGACAACATAAATGGGTGCTTCACTCAACGTTATGTCCATGGTGTTTGATGAGGCCTGAGCGACATCTGTCTGTGGACGATAAGCACCGTAAACGGCTCTGCATCATTCCTGAGTTTATGAGGCCTGATGGCGAACATAAGAGATGGAATGAGCATCTACCCGCATATTATTGCACAACGCATGCCACGATTGCACTGCAAAAACCAGGTATTCGGACTTTTTAAGACTTCAGGAAATTCGCAGATGCGCAGGCTAAGAAGGGAAAATCTGAAAACAAAAAACCCCGCCGAAGCGGGGTTCAAAATTGGTCGGCGAGAGAGGATTCGAACCTCCGACCCACTGGTCCCAAACCAGTTGCGCTACCAAGCTGCGCTACTCGCCGTTTTACTGCTTTTTGAATTTTTAGTTCAATTCTTTAAGTCGTGGTGCGAGGGGGGGGACTCGAACCCCCACATCCTAAGGACACTAACACCTGAAGCTAGCGCGTCTACCAATTCCGCCACCTTCGCATTTCACAACTTTAAATTAATGGGGTGGCTAATGGGATTCGAACCCACGACAACTGGAATCACAATCCAGGGCTCTACCAACTGAGCTATAGCCACCACTGCAAATCTTTTACGCGGTATTAAAACCACCGCAGCTCTGGCACCCTACTTAATGGTGCGCCCGACAGGATTCGAACCTGAGACCTCTGCCTCCGGAGGGCAGCGCTCTATCCAGCTGAGCTACGGGCGCTTAGCGCCGTTGCGGGGCTGGATATTACGGAGGTCTCGGTCTTCTGTCTAGTGCTTTTTTAAAATAAATTATCGTTTGGTCATGGTTTGTGCGTTTTGTCGCTTATTCCCGCAATTTATGGGCTGTGCCATGACGATTCAGACCAAAAACCTTATAAATGAGCGTCACGGCCAGTAAGAAACCCATGCCAACAAAAAGCGACATTCGGGTATCTTCATTAAAGTACATGCCAATTAATACGCAAATCAGGAACGCCATCGTCAAATAATTCGCCCACGGGAACAGAATGGAGCGGAATGGATGACTGGCAATTGCCGCTTTATGCGCCTGACGGAAACGCAGCTGGCTTATCAGGATCACAAACCACGGCACCATCCCCGGCAACACGCTGGCGCTATAGACATAAACAAACACGCGTTGCGGGTTAGGAATGATGTAGTTCAGGCATGAGCCAATCAGCAGGATCGCGATAGAAATAGCCACTCCGGCAACCGGCACGCCATGGCGTGATACTTTTCCAACAACGGCAGGAAGCTGGCGATTCTTTGCCAGCGCGTAGAGCATACGCCCACAGCTGTACATGCCGCTGTTACAGCCAGACAGCGCCGCCGTCAGCACCACAAAGTTAATAATCCCTGCCGCAGCAGTAATACCAATCTTGGCAAAGGTGAGAACAAACGGGCTGCCGTTGCTGCCAATCTCATTCCACGGGAAAATAGTGACGATGACAAAAATCGCACCAACGTAGAAAATCAGAATGCGCCACAGCACCTTACCCACCGCGCTACGCAGCGTGACCTGTGGATTCTTCGCTTCCCCTGCAGTGATGCCGATCAGCTCCACGCCCTGGTAAGACGCCACAACAATACACAATGCCGTCAGGAAGCCCTTCCAGCCCCCAGCAAAGAAGCCACCGTGCTCGGTCAGGTTGCCAAAACCGATCGCCTGGCCGCCATTGCCGAAGCCGAAGAAAATCACCCCAACCCCAATGACAATCATCACAATGATGGTGGTCACTTTGATCATGGCAAACCAGAACTCAATTTCACCATACAGGCGAACCGCAGCGAGGTTTGCCAACGCAACCAGTCCGACCGCGATCAGTGCGGGTATCCATTGCGCCATTTCCGGAAACCAGAACTGCACATACACCCCGATGGCGGTAATCTCTGAGATCCCCACCGCCATCCACATAAACCAGTATGACCAGGCGGTGAGATAGCCAAAGAAGGGGCTCATATAACGGTGAGCGTAAACAGCGAATGAACCTGCAACCGGCTCGAGGAATAACATCTCCCCCATAGAACGCATAATGAAAAACACGAACAGCCCGGCGACGATATACGCCAGCAGAACCGAAGGTCCCGCCCATTTCAGGGTACTGGCGGCCCCCATAAATAGCCCAACGCCAATAGTGCCCCCAAGGGCAATTAATTCGATGTGACGAGCCTCCAGCCCACGCTGTAGCTCAGGTTTGTTCTCAGCCATAAATCCTCTTGATGTGTTTGCATGCTGTCCGGTATTACCGGTTCTCGTTATGGGTACATCTTGTTATGCCATAACAGGCCATGCGGCACCGACCGCTTTACGGTTGGCGCCAAAAACACCACGGCACTGCAATGATTGTTGCGAATGGTTTCCTAAAATCGCTTAAATGGCAATTAAAGCATTCAAAAAATGAATAGATTGTGCGAGAAAGCAGCGATTATGTTGTGAATAAGTAGCGTAATTAGCAGATCACGCTACTTATCAGAGGAGAGAGGGCGTCAGAGGTTGCCGGTGTAGTGCCAGCGGAGATAGCGTAATAAGCGAAGTTGTCGAGTAATACGGCTCGGCTGCGACAATAAGCGATACAGCCACTCCAGCCCCAGATTTTGCCAGATTTTAGGCGCACGCTTAACGTGACCGGTAAAGACGTCGTAGGTGCCCCCTACGCCCATATACAGCGCGTCAGGGTGAGTCTTGCGGCAATCACGCATAAAGATCTCTTGTTTTGGCGAGCCCATCGCCACCGTCACAATTTGCGCACCGCTGGCGTGAATACGCTCAAACAACGCCTGACGCTGCTCAGGGGTAAAATAACCGTCCTGACTACCCACAATGTTCACACGCCACTGCGCACGTAGTTTTGCTTCTGTTTGTGCCAGAACTTCAGGCTTGCCACCAACCAGGAAAACAGGCGTTCCGTTTTGCCCAGCTCGCGCCATCAGCGCTTCCCAAAGGTCAGCTCCGGCCACGCGTGAAACCTGCGCCTGTGGGAATTTTTTGCGCACCGAACGCACCACGCTAATCCCATCCGCATACTTGAACTCCGCGGCGTTGATCAGCTCCCTCACTTCAGGGTTATCTTCTGCTGTCAGCATCTTCTCAGCGTTAATAGCCACCAGCGTTCCTGACCTGAGGTGTCCTTCGGCAAACAGGTAATTCAGCGCATGTTGCATATCGCGCCAGCCAATCAGTTGTAATCCGCGCAGCGAATACAGCGGCGCAGTTGTGTTATCTGCCATTACGATCCTTCAATTTGTGTCCGGGGCAGCGATTTGATTCGTTTATGAATGAGTCCCGCGCTATCAAACAGCCAGAACAACAATTTTGCCACCAGTAGGCAAACGCCGAAAATCACGAGGAAAAAGACCACTCGTGAGACAAACGAATCCAGCCCTTCACGTGCCAACACGATCATATTGAAAATGGCGCCAAAACAGAAACTGTGCAAAATCGCCGCCTTATAGCGATTGGTTTCGCGATTGCCAAGCTCATACAGCCAGTCGAACCACTTGATGATGAGCCCAACAACAATCGCGCCTAATGGTATAAACAGCGCCCCGCCCATCACCACCAGTGAACCAATTAACGTCGGCGAAATCGCCAGTCCTGAGTGGTTGTTCAACACTTCCCAGGTAAAGTAGTTCGCTGAGTTGAGTACAATACTCGGCCGCCCAGGCCACAGCCAGGAGGGAATAAAGACGTAGAAGTCACGGACGATCGGCGCCAGCCCCTGGAACTCAATATTGTGGTAATTCTGCAGCAACAGCGCCAGGTTCTCCCACGGTGAGAAGGTGTCGCGCGTAAGGTACAGGAACGTATAGAACGCCTCATCGCCGCTAACGCTCATTCCGTAGCGCTTCAACGCCAGCCAGAACATCCCGACAATGCCCAACACGCCTGCAGCGGCCAACATCCACAGCGAAATCCAGCCGCGAATAATGCCGATAAACAAGAAGATGGCAAACGCGATAATGATATTGGCACGCGTCCCACCCACAATCATATACGTCAGCAAACCAAACGCGACGGTACTCACGAGGAAGAACACCCACGCTTTGCTGTCCTGACGCAAGAAATAAACCACCAGCATTGCTGGAATGAAGAAGTAGAAGAAACGCTTCAGAGCGACGCCAGAGACTTCACTGGAAAAAATCTGGCTATAGGATTGCAGTCTGAACAGCAGGAATCCGTTGTGCATAAAGAAGATGCCCACGCTCACCAGCGCAATCGCCATCAGGATAACCCAGGTCAAATGGGCTTCAACGCGATTGATGGTAAACAGCGGCCTGCGCGGCTTATCATCTACTCGTTTGCGTAAGCGCGTTTTATACGTCACGTAGTAGACGGCATAGAAACAGGCGGCTGACAGCAAGGCCTGCAGCAGGATCTCCGGCGGAGCCACTGCCACATCAAAGCGGAACACCAGGATGCTGGTTAACGGGAATCCGAAGAAGAACGTCAGCAAGAACAACAATGAGAAGAAAACATTGAAGTTAAAACGCACGCGGCGGAACTCAAACCAGGTCAGCGTGGCGATAAACAAGGTGGAGAGCAGCCAGACCACCAGAAGACCGCTGAATTGCATCAGGCTCATACGGTTTCTCCTGAAGCAATGCGCAGCGCATTGTGCCACGGCTGCAGATAATTCGGGCTAAAGAAGGTAATAGTATTTTTATCTACCGATGCCAACTGGCGCTGCGCTTCACGTACGACGCCTTCATTGAGATCATCAGTGGTAAATAACACCGGAAGATTTTGTTCCACCATATCCTGCCAGAAGGGATTTTCACGGTTGAGCACGCATGGGATACCCGCCTGGATCAGCAAACACAGGGTACCGATTCCCTGTTGACGGGCAAAAATAAAGTAACCCAAATCACACTGCCGCAATAATGTTAGATAGGCATCAAATTCCAGCTTTTCACTCAAAATTTGCAGATTATCTGCGCTAAATAACGCCAGGCCAGCCTGGCGAACCTCGTCGATATAGGCCGCATTATTGGCGGGATAACCCATCGGCACAATCACATTCACCGTGTCGCCAAACTGCTGATGGACGGCGCGAAGCGCGGCAACATGCTCATTGCTGCGATCGCCAGAGTTGCCAACCAGCACCGTCATCTTGCCGCTGCGCTGGCAATCATTGCTCATGTTATTGAGTGACGGATCCATTCGCGTTGGGAAATAGAGCAACTCACCCCGCACACGGGGATGTTGCTCGGCGAAATAACGTAAATCGCCCCGTGTGGCAAACACGCAGCCCACACGATTCTGCGCCATGCGGCGAATCGGGTAAAACAGGCGGAATTTCAGCCCACTGGAGACTTCGTATAAATCAGCGCCCCAGATATGCCAGTAAAACTGCGCCGGTTTAATCCCGCCACTCAGCAGCGCCAGCCACAGGCTGGTGTTGAACTGGCCGTGGAAGAAGAAACGCTGTTGACGATCCGCTTTTGCTTTCGCGATCACAGCGTCAGCAAGCGCCTTTTTCCCGCTGTAGAAGCTTAGCGATAACGCCGGGCAGCTCTCACTGAGTCCCGCATCCTGACCGGCAACCATAAACGTGCGCGCATGCTCGCTCGTCGCGGCCAGCGAGTCGTTGAAAAACCGCAGCACGGTTTGGTTATGGTGAGGGATATCCGATCCCAGAACGTGAATCAGTACAGTCATGCCCGCCTACGCCAGAGTAAAAACACGCCACAACAAAGAGAAAAATAGACGATGTACGTTGCCATATAAGCCTGTGCCGCTCCCAGCGCACCGTGTGCAGGGATCAGCCAGTGAGCAAACACCGTCAATAACATGAACTGGCTAATTTCAGCCAAAATATAAAACCGCAGCGATGCTTTCGCGATCACCAGATACCCAAAGACATACGCCCCAACTTTCAGTACATCGCCGACCAGTTGCCAGGCAAACAGATCGCGCATGGCGGTGAATTTTGCGGAGAAAAGCAGCCAGATCGCAAAATCACGCAGCAACCAAACAGTAAAGCTCGCAGCGGCAACCGCCGGTAACACGAACTTCAGCGACTTAACCACCTCGCGCGTAATGTCGCGCTTTTCGGTCAGTCGAGACAACGTCGGAAGCAAGTAAACGCTGAATGAGGCGGTAATGAATTGCAGATAAGCATCAGAGATACTGCTTACTCCCTGCCAAATCCCTACATCATCCCAACTGTACTGCGCCGCCAGCAGGTTTCGCATCATCACGTATGCCACAGGCAGCGTTACGGAGGTAATCAGCGCCATCAGGGTAAACTTGCTTAGCTGTCCAGCCAGACCGTTATCCCACGAGGGTTTCAGGTAATGCAGGGGAATCGCCCCACGCTTAATCAGCATAATAGCGGCGGGGATAACGACCAACGCGGGCACTAGCGCCAGACCCAGCAAAGCGCCTTCATACCCTCCCAGGCGATAACAGCCATAATAAGCCACTACGCCCACCAGGCTACCCACAATCAGCGACAGCGCGTTACCCGCCGCATCGCGAAAGCCCTTCATCAACGCCAGCAGCAGGTTCGCCCAGGCAATACCCATTTGCACCAGCGCAACCAGTCTTACCAGCCCCTGATAATGAGTATGGCCAAACAATCCCTGACTGATTGGCGCGGCCGCCAGCAGAAAAATCACCGCCATCAGCGTAGAGAATCCCAGCACCATCGCGGAAGATGTACCGACTACCTTACGGAGCCGGGTCGGATCGTCATGGTGCTGCGCAACATATTTCGTGACGCCGTTGAAAATGCCGGCCCCCGCCAGAACACCAAGCACGGTGACCATCTGGCGGAAGTTACCCGCCTGCCCCACGCCTGCCGGGCCAAACGACACCGCCAGCAGCTTCACGACCAGCAAACCTGCACCAATTTTTACCAGCGTACTGGCTGCCGTCCATAAGGACGCTTTAGCAAGCGACATATCAGGCGAAGTAGTTGAGTAAGGTCGAAATGACCGTTCGCTGGTTTACTGGCGACAGGTTGTAAAACAGCGGCAAGCGCAGCAGACGCTCGCTCTCTTTAGTGGTGAAACGATCAACACCGGCAAATACGCCGAATTTATCGCCAGCCGGACAATCATGTAGCGGGATATAGTGGAACACCGCCATAATTTCAGCTTCTTTCAAGAAGTTAATCAACGCCGTGCGATCGTCGATATCGCGCAGCTTGATATAAAACATATGGGCATTCTGCACGCAGTTTTCCGGGACAGAAGGCAGATCAATGCGTCCGACACGCGCCAGCGGTTCGAGAGCATCATAGTAGTTCTGCCACAGCGCCAGACGCTGCTGGTTAATACGGTCAGCCGCTTCCAGTTGTGCCCACAGATAGGCAGCCTGCAGATCGGACATCAGATAGCTGGAGCCAATATCACGCCAGGTATACTTATCCACCTGACCGCGGAAAAATTGGCTGCGGTTAGTTCCTTTTTCACGGATGATCTCTGCACGTTCGACTAATTTTTTATCATTAATCAGCGTCGCACCACCTTCACCGCCTGCGGTATAGTTTTTGGTCTCATGGAAGCTAAAGCAACCGATGTGACCAATCGTCCCCAGCGCCCGACCTTTGTAAGTCGACATGACGCCCTGGGCCGCATCTTCCACGACAAACAGGTTATGTTTGGTCGCCAGCGCCATGATGGTATCCATTTCACAGGCTACGCCCGCGTAATGCACCGGCACGATAGCGCGGGTCTTGTCGGTGATCGCCGCTTCAATCAGCGTTTCGTCAATGTTCATGGTATCCGGGCGGATATCAACAAAGACAATTTTCGCACCGCGCAGCACGAAAGCATTGGCCGTGGAGACAAACGTATAGCTCGGCATAATGACTTCATCGCCAGGCTGGATATCCAGCAGCAATGCCGCCATCTCAAGCGATGCGGTGCAGGAAGGCGTCAGCAATACTTTCTCGCTGCCAAAATGCTGTTCCAGCCACTGTTGGCAGCGACGGGTAAAACCACCGTCGCCACACAGTTTGCCGCTGTTCATCGCAGACTGCATGTAATCGAGTTCAGTGCCCACCACCGGCGGTGCGTTAAATGGAATCATCGTGTCACCTGTATAACCAATACGCGGTGCTTTCCACATTCGCACCACTGTGTATATAACGTTTAAGCGCGGCGGTATTGCCCATTTGGGTCGCCACGCGTAATGTTGTTTTACCGCGAGCCTGCGCCCAGCAAAGGGCAGCCTGCATCAGTTCTGCTCCCGCCCCACGCCCGGCCAGCAGGCCAATTCGCGCATCGGTCGCATTCAGTTCACGCAGCGAGACATAGCCACGAATATCACCTGCCGGTGTACGAAAAACGAGGCATTGATGATCGAACGTCCCCAGCACCGCGTTTTCAATCCACTGCGCATAAAAACGCGTGCTGGCATCTGCGGCATACCACGGGGTACGAAAACGACTTTGCGCGAACGCCTGCCCTGCCAGTTGGCGTAATGCAGGGATATCCGTAGTTTGTGCGATCTGCGCACCGGGGTCGCCATGCGCACACATCACCGGCAGCACAAAATCCACTTCACCTTCAACCAGTGAGAAGCCCAACTGTTGCAGGGCGTCTAATTCATGAGTATTGGCGGCAGGTATTTTTGCCTGTACCCGCGACCAGGGCTGCAACACATCCGCAGTCAGAACCGGCGCGTGTTGGTCAAAACGCACAATGGCGCTATTCACGCCAAAGAACGTATTTTCCCAGCTAAGCGGCTCAATACTGGCGCGGACGAGCACGGAGCAGCTCCAGCAGGTATTGACCATAACCCGTTTTGGCCAGTGAACTGGCAGCACGCTTCACGCCTTCGTCATCCAGCCAACCGTTACGCCAGGCGATTTCTTCCAGACAGGCTATTTTAAAGCCCTGGCGTTTTTCCACCGTCTGCACAAAAGTACTCGCTTCGATAAGACTGTCGTGCGTACCGGTATCCAGCCAGGCAAAGCCACGCCCGAGCAATTCTACCGTCAGATGTCCGTCATCAAGATACATCTGGTTGATAGACGTAATCTCCAGCTCCCCACGCTCAGAAGGTTTTACGCGTTTTGCATATTCCACCACCTTGCTGTCATAGAAATAGAGACCAGTCACTGCCCAGTTGGATTTTGGTGCTTTCGGCTTCTCTTCCAGCGAAATAGCTCGAAAATTGTCGTCAAACTCCACGACACCAAAACGTTCAGGATCCATCACCTGGTAACCAAACACCGTCGCGCCTTGCGTTCTGGCGGCTACGTGACGCAGTTTTGGACTGAATCCCTGACCAAAGAAGATATTGTCTCCTAACACCAGACATGATGGTTCACCGTTAAGGAACGTTTCACCAATGATAAACGCCTGTGCTAATCCATCCGGACTGGGTTGCTCAGCATAGTGCAATTCAATGCCGAACTCAGATCCATCGCCCAGTAAGCGCTGGAAATAGCCTTTATCTTCCGGTGTAGTGATAATCAGGATTTCGCGAATTCCCGCCAGCATCAATACTGATAACGGGTAGTAAATCATCGGCTTATCGTAAATAGGCAATAGCTGCTTCGATACGCCACGCGTAATGGGATACAGGCGAGTACCTGAGCCACCCGCCAGAATGATACCTTTCATGCGTTGTCTCCTCCGGGAGCCAAAACCAGGCTGTTAGCCCTTCAGACCTAAACGTTCGCCCTGGTAACTGCCGTCCTGCACGGGTTTCCACCATGCCTGATTAGCCAGATACCACTGCACGGTTTTGCGCATTCCGCTTTCAAACGTTTCTTGCGGCATCCAGCCTAGTTCACGCGCAATTTTCGACGCGTCAATGGCATAACGCAAATCATGACCCGGGCGATCGTCCACAAAAGCGATCAAGTCGCGGTACTGCGCGATACCCTGCGGCTTTTGCGGTGCCAGCTCTTCCAACAGGCTGCAAACCGTTTCGACAACTTCCAGGTTTTTACGCTCGTTATGGCCACCGATATTATAGGTTTCTCCCACCGCGCCCGTTGTCGCCACACAATAGAGCGCCCTGGCGTGATCTTCTACATACAACCAATCACGGATCTGTTGCCCATTGCCGTAAACCGGCAACGGCTTCCCCGCCAATGCGTTGAGGATCATCAGCGGAATCAGTTTTTCCGGGAAATGGTACGGACCATAGTTGTTAGAACAGTTGGTTATCAGCGTTGGCAGACCGTAGGTACGCAGCCAGGCGCGAACCAGATGATCGCTGCTGGCTTTCGACGCGGAATAAGGGCTGCTCGGTGCATACGGTGTGGTTTCAGTGAAGAAATCATCCGTAGAATGCAGGTCGCCATACACCTCGTCAGTCGAGATATGGTGGAAACGAAACGCTGATTTTTTCTCGCTGGTTAAATCACTCCAGTAAGCGCGCGCCGCTTCCAACAGCGTGTAGGTTCCCACGATGTTAGTTTCGATAAAGGCGGCCGGACCATCAATTGAGCGATCGACGTGGCTTTCTGCCGCCAGATGCATCACGCAGTCCGGCTGATAGTGTTGAAACACCCTGTCGAGCGAAGCTCGATCGCAGATATCGACTTTCTCAAAGGTAAAACGAGGATTCTGTGCAACCGGCTCCAGCGACATCAGGTTTCCGGCATAGGTCAGCTTATCGACCACAATTGCCGCATCCTGAGTCTCCTGAATGATATGCCGTACAACCGCCGAGCCGATGAATCCCGCTCCACCGGTAACCAGAATTCGTTTCATTAGCGCCAGACCCCTTTGGTATCAACGATATATTGCTGGTGAACCGCATCGCCTTTAATGGCTTTAAATTCATTATGGTCGACCAGCAAGACCAGCACATCGGCGCTAGCCAGGGCATCGTCCAGCGCTGCCAGTTGGCACAGACCGTCCAGTTTTTTCGGCAGTTGATGGATGTTCGGTTCCACTACCAATGTTTCGCCTTTGTGCCAATGCGCGATGCTTTGCGCAATTCCCATCGCCGGGCTTTCACGTAAGTCATCAATATTCGGTTTAAATGCCAGACCAAAACAGGCAATTTTCACTTCGCTGGCCCGTTTATTGGTATCCGCCAGACAGTCGGCCACGGCAGCTTTTACCTGATCAACCACCCAATGAGGTTTACCGTCGTTTACCTCACGCGCGGTGCGAATCAATTTCGCCTGCTGCGGGTTCTGCGCCACGATAAACCACGGATCAACCGCGATACAGTGCCCGCCAACCCCCGGACCCGGTTGTAAAATATTCACGCGCGGATGGCGATTTGCCAGTCGAATCAGTTCCCAGACGTTGATCCCCTGATCGGCGCAAATCAGCGACAACTCATTGGCGAAGGCGATATTGACGTCGCGGAAGCTATTTTCAGTCAGTTTGCACATTTCCGCCGTACGGGCGTTGGTCACGACACATTCGCCCTCCAGGAAAATGTTGTACAGTTCGCTAGCACGCGCGGAACAGACGGAGGTCATTCCCCCAATCACGCGGTCGTTTTTAATCAGTTCAACCATCACCTGGCCCGGCAGCACTCGCTCTGGGCAATAAGCAATGTTAACGTCCGCGTGTTCACCGACTTGCTGTGGGAAAGTCAGGTCAGGACGCATTTCAGCCAGCCATGTGGCCATCTGTTCAGTGGCCCCGACAGGCGACGTCGATTCAAGGATCACCAACGCGCCTTTTTTCAGCACCGGTGCAAGAGATTTAGCCGCGGCTTCCACATAAACCATATCGGGTTCGTGCTCCCCCTTAAACGGAGTAGGCACAGCAATCAGATAGGCATCCGCATCTACAGGGGTTGTGGTCGCACGCAGAAATCCATTTTCGACCGCCGTTTTCACCACGGCGCCCAAATCTGGCTCAACGATATGAATTTCACCGCGATTAATGGTATCCACCGCGTGTTGATTTACATCTACGCCAATCACATGCTTTTGACGGGAAGCAAAGGCAGCCGCCGTCGGCAGTCCGATATAACCCAGCCCAATGACAGAAATGGTCGTAAAACTCATAGCGATATCCGATTATTTTTTAACGCGTGTAAAATGCGGCCACATGCCTGCCCGTCACCATACGGATTATGGGCGCGGCTCATGGTCTGATATTCATTGTCGTCATGCAGCAAACGCGTGACTTCTTCGACAATACGCTGCGGGTCGGTCCCTACCAGACGTACTGTGCCTGCAGTAATCGCTTCCGGACGTTCCGTCGTTTCGCGCATCACCAGTACCGGTTTCCCCAGAGATGGGGCTTCTTCCTGAATCCCGCCAGAGTCGGTAAGGATCAGCCAGGCGTGATTCATCAGCCAGACAAACGGCATATAATCCTGCGGTTCAATCAGGATGATGTTTTCAACGTGCCCCAGAATGCGATTAACCGGTTCGCTGACGTTAGGATTCAGGTGCACCGGATAGACAATCTGTACGTTCTGATTGGCCGCGGCAATTTCCGCCAGCGCATGACAAATGTGTTCAAAACCACGACCGAAGCTTTCCCGACGATGACCGGTCACCAGTATCATCTTTTTATCCGAGCTCAGGAATGGGTAATGCTCTGCCAGTTCAGCTCGTAATGCATCACTCGCCAGTACGCGATCGCGTACCCAGATCAACGCATCAATAACCGTATTACCTGTAACGAAGATACGGCTATCAGAAATGTTTTCCCGTAACAGGTTTTGGCGCGAGTTTTCTGTTGGTGCAAAATGATACATCGCCAGATGCCCGGTCAGCGTACGGTTCGCCTCTTCCGGCCAGGGAGAGTAGAGATCGCCTGTACGTAAGCCTGCCTCCACATGCCCTACCGGGATGCGCTGATAGAACGCGGCCAGGCTAGTAGCAATGGTGGTTGTGGTATCGCCGTGAACTAACACAACGTCAGGTTTAAAATCAGCCAGAATTGGCTTTAATCCTTCCAGTATTCGGCAGGTAATTTCTGTTAGTCCCTGACCTGGCTGCATAATATTGAGATCGTAGTCAGGTACAATGGAAAAGAGGTTCAACACCTGATCGAGCATCTCCCGATGCTGCGCCGTGACGCAAACTTTTGCCTCAAAATCAGGATCTTTTGCCAGCGCATGAACCAGAGGTGCCATTTTTATGGCCTCCGGTCGCGTGCCAAATACAGTCAGTACTTTCACATCGATTCTCTTCGGATTGGCAGTGAGGGCCCAGCCCCTCACTGCAACGATATTGCTAAATCGTGCGGCGACGGGTTAACGCGACACCAGCACCGATCAGAGCCCCAACGATGCCCCACATAATCATCAGGAAGGCACGACGAGGGCTGTCACGTTTTACCGGTTCCTCCGGCGTACGCAAATAACGATAGGTCTGAAAACGCGGATCCAGAGTTGGCCCAACGTTCAGTGTGTTAAGCATGGCTCGGTTTTGGAAGTAGTCCAGATCGAAATCGGGACCAACAGATTGCAGGTTTTCGAGTCGTGCCTGCAGCATAGGACGTCCAAGCAAAAACAGTTCAGAATCGGGTAGCTCTTCAGCCGGAACGTCAGTGGAAGTACGCGAAATATTATGCTGTTCAGCAATTTTGAGAGCCTGCTCAATGTTGTGAACTCGGCGAGAGAAAATCGATTTCGCCACTTCTTCCTGGCGTTTAACCTGCGCCTTCATCTGCACAGTGCGCGCAGCCCAGGCTCCCTTTAACTCGTCGTTCAGATGACGCGCCGCACGCTGACTGGCAAACGCGACGTACTGACGCAACAGATTGTTGGCATCAGGTGCCGTTTCGGCAATCAGCTTCACGCTGTCATTGGTATTACGAACCGCATCGCCGGGCATAAACTGAATGTTATTAATCAGTTCATCCAGCATCGCCGCATCGGCTTTACTGTTCCCCACCATACGTTGCTTGTAGTAATCAGTCTGCTGCCAGAATTCACGGCGCGTATCCCATGAGGCAAGCTGCATGATAAATTCTTTATAGGCCTCATCCATCACTGACGGCTGATCCGCAGATGCAAGACTAGCCTTGATGTCCAGGTTACGTAAGAACTGCTGCTGAGAGTAATAGCCGCCCAACATATTAACCGTTGGCCTGTCTGAAATCGCCGTCGCGCTCCACTCCTGACGAGCAAAAAACGTATAGGCGAGAGCGACTAACGCGAAGGCGAGAGCCATACCGACGATCCACACCTTCCCTGTCCACAAAGTACGAAACAACCCACGGATGTCCAGTTCATTTTCAGCGCTCATGGCATGTTCCCCCGGTAATGGTTGTGTCATCGTACCCTCAATTTATTTGGTTAAGTTTGGTTTACTGTCACGGTTTCTACGCAACTTGCGCTTCCAGCGTTTGATAAATCTCGCTACCTTCCAGGCACGTTTAATACAATAGTCGTACAAGACAAATGCCAGTAAAAAGAGCACCAGCATCACCCATTCCGGAACGACCTGGGAATATTCAGCCAGTACACCAATGGCAGCCAGGATCGCAGCAGCCAGCGTAATCAGGACAAAAGCCTGTCGGGAGGTAAACCCGGCACGCATGATTAAATGGTGAATATGTTGACGGTCCGGGGAGAAAGGGCTCATACCTTTACGTAAACGACGATACATGATCGCCACCATATCCATTAACGGAATGGCAATAATCCACAGTGCGGTGACCGGGCTAATAGGATGCGTTTTACCTTGAGTGGTCTCCAGCAGGATCCAGATGACCGTAAAGCCAATCAGCGTACTCCCCGCATCGCCCATAAAGACTTTATAGCGACGTCCGAGAATACCCAGGTTCAGCATGATGTAAGGGAGAATGGCGGCGATCATGGCAAAACACCAGATTGCCAGGCTTGTCTGGCCGTCAAACCACAGGATAAGCCCCATTGCGGCGAATGAGACGCTGGATAGCCCGCCTAACAGACCATCAATCCCATCCACCATGTTAAAGGCGTTAATTGCAGCCCAGACGGCAAAAAGGGTAAGGAAATAACCAAAAGGACCGAGCACCATCTCCCAGGGGCCAAAAATATACCCGAGACTCAGCAGATAGAGCTTACCAACCGCCATCATAATGATGCCGATGATAGCCTGGATGGTCGCGCGGATTTTTACACTGATATCAAAGCGGTCGTCCAACGCACCAATAAACACCAGTACACCGGCACAGGCCAGGTAGAGAGTCGCATGCGGGATATAATAATCGGCGATGAGAAACGTAAAGCAAATACCTGCGTATACTGAAATCCCTCCAACCAGCGGAATCAGTCCCTGATGACGTTTGCGGAAGTTGGGTTTATCCACCAATCCTATCTTTTTCGCAACCTTGCGGGCAAAGAAAAGAAACAGCGTTGTGAATAAAAAAATACTGATGAGATCAGTACTTGCTGTCAGTAAATTCACTATACATGCTCTCAAAGAATATCAATATATGAAGTATAACCATCCAGGCGATTATTCAGAAGAGAAACCCGATTCCATATCAGGTGGTTCTGTATGATTATTAACCACAAAATACGAATTACAACCCTTCATCGCCAGGCGGTATGTCATACCGGATTATTATTATTGTGTCGTTAAGATTACATCCACAAAAGCAAAACGCCACGTAAAAACGTGGCGTTTTCAGATGATGCCCGAATCAGGAACGCTTCATCATATCGAAGAAGTCGTCGTTGGTCTTGGTCATCGCCAGTTTGTTAATGAGGAATTCCATTGCGTCGATTTCACCCATCGGATGGATGATTTTGCGCAGGATCCACATTTTCTGCAGCTCTTCCTGGGTAGTGAGCAGCTCTTCTTTACGGGTACCGGAACGGTTGTAGTCGATAGCCGGGAAGACGCGTTTTTCAGCAATCTTACGAGAGAGATGCAGTTCCATGTTGCCGGTACCTTTAAACTCTTCGTAGATAACTTCATCCATTTTAGAGCCGGTATCAATCAGCGCAGTCGCGATGATGGTCAGGCTACCGCCCTCTTCCACGTTACGTGCAGCACCAAAGAAACGCTTCGGACGATGCAGGGCGTTGGCGTCCACACCACCGGTCAGTACTTTACCGGAAGCCGGAACCACGGTGTTATATGCACGCGCCAGACGGGTGATGGAGTCAAGCAGGATGATAACGTCTTTCTTGTGTTCAACCAGACGTTTCGCCTTCTCGATAACCATTTCCGCAACCTGAACGTGGCGGGAGGCAGGTTCGTCAAAGGTAGAGGCAACCACTTCACCTTTCACCAGACGCTGCATCTCGGTAACTTCTTCCGGACGTTCGTCAATCAGCAGCACCATCAGCACGCAGTCAGGATGATTGTATGCAATGCTCTGCGCGATGTTCTGCAGCAGCATGGTTTTACCCGCTTTCGGCGGAGCAACAATCAGACCACGTTGGCCACGACCGATCGGCGATGCCAGATCCAGTACACGCGCCGTTAAGTCTTCAGTAGAACCGTTACCACGTTCCATACGCAGACGAGAGTTTGCGTGCAGCGGCGTTAAGTTCTCAAAGAGGATTTTGTTACGGGCGTTTTCTGGTTTGTCGTAGTTAACTTCGTTAACTTTCAACAGCGCAAAGTAGCGTTCACCTTCTTTCGGCGGGCGAATCTTACCAGAAATGGTATCACCAGTGCGGAGGTTGAAACGGCGGATTTGGCTGGGAGAAACGTAGATGTCATCAGGACCGGCGAGGTAGGAGCTGTCTGCAGAGCGGAGGAAACCAAATCCATCCTGCAATATCTCCAGCACACCGTCACCAAAGATATCTTCGCCACTCTTTGCGTGCTGCTTCAGGATGGCAAAAATAATGTCCTGCTTGCGCATACGAGCCAGGTTTTCAAGGCCCATATTTTCGCCGAGAGTGATCAGCTCAGAAACCGGCGTATTCTTTAATTCGGTAAGATTCATAATGGTGTGAGTTCTTAAACTTGGGGTAAATCTCGAACTTAATGTTGTGAATGGTATGGCAGGGTCATCCATGCCTGTTTACGGCCATCAACTCATGTCTGTTCGCTGTCTGGTCACAGGAAAGTACGCAGAACTGAAACGACAAGACGGATTGAGTGACAAGCCAGGAATCTGTCCACTTCTCGCGCGAGAAACAACGGGAAGTATTGGATATAACTAGATTCAAACTTAATAAGGTATGTTTAATACGAAGTCAACACTAACTTAGCACGACTCAAGTCGGGCGTCCAGTCATCCGAATCATTTCGAAGTAGGGTCGCCCGATCATGAGACTTCCTTACGCTAAATTAGCGTCGAGGAATTCTTTCAACTGACCTTTGGACAGCGCGCCGACTTTCGTCGCCGCAACTTCGCCGTTTTTAAACAGCAGCAGGGTCGGGATGCCACGGATACCATACTTCGGCGCGGTGCCTGGGTTTTGGTCAATGTTCAGTTTAGCAACCGTCAGTTTGCCCTGATATTCGTCAGCGATTTCATCCAGAATCGGAGCGATCATTTTGCACGGACCGCACCACTCTGCCCAGAAATCAACGAGGATTGCTCCGTCCGCTTTGAGTACATCCGTGTCAAAACTGTCGTCAGTCAGGTGAATAATTTTATCGCTCATAATAACTCCACAGGAATAAGCCTGGTGCATTGGTGTAGCATTAATCAACGACGTGTTGATGTAGCATTAACCAACTAAAGGTTGACTTTATTTCACCGGATACGCTTTCGTAAAGCAATAGTAAGCTGATATTCTACCACACTATGAGCAAAACACATTTAACAGAACAGAAGTTTTCCGACTTCGCCCTGCACCCAAAGGTGATAGAAGCCCTTGAAAATAAAGGCTTTCATAACTGTACGCCCATTCAGGCCCTCGCGCTGCCGCTAACGCTGGCTGGTCGTGATGTTGCCGGGCAGGCGCAAACCGGTACCGGAAAAACGATGGCGTTCCTGACGTCAACGTTTCATTATCTTCTCTCTCATCCCGCGATTGCCGATCGCAAGGTGAACCAACCGCGTGCGTTAATTATGGCGCCAACGCGTGAGTTAGCCGTGCAGATCCACGCCGATGCCGAGCCGCTGGCACAGACCACTGGTCTGAAATTAGGCCTGGCGTATGGCGGCGACGGTTACGATAAACAGCTGAAAGTGCTGGAAAGCGGCGTCGATATTCTTATCGGCACGACCGGTCGTCTCATCGACTATGCAAAACAGAACCACATTAATCTGGGCGCGATTCAGGTCGTGGTGCTGGATGAAGCCGATCGTATGTACGATCTGGGCTTTATTAAAGATATCCGTTGGCTGTTCCGTCGTATGCCGCCAACCACCCAACGTCTGAACATGCTGTTTTCTGCAACCCTCTCTTACCGCGTTCGCGAACTGGCGTTCGAACAGATGAATAACGCTGAGTACGTTGAAGTCGAACCGGAACAGAAAACTGGCCACCGCATTAAAGAAGAGCTCTTCTACCCTTCCAACGAAGAGAAAATGCGTTTGCTGCAAACGCTGATTGAAGAAGAGTGGCCAGATCGCGCCATTGTTTTTGCTAACACCAAGCATCGTTGTGAAGATATCTGGGGCAGCCTTGCTGCGGACGGTCATCGCGTCGGTCTGCTGACCGGTGACGTAGCACAGAAAAAACGTCTGCGTATTCTTGATGAGTTCACCCGTGGCGATCTCGACATTCTCGTTGCGACGGATGTCGCTGCGCGTGGCCTGCATATCCCAGCAGTAACGCACGTATTTAACTATGACCTGCCGGATGACTGTGAAGATTACGTTCACCGAATCGGTCGTACCGGACGTGCTGGCGCAAGCGGTCACTCTATCAGCCTGGCCTGTGAAGAGTACGCGCTGAATTTACCTGCAATCGAGACCTATATCGGCCACTCGATTCCGGTCAGCAAATATAACCCGGATGCGCTGATGACCGATCTGCCGAAGCCGTTGCGCTTAACGCGCCCGCGTACAGGCAATGGCCCACGCCGTACCGGTGGTGCTCCGCGTAATCGTCGTCGTTCAGGTTAAGAAAAGTTATGCCATACACAAAATCATTCAGCCTGTATCAAGGCGGCAAGAAAACGAATCCCGATGAGCTTACTTTAGTAAGTGATTCGGGTGAGAGAACGCAGCCAACACAGATACAGGTTGAAGGATGAAGTGTATGAATTCTACTTCGCTGTATGCGGCAATCGATCTCGGCTCGAATAGTTTTCATATGCTGGTTGTACGCGAGGTGGCAGGAAGCATCCAGACGCTCACGCGTATCAAACGCAAAGTGCGTCTGGCCGCTGGACTCAACGGTGACAACGAGCTCTCTGTTGAAGCGATGGAGCGCGGCTGGCAATGTTTGCGCCTGTTTGCTGAACGTCTGCAGGATATTCCGCATCCACAAATCCGGGTGGTCGCCACGGCAACATTACGCATCGCCGTAAATGCCGATGTGTTTATTGCCAAAGCGCAAGAGATCCTTGGCTGCCCTGTCCAGGTGATTAGCGGTGAAGAAGAAGCGCGACTGATTTATCAAGGTGTGGCCCACACAACCGGTGGTGCCGATCAGCGTCTGGTTGTGGATATTGGTGGCGCCAGCACTGAATTAGTCACCGGATCCGGCGCACAAACCACCTCTCTGTTCAGCCTGTCGATGGGCTGCGTCACCTGGCTCGAACGCTATTTTACCGATCGTAATCTGGCACAGGAAAACTTTGACGAGGCAGAGAAGGCCGCACGTGAAGTTCTGCGCCCGGTCGCCGACAAACTGCGTTTTCATGGCTGGAAAGTTTGCGTTGGTGCCTCTGGTACCGTCCAGGCGTTGCAGGAAATCATGATGGCGCAGGGTATGGATGAGCGCATTACGTTGGCCAAACTGCAGCAGCTTAAGCAGCGCGCCATTCACTGCGGTCGTCTGGAAGAGCTGGAAATCGAAGGGTTAACGCTGGAACGTGCGCTGGTTTTCCCCAGCGGGCTGGCCATTCTGATTGCTATTTTCACCGAACTGAACATTCAATGCATGACCCTGGCCGGCGGCGCATTACGTGAAGGTCTGGTCTACGGCATGCTGCATCTGGCGGTGGATCAGGATATTCGTAGCCGCACATTACGCAATATCCAGCGTCGCTTTATGGTCGATACAGAGCAAGCACATCGCGTTGCCAATTTAGCGACTAAATTTCTCGATCAGGTAGAAAAAAAGTGGCATCTTGAACCGATTAGCCGCGAACTACTGATTAGTGCCTCTCAGCTGCATGAAATTGGCCTGAGCGTTGATTTTAAACAGGCACCACAGCATGCCGCTTATCTGGTGCGCAATCTCGATCTCCCGGGTTTTACCCCTGCGCAAAAGAAACTGCTAGCAACGCTGTTACTCAACCAGACCAACCCCGTCGATCTCTCTTCGCTCCACCAGCAAAACGCAGTGCCACCGCGCATCGCGGAGCATCTTTGCCGTTTGCTACGTTTGGCGATCATCTTCGCCAGCCGTCGCCGTGACGATCTTGTGCCGGAAATTCAAATGGATGCAAGAAACGAGCACCTGACGGTCACGCTACCAGAAGGCTGGCTGGAACATCATCCGCTGGGTAAAGAGTTAATCGATCAGGAAAGTCAGTGGCAAAGCTATGTCCACTGGCCGCTGGACGTTCATTAGATGTTGGTTGCCGGATAGCGCGCGTTTACACGTATCCGGCCTACAAAATACCTACTTCGCTTTGGCTTTCGCCATCATTGCCCGAATATTAGCAATGCTGGCCTGCCCTTTTTGCATCCGCTCCTCAGCGCTCACCACTTTACGCTCTTGTTCCCAGATAACGTCATCCTGTGGCAGCTCCAGCAGGAAACGACTCGGTTCCGGACGCACCAGCTCACCATACTGACGACGCTCTTTGCATAGAGTGAAGATGAGTTCTTTCTGTGCACGCGTAATCCCTACGTAAGCCAGACGACGTTCTTCGTCGATATTGTCTTCATCGATACTGCTCTGGTGCGGCAAAAATCCTTCTTCCATTCCCACCATAAACACGTAAGGGAACTCCAGCCCTTTTGAGGCATGCAGCGTCATCAACTGCACCTGATCCAGCTCTTCTTCACTCTCTCCACGCTCCATCATGTCGCGCAGGGTAAAGCGGGTAACGACCTGGGTCAGGGTCATCGGCTCTTCCAGCTCACTGCCTTCCAGCATCTCCGTCATCCAGCTGAACAACGTATTGACGTTTTTCATACGCATTTCAGCCGCTTTCGGGCTCGGCGAGGTTTCATACAGCCAGGATTCGTAATCAATACCGTGGATCAGATCGCGCACAGCGGCAACCGGTTCGCGCTCCGCCAGGCGCTGAATTTCACCCAGCCAGTGCGTAAAGCGGGTCAGAGAGTCATACCCGCGCCCGGTCAGTGTCTGGCTAAGCCCCATATCAAAGCTGGCGGTAAACAGGCTTTTATTACGCGTCATCGCCCATTCACCCAACTTTTGCAGCGTGGCCGGACCGATTTCACGCTTTGGCGTGTTTACGATGCGCAAAAATGCGCTGTCGTCATCCGGGTTGCTCAGCACGCGCAGGTAGGCCAGCAGATCTTTAATCTCCGGACGCGAGAAGAACGATGTTCCGCCGGAAATTTTGTACGGGATACGGTTCTGCATCAGAAACTTTTCGAACACGCGCGACTGATGATTACCGCGATAAAGGATGGCGTAGTCTTTATATTGCGTCTTGTTCACAAAGTGATGGGCAATTAATTCCCCGGTCACACGTTCGGCTTCGTGCTCTTCATTATTGGCACTTAGTACCTTCAGCTCAGCACCGTAACCCAACTCGGAAAAGAGCCGCTTTTCAAAGACGTGTGGATTGTTCGCAATGAGGATGTTCGCCGCTTTCAGGATGCGACCTGATGAACGGTAGTTTTGCTCCAGCTTCACCACCTGTAAAGCCGGAAAATCTTTGCTTAACAGTACCAGGTTCTGCGGACGGGCGCCGCGCCAGGAGTAGATCGACTGATCGTCATCGCCCACGACGGTAAAGCGCGCACGTTTCCCTACCAGCAACTTCACCAGCTCGTACTGGCTGGTGTTGGTATCCTGATATTCATCCACCAGCAGGTAGCGGATTCTGTTTTGCCAGCGCTCACGCACTTCTTCATTGCGCTGTAGCAGCAGAGTGGGCAGCAGGATAAGATCGTCAAAATCGAGGACGTTACACGCCTTCATATGCGCGTCATACAGACCATAGCAGTGGGCAAAAATACGATCGCGCTCGCCCTTTGCGCTGGCTGCCGCCTGCGCTGGCGTCATCAGATCGTTTTTCCAGTTGGAGATCATCGAGATCAGCTGCTGAAGAATAAGCTTATCGTCTTCAATTAGCCCTTCGGTCAGTTCCTTAAGCAGGGCCACCTGGTCGGTATCATCAAACAGCGAGAAGTTCGACTTCATCCCCAGCGCCGCATATTCGCGCTTAATGACATCCAGTCCCAGTGTGTGGAAAGTGGAGATCATCAACCCGCGTGCTTCTTTACGCCCCAGCGTTTGCGCCACGCGCTCTTTCATCTCGCGCGCAGCCTTATTGGTAAAGGTCACTGCCGCAATATGTCGTGCCTGATAGCCACATTCACGGATCAGATGGGCTATTTTGTTGGTGATAACACGCGTCTTGCCGGAACCCGCTCCCGCCAGCACCAGGCAAGGTCCGGTGACGAATTCGACGGCTTGTTGTTGTCCGGGGTTCAAACGCATAAGGGATTGCTCAATCTGTAAACACGGGGGAGGTGGATTGTAGCAGAAAGAGGGAGAAAAAGAGTATCTGGCTACCCCTGTGAGTAGCCAGAAAATCGGGTCAATCAGGAAACCGTCGCGGCAAGCGGTGTGTAACCGTTGCGCTGTGCGCTCTTGATCCAGCTGTAGGATCCCATCACCGCGATTGCCGTCAGCAGGACATATTCGAGCGACATGGCGTAGACGCCCTGTACCGCGTAAATAACCACACTAATCACGTCGATGAGCACCCACAGCAGCCAGTTTTCGACATATTTACGCGTCATCAGAATCATGGCCGCAATCGACAACACCAGCATGGTGGAATCCCAGAACGGGAAGGCATCGGGCTGAAGGTCAGGCATCGCGACCGGTATACCTATCATTTGTAGCAGTGCAATCATAATGCGGGTAAGCGCTGCAAACACCGGATCGATAAACAGCGTCATCAAAACTATCGCCACCGCGCAAACGCCGCCCAGTACCAGGGTTTGCTGACGGGAAAGCCAACGTACTTTGAGCGCTGCTTCCTGCGCCTCATTTTGCCGGCTCCACGCATACCAACCGTAAATGTTAGCGGCGAAGAAAAACACCTGTAGCAACAAGCTGGCATAGAGCTGAATCTGGAAAAAGATTGCTGCAAACAGCGTGACGTTAATCAGGCCAAACAGGTAATTGATGATTTTTTCCCGGCTGGCACACCAGATACATAACAGACCAAATACGGTACCAATGGCTTCAATCCAAGATAGTGCATAGCCGCCTTCGCCGAGAGGAATGTTGACCATTACATTGTTAATGCTAAAAAAGTCCATCACTGACCTCCTTGCTGACTATCGGAATGAATGGCGCGTAGCGCCAGGGTAATTTGCCGTTCTTCGCCCTGTTGGCACAACGTTTCCTGCTGGACATAATCATTGATACTGCTATCCAGACAACCGTTGTGGGCAACCACCACATTGAGTAATGACGCCGTACGTAACCCGCGCAGCGCACCGATGGTCATCAAAGCGGCACTTTCCATATCCGCGCCCAGAACGCCGAGCGCCGACCACTGCGCATCCAGTTCCGCTTCCCGGTCGGTATAAAAACTGTCGTGACTGCGCACCAGACCGCAGATGGCGGGGATATTCATCTGTCGCGCCTGCGTCATCAGTTCCCAGGTTAACTGCGGGTCGGCGCAGGCCGGATAGCCAGCGGGCGCATAGGTACGGCTGGTCCCGTCATCCATGACCGCGGCATGGGCGATAATCACGTCGCCGAGCGCAAGATTATCCTGCAATGCCCCGCAGCTGCCGATACGAATCAGGGTCTTTACACCGATTTGACGCAGTTCTTCAATGGCAATAGCCGTAGACGGTCCACCGATTCCGGTAGAGAGCACTAAAATCTCGATCCCCTGATACCAACCTCGCGCGGCGCGAAACTCACGGTTTTGACCAAGCGATTCTGGGTTATCAAGAAAATTGGCGATGCGATCGACCCGCAGCGGGTCTCCCGGCAGCAGCGCATAGCGTGCGCCGATCATCTCCTTGCTTAACTGGATATGGGGTTGCAGCGACATTCTCCCGCCTCCTTCACTCTTGCGGTTATCCGATATCAGCCTCCCGCTTTAATTTTTCAGGGGCTGACAACACAATACTTTCACCATCGGTATCAATAATCTGTAGCGCTTTCAGGTCATGTAAAATACGGTTAATACTGCGTGTCGTCGCCGCCAGTTCCTGACTGAGGTTTAGCTTATCCAGCAAAATTTCATTCGTTCCATCTTGTTGATAACGCAGCCATAACGCCTGGCACACTCGCTGATACAGCGAGTAAAGATTGTCGCTGCTGGCCTTTTTCGACAGCTGGTAATATTGCTGACTAAAGAAGCGCAGCATCCGCTGGTTAAAATGGTTATCTAACGCCAGCCAGCGGCTGAAGTATTCCTGCGATAAGCTCAGAAGCTGCACATGTCCTACCGCCACTACCGAACAGATGTAATGGCGCGACTCAAAAATCTCGAGTTCGCCCAGCATATCGCCTTTCCGGTAGCGGGCTTGACGATAACGACGTCCATCTTCAGCCTCATAGAAAACATCGACTTCACCGGCAATAATCAGCGAAAAACGCTGACATATTTCCCCCTGCCGACAGATAAAGGCACCGCGTTGGATCTCTTCAAAACGCCAGCGCTGCATGATGTCCAGAGGGCAATATTTCAATAATTCATAGAGCTGTGGATCGCGAACAATATCACCCAGCCCGGTAAGCCATCCGACTGAAAATTCAGTTTTTTTCATTGTATCCATGATATCTCGCTCCATGGCTGTAGGGACAGGACGGAGGTCCCCGGCAAAAGGGAATGCGGCAGAGAAAATGTCGCTCATCTCCCGTTTCCATACATCAGGCGAGACATCTGTCCCGCGATGGCGAAGAGTATATGTCCACGACTAAGACGGGTGATAAAGTAATGGGACATCTTTGAGACATGAGAACAAAATAATGGCTAAGAGCGCGGCAGCCCTACATATCCTGGTAAAAGAAGAGAAATTAGCTCTGGAGATCCTGAGCAAGCTGGATCGCGGTATTAGCTTCGATCATTTGGCAAAACGCTATTCTCGCTGCCCCTCTGGGCGCAACGGAGGCGATCTGGGCGAGTTCAAACAGGGGATGATGGTGGGGCCATTTGATGCCGCTGTGTTTAGCTGCCCACTGCTTAAACCTTACGGGCCTGTAAAAACCAAATTTGGCTACCACATCATCAAAGTGCTGTATCGACGGTAAGCCATGCTAAAATCGCGAGCCTTACAGACCCCCTTTTGAAGGCACGATCATGGCAAAAACAGCAGCAGCAGTGCATATCCTTGTTAAAGAAGAGAAACTGGCACTGGATCTTCTGGAACAGATTAAAAACGGCGCCGACTTCGGCAAACTGGCGAAGAAACACTCCATCTGCCCATCAGGCAAACGCGGCGGTGATTTAGGCGAATTCCGTCAGGGCCAGATGGTTCCGGCGTTCGATAAAGTGGTTTTTTCCTGCCCTGTGCTGGAGCCAACCGGCCCGCTGCACACTCAGTTCGGTTACCACATCATTAAAGTGCTGTACCGTAACTAATAGAAAGCCCGGTGTTTAAACACCGGGCTTTTTTTGCCGGATAGCGCTTCGCTTATCCGGCCTACGAAGCGCTGTTGATATGCCATTCCTCTATGAGGAATTATCCTGCGACCGCAATGCGCTTCATATCGGTCATGTAGCCACGCAGTTTCTGGCCCACTTTCTCGATAGCATGGCCGCGAATCGCATCGTTCACGTCACGCAGTTGCGCGTTGTCTACCGCGCCTTCAGCAATCGCTTTGCCCAGGTCGCCGGTCTGCAGGGTGGTCATGAACTCTTTCAGCAGCGGTACGCAAGCGTAAGAGAACAGGTAGTTGCCGTATTCTGCGGTATCAGAGATAACCACGTTCATTTCGTACAGACGCTTACGGGCAATAGTGTTGGCGATCAGCGGCAGTTCGTGCAGTGATTCGTAGTAAGCAGATTCTTCGATGATGCCGGAATCCACCATGGTTTCGAACGCCAGCTCAACGCCCGCTTTCACCATCGCAATCATCAGAACGCCTTTATCAAAGTATTCCTGCTCGCCGATTTTACCGTCGAACTGGGCAGCGGTTTCGAACGCGGTTTTGCCGGTCTCTTCACGCCAGGTCAGCAGTTTCTTATCGTCGTTGGCCCAGTCAGCCATCATGCCGGAAGAGAATTCACCGGAGATGATGTCGTCCATGTGTTTCTGGAACAGCGGCGCCATGATCTCTTTCAGCTGTTCGGACAGCGCGTAAGCACGCAGTTTCGCCGGGTTAGACAGACGGTCCATCATCAGAGTGATGCCGCCCTGCTTCAGCGCTTCGGTGATGGTTTCCCAGCCGAACTGAATCAGTTTTTCAGCATATGCCGGGTCAGTACCCTCTTCCACCAGCTTATCGAAGCACAGCAGAGAACCGGCCTGCAGCATACCGCACAGGATAGTCTGCTCACCCATCAGGTCAGATTTCACTTCCGCAACGAAGGAGGACTCCAGCACACCCGCACGGTGACCTCCAGTAGCCGCAGCCCAAGCTTTAGCGATCGCCATGCCTTCGCCTTTCGGATCGTTTTCCGGGTGAACGGCGATCAGGGTCGGTACGCCGAAACCACGTTTGTACTCTTCACGCACTTCTGTACCCGGACATTTCGGTGCCACCATCACAACAGTGATGTCTTTACGGATCTGCTCGCCAACTTCCACGATGTTGAAGCCGTGGGAGTAACCCAGCGCTGCACCGTCTTTCATCAGCGGCTGTACAGAACGCACAACGTCGGAGTGCTGCTTGTCCGGAGTCAGGTTAACCACCAGATCAGCCTGCGGGATCAGCTCTTCGTAGGTACCCACTTTGAAGCCGTTTTCGGTCGCTTTACGCCAGGAAGCACGCTTCTCAGCAATGGCTTCTTTACGCAGTGCGTAGGAGATATCCAGACCGGAGTCACGCATGTTCAGGCCCTGGTTCAGACCCTGGGCGCCACAGCCGACGATGACCACTTTTTTACCCTGAAGGTAGCTCGCACCATCGGCGAATTCGTCGCGACCCATAAAGCGACATTTACCCAGCTGTGCCAGCTGCTGGCGCAGGTTCAGTGTATTAAAGTAGTTAGCCATGATGGTGTACTCCGTGATGTTGTGTTGTGGTGCTTATTATTCGGTTCGCAGATTTGTATTTGCGAGATTGAATCCACATTACAACAGGAAATTTATTGCGGAAATTGATATATTCACAACGTCACATTGCAATTTATGCAACGTAGAAAATCGGAGGCTCGTCTGTGGATTTACGCGATCTGAAAATGTTCCTGCATTTGGCTGAAAGTCGTCACTTTGGCCGCAGCGCGCGGGCAATGCACGTCAGCCCATCCACGCTTTCCCGGCAGATTCAGCGCCTCGAAGAAGACCTCGGCCAGCCGCTGTTTGTGCGCGATAACCGTACGGTTACGCTGACCGAAGCAGGTGAAGAGCTGCGCGTGTTTGCCCAACAGACGCTGTTGCAGTACCAGCAGTTACGCCACACCTTAGATCAACAAGGGCCGTCGCTGTCGGGCGAACTGCATATCTTCTGTTCGGTAACTGCCGCCTACAGCCATCTGCCGCCAATCCTTGACCGTTTCCGCGCCGAGCATCCGTCAGTGGAAATTAAGCTCACCACCGGCGACGCCGCCGATGCGATGGATAAAGTGGTCACTGGTGAAGCCGATCTGGCAATTGCCGGTAAGCCCGAAACGCTGCCTGGCGCGGTGGCGTTCTCGATGCTGGAGAATCTGACGGTTGTGTTGATCGCTCCGGCGTTGCCCTGCCCGGTGCGTAATCAGGTATCGGTCGATAAGCCGGACTGGTCGACGGTGCCGTTTATCATGGCCGATCAGGGTCCGGTACGCCGCCGTATCGAGCTGTGGTTCCGCCGTCACAAAATCAGCAACCCATCAATTTACGCCACGGTGGGTGGCCACGAAGCGATGGTCTCAATGGTGGCGCTGGGCTGCGGCGTAGCTCTGCTGCCGGAAGTGGTGCTAGAAAACAGCCCGGAGCCGGTGCGTAATCGCGTGATGATTTTAGAGCGCAGTGACGAAAAAACACCGTTCGAGCTTGGCGTCTGCGCGCCGAAAAAGCGACTGCATGAACCGCTGATCGACGCGTTTTGGAAGATTGTTCTGGAACGTAAATCCGCAGAGTAGCGCCAGCGTCAGGTCTAAAATCAGTGGTAGATTCAGTATTGGCGCTCCTTTTCTGTATAATGTCGTGATCCATTGTAGTGGGGGGCTTGTTAACCATCGCGTTAAGCAGGCCAGAACAGACGGTGTCATTGCGCACTTGACAGCGAAAATACAAACTTAATTAGCCATCATTATGATAATCAAACCAAAAATTCGTGGATTCATCTGTACAACGACCCATCCGACTGGCTGCAAAGTCAACGTGGAAAAGCAGATCGAGTATGTTAAGCAGAACGGGAAAATCGAGAACGGCCCGTCTCGAGTGCTGGTGATCGGTGCTTCCACCGGTTACGGTCTGGCTTCCAGAATTTCCGCCGCCTTTGGCAGCGGTGCCGCCACTATCGGCGTATTTTTCGAAAAACCGGGCACGGATACCAAACCAGGTTCCGCAGGCTGGTATAACTCTGCAGCTTTCGACGAAGCGGCCAAGCGTGAAGGTCTGTACTCCAAAAGCATCAACGGCGATGCGTTCTCTGACGAATGCCGTGATGAAGTGATCAAACTGATCAAAGAAGACCTGGGTCAGATTGACCTGGTGGTTTACTCACTGGCTTCCCCAGTGCGTAAAATGCCGAAAACCGGTGAAATCGTCCGTTCAGCGCTGAAGCCAATCGGTGAGGTTTACACCTCTAAAGCGATCGATACCAACAAAGATCAGATCATCACCGCCAGCATTGAGCCGGCAACCGAAGAAGAAGTTCAGAACACCGTCACCGTCATGGGCGGCGAAGACTGGGAACTGTGGATGGGCGCGCTGAGCGAAGCGGGCGTGCTGGCTGATGGCGTGAAAACCGTAGCCTACTCCTACATCGGTACCGACCTGACCTGGCCAATCTACTGGCACGGCGCGCTGGGCAAAGCGAAAGAAGACCTCGATCGCGCGGCGGGAGAACTGCGTAACCAGCTGGCACCGCTGAACGGTTCCGCTAACGTTGCCGTACTGAAGTCCGTTATCACCCAGGCATCTTCTGCGATTCCGGTAATGCCACTGTACATCTCCATGGTCTTCAAGCTGATGAAAGCGCAGGGGATTCACGAAGGTTGTATTGAGCAGATCAACCGTCTGATGACCACCAGCCTGTACGGCGATAAAGTGGCGCTTGATGACAACCAGCGTATCCGTATGGATGACTGGGAACTGCGTGACGACATTCAGCAGGCATGTCGCGATCTGTGGCCGCTGATCACTACCGAAAACCTGGCGCAAGAAACTGACTATGCAGGATACAAGCAGGAATTCCTGAACCTGTTCGGTTTTGCCCTCGACGGTGTGGATTACGATGCTGACGTGAATACCGAAGTCGAATTCGACGTTATCACGCTGTAATCTGCTGATACAGTAGCAAAAAGGGTTCATGTTTTTACATGAACCCTTTTTTAATGGCTGTCGTTAACCCGCCAGGAAGAACCTGAACGCCGGGTTATGTGTTTCATCATGACAGTCATAACCCAGTTCATTCAGCCGCGTTTCGAAATCAGGCTCGTGTTCACCCAACTCAAACGCCGCCAGCACACGACCATAATCAGTGCCGTGACTGCGATAGTGGAACAATGAAATATTCCAGTGCGTCCCCAGGGTATGCAGGAATTTGAGCAACGCCCCCGGCGACTCCGGAAATTCGAAGCTATAAAGACGTTCCTGTAAGGGTTTCGACGGACGTCCACCGACCATATAGCGCACGTGTAGCTTCGCCATCTCGTCATCAGACAGATCCACCACGCTATAGCCGCCCTCATTGAGCAGTTGCAGGATTTCCTTACGCTCTTCCAGCCCACGACTCAGACGTACGCCGACAAAAATGCAGGCGTCTTTCGCATCAGCAAAGCGGTAGTTAAACTCGGTCACCGAGCGCCCGCCCAGCAGTTGGCAAAACTTCAGGAAGCTGCCCTTTTCTTCCGGGATGGTCACGGCCAGCAAGGCTTCGCGCTGTTCCCCCAGCTCGCAACGTTCGGAAACGTAGCGCAGGCCGTGGAAGTTAACGTTAGCGCCGGAAAGAACATGCGCCAGGCGCTCGCCGCGAATATTATGCTGGGCGATGTATTTTTTCATCCCCGCCAGCGCCAGTGCCCCGGAAGGTTCCGCCACCGCACGTACATCCTCGAACAGGTCTTTCATTGCCGCGCAAATAGCATCGCTATCCACGGTAATAATATCGTCGAGATATTCCTGGCACAGACGGAAGGTTTCATCACCAATACGTTTCACCGCCACGCCTTCGGCAAAGAGACCCACTCGCGGCAGATCCACCGGATGACCGGCATCCAGCGCCGCTTTCAGACAGGCCGAATCTTCCGCTTCCACGGCAATCACTTTGATTTGCGGCATCAGCTGTTTAATTAGCACTGCCACGCCTGCCGCTAATCCGCCACCACCAACTGGCACAAATACGCGATCGAGATGCGCATCCTGCTGGAGCAGCTCCAGCGCCAGCGTGCCCTGCCCGGCAATCACCATCGGATGATCGAACGGCGGCACCCAGGTAAAACCCTGCTGCTGCGACAATTCAATCGCTTTGGCTTTGGCTTCATCAAAGTTCGCGCCGTGCAGCAGCACTTCTCCGCCGAAGCCGCGAACGGCGTCGACTTTGATATCGGCGGTAGCCGTTGGCATGACAATCAGCGCCTTCACGCCTAATCGCGCAGAAGAGAAAGCGACGCCCTGAGCATGATTACCAGCCGATGCGGTAATGACGCCATGCGCTTTTTGCTCTTCGGTCAAGCCCGCCATCATGGCATAGGCACCGCGTAGCTTGAAGCTGTGAACAGGTTGACGGTCTTCGCGCTTCACCAGAATGACATTGTCGAGGCGCGAAGAGAGTTTTTCCATTTTCTGTAGCGGCGTTACCTGTGCCGCTTCGTATACCGGCGCACGCAATACCGCTCTGAGATACTCGGCACCCTCAGGAGCGCCGGATAGAGGTTGTGAATCCGCCATGGTCATTATCCCCCGAGCTTCGACTTATCGCGCACCGCACCTTTGTCGGCACTGGTTGCCAGGCTGGCGTAGGCGCGCAGTGCAAAGGAGACCTGACGCTGACGATCTTTTGGCGTCCAGGCTTTGTCACCGCGAGCTTCCTGCGCTTCACGGCGCGCAGCGATTTCCGCATCACTCAGTTGAAGTTGAATACCACGATTCGGGATATCGATGGCAATCATGTCACCATCTTCGATAATCGCGATATTACCGCCGCTGGCCGCTTCCGGAGAAACGTGACCAATGGAAAGCCCCGAAGTACCGCCGGAGAAACGACCGTCGGTAATCAGCGCGCAAGCCTTACCGAGGCCCATCGATTTCAGGAAAGTGGTTGGGTAGAGCATTTCCTGCATGCCTGGCCCGCCTTTCGGCCCTTCGTAGCGAATGACAACCACGTCGCCAGCCACCACTTTACCGCCGAGGATGGCTTCAACCGCATCGTCCTGGCTTTCATACACTTTTGCCGGGCCGGTGAATTTCAGGATGCTGTCATCCACGCCTGCGGTTTTTACAATACAGCCGTTTTCCGCGAAGTTACCGTACAGAACTGCCAGACCACCGTCTTTGCTGTAAGCATGCTCCAGCGAGCGAATGCAGCCTTCCGCGCGGTCGTCATCCAGCGTATCCCAACGGCAGTCCTGTGAGAACGCCTGGGTAGTACGAATGCCGGCCGGGCCAGCACGGAACATTTTTTTCACCGCGTCGTCTTTGGTCAACATCACGTCATACCGATCGAGCGTTTGCGGCAGAGTCATCCCCAGCACGTTTTTCACGTCGCGGTTCAGCAGTCCAGCACGATCCAGTTCGCCTAAAATACCCAGTACGCCGCCTGCGCGGTGCACATCTTCCATATGGTATTTCTGCGTGCTCGGTGCCACTTTACACAGTTGCGGGACTTTGCGGGACAGCTTGTCGATATCACTCATGGTGAAGTCGATTTCCGCTTCCTGCGCGGCTGCCAGCAGGTGCAGAACGGTATTGGTGGAGCCGCCCATGGCGATATCCAGCGTCATGGCGTTCTCAAACGCTGCCTTGCTGGCAATGTTGCGCGGCAGGGCGGAGGCATCATCCTGCTCGTAATAGCGTTTGGTCAGCTCGACGATGCGCTTACCTGCGTTGAGGAACAGTTCTTTACGGTCGGCGTGAGTCGCCAGCAGTGAACCGTTACCCGGCTGCGACAGGCCCAGCGCTTCAGTCAGGCAGTTCATCGAGTTAGCGGTGAACATACCGGAACAGGAGCCGCAGGTCGGACAGGCGGAACGTTCAACCTGCTCGCTTTGTGAGTCGGAAACTTTCGGGTCAGCGCCCTGAATCATCGCATCAACCAGGTCGAGCTTGATGATTTGGTCAGAGAGCTTGGTTTTCCCGGCTTCCATCGGACCGCCGGAAACAAAGATCACCGGAATATTCAGGCGCAAAGAGGCCATTAACATCCCGGGGGTGATTTTGTCGCAGTTGGAGATGCAGACCATCGCATCGGCGCAGTGGGCGTTAACCATGTACTCAACGGAGTCAGCGATCAGCTCACGCGACGGCAGTGAATACAGCATGCCGCCATGACCCATGGCGATACCATCATCCACAGCAATGGTGTTGAACTCTTTCGCCACGCCGCCTGAGGCTTCGATTTGTTCGGCAACCAGCTTACCGAGATCGCGCAGGTGGACGTGACCCGGCACAAACTGGGTAAAGGAGTTCACCACAGCGATAATCGGTTTACCGAAGTCATCATCGGTCATCCCGGTGGCGCGCCACAATGCGCGGGCACCCGCCATATTGCGGCCGTGGGTGGTGGTAGCAGAACGATACTTAGGCATGCTTGATTAACTCCCGTCTGTCTTTCCCCTGCATACTTCACGCCGCAGGTGCGTTGGCCGCCTCGCTCACCCCAGTCACTTACTACAGTAAGCTCCTGGGACTTGCTGCGTTGCCGTCTTCCTGCAACGTGAATTATTTAGGGGAAATATTAATTTTGTTATTGGTTTACTGAATCCAACCAGCCGTATTTATCTTCCGTTTCACCGGTGAAGAGGCCAAAGAAGGCCTGCTGGATGCGTTTGGTGACCGGACCGCAGCGGCCTTCGCCCACCTGGATACCATCGACACTGCGTACTGGGGTGATTTCAGCCGCGGTACCGGACATGAACACTTCGTCAGCCAGGTACAGTGATTCACGGGACAACACCTGCTCACGTACTTCGATATCGAGATCTTTCGCCAGCTTAATGATCGCGTCACGGGTAATACCCGGCAGTGCAGAAGAGGTAAACGGCGGGGTAAACAGAATGCCGTCTTTTACTTCAAACAGGTTTTCGCCCGCACCTTCGGAGATGTAACCATTCACATCCAGCGCAATGCCTTCCTGATAGCCATGACGACGCGCTTCGCTACCCACCAGCAGCGAAGACAGATAGTTACCGCCCGCTTTAGCAGCAGTAGGGATGGTGTTCGGCGCCACGCGGTTCCAGGAAGAAACCATCGCGTCGATCCCCTGCTCCAGCGCTTCTGCACCAAGGTAAGCACCCCACGGGAACGCGGCGATGATCACATCAGTGGTGTATCCCGCTGGCGGGTTAACGCCCATCCCCACGTCGCCAACAAACACCAGCGGACGGATATAGGCGCTGGTCAGATTGTTTTTACGAATCACCTCGCGGCAAGCTTCCATCAGCTCATCAACGCTCTGAGAAACCGGAAAACGATAGATCTTGGCTGAATCACGCAGACGCTGCATATGTTCGCGATGACGGAACACCACCGGCCCTTTGTGAGAATCGTAGCAACGGATGCCTTCAAATACAGAAGTACCGTAGTGCAGCGCGTGGGACATCACGTGAACCTTCGCGTCTTCCCAACGAATCATCTCGCCATTAGACCAAATGTAATCAGCTTTTTTCGTCGTCATTTTTCTTCCTTTTGCGCTCAGGCGCGGATTTGTTGTGATGTGGTTGTGCTCTGGCAGATAGCAACATGTGCAACGTCTACCAGTTTACTTAACTGACTAAACAGTAAGTCGACCGACCGGGGGCTGGCAACGGTCAATTCGATATTTATATTTTGCGCATCGCTGGCGGCTTCCATATTCATGGAGCACACCTGAAAACCACGATGGCGTACCACGCGTAAAACACGTTCTAACGTTTCCGGATTGAAACGAGCCTCAACGGCGACCTGATGTTGCATCATGATAATTTCTCCAGCATTTCTGAGTTACTGGCACCTGGCGGTACCAGAGGCCAGACATTCTCAAGTTCGTCGATTGAGACATGAAGCAGGTATGGCCCCTCGCTGTTCAGCATGGTGTCGAGTGCCGCTTCAACCTGGTCTTTACGGGTGATGTGTTGACCTGGTATGCCGAAGGCGCTGGCCAACATGAGGAAATCGGGGTTATCGGTAAGGGTGGTTTCGCTATAACGTTCCTGGAAAAACAGCTGCTGCCATTGTCGCACCATGCCTAACCGCTGGTTGTCGAGTAAGACTATTTTCAGCGGCAACTGCTTGCGTTTTACGGTGCCCAGTTCCTGTACATTCATCATGAAGGAACCGTCACCGGAGATACAGATTACCGTATCGTTCGGGCGAGCAACCTGCGCACCAACCGCTGCTGGCAGGCCAAAGCCCATCGTACCCAGGCCGCTTGAGGTGATGAAATTTTCCGGGCGGGTGTAGGTCATATGCTGCGCCGACCACATCTGATGCTGACCAACATCCGTTGTCACTACGCTGTCTGCGGGTTTGCGATCGGACAACTGCTTCAACAACAGTGGCGCGTAGATAGCCTCACCGGGATGATCATAGCGCCAGGTATGCTCTGTGCGCAGTTCAGCGCTATGCTGACGCCATGCGTCAATCTTCAGAGATTGCTGCAATGCCGGCAGCAGAGAATTTAAATCACCCTGCAGGGCGACGTGCGCCTGGCGCAGCTTGTTCATTTCCGCAGGGTCGATATCCATGTGGATCACGCTGGCGTTCGGCGCGAAGGTATTCAGCTTGCCGGTCACCCGGTCATCAAAACGCGCGCCCACGGCAATCAGTAAATCACATTCTTGCACCGCGAAATTTGCCGCTTTAGTGCCATGCATTCCCAACATACCCAAATAGTATGGGTAGTCAGCTTCTACTGCGCCCAGACCTTTCAGCGTGCAGGCGACCGGCATTTGGGTTACCGCGATAAATTCACGCAGGGCCGGGACCGCCTGCGCCATACCAACGCCGCCACCGACGTACAGGATCGGTTTTTGCGCCTGCGCCAGCATTTTACGCGCCTGCTCAACGTCAGCGTGCGGGAAAACCTCTACGCTTTCGACGGTCGTAAAATACGGCTCCAGCGTACCGCTTGCCAGCTGGATATCTTTCGGGATATCAACCAAAACCGGACCCGGACGACCGGAGTTCGCCACAGCGAAAGCCTCTGCCATGATGCGCGGCAGCTCTTCCAGTGACTGCACCAGGAAACTGTGTTTGGTGCAGGACAAAGACATACCCAGAACGTCCACTTCCTGGAACGCATCCGTTCCGATGAAAGGTGAGGCCACCTGACCGGTGATCGCCACCACAGGAACAGAATCTAACAGCGCATCGGCGAGTCCGGTGATCAGGTTGGTAGCGCCAGGACCTGAAGTGGCGATACACACGCCGGTTTTACCGGTCGCACGGGCATAGCCAATTGCCGCCATTGCCGCACCCTGCTCGTGTCGGCACAACAGGTGTTCTACGCCGCCGTCATACAACGCATCGTAAACCGGCATAATTGCGCCACCAGGATAACCAAAGACGGTTTGAACCCCTTGTGCACGCAACGCATGTACCACCCACTGTGCCCCATTCATAGTTACATCCCCGCCGTAAATCTTGAGAAACAGAATTTTATGCTACCGTCCACTTTCTGCTCCTCATGTATGTTTTTAAGGTCAAAAAAAACCCCCGGACCTTTCGGTGCGGGGGTCTTAGTTCGTTAAGGCTTGTTTTCTAAGCCTTTCCTCGTCCAAGTGCAGCCCCGCACGGTGGGATAATAATCACCACCACGCTAATCACGACCAGGCTAATCACTCGTAGAAGGGCTGTCATTTTTGTATTTTCTTGCATCTTGTTCGAAGGAATACCTAAAGAGTTACCATAGAATTTGCAAATGACACAAGATATTTTTTTATTCGTTTTTCTGACGCCGTTAACGGTTTAGATAAATATCGTTGTTTTTTATACAAAAAATCAAAAGTGAAAATATTTCACTTTTCAGGTGATTCTCGGCAACCCGTTCCCTACTAAAAACGTTATTCAAAAGCGTTTGCGAGCGCTATTCCAGGCTTTATGCAAGCAGTATTGAGCTACATAAAAACACAGGAATAAGCCTCTAAAAACCGTAATTATGTGAAATCTTGCCGCGATGTATTGCGACATAATGCTTTCATCAGGAGGGCTTATGTCACTATCGATTGTTCACACACGCGCTGCGCTGGGCGTGAATGCGCCAGCCATTACCATCGAGGTACATATCAGCAATGGTTTGCCTGGTTTAACCATGGTGGGATTACCCGAAACAACGGTAAAAGAGGCTCGCGATCGAGTTCGCAGTGCGATTATTAATAGCGGTTATGAATTCCCGGCGAAGAAGATAACCATAAACCTCGCTCCAGCCGATCTCCCGAAAGAAGGGGGACGATATGATTTACCTATCGCAGTTGCGCTTCTGGCAGCGTCTGAGCAGCTTACAACCCATATCCTCGATACATATGAGCTGGTAGGCGAATTAGCGCTTACAGGCGCGTTACGCGGCGTTCCCGGTGCGATATCAAGTGCAACTGAAGCTATTCGCGCAGGCAGGAGAATTATTGTCGCAAAAGAGAATGCAGCTGAAGTGGGACTGATACACGGTGAAGGGTGCCTGATAGCCGATCATCTACAGGCCGTATGCGCATTTCTCGAAGGTAAGCATGATTTAGACAGACCATCATCGGCAGATTTTACCCCCTGCGCATTAGCAGATGATCTGAGCGATGTTATCGGCCAGGAACAGGGTAAACGCGGGCTGGAGCTTACCGCAGCTGGCGGTCATAACCTCTTACTCATCGGGCCGCCGGGAACGGGTAAGACCATGCTGGCCAGTCGCCTGAGAGGATTGCTTCCGCCACTGAGCAATGATGAAGCACTGGAAAGCGCCGCGATTCTAAGTCTGGTCAATTCCGACACGCTACAAAAACAGTGGAAACAACGCCCTTTTCGTTCGCCGCATCACAGTGCTTCATTAACTGCCATGGTCGGTGGCGGCTCTATTCCTGCGCCAGGCGAGATATCTCTGGCGCATAACGGCATACTGTTTCTGGATGAACTTCCCGAGTTTGAGCGGCGCACGCTGGATGCACTGCGAGAGCCCATTGAGTCCGGGCAGATTCATTTATCCCGCACTCGGGCAAAAATAACTTACCCCGCGCGTTTTCAGCTTATTGCTGCCATGAATCCCAGCCCAACAGGACATTATCAGGGGAACCATAACCGCTGTACCCCAGAGCAGACACTACGCTACCTCAATCGATTATCAGGCCCATTTCTTGACCGCTTCGATCTCTCCCTCGAAATCCCCTTACCGCCGCCCGGCATACTCAGCCAGAGCCAGGTAAAAGGGGAAGATAGCGCAACGGTGAAGCAACGCGTTACAGCAGCACGAGAGCGTCAGTATCGGCGGCAGAATAAGTTAAATGCGCAACTGGACAGTCAGGATATCCATAAATACTGTCCACTGCGTAGCGACGATGCGCAGTGGCTTGAAGAAACGCTCGCGCATCTCGGATTATCCATCCGCGCTTGGTTACGCCTGATAAAGGTCGCTCGAACGATCGCGGATATAGAACAATCTGACCATATCTCTCGCCAGCACTTACAGGAGGCTGTTGGGTATCGGGCGATAGACAGATTACTCATTCATTTGCAGAAACTACTGGCATAAAAAAAGGGCTTTCGCCCTTTTTTATTAATCATCAGATTCGGTGTAGTCTTCCGCACCTTCCACCTGAGGTTTCCCACCAGACAGCGTGTGGAAGCGTTTTGGACGCTTAATGCGCGTCATGTATTTGGACCACACACGTTCAGCTTCGGTAACCGGTTCGCGCTCACCACGGCATACCGCAACAAACAGTTTTTCTTCTTCCGTTACCGGCTCACGCTTGCCCAGATCCAGCTCGTTGAAAGCATAACCGTGACGCTCAAGCAGTTGTGCTTCTTTAATGGTGAAATCACCATGACGGGAGAATCCGCGGGGATAATATTTATTATCGAAATATCGATTAGTCGTCGTAAAGCTTTCCGCCATCCTGCACGCTCCTAATTCTTTGGCCGAGCTATTTATGGCGCGGAGTATTAGTTACGCTTGACAGAGCGTCAAACAAAAGATTTAAATCATAACGACAAATAATTTTATGGAGCGAGTTGTGGATACGGAATTGTTAAAAACTTTCCTGGAAGTTAGCCGGACACGCCACTTTGGCAGGGCTGCTGAAGCGCTCTATCTGACCCAATCAGCGGTTAGTTTTCGGATCAGACAACTGGAAAATCAATTGGGTGTAAACCTGTTCACCCGACACAGAAACAATATCCGCTTAACCGCTGCAGGTGAAAAATTATTACCTTACGCTGAAACGCTGATGAATACGTGGCAAGCAGCACGTAAGGAGGTTGCGAATACCTCGCGGCATAACGAGTTTTCTATTGGTGCCAGCGCATCCCTCTGGGAATGCATGCTTAATGGCTGGCTGGGGCGTTTATACCAATCCCAGGAGCCACAATCCAGCCTGCAATTTGAAGCGAGGATCGCGCAGCGACAGTCGTTAGTAAAACAGCTTCATGAGCGACAGCTTGATCTATTGATTACTACCGAAACGCCCAAAATGGACGAATTTAGCAGCCAACTGTTGGGATATTTCACGCTGGCGCTCTATTGCAGTTCTCCTTCACAAACCAAAGATGAACTGAATTATCTGCGTCTGGAATGGGGACCTGACTTTCAGCAACACGAGGCTGGATTGATTGCGGGAGATGAAGTGCCGGTACTTACCACCAGTTCGGCAGAATTAGCCAGGCAGCAACTTTCAGTCCTCAAAGGTTTTAGCTGGCTACCGGTCAGCTGGGCTAAAGGTAAAAGCGATCTCCATACGGTTACCGACAGTACAACGCTTTCACGCCCGTTATATGCAGTTTGGCTGCAAAATAGCGATAAACATGCGCTGATTTGCGATCTGCTGAGAACGAATATTCTGGAAGATTAAGGAAAACGCTGGCAAGGATGCCGGGAGTAAAATAGAAAGAAGGAAAAACTCAAATTACAGGTAAAAAAAAATCCTTAGCAATAATGCTAAGGATTGTTTCTGGCAGGGGCGGAGAGACTCGAACTCGCGACACCCGGTTTTGGAGACCGGTGCTCTACCAACTGAGCTACGCCCCTAAATCTTCTTATCATTAAGCCTGCTTAGTAGCAGGCTTAATTTTCTAATAAGTGGCGGAACGGACGGGACTCGAACCCGCGACCCCCTGCGTGACAGGCAGGTATTCTAACCAACTGAACTACCG
>NZ_JAOWGZ010000096.1:0-774783 GCF_030332875.1 Citrobacter sp. Cpo045
TGGGGGAAGGATTCGAACCTTCGAAGTCGATGACGGCAGATTTACAGTCTGCTCCCTTTGGCCGCTCGGGAACCCCACCACGGGGTAATGCTAATTACTGGCCTGCTTCCGTTGGAAGCGGGGCGCATCATATCAAATGATGCGCCCCTGTAAAGCATTCCGTTGATAAAAAAGAACTGGTTGCCTGATTTTTACACGTAAAGATGTAAAGGTAACCAATTAACTTATCAATCGATTACAGAATAATCGTTCGGTTACCGTAAACAAAGACGCGTTGAGCCAGAACCTGATACAGCGCACGGCTTAATACATTTTTTTCAACGTCGCGACCCGCGCGCATCATATCTTCGGCGGTGTAGGTGTGATCAACATGGATCACGTCCTGCATAATGATTGGGCCTTCATCGAGGTTATCATTCACGTAGTGGGCCGTTGCGCCGATAATCTTCACGCCGCGTTCATAAGCTTGATGGTATGGACGAGCACCAATGAATGCTGGCAGGAATGAATGGTGAATATTGATAATCTTATTCGGGAAGCGTGAAACAAATGTCGGGGTCAGAACGCGCATGTATTTAGCCAGCACGACATAGTCCGGCTGGTGGGCGTCGATAGCATCAGCCATTTTCTCATCATGTTCGTCACGTGTTAAACCTTCATGGCTCACCAGCTCAAACGGAATATCAAACCGTTCAACCAGAGGACGCAAGGTCTCGTGATTGCCGATCACCGCGGCGATTTCAACATCCAGCCCGCCGTAATTGGCCTTCATTAATAAATCGCCCAGGCAATGCGCTTCCTTGGTGACCAAAATGACGATGCGGCGGCGGCCTGCTGGGGTTAATTCACGAATCGAGCCTTCAGGTAAGGCGCTGTCCAGATCGGCAAGCAGCGTGACGTCGTTAAAAATGCCCTCCAGTTCGGTGCGCATAAAAAAGCGTCCGGTACGGTGGTCCACAAACTCATTGTTCTGCACGATGTTCAGTTCATGCTTGTAACAGATATTCGTTATGCGCGCGATCAGACCTTTTTGGTCCGGGCAAATAGTACGCAGCACTTTTCGTTGTAATGAATGCATTTGCAGCGGTGATCCTGTTGAGAATGTTTGCAAAATTGATACTGTCGGGCGTTGATTAGCCGCAGCACTTTTTAAATTTTTTACCTGAGCCACAAGGGCAGGTATCGTTTCGTCCAATTTGAGGGCGTGTACCGTCAATATAGTACCACTGACCGTTTTCTTTTAAAAAACGAGAGCGCTCGATAATTGCACCTGTTTTACCTTGTTCAGAAAACCGTGCGACAAAACTGACATAGCCGATATTTTCTGTGTCTGCCGTTTCTTGTTCAAAAACGGTCAGTCCAAGCCATTCGGTATGAGTAAATCCTGCGATAATGTCGTCGCGAAACTCGGCCGCATGACAATCCGGATGCCAGGTTCTGATAAGGTAATCTGCGTCTTTCATCACAAAAGCACAGTAACGAGAACGCATGAGGTGTGACGGCGTAGGTGCTACTTGCGCGCCGGACACATAACGGTAGCAACATAGGCTATACTCGACAGCGCTACCACAGGGACAAAGCTGAGACACAAAGTACTCCCTGGAATATAAAAACGGCGTAAAAACGCCAGAGTGGCACTATGTTAACTGAGCGGTAGCGATGTTGCTACGTCTGCAAGCCAGGGGAAGTTTGTACGTATAATGAGAAAAATAAAAATTGGGCTGGCGCTAGGTTCCGGCGCGGCGCGAGGTTGGTCGCATATTGGCGTTATTAAAGCCCTTAAGCATATGGGTATTGATGTTGATATCGTGGCAGGGTGCTCCATCGGTTCGTTGGTTGGCGCTGCCTACGCCTGCAATAAGCTGCCTGCTCTCGAAAAGTGGGTCTGTTCTTTCAGCTATTGGGATGTTTTACGGTTGATGGATCTCTCGTGGCGCAGGGGAGGTTTACTGCGCGGTGAACGGGTATTCAATCAGTACCGTAATGTGATGCCGGTAGAAGCAATTGAGCAATGTACTCGCCGTTTTGCAACAGTGGCCACCAATCTGAGTACGGGTCGGGAACTTTGGTTCACCGAAGGTGATTTACATCTGGCTGTCCGGGCCTCCTGCAGTATTCCTGGCCTGATGTCACCTGTTGCGCACAATGGTTACTGGCTGGTCGATGGTGCGGTGGTGAATCCTGTCCCTGTCTCCCTGACTCGCGCGTTGGGGGCCGATATTGTTATAGCGGTCGACCTGCAACACGATGCGCATCTCATGCAACAAGATTTACTCTCCTTCAACGTCAATAGCGATGCCGAATCGGGTGATGATGCTGACGAACTCTCATGGCATGCCCGTCTGAAAGAACGCTTGAGCAACATTACGGCCAGGCGTGCAGTAACTGCGCCTACGGCGATGGAGATCATGACGACGTCTATTCAGGTTCTGGAAAACCGACTGAAACGTAACCGCATGGCCGGTGACCCTCCAGACATTCTGATTCAGCCGTTTTGTCCACAAATATCCACGCTGGATTTTCACCGCGCCAGTGCGGCAATTGCTGCCGGGCAGTTAGCGGTCGAGAAGAAAATGGATGAGCTTCTACCCCTAGTGAAAACCAACGTCTAACGCATTTTTTATCAACACTTAAGCTAATTCTGACAGGCGTGAGTGGCAATAGCATGCCACTATTTATTAAAGCCAGTCAGGGGGGAGAATATGACGCAGCCATTGGTCGGAAAACAGATTCTTATCGTTGAGGATGAGCCGGTATTTCGCTCACTCATGGACTCATGGTTTTCCTCTTTGGGAGCGACAACGGCGGTAGCTGGTGACGGACTTGAAGCACTGGACTTGCTTGGGCATTTTAAACCCGACCTGATGATCTGCGACCTGGCTATGCCAAGAATGAACGGTCTCAAACTGGTTGAGTATTTACGCAATCGTGGCGATCAGACCCCGATACTGGTGATTTCTGCGACGGAAAACATGTCCGACATAGCCAAAGCGCTACGACTCGGTGTGGATGACGTCCTGTTGAAGCCGGTGAAAGACCTTAATCGCTTGCGAGAAACCGTCTTTGCCTGTCTTTATCCCAATATGTTTAATTCACGTGTGGAAGAAGAAGAGCGGCTATTTCGCGACTGGGATGCGATGGTGGACGATCCTGCCGCCGCCGCGAAGCTGCTAAAAGAATTACAGCCTCCAGTGTCGCAAGTGATTTCGCACTGTCGCATTAACTATCGGCAATTGGTGGCAGCCGACCAACCGGGGCTGGTGCTGGATATTGCGCCGCTGTCGGATCATGACCTTGCATTCTATTGCCTTGATGTGACGCGGGCAGGGGATAATGGCGTGCTGGCTGCATTATTACTGCGAGCGCTATTTAATGGTTTACTGCAGGAGCAACTGACACAACAAAATCAACGGTTGCCAGAGCTAGGTACGTTATTGAAACAGGTAAATCATCTGTTGCGGCAAGCCAATTTACCAGGGCAGTTTCCCTTGCTGGTGGGGTATTACCACAGCGGATTAAAAAATCTGATTCTGGTATCGGCAGGGCTGAATGCGACATTAAATACAGGTTCCCACCAAGTGCAAATCAGCAATGGCGTTCCGCTGGGTACCTTAGGTAATACGTATCTTAATCAGCTGAGCCAACATTGTGAGTCATGGCAATGCCAAATTTGGGGGGCGGGAGGTCGCCTGCGCTTGATGTTGTCTGCAGAATGAACAATTGAGAGGCGTGTAAATGAAATTGGTTCACCCTCCTCATGCTGTGAGTGCTACTATCAGCGCCAGTTTTATTCGTATTTATCTTAATTATACCGACGCGCGTCCTTTTCAGACCAGAATCTTGTCGCTGTACTGATATACTCGGATGCGATACAGAATGATGAACACGTTCAATACATGAACAGTCCAGGAGAGTTTTAAATGGCTGCCCTTAATTCAAAAGTCAAAAAAGCCGTTATCCCGGTTGCGGGATTAGGAACCAGGATGTTACCGGCTACGAAAGCAATCCCGAAAGAGATGCTACCGTTGGTTGATAAGCCATTAATTCAGTACGTCGTAAACGAATGTATTGCTGCGGGCATCACTGAAATTGTACTTGTAACTCACTCGTCTAAAAATTCCATTGAAAACCACTTTGATACCAGCTTTGAACTTGAAGCGATGCTGGAAAAACGTGTAAAACGCCAGCTGCTGGAAGAAGTGCAATCTATTTGTCCGCCACATGTGACTATTATGCAGGTGCGTCAGGGGCTGGCTAAAGGTCTGGGCCACGCGGTATTGTGCGCGCACCCTGTGGTTGGCGATGAACCGGTAGCTGTAATCCTGCCGGACGTAATTCTTGATGAATACGAATCTGATTTATCCCGCGACAACCTTGCCGAAATGATTCATCGTTTTGATGAAACAGGTAGCAGCCAGATTATGGTTGAACCGGTAGAAGATGTTACGGCTTATGGTGTTGTTGATTGTAAAGGCGTTGAATTATCCCCGGGCGAAAGCGTTCCGATGGTTGGCGTGGTTGAAAAACCAAAAGCTGATGTTGCGCCTTCTAATCTGGCCGTTGTGGGTCGTTACGTTCTTAGTGCCGATATCTGGCCTCTGCTGGCTAAAACCCCTCCGGGAGCGGGTGATGAAATTCAGCTGACAGATGCTATCGATATGCTGATTGAAAAAGAGACGGTTGAAGCTTATCACATGAAGGGCAAAAGCCATGACTGTGGTAATAAACTGGGCTATATGCAGGCGTTCGTTGAATATGGTATTCGCCATAATACTCTCGGCGCCGAATTTAAAGCCTGGCTGGAAGACGAGATGGGTATTAAGAAGTAACCTTCTGGTATTATCTGGTCAGAACGGCGCTGTATTAACAGCGCCGTTTTTTTTATACCTAATCCGGGTAGGGTTGAACGAAGTACCGGTAAAAAAAATCCCGCCAGTGGCGGGATTTTAAGCAAACTATTTCTGAATTATTCCTTGATCAGGAAATCGTCCAGTTGTTTACCTTGTTCTTCCATCGCTTTTTTGATCACTGCCGGTGTACGACCCTGGCCAGTCCAGGTTTTAGTTTCACCGTTTTCGTCAACATAGCTATATTTAGCCGGACGTGCAGCGCGTTTAGCTTTGGTGCCAGATTTAACAGCAGCCATGCTATTCAGCAATTCGTTCGGATCAATGCCGTCAGCGATCAGCATTTCACGATATTGTTGCAGTTTACGAGTACGTTCTTCAACTTCAGCAGCAGCAGCGCTTTCTTCTTCGCGACGCTCGCTAACTACAACTTCTAATTTTTCCAGCATTTCTTCAAGCGTTTCCAGAGTGCATTCTCTTGCCTGCGCACGAAGAGTACGGATGTTGTTCAGAATTTTAAGTGCTTCGCTCATTGTAGTAATCTCAAACTTATATTGGGGTGGTTTGTTGAGCTAATAATAGAGCGATAAATTCAGTTGTGCAATAGCCAGGAATGTAAGGAATTCAAAATTGCGCTTTATTTAGTATCAGAATTAATTCTCCTGTCTTAAATTCCCCATGATGTTGGGCATAAAAAAGGCTTATTGGCGAGGGGGCTTCTCAGCGGCTGAGAGTAAAAATTCAAGATTCAGGTCACATTTTATGGTGTACAAATAGTATCTCTTTGCAGTGATTTCAACCTTTTGTATTAGTTTTGCTTACGTGAATTCGCTAATACATGGCGATAGTGGGTAGATTCAATAACAATATGGGAAGGGTTTCTTTATTGCCGTATGATGATAAGTGACATTGATAAATTTCATGAGCACTATTTGTGAAAGAGTGTGTATATACGCGTCCGAGCACAGGCTGTTTGGTCGATGGTTGTATGCTCTCTCACTATCCGTTACTTAAATTCAGGCGGCACTGTGCGAGCTTGCCCGCTCATTTATACGCCTTTGCGACCAACGCTACACCGACATGTTCGTGAAATATGATACAATCCAGCCCATATTTATTTCCCCGGGTGAGGGCCTTCGGTCAATGGCACAACTATATTTTTACTATTCTGCAATGAACGCAGGTAAGTCGACTGCATTGTTGCAATCTTCGTACAATTATCAGGAACGTGGGATGCGTGCCGTTGTATATACAGCGGAAATTGATGACCGTTTTGGTGCTGGAAAAGTAAGTTCGCGTATAGGTCTGTCGTCACCTGCAAAATTGTTTAACCAAAATTCATCATTGTTCGAAGAGATTCGCGCCGAGAATGCGCAGCAAAGAATTCACTGTGTACTGGTCGATGAGTCTCAGTTTCTGACCCGACAACAGGTTTATGAATTATCTGAAGTTGTCGATCAACTGGATATTCCTGTTTTGTGTTACGGCTTACGCACTGATTTTCGTGGTGAGTTATTTGGTGGCAGCGAATACCTGCTTGCGTGGTCAGATAAACTGGTTGAATTAAAGACCATTTGTTTCTGTGGCCGTAAGGCCAGCATGGTATTACGCCTTGATCAGGCTGGAAGACCTTATAACGAGGGCGAGCAGGTGGTTATCGGCGGGAATGAACGCTATGTGTCGGTATGTCGTAAACACTACAAACAAGCGCAGTCTGAGGGCTCTCTGACGGCGATACAAGAACGACACAGCCACGATTAACCCTGTACGCTTCTGAGCGCTTTTAAACAAAGGGTAGGCCGGAACCTTCGTCAATGTTCTCTACCCTGTCAGACTCTCTTCTGACGGCTAGTCTCACATCTTCCTGATTACATCTCTTACACTGCCATTCTATTCACATGGTTAAATTGTGTATTCCCCGATTTTCATAACACAAGACGAAAAAAAACGGCCCCAATTGGGACCGTTTATGATGAAACTAAAACTTATCTGAGCAAATTAAGCGGATTTCTTCGCTTTCTTTTCTGCTTTCGGTGCAGCTACTGCTTCAGTCTTAGCGGCGGTCTGACCTTCGCTATACTCACGACCGTAGTAGGTATCCAGCAGGATCTGTTTCAGTTCAGAAATCAGCGGGTAACGTGGGTTAGCACCAGTACACTGGTCGTCAAACGCATCTTCAGACAGTTTGTCCACGTGTGCCAGGAAGTCAGCTTCCTGAACGCCAGCTTCACGGATAGACTTAGGAATACCCAGTTCAGCTTTGATTTCTTCCAGCCAGCCCAGCAGTTTCTGGATTTTCGCGGCAGTACGGTCACCCGGTGCGCTCAGACCCAGATGGTCTGCGATTTCAGCGTAGCGACGGCGTGCCTGCGGACGGTCGTACTGGCTGAATGCAGTCTGTTTAGTCGGGTTGTCGTTCGCGTTATAACGAATAACGTTGCTGATCAGCAGGGCGTTCGCCAGACCGTGAGGAATGTGGAACTGAGAGCCCAGTTTGTGCGCCATTGAGTGACATACACCCAGGAAGGCGTTAGCAAACGCGATACCGGCGATAGTTGCTGCACTGTGTACACGCTCACGCGCTACCGGGTTCTTAGAACCTTCATGGTAAGACGCTGGCAGGTTTTCTTTCAGCAATTTCAACGCTTGCAGAGCCTGACCGTCAGAGAACTCAGACGCCAGTACTGAAACGTAAGCTTCCAGAGCGTGAGTGACCGCATCCAGACCACCGAACGCACACAGTGACTTCGGCATATCCATAACCAGGTTGGCGTCAACAATCGCCATATCCGGAGTCAGCGCATAGTCTGCCAGCGGGTATTTCTGCCCAGTTGCATCGTCGGTAACGACCGCAAACGGAGTCACTTCAGAACCGGTACCGGAAGTGGTGGTAACTGCAACCATCTTCGCTTTTACGCCCATTTTCGGGAACTTGTAGATACGTTTACGGATGTCCATAAAGCGCAGTGCCAGTTCTTCGAAGTGAGTTTCCGGGTGCTCGTACATAACCCACATGATTTTCGCGGCGTCCATCGGGGAACCACCACCCAGTGCGATGATTACGTCTGGTTTGAAGGAGTTAGCCAGCTCAGCACCTTTGCGAACAACGGTCAGAGTCGGATCAGCTTCAACTTCAAAGAACACTTCGGTTTCAACGCCAGCAGCTTTCAGAACGGAGGTGATCTGGTCTGCATAACCGTTGTTGAACAGGAAGCGGTCGGTCACGATCAGCGCACGTTTGTGACCATCGGTAATCACTTCATCCAGTGCGATTGGCAGAGAGCCACGACGGAAGTAGATAGATTTCGGAAGTTTGTGCCACAACATGTTTTCAGCTCGCTTAGCAACGGTTTTCTTGTTGATCAGGTGCTTAGGACCAACGTTTTCAGAGATGGAGTTACCACCCCAGGAACCACAACCCAGAGTCAGGGAAGGTGCGAGTTTGAAGTTGTACAGGTCACCGATACCACCCTGAGAAGCAGGGGTGTTGATCAGGATTCGTGCGGTTTTCATCATCTGCCCGAAGTAAGCAACACGCTCTGGCTGGTTGTCCTGGTCAGTGTACAGGCAAGAGGTATGACCGATACCGCCCATTGCAACCAGTTTTTCAGCTTTGATAACTGCGTCTTCGAAGTCCTTCGCACGGTACATTGCCAGCGTCGGAGACAGTTTCTCGTGAGCAAACGGTTCGCTTTCGTCAACAACCTTCACTTCACCGATCAGGATCTTGGTGGTTTCTGGTACGGAGAAGCCTGCCAGTTCAGCAATCTTGTATGCCGGCTGACCAACGATAGCTGCGTTCAGCGCGCCATTTTTCAGGATAACGTCCTGAACTGCTTTCAACTCTTTGCCCTGCAGCATGTAGCCGCCGTGAGTCGCAAAACGCTCACGTACTGCATCATATACGGAGTCAACCACGACGACAGACTGCTCAGAAGCACAGATTACGCCGTTATCGAAGGTTTTAGACATCAGAACAGATGCAACAGCACGTTTGATATCAGCGGTTTCGTCGATAACAACAGGGGTGTTACCTGCGCCTACGCCGATAGCCGGTTTACCGGAGCTGTATGCCGCTTTAACCATGCCTGGACCACCGGTCGCAAGGATCAGGTTGATGTCCGGGTGGTGCATCAACGCGTTAGACAGTTCAACGGAAGGTTGATCGATCCAGCCGATCAGATCTTTCGGTGCGCCAGCAGCGATTGCTGCTTGCAGAACGATGTCAGCTGCTTTGTTAGTTGCATCTTTTGCGCGCGGATGCGGAGAGAAGATGATGGCGTTACGGGTCTTCAGGCTGATCAGTGATTTGAAGATTGCAGTCGAGGTAGGGTTAGTGGTTGGAACGATACCGCAGATGATACCAATCGGTTCAGCAATGGTAATGGTACCAAAAGTGTCGTCTTCAGACAGCACACCACAGGTTTTTTCATCTTTGTAAGCGTTGTAAATGTATTCAGAAGCGAAGTGGTTTTTAATCACTTTATCTTCGACAATACCCATGCCGGATTCGGCAACGGCCATTTTCGCGAGAGGAATTCGAGCGTCTGCGGCAGCCAGAGCGGCGGCACGGAAGATTTTGTCAACCTGTTCTTGAGTGAAACTGGCATATTCACGCTGGGCTTTTTTTACGCGCTCTACAAGTGCGTTAAGTTCAGCGACATTAGTAACAGCCATGATGCTCTCCTGATAATGTTAAACTTTTTTAGTAAATCATCTGCTCGATACGAGAGTATAGACAGACCGACGAAAATTTGTGTAATGGTTTGAAAATCAAACGGTTAATTAACGTCCACTTTACTTTGATTTACTAAAAGAGCTTATACGCTAGCGCCTGTTAACTCTAACGCGTTACCTCCAGGTGGCGTAAGCAAGATTACTCACTTCTGAGTAGTAATTGCGTGATCTGGATCAAAAATTCGCAAAGCTGACACCTTTCAGCAGGCCCTTTTAGCGTTTCTCGTTAAGTGTTAATAAATTGACGTAATGAATGCTAATAACATTAGCATATTTAATACATATTAATAACACTGAGTATTGGTAGCGTATTTACATTGATATACGAAGATAGAAGGTGAAGTATGCTGACAAAAGGCGTATCTTCAGCGCGGATTTTATCAATTTTATGACTCATTTTATCCGGCTAACGCTTCGGAGCTAACCGTGATCCAAACGCTATTTGATTTTCCTGTCTATTTTAAATTTTTCATTGGGTTATTTGCGTTGGTCAACCCGGTAGGGATCATCCCCGTCTTTATCAGTATGACCAGCTATCAAACTGCCGCAGCACGAAACAAAACCAACCTCACGGCAAACCTTTCGGTCGCAATCATCCTGTGGACTTCGCTGTTTCTTGGTGATGGTATCCTGCAACTATTCGGCATCTCAATTGACTCGTTCAGGATCGCTGGCGGTATTCTGGTTGTGACTATCGCGATGTCAATGATTAGCGGAAAACTAGGGGAAGATAAACAAAACAAACAGGAAAAATCAGAAACCGCAATCCGTGAAAGTATCGGCGTTGTACCGTTGGCACTGCCGTTGATGGCGGGACCGGGTGCGATAAGCTCAACTATTGTCTGGGGTACGCGATATCATAGTGCGATTAACCTGTTTGGCTTTTTTGTAGCGATTGCGTTGTTTGCCCTGTGCTGCTGGGGGCTGTTCCGCATGGCACCATGGTTAGTGCGCCTGTTGGGCCAAACCGGTATCAACGTCATTACGCGTATTATGGGGCTGCTGTTAATGGCTTTGGGTATCGAATTTATCGTTACAGGCATCAAATCCATTTTCCCTGGTTTGCTGGCCTGAAACCTCTCTTCTGTGCAAACGGAGTCGTGTCCGGCTCCGTTTCATTTCATTATCAGTAAAACTTCTCACTAAAGTTGAAAATCAGCAGAGCAATAATAAAAAATGCTGATGATTAACTCTCCTGTTAGCCATTGATTCTAAAGATATAACACGTCCCAGTACGCCCGGCGAAGACCGATACTGCTGTTATTTTATTAACATCATACTCTGGGGCTTGCTGAAGGATTATCGAAATGTTATTAGTTATTTCAGCCTTTATTTCAGATGAATGTGCTAATTAATAACCAATTGTTAAATTTATGTGCATTTTGACATGGCGTTGACTTAGGAAAGGATGGTTAACACCATGGTCGACATAATGCATTGATTTTTGTGAACTTCCCATAATAAATCTTCATTCGTAAGACTTTTTAAGTGAGATTTATTTCCAATAAAAGAGAATTGGTTAACAAATTTGTAAAATGTATTGGCGGTTAAGAAACGCATTTGATACTTTCCGGCCAGGTATTATGCAGAAGAATTCACGTTGATGAGAATCATTTGCAGTTAGTTTCTCTCAACAGGGTAATAGCGTGTTTCCGGCAGGGGAGGCACGTAGAGAATCGACGCAAGGCGGTCATACGAATCGCCAGAATAAATAAAGTCGGTGATAGCAAGCAGTAAAACAATAAACCACCTGACGGCAGAAAATCTCCGGTGCCGTACAGGGATCCTAACAGGATTAACAGTCTGGTTAAAAAACCAGCCATAATAATGAGGGAGTACAACACAATGACTAACATCACTAAAAAAAGTTTAGTAGCTGCGGGGATCTTAACTGCGCTAGTCGCAGGAAATGTTGCCACGGCGGCAGTAGTGCCAGCGGGTGTGCAGCTTGCTGAAAAGCAGACTCTGGTGCGTAATAACGGTTCGGAAGTGCAATCACTCGATCCCCATAAAATCGAAGGTGTACCTGAATCCAACATTAACCGTGACCTGTTTGAAGGTTTATTAATCAGTGATGTCGATGGCAAACCATCGCCTGGCGTGGCTGAAAAATGGGAAAATAAAGATTTTAAAGTCTGGACATTCCATCTGCGTAAAGATGCTAAGTGGTCTGACGGCACGTCTGTTACCGCGCAAGATTTCGTGTATAGCTGGCAACGTTTGGCAAATCCAAATACTGCATCACCGTATGCCAGTTATTTGCAGTACGGTCATATTGTCAACATTGATGATATTATCGCCGGTAAAAAACCGGTCACCGATCTGGGCGTAAAAGCTCTCGACGATCATACTTTTGAAGTTACCCTCAGCGAACCAGTTCCTTATTTCTACAAACTGCTTGTGCACTCTTCCGTTTCACCGGTTCCCAGAGCGGCTGTTGAAAAATTTGGCGAGAAGTGGACCCAGCCCGCTAACATCGTTACTAACGGTGCGTATAAACTGAAAGACTGGGTTGTAAACGAGCGCATTGTGCTTGAGCGTAATACCAACTATTGGGACAACGCCAAAACGGTTATTAACCAGGTAACCTACCTGCCTATTTCTTCTGAAGTGACTGACGTTAACCGCTATCGCAGCGGTGAAATCGACATGACCTATAACAACATGCCGATTGAGTTATTCCAGAAACTGAAAAAAGAGATCCCGAACGAAGTCCACGTTGACCCGTATCTGTGCACCTATTATTACGAAATCAACAACCAGAAAGCACCGTTCAACGATGTTCGTGTTCGTACCGCCCTGAAGCTGGCGTTGGATCGTGACATTATCGTCAATAAAGTGAAAAACCAGGGTGACCTGCCAGCATATAGCTTTACTCCTCCATACACCGATGGTGCGAAACTGGTTGAGCCAGAGTGGTTCAAGTGGTCTCAGGAAAAACGTAATGAAGAAGCGAAGAAACTGCTGGCTGAGGCCGGATATACCGCTGAGAAACCGCTGACCTTTGATCTGCTGTATAACACCTCAGACCTGCATAAGAAGTTGGCTATTGCCGCGGCATCTATCTGGAAGAAAAATCTGGGTGCTAATGTGAAGCTGGAAAACCAGGAATGGAAAACGTTCCTCGATACGCGCCATCAGGGCAACTATGATGTTTCACGTGCGGGCTGGTGTGCGGACTATAACGAACCGACGTCCTTCCTGAATATGGTGCTGTCCGACAGCTCCAATAATACCGTCCACTATAAGAGCCCGGCATTTGATAAGCTGATTGCGGATACGCTGAAAGTGACGGATGAAGCGCAGCGCAGCGAACTGTATTCGAAAGCGGAACAGCAGCTGGATAAAGATTCTGCGATTGTACCGGTTTATTACTATGTTAACGCCCGCCTGGTGAAACCATGGGTTGGCGGATACTCCGGTAAAGACCCGATGGATAATATCCACGTTAAAGACTTGTATATTATCAAGCATTAATGGCAAGACGTGGGGCAATCATATTGCCCCACAGTGTCTTTTTCTTCGAACTATATATACCTCTTTAGACAAAGAGAGGTATACCCTAAATAATTCACGTTGCAGGAAGGCGGCAACCCAGCGAATCGCCAGGAGCTTACTTAAGTAAGTGACTGGCGTGAGCGAGCAAAGCCAACGCACTTGCAGCTTGAAGTATGACGGGTATAAAGGCACACGCCAGAAGGTACGGGCAATGTTAAAATTTATATTACGTCGCTGTCTGGAAGCGATTCCGACGCTGTTTATTCTTATTACGATTTCATTCTTTATGATGCGCCTTGCGCCGGGTAGCCCATTCACCGGGGAACGCGCATTGCCGCCAGAAGTGCTGGCTAATATTGAAGCGAAATATCATCTCAACGATCCCATCTCGACGCAGTACTTCAGCTATCTGAAACAGCTGGCGCACGGCGATTTTGGACCATCCTTTAAATATAAAGACTACACGGTTAACGACCTCGTTGCCTCGAGCTTCCCGGTTTCTGCGAAGCTGGGTGCGGCAGCCTTTATTCTGGCGGTGCTCGTCGGTGTTAGCGCCGGAGTGATAGCCGCGCTGAAGCAAAATACACGTTGGGACTATACGGTGATGGGGGTGGCAATGACCGGGGTGGTTATCCCCAGTTTCGTGGTCGCTCCCTTATTGGTCATGATATTTGCCATAACCTTGAAATGGCTACCCGGCGGGGGCTGGAACGGCGGGGCGCTGAAATTTATGATCCTGCCGATGGTAGCCTTGTCACTGGCCTACATCGCCAGTATCGCCCGTATTACTCGCGGTTCGATGATTGAAGTACTGCACTCTAACTTTATTCGTACCGCACGCGCTAAAGGGCTGCCGATGCGGCGGATTATTTTCCGCCATGCGTTGAAACCTGCGCTGTTGCCAGTGTTGTCCTATATGGGACCGGCATTTGTCGGCATTATCACCGGTTCGATGGTTATTGAAACCATTTATGGTTTGCCGGGTATTGGCCAGTTGTTCGTCAATGGGGCGTTAAACCGCGACTATTCGCTGGTTCTTAGTTTGACCATACTGGTGGGTACGCTGACCATCGTGTTTAACGCGATTGTCGATGTGCTGTATGCCGTTATCGACCCGAAAATTCGTTACTGATACTGGAGCTCGCTATGATGTTAAGTAAGAAAAACAGCGAGGCGCTGGAGAATTTCAGTGAAAAGCTGGAGGTCGAAGGCCGCAGCCTGTGGCAGGACGCGCGTCGACGCTTTATGCATAACCGCGCGGCGGTAGCAAGCCTGGTGGTGCTGGTAATTATTGCGCTGTTCGTGACGCTGGCACCGATGCTGTCGCAGTTTACCTACTTCGATACCGACTGGGGCATGATGTCCAGCGCGCCGGATACGGAATCAGGCCACTATTTCGGTACTGACTCTTCGGGACGAGACCTGTTGGTGCGCGTGGCAATTGGCGGGCGCATTTCGCTGATGGTCGGCATTGCGGCGGCGTTAGTCGCGGTGGTTGTTGGTACGCTGTACGGTTCTCTGTCGGGCTATCTCGGCGGTAAAATCGACTCGGTGATGATGCGTCTGCTGGAAATCCTCAACTCCTTCCCGTTCATGTTCTTCGTGATCCTGCTGGTCACCTTCTTTGGGCAAAATATCCTGCTGATTTTTGTCGCTATCGGGATGGTCTCCTGGCTGGATATGGCGCGTATCGTGCGTGGACAAACGCTGAGTCTCAAGCGCAAAGAGTTTATTGAAGCGGCGCAAGTGGGTGGGGTGTCTACCGTGCGTATCGTTATCCGCCATATTGTGCCGAACGTGCTGGGTGTGGTGGTGGTTTACGCTTCATTGCTGGTGCCGAGCATGATCCTGTTTGAATCCTTCCTGAGCTTTTTGGGACTAGGTACGCAGGAGCCGTTAAGTAGCTGGGGCGCGCTGCTCAGTGATGGTGCCAACTCTATGGAAGTCTCACCATGGCTGCTGCTGTTCCCGGCTGGTTTCCTGGTGGTCACTTTGTTCTGTTTTAACTTTATTGGCGATGGCCTGCGTGATGCCCTCGACCCGAAAGACCGTTAAGGAGTGCAGCCATGAGCGTAATTGAAACCTCAACCGCGCCGCTCGCGCAACAACAGGCTAACGCACTGCTGAACGTAAAAGATCTGCGCGTGACGTTTGCTACCCCCGACGGCGATGTAACTGCGGTCAACGATTTAAACTTTTCTCTGCGAGCCGGAGAAACGCTGGGTATTGTCGGGGAATCCGGTTCGGGTAAATCGCAGACGGCCTTTGCCCTGATGGGGCTGCTGGCGGCGAATGGTCGTATCGGGGGCTCCGCAACGTTCAACGGGCGTGAAATTCTGAATTTACCGGAACGTGAGCTGAACAAACTGCGCGCCGAGCAAATCTCGATGATTTTCCAGGACCCGATGACGTCTCTCAACCCGTACATGCGGGTCGGGGAGCAGTTGATGGAAGTTCTGATGCTGCATAAAGGCATGAGCAAAGCGGAAGCCTTTGAAGAGTCGGTCAGAATGCTGGATGCGGTGAAAATGCCGGAAGCGCGTAAGCGTATGAAAATGTATCCTCATGAATTCTCCGGTGGTATGCGTCAGCGCGTAATGATCGCCATGGCGCTGCTGTGCAGGCCCAAATTACTGATTGCCGATGAACCAACCACTGCGCTCGATGTGACGGTACAGGCGCAAATTATGACGCTGCTGAATGAACTGAAAAGTGAATTCAACACCGCGATTATCATGATCACCCACGATTTGGGGGTTGTTGCCGGTATTTGCGATAAAGTCCTGGTGATGTATGCCGGACGTACTATGGAATACGGCAGTGCGCGGGATGTCTTTTATAAACCCGTTCATCCGTATTCGATTGGTTTGCTAAATGCCGTACCTCGTCTGGATGCCGAAGGGGAAGAGATGCTCACTATCCCTGGCAACCCACCGAACTTACTGCGTCTACCAAAAGGTTGTCCATTCCAGCCGCGTTGCCCGCATGCGATGGAAATCTGTAGCAGTGCTCCGCCACTGGAGGAATTTAGCCCAGGCCGTCTGCGTGCCTGCTTTAAGCCGGTGGAGGAACTGGTATGAATACGGTGACCGAACAACGTAAAGTGCTCCTTGAGATTGCCGACCTTAAAGTCCATTTCGATATTAAAGATGGCAAACAGTGGTTCTGGCAACCGTCTAAAACCCTGAAGGCGGTTGATGGCGTAACCCTGCGACTGTATGAGGGCGAAACCCTGGGCGTGGTCGGTGAATCAGGCTGCGGGAAATCGACCTTTGCCCGTGCGATTATCGGCCTGGTGAAGGCCACCGATGGAAAGGTTGCCTGGCTGGGTAAAGATTTACTGGGCATGAAACCCGATGAGTGGCGGGAAGTGCGCAGCGATATCCAGATGATTTTCCAGGATCCGCTGGCATCGTTAAACCCGCGCATGACCATTGGTGAAATCATTGCCGAACCGCTGCGAACTTATCATCCGAATCTTCCTGGTCAGGAAGTCCGCGACCGTGTGAAGGCGATGATGATGAAGGTTGGATTACTGCCCAACCTGATTAACCGCTACCCACATGAGTTTTCCGGTGGCCAGTGTCAGCGTATCGGTATTGCCCGCGCGCTGATCCTTGAACCAAAGTTGATTATCTGCGATGAACCGGTTTCGGCGCTGGATGTATCAATCCAGGCCCAGGTGGTTAATCTGCTGCAACAGCTTCAGCGCGAAATGGGATTATCGTTAATCTTCATTGCTCACGACCTCGCGGTGGTTAAACACATCTCCGACCGTGTGCTGGTTATGTATCTCGGACATGCGGTGGAATTAGGGACTTATGACGAGGTGTACCATAACCCGCTGCATCCTTATACCAAAGCGCTGATGTCTGCGGTGCCGATCCCCGATCCGGATCAGGAAAGGAACAAGGTTATCCAGTTGCTGGAAGGCGAGTTACCGTCCCCGATTAATCCTCCTTCCGGTTGCGTGTTCCGTACGCGCTGTCCGATTGCTGGACCGGAATGCGCAAAAACGCGCCCGGTTCTGGAAGGAAGTTTCCGACATGCAGTTTCCTGCCTGAAAATAGACCCGCTATAATCCTGAGGGCTGACAAAGGTCAGCCCTTTTTTTGGTGAGGTATCTGTGCCTGGTTTAGTCTCTTCTGTCCGCCGTGCGCTCTATCGCAAATTATTTGATTTAAATACCCGTTCAGGGCGTCGCTTTGAAGGTATGTGTGCGCTATTTGCCTTGCTCAGCGTTATCGTTATCTTCATTGAGTCCGGAGTAGGGACGCAATACCATTTAACCTTTGAGGAATGGCGCGTTTTTGTCTGGCTGGAGATCTTTATTACTCTGGTCTTCACCCTCGAATATCTTCTGCGCTTATGTTGCTGGGCCAACCCCGCTAAATATGTGTTCAGCTTCTGGGGGATAATTGACCTTGCCACCATTCTGCCGCTGTATGTGATGTGGCTATGGCCGGAAATCAGTCTGAGCTATGTTTTCGCCTGGCGAGCGATGCGTGTCCTGCGCGTCCTGCGTATTCTCAAGCTGCTGCGCTTTATGCCTTCTCTGCGGGTGTTCTGGAATGCGTTAAAAAGCGCCCGACATCAGCTGATGCTGTTCTATTCCTTTATTGCCATTCTGATGGTGGTTTTTGGCGCGATGATGTATCTGATTGAAGGGCCAAAATATGGGTTTACTACGCTGAATGCGTCGGTGTATTGGGCGATTGTTACTGTAACCACCGTCGGCTATGGCGATATCACGCCACACACACCATTGGGGCGCATGGTGGCGTCTGTGCTTATCCTGATTGGTTACTCGGTGATTGCGATACCGACGGGATTGATTACCACGCACATGAGCAGTGCGTTCCAGCAGCGCGGGCACCAACGAAAATGTCCCCAGTGCCAGCAGGCGCAGCACGAAAATAGTGCGCAATTTTGTAACCGCTGTGGAAGTAAACTGCCGGGTTAAAAATGAAAAAAGCTGCGAGAGCAGCTTTTTTGTTTGATTATTCGCGCCAGAGAATATGGCAGAGCTTATGATCTTTTTCGCGACATAATAAAACGCGCGCGAAAATATCGTTAATCTCGCCGTCTTCTGTATCTGCCAGACCAATCACCACCTCGGCAAAGAAGTCAGGGTTCAGGTCAAAATCAACATGCTCCTGCCAGTCTTCCGCCGGATCGAACAACTCGGCACCGCCACGCTCTTCAAACTGCAAATTGAACAGAATGATGTCGGCTGGATCCAGATTGTCCGCAGCCAGTTCGAGAAAAATGTCGTAAGCCTGCTCAAGCGTTTCGTCTTCGGTCAGGCGATTGTTCAAATCCATATCCATAATGACTACCTGTTTACTGTCTGATGGGCACGTTTTACAGCAACGGACTAAAGAAGTAAAACAGTCGCTCTGCTATCCGCTGCCAGAGTGGTCGTTTTACCCACAAACGGGCATCAAGCAGGCGGGAACGCGAAATATAATCATCCTGCACTGCCGCGAGATCGCCACCGAATCCGGCATCATCAATGACCAGCGTGATTTCAAAATTGAGCCACAGACTGCGCATATCCAGGTTAACCGTACCGACCAGGCTCAGCTCGCCATCGACCAGTACGCTCTTGGTGTGCAGCAAGCCACCTTCGAACTGATAAATTTTAACGCCAGCCGCCAGCAGCTCGGTGAAAAAGGCCCGGCTTGCCCAGCCAACCAGCAGGGAGTCATTTTTACGTGGAAGAATGATACTGACGTCAACCCCACGCTGCGCCGCCGTGCAGATCGCGTGCAACAGGTCGTCGCTGGGGACGAAGTAGGGGGTGGTCATAATTAAATATTCACGCGCTGAATAAGCAGCGGTTAGCAGCGCCTGATGAATCAAATCTTCAGGGAAACCAGGACCCGAGGCGATAGTGTGAATGGTGTGGCCGCTGGCCTGCTCAAACGGCATGATATTGACGTCCGGTGGCGGAGGCAAAATGCGCTTTCCGGTCTCAATTTCCCAGTCGCAGGAATAGACAATGCCCATAGCAGTGGCGACAGGACCTTCCATTCTCGCCATTAAATCAACCCATTGCCCGACGCCCGCATCTTGTTTGAAGAAACGCGGGTCGACCATGTTCATGCTGCCGGTATAAGCAATGTAGTTATCGATCATGATCATTTTGCGGTGCTGACGCAGGTCCATACGGCGTAAAAATACACGCATCAGGTTCACCTTCAGCGCTTCTACAACCTCGATACCTGCGTTACGCATCATCGCCGCCCAAGGGCTGCGGAAGAACGCCACGCTGCCGGCGGAGTCCAACATCAGGCGACAGTGAATGCCACGCCTCGCGGCAGCCATTAACGACTCGGCTACCTGATCGGCCATACCGCCTGGCTGCCATATGTAGAACACCATTTCGATGTTGTGGCGCGCCAGTTGAATATCACGGATCAGCGCCTGCATCACGTCATCTGAACTGGTGAGCAACTGCAGCTGGTTTCCCTTTACGCCGGCTATTCCCTGACGACGCTCGCACAGTTTAAACAATGAAGAGGCGACGCTGCTGTTTTCCTGGGCAAAAATATGCTTGCAGGCCTTGAGGTCGTTCAGCCATTTGGCGGTTGAAGGCCACATCGCCCGGGCGCGTTCGGCACGTCGCTTACCCAGGTGAAGTTCACCAAAAGACAGATAAGCAATAATTCCTACCAATGGCAGAATGTAGATGATCAACAGCCAGGCCATTGCGGAGGGCACTGCGCGTCGCTTCATCAGAATGCGTAACGTTACGCCAGCAATGAGTACCCAGTAACCCAGAATGACCAGCCAACTCACCACGGTGTAGAAGGTTGTCATAAATTTAAAAATCCTTTTGAAAGCGTATTGTTAAGAGTTTACGCATCAGGATTAATCTGGCAAATAAAAACACGGGAAAACCACTGGTCTGCATTCGGTCTGGCGTTATAATGGCCGCTCAGTGACTGGAAGAGTAGTTAACATGAAGCGTAGTAGAACGGAAGTGGGACGCTGGCGGATGCTGCGTCAGGCTAGCCGCCGTAAAGCACGTTGGCTTGAAGGACAATCGCGTCGTAATATGCGTATCCATACCATCAGGAAGTGCGTTCTCAACCACCAACGTAACTCGTTGTTGTTTGCGATCCACAGCATCTGATCCCAAAAGGGCACCGCTGGCGGTGCCCAATGTCTGTTTTCCCGTATTGATTCTTAAATACTTTCCTGGCTGCCATTATTGTTTTGGTCCAGGTAAGAGATAGCCATTTCATTATTTATATTATTGTCATCTTTCAGGTGCCGTATCTACTCGAAAAAAAGAATGCTGGTGACAAGAAAATATGTTTTTATTTCAGTGAGAACTGATACATTTTAACGATTAAACAATGAGACAGTATGATGGCATTCGACAAAATTAAAGCCGATACCCACCGTGAATTTGGTTATTTCTCATGGAGTAAACTAATAATTGGTACAGTAATTAGCAGAACATTCCGTATCATTGTGATGATGCGTTTATGCCAATACTGTGCGGTTTCGCGCACACCGCTGCGTATCATGCTCTATCCATTTAAGATCTTGCATCGGTGTGCTGCTCACATGGGCTCGATGGATTTTCCATCGAGCACGCAGGTTGGTGCCGGGTTGGCTATCACTCATGGCTGGGGGATAGTGATATCGCCGAGTGCAAGGATTGGAAAGAACGTTACCTTATTTCATGGTGTAACCATCGGTCAGCGAGATACTATTCGGGGAGCAGGAACCCGCATCACGGGTTACCCCATTATTGAGGATGAAGTTTGGATTGGTCCAAATGCTGTCATCGTCGGCGGGGTCATCATTGGACAAGGGAGTAAAATTGCTGCCGGGGCGTTTGTGACCGAAAGTATCCCGCCTTTTTCTGTCGTTGTTGGTAATCCTGGCGTGATTGTTAAAACCGGGTGCATCCCAGACGTAATGAATAAAGCACCGTTGTTTCAAGAAAGAACTGTTGAAAAAACGGCAGCGTAAATTTCTCGCTGATTATACTTTTATTTTTATTATCAATACGATGATTCTACATTCTGGGGCTAGTGGTTCATAATAGTGTGGTCAGGTATTACTCGTTATCCTATTCTGTTAGTTTATTGTCTTTTGAGGGAAGTCATTATGTGTACAAATCTTTTTGACAACGCTCGTCGCTACACTGACGAGAAAAAGTAACAACCAAAGCCGCTATCTGCGGCTTTTTTACTTGAGTGAATATTAGTATCCGAATGGATATGATTCCCATAGTTCTGGTCAAGCGTCAAAGTTGCAGGGCGTTAGTTGCCTCGGTGTGTTCTGCTTGTTTAAATGCGCGTTGAAACATGGGGAGTAAAAGCCTACTGCCAAATGCACTTAGGTGGTTACTGTCTGAGTAAAGTGGACGTCCACCAGCATCTCCCCAACACCGCCCATCCTTGCAAAGATAGGGTAACGGATTGAGAATATTGACGCCGCAGTGCAGGGCCGCCTCATCTTGTGCTGCCCAAATGGCTGTTTGTCGCTGGTAATATTTATCGAGAGAAATAGATACTGTACTGTCTGACTTACCAAACATCAGTGCCCTGGCCATTGTATTAGGCACATCGACTGCCATTTCAGGAATAGGGCGGACCAGAAATACCCTCTGACTATTCTCTATGGAACACAGAGTTTTTACGAGTTGCTGGCTAAACTGCTGTGTTAAATTCTGATTGGGGTGTTCATTCGGCGTATCAAAAAATCCCATAGGAATATTAAAAAAATCGTCCTTTTCATTTTGTCCCAGGATAGCGAGGCTGCTTCTGTTGGCGATAAAGACGAGTTTATTTTTATATTCATTATTTAGTAAATTAATAGCTCGATCATTAAATAGTTTACAGTCATCATTAATATCATCTCTTCGTTTCATGCCTAACACTGTCGGACAGCTCGCATAGGTCATCTCAACCACCGCACCGGGTGCAGCCTCTGCGACAGCTGAAACCAGCATGCTTGCATGACTGTCTCCAAGGACAATGGCCGTTAACTCTCCTTTGCCATATCTGCACATAGGAGACTCGCTTCCTTTACCCGGCGCGAGCAGACATTTTTCAAATCGGACTGCGTAATCAAGTTTCGGGATCATCGCTAATTCAATTGCCGGGTTAATTCTGCCGTCGACTTGCTGATAACGAGCCCCTGCGGCCAATCCACCAGTGCTCAAAATTAACAGTAATAGTACCCAGCTCTGTTTGCGTGCAGGGGTTAGCGCAAGCTGTTTGCGTGTCGGAATCTCTACGAGCAATAAAGAGGTCTTTCCCAATAGCAAACTCATTACGATGCCAGTAGCAATCCACCAGGGATTGTGCTGTTTGTCGGCATAACTGAGCAGCACCGCCAGCGGCCAGTGCCACAGATAAATTGAATAAGAACTGGCACCTATCTGGCGAAAAATTGCCGTAGATGTAAAAAATGATCGCTGGCGATTAGCCGCAAGAACCAGCACGGTCCCCAACACAGGAACCACGGCATAACTTCCCGGCCATGGTCGTGTCACATCCAGGAGTGTGACTGACAGGGCAATTAAAATAAAACCCACCAACTCTAGTATCCGGGCTGGGCGTTGCGACATAGAATGCCGACGAGTTAGCCACCATACAGCTCCTCCAGCTAATAATTCCCAAATGCGGGTGGGGAGTAGGTAAAACGCACTACCTGGGAGTCGAGGGCTCACGTAAATTGATAGAGCTAATGACAGTACGCCTGCGGCGATAAGTGCAAACTTAACACCCTGCAGGCCAAACCAGCGCCAGAGTAAAATGCAGCCAACAGGCAACAAAATGTAAAATTGCCACTCCACCGAAAGAGACCATGTGTGCAGCAGCCAGTTTTCTCTGGAAGTGATATCGAAATAACCCGCTTCACGCCAAAACTTGAGATTGGAAACAAAAGTAAGCGCTGTGATCGCATTGAGTGCCAGCACATGATAATCAGCGGTGGGCAACCAAAACCAACCCAAGAAAAGTAATGTGCTACATAATACAATTAAGGCAGGAATAATTCGTCTGGCACGTGCCAGATAGAAACTCCATAATGAAAAATTGCCACGTTCAAGGCCGTTCACGATGATGGCGGTCATCAGGAAACCTGATATAACAAAAAAAACATCAACGCCGATAAAGCCACCGCTAAATCCGGGTACGCCAAAGTGATAAAATACGACCGCTAATACAGCCCATGCTCGCAGGCCATTGATATCATGGCGGAATGCTTTAGGAGAGGGAGAGGCGGGACGGAACGAATCAAAAGCCATAATTGACTAAAATCCCGTATAGCGTAACAACGCAGCCTGTCTGCATTGTGACAAATTAATCTCGACAGATAATAAAATACACTGAGGTTGAGTAAGAAACAATCAATGACACGCTAATAAACGGTCGTTGCTACCTTTTATAAGGGTACTTATCATTGCTTTGATATGCTGAATTAATGCATAGAGACGAGAAGTGAGGGCGTTTAGACTAATGTGCACCTAAATGCGCCCTCAATGGCTATGTATTTTGCTTACAGTTCAGTATTTTTATAAATGAAAATGGCCTTTTGTTTTGTCAAAATACTTTCTTGTAAGGTTTTACTGAAACCTGCGCATATACGCCCGCCGCAACATACGGATCGGCTTCTGCCCAAGCCTGTGCCGCCTCCAAAGATTCAAATTCGGCAATCACCGTCGAGCCGGTAAAACCCGCCGCACCGGGATCGTTACTGTCGACCGCTGGCATAGGGCCCGCCGTGAGCAAACGACCTTCGTCATGAAGGAGTTGCAGGCGAGCCAGATGAGCAGGGCGCACGGAAAGACGTTTTTCGAGAGAGTCTGCGATATCTTGAGCGTAAATAACATACAGCACGGGTAGAGCTCCTTGAACGGTAAAAGTCGTTAATAACGTTATTGGAAAGGCCTAACAACTGCAACGGAAAGATAACTGATATGTTAAGGCCATACTCTGAAAGTGGTTTTTTATCATAAAATCGCGTTTTAAATGTCAGTTAGCCCCACGGGCTTATTGAATATGATTGCTATTTGCATTTAAAATCAGGGCCTGGTTTTTTTACTGAAACGATTATGACTTCAATGACCCTTGATTTACCTCGTCGCTTTCCCTGGCCAACGTTACTGTCTGTCGGCATTCATGGTGCCGTAGTGGCTGGTTTGCTGTATACCTCGGTACATCAGGTTATTGAACTACCTGCGCCAGCGCAGCCGATCTCTGTCACGATGGTCGCGCCTGCCGATCTCGAACCGCCTCAGGCCGTTCAGCCGCCGCCGGAACCCGTTGTCGAGCCTGAACCGGAACCTGAACCGATTCCAGAGCCACCAAAAGAGGCGCCGGTGGTGATTGAAAAACCGAAGCCCAAGCCTAAACCGAAGCCAAAACCGGTGAAAAAGGTGGAAGAGCAACCGAAACGCGATGTTAAACCAGCAGAACCGCGCCCGGCCTCCCCAGTGGAAAATACGGCACCTACTCGCACAATGACCAATACCGCGCCGGCAACTACCAGCAAACCGGTGGTCAGTGCGCCATCGGGTCCACGCGCTTTAAGCCGTAATCAGCCTCAGTATCCGGCGCGAGCTCAGGCGCTGCGCATTGAAGGCCGGGTAAAGGTCAAATTTAACGTAACGCCGGATGGCCGGGTTGAAAATGTGGAGATCCTGTCGGCACAGCCTGCCAATATGTTTGAGCGTGAAGTGAAAAACGCGATGCGTAGATGGCGTTATGAAGCAGGCAAACCCGGTTCCGGGCTTGTGGTGAATATTGTTTTCAAATTAAACGGCACAACGCAGATCGAGTAAGCATCAGGCCGTCCGGCAATGATCAAGAGCGATGATTGCCGGATAGCAGTACTGACGTGTGCTATCAGACCAACGTGGGAATTGGACGCGGTTTCCCATCTTTATCAACGGCAACGTAGATAAACAGAGCTTCGGTGGCCTTATAGCGCTGCCCAATAGGTTCAGAAGCGACCTTCTTCACCCAAACTTCAATATTGATGCTGATCGAGGTTGTCCCGCGTTTCACACAGCGCGCATAGCAACACACCACATCACCTACGGCGACCGGGCGCAAAAAGCTCATCCCTTCCACTCGCACCGTTACCACACGACCATGTGCGATCTCTTTGGCCTGAATCGCGCCACCTATATCCATTTGTGACATCAGCCAGCCGCCAAAAATATCACCGTTCGCGTTGGTATCGGCAGGCATGGCCAGAGTACGTAAAACCAGTTCACCCTGGGGAGTGTTATTCGTTGTTGTCATTGTAGAACCGACTATAGAGAAAGATTACAGGCGCGATGCTACTAGAATTTGTGCGTTGAGAACAGAGGGGATGCGGCGTGCAGGGCAGATGTAAGTCAGGTTGTCAGCACAATGGAACGCGAGGGGATAAAAATTCGCCAGATCCGCAGATCTGGCGAGCATGAATTATGATTTATCTTCTTGCGGCAGATGACGGTAAATATAGACCCCACTCAGCAGCGTAAAGAATAAAGTCAGGGCGGTCAGGCCGAACACCTTGAAGTTGACCCAAATGTTCTGCGGTAGCCAAAATGCAATATAGATATTCGCCAGGCCACACAGGATGAAAAAGACGGCCCAGGCTAAATTAAGTTTCGACCACACCGGCTGCGGCAGGGTCAGCTCTTTACCTAACATGCGTTGAATCAGCGGCTTTTTCATCACCCACTGGCTAACCAGCAGAGCACCAGCAAACAGCCCGTAAATCACCGTTACTTTCCACTTAATGAATTCATCGTTGTGGAAAAAAATAGTCAAACCACCAAATACGGCCACCAGGACAAAGGTGATTAACGCCATCTTCTCGACCTTGCGATAGCGAACCCAACTGTAAATCAACACTACAGCCGTCGCGACAATCAGCGCCGAGGTCGCCGCATAGATGTCGTAAAGCTTATAAAAAGCAAAAAAGACAACCAGCGGTAAAAAATCAAGAAACTGCTTCATTCTTCGATTCCGTCATCAAAAGCACCGGGAACAAGCCCGGAATGCGTTCAGGGTTTATTGGCGAATCAGCATATACAGGCGGAACAAATAGATCAGCAACACGGCGGAGATCATATTGCTCAGCGTATTCGCCAATACCGCGCCTACATTCGGCGTAAGTACTGCAAAACTTGGCGCAAAAAGCAACAGCAGCGTTTTTGCCAGCAACCAACCGATCACTGCCGGCGCAACCAGTCGCATATTCGACCACGCCAGACGCATACTGTTGCGCATCGCGGCAAAGACACCCATTTTGTCCTGTACCAACATCACCGGTGCGAGTGCCAGCAGGATCGCCAGCAGAATACCGGGTACAACAACCAGCATAATACCGATTTGCACCAGCAGAGTAGTCAGAAAAATCAGAATAAACAGCTTCGGTAACACTGGCGCACTGGCGCCGATAGCACGTAACGCGCTGACGCGATGACCTGCTGAAATCAGCTGAATCATCAGGATGACCCCCCCGGCGAGGATGGCATTACCAATCAGACCGGAAAACGTCGACGCTGCGGATGCGCGTAGCAAAATTTGCTGTTGCTCCGGGGTCATGTTTTGCACCAGATCGAACAGCCCCACGCTGCTGGTTAACTGATCGCCTTCACTGAGTTGCGCAATTTGTGCGTCAGTGGGGGAAAAGGCATGCCCTAACACCACTGTGATAAACGCGCACAACAACGATACCAGCAAGATGGTAATGAATTGATTACGGAAAAAGTTTCCCGTGTCACGGTAAACGGATTTCGCCGTGATAGACATGCACTCTCCTTGAGTTTTGCAGGTGTTCATTTGCGGGCAATTGTACCCTGGATAACTCTACAGTGGCAGCATCGCGCGATGTATGGAAAAGCATATCTTTGTAAAGCTGCAGTAATTTTTGGCTATGACTTCAGCGTCGTGCATGAACGCTGTTTGTTATCTGCGCATCACGCGCAGATATCCATCACCCATCAGCAATGAGCTGGAGGTACTTGCACATTGAAAATATATCAAAATTGATCTGAATTAATTTAACCAGGATTTTGAATGCAAGTTCTAACTTAATCTGGATCAATAAATGTTAAATTATCAAAGTCAATGTGATCCATGTTAGATCACTTATTACTCCAATGTGGGTATATTCGTTCCGCTTTTATAACCATAACGATGGAGCGGACATGAAAAAATTAACAGTTGCAGCATTGGCTTTAACAACTCTTCTCTCTGGTAACGCATTTGCGCATGAAGCTGGAGAGTTCTTTATTCGTGCAGGTTCAGCCACCGTCAGGCCGACGGAAGGTGCAGGTGGTACGCTGGGCAGCTTAGGTGGCTTTGATGTCAGCAATAACACGCAGCTGGGTCTGACATTTACCTACATGGCAACCGACAATATCGGTGTTGAATTACTGGCAGCTACGCCGTTCCGCCATAAAATCGGCACTGCTGCAACGGGGGATATTGCCACCGTACATCATTTACCGCCGACGTTAATGGCGCAGTGGTACTTCGGTGACTCCAGCAGTAAACTGCGTCCGTACGTAGGTGTTGGGGTGAACTACACGACCTTCTTCGATGAAGGCTTTAACGATAACGGTAAAGAAACAGGGTTATCGGACCTGAGTCTGAAAGATTCCTGGGGGGCAGCAGGGCAAGTCGGTATGGACTATCTGATTAACCGCGACTGGCTGATTAACATGTCGGTCTGGTACATGGATATCGATACCACCGCAAGCTATAAAATGGGTGGCGTCCAGCAGCGAGACAGTGTACGCCTCGATCCGTGGGTGTTTATGTTCTCTGCGGGTTATCGTTTTTAAGTTCTTCTGCAAAACCCCTGCAAAACTGGTCATCAAGTGACCAGTTTTTTTTCATTCTTTTCCACGCGTGTCGTTGTCTTGAACGGCCATTATTTTGCTCCTCTGGCCTGACAAAATTTGTGTGTCGAAACCTCGCTATAAGCAGTGCAGCAGCAACTTTAATAGTAGAAGTGTTTGTCTGGAATATCACTTTTGTTTCTCTTCACTTATGCATTATTGCTGCGGACCATTTATTAAGAACAAAAAAGAACCAGAGGATAATTTATCAATAATGTTAACTATTGATAAAATTAAAGTAACATATCGTAAAATTCGAATATTTTTATTTTTAATAGACGAGGATTTATACGTCATGATATAATGTAATGCTAGGTTATTTAACTGTCGGCTATGTAAATGAATTTTCGAGGAGATCATTCCAGTGGGACGTAAGTGGGCAAATATTGTTGCTAAAAAAACAGCTAAAGACGGTGCAACGTCTAATGTATATGCAAAATTCGGTGTAGAAATTTATGCAGCTGCTAAACAAGGCGAACCAGACCCAGAATTAAATACATCTTTAAAATTCGTTATTGAACGTGCGAAACAAGCGCAGGTTCCAAAACACGTTATTGATAAAGCCATTGATAAAGCCAAAGGCGGCAGCGATGAAACGTTCGTGCAAGGGCGTTATGAAGGCTTTGGTCCCAGTGGTTCACTGATTATCGCTGAAACATTGACTTCAAATGTTAACCGTACGATTGCTAATGTCCGCTCAATTTTTAATAAAAAAGGTGGGAATATCGGGGCGGCTGGTTCTGTCAGCTATATGTTTGACAATACCGGAGTGATTGTATTCGAAGGAACAGACCCTGATCATATTTTTGAAATTTTGCTTAATGCTGAAGTAGATGTTCGTGATGTAACCGAAGAAGAAGGAAACATCGTTATTTATACTGAATCAACAGATCTTCACAAAGGCATTGCAGCTCTAAAAGCAGCAGGGATTACTGAATTCTCTACCACAGAATTAGAGATGATTGCTCAATCAGAAATTGAACTTTCACCAGAAGATTTAGAAGTCTTTGCAGGGCTTGTTGATGCCCTTGAAGATGACGATGATGTTCAAAAAGTATATCATAACGTTGCAAATCTCTAATGATAGATTAAAGGAATCTGTCATTATGGCAGATTTTTTTAACTCATAGAGTTGTTATGAAGAAGAATGTCTGGCCTGATATGTCTATTCTAAAAAATAGATAAAAACCACTATCTTAAAAAAGAAAATGTAATAATTAAAATCTCTGGCCTTAACTTTATAAGTACGCGATATCCTGCATCCACTCAGCGCCGCTATGAACAATTGAGATGTTAACTCCATCATTCCAGATCATTCTGATGCAAGCACAACGTGAGTTCCTCACTTATCGCTGTCCCGACATTATGAGTGAAGCTTTTCATCAGATAGTGTGGTCCGCTTCACGCTCAGAGTCGTCCAGCGATTGACAGTCTCAGGCAGTATGGAAACAATGAGTACAAGTACACTGTTATTACAAACTCGGATATTTTCCATCGTCATCAACTAAAAAAATCTGAGATAGATACCAGATATCATTTTCTTTGGACAACTGATATTCATAAATAGGTGAATAATACTGCCTTGATAATTTTGTCGTTACGACCGCTATTTTTTCAGTAATCTGAACCGATATGATCTTCTCTTGCTCAGGGTCATGACTAGACTCAGAACCAAAAGCTATAGGCTCGCCCTGAAAACCAGGTTTTGTATATTTTTTCAAAAGCTCATTCCAACCCTTCTGGGCCTGGAGCATAACTTCTTGCTTTCCATCGTTCTGATTTCTCTGAAATGACTGGTCATTCCAATATTTATAATCCCTCTGGAAAGCGGTGACTACCTGTTCCGGAGTATTTGCCAGTATGTCCCCAGCGCTTAAAAATCCAACGCTTAACACAACTAATTTAATCAACAGATGTCTCAACAAGTTCACCCATATTTGGTATGCTTTAAAGCAGTGTCTCGCAAGGGACTTTTTGAAGTCAACTTAATTAATAGCTGCACAACCAGGATGATTGAACTGTATAGATTCCGAGCATGCCTGACAGTGGTTAGCAACCAGGAAACATTCCCCTCGTTCTTCATTTAAACATTCTGGGGAAAACATCGAGCCTTTCTCCCCTTTGATGTAGTGCTACTCTTTAAGCAAAACAATTTTGAGGATATTGCTGATGATGTTGACCCGCCATCTGCTACAGCAAAAAATCGCACTTCTGGAACCGTTCTCCGAAGATCAAACGGCAGCGTTTGCCGTAAGTGCTGCACGTGAGTTATTGCTTTACATGGATAAAATTGAGGCGCTGGAGAAACTTATTGCGACTCCAGTTACACTACCTTATTGCAGCGCCAGTCCGGTTTGTGAGATTGAGGCGGGCTATGCCGCAGGCGTAAACGACTGCCGCGAGGCCATTCGACGGGCAGGGTATCCTATTGAAGGTGATGATTAGTTTGCGTTTATGTTAACAATTATGTGCTTTTATTGTATAAAACTGTAACCTAAGCGCGCGGCTGTGGGCTACATCAACTTACCTGCATCGGGGTGGCGAACATTCTCTATCAACGTACAACGCTGTTATGCAACAACATAAACGGGTAACCGATTTGGCAATACTGTTAACTATCAGGGTGGACTCGTGAAGATTGTGCAGGATAAGCTCAGAAACAGGCAGGCACTGCTGGTATCAGGGCTCATTACGTTGATATTTACGTCGTTGTTTCTGTTTATTATTTATGAACAGCGAATGGCCGCTGCCAGCGAAGGTGTTAACCGCCTGCAAGCGCGCATGATGGACATTTTTAACGACAACGAGCTGATCGCCGATGCGATTGGCGAGCGCTACCACCATATCAAAACGGGTGATCAATGCGGTGATATTTCACAGTTCGCCCCCCGGGATGAGAATGAATGGGGAATTAACGCCGACCCAAAGCGGCTGCATTCGGCAACGGGGACAATGGTTGCTCAGCAAACCAGCCACAACGCGCTGTGTATGTATACGGCGGCGGAGTTTATTCGCGGTATGGTCAATGAGCTAAACCCGGGCAGTTTTGATGCACATCGTTATATTATCGCCAAAAACTCAGATTATTTTTACTGGTTTATGGCTTCCGATTCGCGCAATTTCAGTTTCTCTAATTCTGAAATGGCGCGGGATATCACGCAATTTTTCTATCCCCCCGTCGATTTCTATACCCGACTGCTGCAGAAAAACGTCAAAAATAAAGCCCTCAGCTCAACGAATTTCTATACCGATAAAATTACCGGTGAAAAAGCTTACAGCGTGGTGAGTTATATCTACGATCTGTCTGGCAAAGAGATATCAGACCAAATCGTGGCTTATCTGGTCTATGACCATTCAAAGTCCGAATTGCAGGAAGCGTTAGCCCAGGCATTTGACTACCAAATTCCACCAGAATTGAACGTAGAATTGGTGAATTTGACCAACAATGAGAGTCTCTGTTTATCCGGTAAATGTACCGGTCAATCCCGCTTTATGGTGCGCAATTTTTCAGAGAAATATGCGCTGCACTATTCGTTATCATTAGGTCGTTTTATGACGCGCGACACGCATGCAGGTATCGTGATTCTGCTGGCGCCGTTTTTCTTCATCATGATCAGCTTCTCGTTAAAATCATGGCTGAACGAAAGTGACCTCAAGGTTTATATTGATACCCTGACCGGTTGTTTTAACCGCCGAATTCTCGACATCATCAAGCGTCGGGATTTATCACACTGCTCGGTGGTGCTACTTGACTGTAATAAGTTCAAGGCCGTCAATGACACCTGGGGCCACGCGGCAGGCGATCGTGCACTGCAAATTATCGCCAACAGGATGCTGTCAAACACCCGCACCAGTCACGATATTGTGATTCGTACCGGCGGGGATGAATTTATGATCCTGCTGTTTCGATCGCAGGCAACTGACGCTATAGCAATCGCGCAACGTATTAGTGGGCAGGTGACCAGCCATGTGTTTGTGGTGGATGGCCATACCGTGCCATTGTCAGTATCGTGGGGGATTGCAGAGGTGAATGGTGAACTTGATGTGGCCATTCAGAATGCGGATAGCGCTATGTATAGAATGAAGCACACGAAAGAAGGATAAAACCGCCAGAAATTTCTGGCGGTTGATTTAGCTTATTGGTGGGTGGCGGCTTTCATCGTGCTGACAAACGCTTTCAGCTCAGCCAGCATCTGTTCCGGTGCCGCAACATTTTTCTCAATGATTTTCACAATTGCCGAGCCGGAAATTGCACCGGCAGCACCGGCTTCAATAGCACCAGCGACCTGTTCAGGCGCAGAAATACCAAAGCCCTGTAAAGAAGGTGGCGCACCATATTCTTTCAGCTTTTCAACCAGATGATGCAGCGGTAATGCTGCACGATTTTCGGCACCGGTTACACCTGCACGTGAAAGCAGATAAGTGTAGCCACGACCATAAGAGGCAATCTGGCGTAGCAGTTCTTCATCTGCATTCGGCGGGCAGATGAAAATCGGCGCGATGTTGTGGCGCAGCGCTGCAGTTCTGAATGGTGCAGACTCTTCAACGGGAACATCGGCCACTAATACAGAATCCACACCCACTTTCTCGCACTGGGCGTAAAATTCATCAATGCCCTTACTGAAGACCAGGTTGGCATACATCAGCAACCCAATGGGAATCGTCGGATGCTTCTGGCGAATCAGCGCCAGCATTTCAAAGCATTGCGACGGTGTAACGCCGGCGGCAAACGCACGCAGGGTGGCTTCCTGAATAGTTGGGCCATCTGCCAGCGGATCGGAGAACGGAATGCCGAGCTCAAGCGCGTCGGCACCGGCTTCAATCAGCGTATCAATGATTTTCAGTGACTGCTCAACAGACGGATCGCCCAGGGTTACGAAGGGGACAAAAGCGCCTTCTTTGCGGTCCTTCAGCTGTGCAAACAGGTTTTCGTAACGTTCCATCAGATTTCCCCTCGCGCTTTCAAAATATCGTGTACGGTGAAAATGTCTTTGTCGCCGCGACCGGAGAGATTAACCACCAGCAACTGCTCTTTTTCTGGATTCTCACGCATCATTTTCAACGCGTGCGCCAGGGCATGGGAGGACTCCAGTGCCGGAATAATTCCCTCGTGCAGACACAGCGTTTTGAAGGCTTCCAGTGCTTCATCATCGGTTATTGAAACATAATCAGCGCGACCAATGCTGTTCAGGTACGCATGCTGTGGCCCAACTGACGGGAAGTCCAGTCCTGCAGAAATAGAGTAAGACTCTTCAATCTGTCCTTCTTCGGTCTGCATCATCGGGGACTTCATGCCGAAGTAAATCCCGACACGACCATGCTTCAACGGCGCGCCGTGTTCTCCAGACTCAATCCCATGACCGCCTGGCTCTACGCCAATCAGACCGACGCTGGTTTCATTAATAAAGTCGGCGAACATCCCGATGGCGTTAGAACCGCCACCCACGCAGGCGATAACGGCGTCCGGCAGACGACCTTCTTTTTCCAGAATCTGCGCCTTGGTTTCTTCACCGATCATGCGCTGGAACTCACGCACAATGGTCGGGAAGGGGTGCGGACCAGCCGCCGTACCGAGCATGTAGTGCGCGGTATCGTAGCTGCCAGACCAGTCGCGAAGCGCTTCGTTACAGGCATCTTTCAGCGTCGCGGAACCGCTGTGAACGGGGATAACTTCAGCGCCCATCAAACGCATACGGAAAACGTTAGGCGACTGACGTTCAACATCTTTCGCGCCCATATAAATACGGCATTTCAACCCCAGCAGTGCACTGACGAGAGCAGATGCAACACCGTGCTGACCCGCGCCTGTTTCGGCGATGATTTCCGTTTTACCCATGCGCTTCGCCAACAACGCCTGACCCAGCACCTGGTTGGTTTTGTGCGCACCGCCGTGCAGTAAGTCTTCACGCTTGAGATACAGCGTCGTGTTGGTGCCTTGAGTAATGTTCTGGCACTTGGTCAGTGCGGTTGGGCGACCCGCATAGTTTTTCAGCAGATCTGTAAACTGCGCCTGAAATTCAGGATCCTTTTGTGCGCTGACAAAAGCTTCTTCCAGCTGGCGCAGGGCAGGCATCAGAATCTGTGGCACATACATACCGCCAAATTCACCAAAGTACGGATTGAGTAATGTTGTCATGTCCTTTTCCTTAATATGCGCGCAGCGTCTGAAAGACCGAAGCCAGAAGACGTGCATCTTTGATGCCCGGCTGTGACTCTACGCCAGAATTGAAATCGAGACCGGCACAGCCGGTTTTTGCCGCGTCAACGCAGTTATCTGCGCCGAGTCCGCCAGCCAGTAAAACGTTATCCAGCGATTGTCCGCCTAAAAGTGACCAGTCGAAGCGTTGACCGCTGCCGCCCTGGCCGTTGTCGAAGACGTATTTATCGACATGCTGATAATCACGGGCTGGCAACGTCTCGCTGACGCTGAGTGCCTTCCAGATTTGCACCTGTGCGGGCAGTAAGTCGCGCAGGGCGTCAACATAGGACTGGTCTTCGTTACCGTGCAGTTGCACGGCAGTTAGTCCCAGCTCCGCCGCTGTTGCGCTCACGTCGGTAATATCTGAGTTGCGAAACACCCCGACGTATTGCAGCGGCGCGCCGGTCATGACCTCTCGCGCTTGTTCAACGTTGACCGCGCGCGGTGATGTGGGGACAAAAATCAAGCCGCCGTAAATGGCACCCGCTTCGTATGCCGCATTTGCATCCTGAGCCCGGGTTAAACCGCAGACTTTATTCTCGCCGAGCAGTACGCGACGCACGGCGACGTGCAGATCAGCATGCGACATCAGCGCAGAGCCAATCAGAAAACCGTTGGCGAAGTGGCTGAGCTCGCGCACCTGACCGTAAGTATTGATGCCGGACTCGCTGATGACGGTCACACCGTGACCCAGACGCGGTGCCAGTTGACGAGTGCGATTCAGATCAATCGACAGGTCGCGTAAATCACGGTTGTTGATACCAACGACTTTGGCGCCCAGTGCGATAGCACGCTCCAGCTCTTCTTCGTTACTGACTTCGGTCAGTACGCCCATTTTCAGGCTGTGGGCGACGGCGGCGAGTTGACGATATTGCTCATCATCGAGCACCGACAGCATCAGCAAACAGGCGTCCGCCTGGTAGAAACGCGCCAGGTAAATCTGGTAAGGATCGATAATAAAGTCCTTGCACAGAATCGGCTGCGGTGCGATGCGGCTGACGATAGGCAGGAAATCAAAGCTCCCCTGGAAATACTTCTCATCGGTCAGTACGGAGATCGCGGAAGCATAATGTTTATAGATGCTCGCAATCTGTGCCGGGTCGAAGTCATCACGGATCACGCCTTTTGATGGAGATGCTTTTTTGCATTCCAGAATAAAGGCGGTGCGTGCACCTTGCAGCGCATCGTAGAAATCACGTGAGCCAGGCTGAACATCATTTTGAAAGCTGGCCAGCGGTTGTTGCTGTTTGCGGGCTTCTACCCAAATCGCCTTGTCTGCGACAATTTTCGCTAAAACGGTTTGCATCATTTACCCTCTTGCTGCCAGTGCAGTGACGCGGTCATAGGCCGCACCGCTACGCAGTACATTAATCACGGTTTGCGCATTGGCTTTTAAATCTTCTTCACCGTGCAGGCGCATTAACATGGCGACATTCGCGGCAACAGCAGCTTCATGAGCGGCTTCACCTTTACCTTGTAACAAGCGACTAAGAATGTCACGGTTTTCTTCCGGCGTGCCGCCAGCCAACTGTTCCTGGTGGTAAGGCGTCAAACCAAAGTCTTCTGCCGTCAGTTGATAACTCTTGATTTCACCATCGTGCAGCTCTGCCACAATGGTCGGCGCATGCAGCGAAACTTCGTCCATGCCACCACTGTGCACAACGGCTGCTCGTTGATATCCCAGCACGCGCAGCGTTTCAGCAATCGGTAGCACCAGTTCCGGGCTGTAAACGCCGATCAGCGCCAGCGGCGGATGCGCCGGGTTAATCAACGGGCCGAGCACGTTAAACAGCGTGCGGGTTTTCAACTGCTGACGTACCGGCATGGCATGGCGAAAACCGGTGTGATATTTCGGCGCAAACAGGAAGCACACCCCGAGGTCGTCTAGCGCCTGACGGGATTTATCAGCGTTCATATCCAGATTGATGCCAAATGCCGCTAACAGATCCGAAGAGCCAGACTTGCTGGAGACACTGCGGTTGCCGTGTTTGGCAACTTTCAGTCCGCAAGCCGCCGCAACAAAGGCGCTGGCGGTAGAAATATTGATGCTGTTGCTGCCGTCGCCGCCGGTACCGACAATATCGGCAAACAGATAATCAGGGCGCGGGAACGGGGCGGCGTTTTCCAGCAGCGCGGTTGCCGCACCGGCAATTTCATTCGGGTGTTCGCCACGAATTTTCATGCTCACCAGCGCCGCAGCCAGTTGTTCCGGCTTCAGTTCACCGCGAACGACTGCGGAAAACAGCTGGTGACTTTCCTGCTGGGACAGCGTCTGGGCCTGATACAGTTTCTCCAGAATGGGTTGCAGCGTATTGGTTTGTTCAAGCTTCTGTTGCGCCCAGGCCAGCGTTTGTTCCAGCAAACGCGCGCCCTGGGTGGTCAGAATTGATTCCGGATGGAACTGGAAGCCGCAGACGCGATCGGTATCGTGACGTACCGCCATCACCATGCCGTTAAAGTGGGCGTTAATGGTCAATCCAGCAGGTACGTTGCTGCCAACCAGCGAATGATAGCGTGCCACCGGCAGCGGATTCGCCAGACCAGAAAACATCGCCTGACCGTCGTGTTCAATGCTGGACGCTTTGCCGTGAAGGATCTCTCCGGCCTGACCCACATATCCACCATAGGCTTCAACAATGGCCTGGTGTCCCAGACAAATACCGATGATTGGCAGCTTGCCGCGCAAACGGGTTAACAGCTCCGGCATGCAACCTGCCTCGCTTGGCGCGCCTGGTCCTGGAGAAAGCATCAGCACCGGATTTTTCATGGTTGCTAAGCGGTCAATCAACGTCTGGGCCGGAATATGGTTGCGGTAAATCACCACGTTGTGACCATTAGTACGCAGTTGATCCGCCAGGTTATAGGTAAAAGAATCGATGTTATCAAGCAGCAGAATGTCAGCCATTAGAAGGTCTCCTGTGCGTGGTGCGCGGTAGCGATAGCACGCAGAACCGCGCGCGCTTTATTACGGGTTTCATCGGCTTCAGACTGCGGTACAGAATCCAGAACAATCCCGGCACCGGCTTGTACGGTGGCAATACCGTCTTCCACGAGGGCGGAGCGAATGACAATACAGGTATCCAGATCGCCATGCGCCGTGAAGTAACCTACCGCACCGCCGTAGCTGCCACGGCGACGACCCTCGGCCTCGGCGATAAGCTGCATGGCGCGAACTTTTGGCGCTCCGCTTAACGTGCCCATATTCATACAGGCGCGGTAAGCGTGCAGCACATCCAGATCGCTACGCAATTCGCCGACCACGCGCGAAACCAGGTGCATAACGAAGGAGTAACGATCGACTTTGGTGAGGTCAGCAACATAGCGGCTGCCAGGCGTACAGATGCGCGCCAGGTCGTTACGCGCAAGGTCAACCAGCATCAGGTGCTCAGAAAGCTCTTTATGGTCGGTACGCATCTCCAGCTCGATACGGCTGTCGAGATCGCGATCAAGCGAACCGTCCGCACGACGACCGCGCGGGCGAGTACCAGCAATCGGGTAGATCTCAATCTGGCGGCTGGTGGCATCGTATTTCAGCGAGCTTTCCGGGGAGGCGCCAAACAGCGTGAACTCGTTGTCTTGCATGAAAAACATGTATGGGCTGGGGTTACTTTTCTTCAGCACATAGTAGGCCGCCAGCGGAGATGGGCAGGGCAGCGAGAAACGGCGGGATGGCACCACCTGGAAAATTTCGCCCGCGCGAATCGCTTTTTGCATGCCACGAACTACGGCGCCAAACTCTTCATCGCTCTGATTGCACTCGCAGCGCATCTGCGGGACTTCAGTGACCGGCAACGGCGGCGCAGGCTCGGTAAGCTGCTGGCTCAACTGCGCCAGACGAGCGTTAATACGCTGTTTTTCCGCATCATTGGGGGTAAAAATACTGGCCTGAATACGGGTGCTTTTTTTCTGGTGGTCGATAACCATCAGCGTTTCTGCCAGATAGAAGCAGTAGTCAGGGCAACGGTTGCCCGCTTCAAGCTGAGGTAAATCTTCAAAACCGGCAACCAGATCGTAAGAAAACAGACCGCCGAAGAACATCGCTTCACGTTCTTGCGCTGGAACATTAACCAGCTCCTGCAATAAACGGAATGCATCAAATACGGACAGGGAGCATAAGCGGGCGTCTTCATCGAGCAGAGGGCTGACGGCAGGGAATCGCAGATGACGACCATTCGGCTGTTGTTCGTTCTCAACGCCAGCGGGCAGGGCAGCATCCAGCAGCGACAGCAGCGATGCGCCGTTTGCGGACAATGCCTGAATAGTGACAGTGTCACCGAGAGCGGTAATGCGTAATGCGCTGTCGACCAGCAGCAGGCTCTTCAGATCGTCTTTGCTGTCGATATCTGCAGATTCCAGCAGCAGTGTTGCTGGACGTGCGCCACACACTTGATGAAACAGCGCCGTCGGATTCTCACGGTAGGCGGCATCGCAGGCAAGCAGTTCGAGTGTCGGTTTTTGAGTTTGCATCGTTATTCTCATTAATTTTGTTCAAAAAAAAGCCCGCTCATTTGGCGGGCCGGGTATCTGGTTGCATATTGCAGACGTAAGACACTGCCCGAAATCAGGAAGTGCGCCACCAACCGTGCAGAACAAATGTTGCTTTCATCTCAGATACCTTCTTCATGTGAACTTGCGTACTAGTTAACTAGTTCGATGGGATAAAGTCAACACCTGATTTCAGTATATTTGTCGAAACCGCTATGATGGGCGTGATACGACATTTATTGAAACGGGAGCCGCCTTGAGCGACACGAATTACGCAGTGATTTATGACCTGCACAGTCATACTACAGCCTCCGATGGGCGATTAACGCCAGAAGCCTTAGTACACCGTGCGGTAGAGATGCGAGTCGGTACACTGGCGATCACCGATCATGACACCACGGCCGGCATTGCGGCGGCAAGAGAAGAAATTTCACGTTCAGGTTTAGCCTTAAATTTGATCCCTGGCGTCGAGATATCAACGGTCTGGGAAAACCATGAGATCCATATAGTGGGTCTGAACATTGATATCGCCCATCCCATGATGTGTGAGTTTCTGGCGCAACAAACGGAACGTCGTCAGCAGCGTGCACGCCTGATTGCTGAACGACTCGACAAAGCGCATATCCCCGGCGCGTGGGAAGGGGCGTTACGCCTGGCTGATGGCGGGGCGGTTACGCGGGGCCATTTTGCGCGTTTCCTGATGGAATGTGGAAAAGCCACAACCATGGCGGATGTCTTTAAAAAATATCTTGCCCGTGGGAAAACCGGTTACGTTCCGCCACAGTGGTGTACAATAGAACAAGCTATTGATGTCATTCATCATTCTGGCGGTAAGGCTGTTCTGGCTCATCCTGGGCGGTACGATCTTAGCGCTAAGTGGCTGAAAAGACTGGTTGCACATTTTGCTGAACATCGCGGCGACGCGATGGAAGTAGCACAGTGCCAGCAGTCTCCCAATGAACGCACCCATCTGGCGACGCTTGCGCGTTCGCATCAACTGTGGGCATCGCAAGGGTCTGATTTTCATCTACCCTGCCCATGGATTGAGTTGGGCCGTAAACTTTGGTTGCCCGCAGGCGTAGAAGGCGTCTGGCAACTTTGGGAGCAGCCCGCGATCACAGAGAGGAAAGTATGAGTCAGTTTTTTTATATTCATCCCGAAAACCCGCAGCAGCGACTGATCAATCAGGCCGTTGAAATCGTGCGTAAAGGTGGGGTGATCGTCTATCCAACCGATTCCGGTTATGCGTTGGGCTGCAAAATTGAAGATAAAGGCGCCATGGAGCGCATTTGCCGCATCCGTCACCTGCCGGACGGACACAACTTTACGCTGATGTGTCGTGACCTGTCCGAACTGTCGACCTATTCGTTTGTCGACAACGTGGCATTCCGTTTAATTAAAAACAACACGCCGGGTAACTACACCTTCATCCTGAAAGGGACGAAAGAAGTTCCGCGCCGTTTGTTGCAGGAAAAACGTAAGACCATCGGCCTGCGTGTGCCATCGAATCCGATTGCGCTGGCGCTGCTGGAAGCACTGGGCGAGCCGATGCTCTCTACATCGCTGATGCTGCCGGGCAGTGAATTTACTGAGTCAGACCCAGAAGAGATTAAAGACCGTCTGGAAAAACTGGTGGATTTGATTATTCACGGTGGCTATCTCGGTCAGCAGCCGACCACGGTCATCGATTTAACCGACGATTCCCCGGTGGTGTTGCGTGAAGGCGTCGGCGACGTTAAACCTTTCTTATAAGGGCGCGAACCGCTATACTACGCGGCCTTAAAATGGCGCTGACTGGCGCCGTTGATTCTCCTGTTCGACGCCTGTGAAGGCGACATCTAAAGGAAGCTCTATGAGCGAAAAGTTACAAAAAGTGCTGGCGCGCGCTGGCCACGGTTCTCGCCGTGAAATCGAATCTATTATTGCCGCGGGTCGCGTGAGCGTTGATGGCAAAATTGCCACGCTCGGCGATCGCGTTGAAGTCACTCCGGGTCTGAAAATCCGTATCGACGGTCATCTGATTTCGGTTAAAGAGTCTGCGGAGCAAATCTGCCGCGTTCTGGCCTATTACAAGCCAGAAGGTGAACTGTGTACCCGTAACGACCCGGAAGGTCGTCCGACCGTGTTCGATCGTTTGCCAAAACTGCGTGATGCGCGCTGGATTGCCGTAGGGCGTCTGGACGTGAATACCTGCGGTTTACTGCTGTTTACCACCGATGGTGAACTGGCTAACCGTCTGATGCACCCAAGCCGTGAAGTTGAACGTGAATATGCGGTACGTGTGTTTGGTCAGGTTGATGATGCCAAACTGCGCGATCTGAGTCGTGGCGTACAGCTGGAAGATGGTCCGGCGGCATTTAAAACGATCAAATTCAGCGGTGGTGAAGGGATCAACCAGTGGTATAACGTCACGCTGACCGAAGGGCGTAACCGTGAAGTCCGTCGCCTGTGGGAAGCTGTAGGTGTACAGGTAAGCCGTCTTATTCGTGTTCGTTACGGTGATATCCCGCTGCCGAAAGGCCTGCCGCGTGGTGGCTGGACCGAGCTTGACCTCGCGCAGACCAACTATCTGCGTGAACTGGTGGAGCTGAAGCCGGAAACGACATCTAAAGTTGCCGTCGAGAAAGATCGTCGTCGCATGAAGGCAAATCAGATCCGTCGTGCGGTGAAGCGTCACTCACAGGTCGGTAGTAGCCGTCGTCCGGGTGGTCGTAGCAACAACGGTTAATCATGAGTAGGCCTGATGAGCAAAGCGCCATCAGGCGTTAGCGTGGAGCCGGATGCGGCGCAAGCGCCTTATCCGGCCTACTGTCAGTAATCAATCCCTATCTGGGCCTTCACGCCCGCTTCAAACGCATGCTTGACCGGGCGCAACTCGCTGACCGTATCCGCTAACTCCAGAATATCGCGATGACATCCACGGCCGGTGATAATCACCGTTTGATGGGCAGGGCGCGCGTTTAGGGCAGTGATGACCTCTTCAAGCGGCAGATAGTCGTATGCCACCATGTAGGTCAGCTCGTCCAGCACCACCATATCCAGTTCATCGTCGGCCAGCATCCGCTTACCGTGTTCCCACACGGCCATACAGGCCGCGGTGTCGGACTCACGGTTTTGCGTTTCCCAGGTAAATCCTGTCGCCATAACCTGAAACTCTACGCTGTGGGGTTCAAGTAAGTTACGTTCTCCGTTTGGCCACGTACCTTTAATAAATTGTACGACGCCGACTTTTTTACCGTGGCCCACCGCGCGCGTGGCGGTACCGAATGCGGCGGTGGTTTTACCCTTACCATTTCCGGTGAATACGATGATGATCCCGCGCTCGTCCGTAGCGGCGGCAACGCGTGCGTCAACCCGATCTTTTACGCGCTGTTGACGTTGCTGATAGCGTTCTTCACTCATTGGGCAATTCCTGGTTTACGGCCCGGCTGGGCGTCAAAAGTCATACCGGTTTTACGGCGGCTGTCATCGCCCATCAGCCACAGGTAGAGCGGCATAATATCGGCGGGAGTTTTCAATTTTTGTGGATCTTCCGTGGGGAATGCGCTGGCTCGCATACCTGTTCGTGTTCCACCAGGATTGATACAGTTTACGCGCAGATGACGGTTTTGATACTCATCAGCCAGAACCTGCATCATCCCTTCGGTCGCAAATTTTGAGGTGGCATATGCACCCCAATTGGCGCGTCCCTGGCGGCCAACGCTGGAAGAGGTAAAGACCAGCGATCCGGCATCGGATTTGAGTAACAACGGCAGCAATGCCTGAGTCAGCATAAAAGTGGCATTCACATTTACCTGCATCACATCCTGCCAGACCAGCGGGTTTTGTTCACTCATTGGGCAAATATCGCCGAGTAATCCGGCGTTATGCAGTACGCCATCCAGACGCGGGAAATGTGCGGCAATGCGTTGCGCAAGCTGGTGACATTCTTCAGAGGTACAGGTCAGTAAATCCAGTGTAAACCACTGTGGTTGTGTTCCGTTTTCATCGGCGATAGTGCGGGCAACCTGACGCAGTTTTTCTTCGTTACGCCCAAGCAGGATAACGGTCGCGCCATAGCGTGCATAGGTCTGCGCGGCTTCGCGTCCGATACCATCGCTGGCACCGGTGACAAGAATAATGCGGCCCTGTAAAAGGTCTTGTTTAGGTTGGTAATGCACGGCTACTCCTCGGCGACGCCCTGGCCATCTCGTTCGCAATAACTTTTGGGCTTTATGCCTTAAACCCTGTTCTTTTTCAATCAGCCAAAGGCAATAACACCGCAAAATGAACGCTTTGTCATGCTTTTTACTGATTCAGCACTGGATGTATGAAGCAAGACGAGGTGACACGCCTGTTGTACACTGAGCGGAAGTCGCGTTGTTTAACCAAGGTGGGTCTCGTGGAATTGTTGTCTGAATATGGGTTGTTTTTGGCAAAAATTGTCACTGTCGTGGTGGCTATTGCAGTGGTGGTGATGCTGATCGTAAACGCGACACAACGCAAACGTCAGCGTGGGGAATTGCGGGTTATTAACCTCAGCGATCAATATAAAGAGATGAAGGAAGACCTGTCGCTGGCCTTATTGGATGGGCATCAGCAAAAATTCTGGCATAAAGCGCAGAAAAAGAAACAGAAGCTGGAGGCGAAGGCCGCCAAGGCAAAAGCAAAACTGGGTGACAGTACGTCATCAGATAAACCTCGTGTATGGGTGCTTGATTTTAAAGGCAGTATGGATGCCCATGAGGTCAGCGCATTACGCGAAGAGGTGACGGCGGTGCTGGCGGTTGTTAAACCTCAGGATCAGGTGGTGGTTCGTCTGGAAAGCCCGGGCGGTGTGGTACATGGTTATGGCCTGGCTGCGTCCCAGTTACAACGCCTGCGCGATAAGCAGATCCCGCTGACCGTCACGGTAGATAAAGTCGCTGCGAGCGGCGGATATATGATGGCCTGCGTGGCAGATAAAATTGTCTCGGCGCCGTTTGCTATCGTCGGCTCAATTGGCGTGGTAGCGCAGATCCCGAACTTTAACCGCTTCCTGAAAGGGAAAGATATTGATATCGAACTGCACACCGCCGGACAGTACAAGCGTACGCTGACGCTGCTTGGCGAGAATACGGAAGAAGGGCGGCAGAAATTCCGTGAAGATCTGAACGAAACGCATCATTTGTTTAAAGATTTTGTGCATCGTATGCGCCCGACTCTGGACATTGAGCAGGTTGCCACGGGTGAACACTGGTTTGGTCAACAGGCGCTGGCAAATGGGCTGGTGGATGAGATCAATACCAGCGATGAGGTGATCCTCGGGCTGATGGAAGGTCGTGAAGTGTTGAACGTTCGCTATCTGCAGCGTAAAAAGCTGATGGATCGTTTTACCGGTAGTGCGGCGGAGAGCGCCGATCGTTTGCTGATGCGCTGGTGGCAGCGGGGGCAGAAGCCACTGATGTAAAATTGTCATTGCCGGATAGCGATGCTCACACATCCTATCCGGCCTACAAATAGGCATCAATGTAGGCTGGATAAGGTGTTGCCGCCATCCGGCAAATTATTTCTCGAGTTAATCGATCAAGTGATACTTTTCAGAAAGTACGTGCGCCAGGTGTTTAAACATATTAAACACAGCCGTACTTTTGGGCGTTGGTAGCCCTTGCTCGTCTAAAAAGTAATCTCCGCTGAAAACCAGCACGCCGTTTCGCTGCGTAACGCCGGTGGCGACAATCCCCGCCAGCGTGTCCTCATGCTCACGAATGATTTTGTTGGCTTCAATCAGCAGTGTTTCGCGATCGATGGGTTGAGTGTCTTTATGCATGATTTACTCCTTAAACAAGGACATTAGTCTACGCTGAGCCCGCCTTATGGGCAAATATTCCCTGACATAAATGAAGGTTTTACGACAGTGTTACAACTGGCGAGATTTGTTTTTGCATGCTAATAAAGTTGCGTAACGCATTTTATCAGGTACAGTGTGACGCTTTCGTCAATCTGGCAACAGATTTGCTTGACATTCGACCAATACTTCGTCGTGCTAGAGCGTTTGTGAGAAAAAAGCCTGTTAACTCAGTTACATGAGAGTTACATTACAAGCGCGAAACAGTTTAAGGGGTTGATATCCGCCGACGCAGAGACCATATCGATGTCTCGTCGCCAGTGGAAGGTGAATCAACGTGCGACGCATTCTGGAAGAATCAAATTAGGTAAAGGTGAATATGGGTAAAGCTCTTGTCATCGTTGAGTCCCCGGCAAAAGCCAAAACGATCAACAAGTATCTGGGTAATGACTACGTGGTGAAATCCAGCGTCGGTCATATCCGTGATTTGCCGACCAGTGGCTCAGCAACTAAAAAGAGCGCCGACTCAACCTCCACCAAAACGGCTAAAAAGCCCAAAAAGGATGAACGTGGCGCTCTCGTCAACCGTATGGGTGTTGACCCGTGGCACAACTGGGATGCGCGCTATGAAGTGCTGCCTGGTAAAGAGAAAGTTGTTTCTGAACTGAAGCAACTGGCTGAAAAAGCCGACCACATCTATCTCGCAACCGACCTTGACCGCGAAGGGGAAGCCATTGCATGGCACCTGCGGGAAGTCATCGGTGGCGACGACACCCGCTACAGCCGCGTGGTGTTTAACGAAATTACCAAAAATGCTATTCGCCAGGCGTTTGAAAAACCGGGCGAGTTGAACATCGATCGTGTTAATGCGCAACAGGCGCGCCGCTTTATGGACCGTGTTGTGGGCTATATGGTGTCGCCACTGCTGTGGAAAAAAATTGCGCGTGGTCTGTCTGCCGGTCGCGTACAGTCTGTGGCTGTGCGTCTGGTGGTTGAGCGTGAACGCGAAATCAAAGCATTTGTTCCAGAAGAGTTCTGGGAAATTGATGCTAACACGACCACGCCGGGCGGCGACGCGTTGCCGCTTGAGGTGACGCATCAAAATGATAAACCGTTCCGTCCTGTAAATCGGGAACAAACGCTTGCCGCTGTTAGCCTGTTGGAAAAAGCGCGCTATAGCGTCCTGGAACGTGAAGATAAACCGACCAGCAGCAAGCCGAGCGCACCGTTCATTACCTCCACGCTACAGCAGGCTGCGAGCACGCGTCTGGGCTTTGGTGTGAAGAAAACCATGATGATGGCGCAGCGCTTGTATGAAGCGGGTTACATCACTTACATGCGTACTGACTCAACCAACCTGAGCCAGGATGCTGTCACCATGGTTCGCGATTACATCAGTGATAATTTTGGCAAAAAATATTTGCCGGAGAGCGCGAACCAGTACGCCAGCAAAGAGAACTCGCAGGAAGCACACGAAGCTATCCGTCCTTCCGATGTCGCCGTACTGGCGGAGTCGCTGAAAGATATGGAAGCCGATGCGCAAAAACTGTATCAGCTGATCTGGCGCCAGTTTGTTGCTTGTCAGATGACGCCAGCGAAATATGACTCTACCACCCTGACCGTGGGTGCGGGTGATTTCCGTCTGAAAGCGCGTGGTCGTATTCTGCGCTTCGATGGTTGGACCAAAGTGATGCCAGCGCTGCGTAAGGGCGATGAAGATCGCATCTTACCGGCGGTGGACAAAGGCGATACCTTGACGCTTATCGAGCTGACACCTGCGCAGCATTTCACCAAGCCGCCTGCGCGCTTCAGTGAAGCTTCGCTGGTTAAAGAGCTTGAAAAGCGTGGCATTGGTCGTCCATCCACCTATGCGTCGATCATCTCTACGATTCAGGATCGCGGTTATGTTCGCGTTGAAAACCGTCGTTTCTACGCTGAAAAAATGGGTGAAATCGTCACCGATCGTCTGGAAGAAAACTTCCGCGAACTGATGAACTACGATTTTACCGCGCAGATGGAAGACAGCCTCGACCAGGTGGCGAATCACGAAGCCGAATGGAAGGGCGTACTCGACAACTTCTTCACTGATTTTACTCAGCAGTTAGATAAAGCCGAGAAAGATCCTGAAGAAGGCGGTATGCGTCCGAACCAGATGGTGCTGACCAGCATTGATTGCCCGACCTGCGGACGCAAGATGGGTATTCGTACCGCCAGTACCGGCGTTTTCCTTGGTTGCTCCGGCTACGCACTTTCCCCGAAAGAGCGTTGCAAAACCACCATTAACCTGGTGCCGGAAAACGAAGTATTGAACGTGTTGGAAGGCGATGACGCGGAAACGAACGCATTGCGCGCCAAACGCCGCTGCCAGAAGTGCGGTACAGCAATGGACAGTTATCTCATCGATCCTAAGCGTAAATTGCATGTGTGTGGTAATAACCCAACCTGCGACGGCTACGAGATCGAAGAGGGTGAATTCCGTATCAAGGGTTATGACGGTCCTATCGTAGAGTGCGAAAAATGTGGTTCTGAAATGCACCTGAAAATGGGACGTTTCGGCAAGTACATGGCGTGTACTAACGACGAGTGTAAAAACACCCGTAAGATCCTGCGTAACGGTGAAGTTGCTCCGCCGAAAGAAGATCCGGTTCCGCTGCCGGAACTGCCGTGTGAAAAATCTGACGCGTATTTCGTGTTACGTGATGGTGCTGCAGGTATCTTCCTGGCGGCCAATACGTTCCCGAAATCACGTGAGACTCGTGCGCCGTTGGTGGAAGAGTTGTACCGCTTCCGCGATCGCCTGCCGGAAAAACTGCGTTATCTGGCAGATGCGCCGCAAACAGACCCGGATGGTAACAAGTCTATGGTTCGTTTCAGCCGTAAAACCAAGCAGCAATACGTTGCCGCTGAGAAAGACGGTAAGGCGACTGGCTGGTCCGCGTTCTTCGTTGACGGTAAATGGGTAGAAGGGAAGAAATAACAGCGTTACGGCTGAATTTCTCCTCAAAGGGTCGCGTAAGCGGCCCTTTTTGTTTCTGGCATATTATTTTTTGTCATACCTATACAGCGTACATATAAATGATATAGTGGTTATAGTTAACAGACTTTTTATTATTAAATCGTATTAGCAGCGCCCACGAGCCTGCACTGAAACGATGATTTGATGGCGCGAATCGGGATGGCATAACATGAAATTACAGCAGCTTCGCTACATTGTTGAGGTGGTGAACCACAACCTTAATGTCTCCTCAACGGCGGAAGGGCTTTATACCTCTCAGCCCGGTATCAGTAAGCAAGTTCGTATGCTGGAAGATGAACTTGGCATCCAGATTTTCGCCCGTAGCGGTAAGCATCTGACCCAGGTTACGCCAGCGGGGCAGGAAGTTATCCGTATTGCGCGCGAAGTACTGTCTAAGGTAGATGCTATTAAGTCCGTTGCTGGCGAACATACCTGGCCGGATAAAGGCTCGCTGTATATTGCCACCACGCACACCCAGGCACGTTACGCTTTGCCGAACGTGATTAAAGGTTTTATTGAGCGATATCCTCGTGTTTCATTGCATATGCATCAGGGATCGCCGACGCAAATTGCCGAAGCCGTCTCGAAAGGGAATGCGGATTTTGCCATCGCGACGGAAGCCCTGCATCTGTATGACGATCTGGTGATGTTACCTTGCTACCACTGGAACCGTTCGATTGTCGTCACGCCGGATCATCCGCTGGCGGGAAAATCTTCGGTTTCTATTGAGGAACTGGCACAATATCCACTGGTGACCTACACCTTTGGATTTACCGGGCGTTCGGAGCTGGACACCGCGTTTAACCGTGCGGGTCTGGAGCCGCGTATTGTTTTTACCGCGACCGATGCCGATGTTATTAAAACCTATGTCCGTCTGGGTCTCGGCGTGGGTGTAATTGCCAGTATGGCGGTTGATCCTGTTTCCGATCCTGACCTGGTACGTGTGGATGCGCACGATATCTTCAGCCATAGCACCACCAAAATTGGTTTTCGTCGCAGCACCTTCTTACGTAGTTACATGTATGATTTCATTCAACGTTTCGCGCCGCATCTGACGCGTGATGTGGTGGACACGGCGGTGGCGCTGCGTTCCAACGATGATATTGAAGCCATGTTTAAAGATATTAAATTGCCTGAGAAATAATAACGGTTGTTACCTCGTCGGTATCTGTAAGCATAAAGTGATACCGACGGGGGAGTCTGAATTCATTATTTCTCCTCCTATATATTAACCATATATTATTTATGGAAAAAGTTCTCTAAAGTAGTTTCAAATTAGTCAGCTTGCCAAAAATCACGCTCAAATATTCATAATTGATCAAACAATTGATTTATTTATCAGATCGAATCCGAAAATTAACTGGCTTTTTTTCGCCTTTTTTATTAGGATTCCTCCTATCTGATGATTAATTGTACCAATTGTTTGGTGCCTAAATGATAAGTGATTTCGATAGTATGAGGTTAGCGATGCCTTCAGGAAACCAGCCTGCACGCCGGGATCCCGCGATGAAACGTAAAGCCTGGTTCGCCGTGTTTCTTGGCTCTGCGATATTCTGGATTATTGTCGCACTCGTGGCCTGGAACGTGTGGGGGTAAGTATGTCCGCACCGGAGCAGCACTCTACCGTGACGCCAGCGTCTCATGACCATGAGCAAGAGAGCAAAACCGTCGCCGAGAAGGAGCCAAAGATACCCGAATCCTGGAATCTTTCTCCTGAACAACGGGCGTTTATTGATCTGTTAACCGATGATGATAAACAGAAACAATAATTCGTACGTATTTTATAATAATAACGATTACCTCGTGGCCTTAAATATCGAATCGTTTATCCCATGTATTCACCATCAGCCACCTAATCAACGTATTATCGATTGCGCTATTGCCTGCTGAATATTCATCCTATTCATCTTCACGGCTAGACCTTACTCCCTACCATTGACCTCAATTCGCGCTTTTGTATCGCGCGCTACTTTTATCAATTTGAGTTGTTATCAAAGCGTTACATTTTGTTTGTGTTATCTTTAATACTAACCCTGAGGAAATCAGGGGATCCAACCCTGTCATTTAAGGAGGAGCTATGTCGTCGACCCTACGAGAAGCCAGTAAGGACACATTGCAGGTTAAAGATAAAACCTACCGCTACTACAGTTTACCTCTGGCCGCTAAATCACTGGGTGATATCACCCGACTACCAAAATCGCTGAAAGTGTTACTGGAAAACCTGCTTCGTTGGCAGGATGGTAATTCCGTAACCGAAGATGATATTCATGCGCTCGCGCATTGGCTGAAGACTGCCCATGCCGATCGTGAAATTGCCTATCGACCCGCTCGTGTTCTGATGCAGGATTTTACCGGCGTGCCGGCGGTGGTCGATCTGGCCGCCATGCGCGAAGCGGTGAAACGTTTGGGTGGAGATACAGCAAAAGTGAATCCGCTTTCGCCAGTGGACCTTGTCATTGACCACTCGGTAACGGTGGACCGTTTTGGTGATGATGATGCTTTCGAAGAAAACGTACGCCTGGAAATGGAACGTAACCATGAGCGTTATGTGTTCCTGAAATGGGGGCAGCAGGCATTTAGTCGCTTCAGCGTTGTGCCACCGGGAACGGGGATTTGCCACCAGGTTAACCTTGAATACCTCGGCAAAGCCGTCTGGAGCGAGTTACAGGACGGTGAGTGGGTGGCTTACCCTGACACGTTGGTCGGAACCGATTCCCATACGACAATGATTAATGGTCTCGGTGTGCTGGGATGGGGCGTTGGAGGCATTGAGGCCGAAGCAGCAATGCTGGGTCAACCCGTCTCTATGCTTATCCCGGATGTTGTGGGCTTTAAACTGGTGGGCAAGCTGCGGGAAGGTATCACCGCGACTGACCTGGTTCTGACCGTCACCCAGATGCTGCGTAAGCACGGCGTGGTCGGTAAATTTGTTGAATTCTACGGTGATGGCCTGGACACCTTACCGCTGGCCGACCGGGCAACCATTGCGAATATGTCACCGGAATACGGCGCAACCTGCGGTTTCTTCCCGATCGATAGCATCACTCTTGAATATATGCGTCTGAGTGGGCGCAGTGAGGAGCAGGTTGAGCTGGTCAGCGCCTATGCCAAAGCGCAGGGCATGTGGCGTAATCCTGGGGATGAACCCGTATTTACCAGTTCACTGGAGCTGGATATGGGCAGTGTAGAAGCTAGCCTTGCCGGACCGAAGCGTCCGCAGGATCGGGTGGCACTGGCTGATGTCCCGAAAGCGTTTTCGGCGAGTAATGAACTCGAAGTGAATAGCTCACTGAAAGATCGCCAGCCAGTGGACTATACAATGAACGGTCACCAGTACCAGTTGCCGGATGGTGCTGTGGTTATTGCAGCGATTACTTCCTGTACCAACACCTCTAACCCAAGCGTATTGATGGCGGCGGGGCTGCTGGCGAAAAAAGCAGTGACGCTTGGTTTGAAACGTCAGCCATGGGTGAAAGCCTCGCTGGCGCCAGGATCGAAGGTGGTGTCTGATTATCTGGCGCAGGCTGGGTTCACGCCGTACCTTGATGAGCTGGGATTTAACCTTGTAGGTTATGGCTGTACCACCTGTATCGGTAACTCGGGTCCGTTACCCGATCCTATCGAGACTGCTATCAAAAAAGGCGACCTCACCGTTGGTGCTGTGCTTTCCGGCAACCGAAACTTTGAGGGGCGTATCCATCCGCTCGTGAAGACCAACTGGTTGGCGTCTCCGCCGCTGGTGGTGGCCTATGCGCTGGCGGGGAATATGAATATCAATCTGACGAAAGATCCGTTAGGGCATGACAGAAAGGGCGATCCCGTTTATCTGAAAGATATCTGGCCGACGGCTCAGGAAATTGCCCGTGCCGTGGAGCAGGTCTCTACCGCCATGTTCCATAAAGAGTATGCTGAAGTGTTTGAAGGCACGCCGGAATGGAAAGCAATCCAGGTTGATCGGGCTGATACCTATGGCTGGCAGTCTGACTCAACCTATATCCGCTTGTCGCCGTTCTTCGATGGTATGCAGGCGACGCCGGATCCGGTCCAGGACATTCATGGTGCGCGTATCCTTGCAATGCTTGGAGATTCCGTCACTACTGACCATATTTCTCCTGCCGGCAGTATCAAGCCGGACAGCCCGGCGGGGCGTTATCTGCAAAGCCACGGCGTAGAGCGTAAAGATTTTAACTCCTACGGTTCGCGGCGCGGGAATCATGAAGTAATGATGCGCGGTACCTTTGCCAATATTCGTATTCGCAATGAGATGGTGCACGGCGTGGAAGGTGGGATGACGCGTCATTTGCCGGGAACTGAGGTAGTGGCTATCTATGATGCGGCTATGCAATATCAACAGGAGAATATTCCCCTGGCGGTTATTGCCGGGAAAGAGTATGGCTCTGGCTCCAGTCGCGACTGGGCGGCAAAAGGCCCGCGCTTGCTGGGGGTTCGCGTGGTTATCGCTGAATCCTTTGAGCGAATTCACCGTTCTAACCTGATTGGTATGGGGATTTTGCCGCTGGAATTCCCGCAGGGCGTCACGCGTAAAACGCTGGGACTAACCGGTGAGGAAGCGATCGATATTACGGATCTGCAAAACATTAAACCGGGTGCAACAGTGCCGGTGAGTATGGTTCGCTCGGATGGACGTAAAGAGGTGGTTTTATGCCGCTGCCGTATCGATACCGCGACGGAGCTAACGTACTACCAAAACGATGGCATTCTGCACTACGTGATTCGTAATATGTTGAGCTAGAAGTAAAAAGCCTGCGAGAGCAGGCTTTTTTATCGGCGGTAACAACTATTACTTGCCCAGTAAATGTCCCATCTTGGCGGCTTTGGTGTCCAGGTAATGTTCATTGTTCGGGTTACGACCCACAATCAGCGGCACGCGTTCAACAATGTTGATTCCCGCTTCGGTCAGAATTTCCACTTTTTTCGGGTTATTGGTCAGCAAACGAACTTCGTCCACACCAAGCAGCTTGAACATATCCGCACACAGCGTGAAATCACGCTCATCTGCCGCAAAGCCCAACTGATGGTTAGCTTCAACGGTATCATACCCCTGGTCCTGCAACGCGTAGGCGCGGATTTTATTGAGCAGGCCGATATTGCGTCCTTCCTGACGATGATAAAGCAGGATACCGCGCCCTTCTTCAGCAATATGGGTGAGAGCCGCTTCGAGCTGGAAGCCGCAATCGCAACGCAGGCTAAACAATGCATCGCCAGTCAGACACTCGGAGTGGACACGCGCCAGGACAGGCGTTTGGCCTGTGATATCGCCAAAAACCAGTGCGACGTGATCGTGTCCGGTTGCCAGTTCTTCAAATCCCACCATCAGGAAATCACCCCAGGGGGTTGGCAGTTTGGCTTCTGCCACACGTTTAAGCTGCATGTAATTCTCCAGATTATGCTGGCACTGTCGTGCCGTCGCCTGTTGGCTTCTGTTCTATATTGCACTATTTTGCCATAAGGCAACGATGTTCACCTAATCGCGACAACGGATTCGCTTTTGGAATGGCACAAAATTGTCAATTTCCCCGGCATGCGCTTTTTTCAGTTATGATTGTGAGACTTATCGACGAAAGGAGAGGCAATGCTGTCAATTGCAAAGCGCACTGCGGTCGGGGCCGGGCTGCTACTTATTATGCCGGTTGCCGTATGGGTATCGGGCTGGAGCTGGCAGCCGGGACATAACGTTTGGTGGCTAAAATCTCTGTACTGGATAACGGAAACGGTGACGCAGCCGTGGGGCATTATCACTCACGTTGTTCTCTGTGCATGGTTTCTGTGGTGTCTGCGTTTTCGTCTGAAAGCTGCGGTAATGCTGTTTGCGATCCTGGCTGCGGCAATTTTAGTCGGTCAGGGCGTGAAGTCCTGGGTTAAAGACAGGGTGCAGGAACCTCGGCCCTTTGTCGTGTGGCTGGAAAAAACGCACCATATTCCGGTTGATGAGTTCTACACTTTAAAACGTAAAGATCGTGGTCACTTAGTTAAAGAGCAATTGGCAGAACAACAGGATATTCCGACGTTTCTACGTAAGCACTGGCAAAAAGAAACGGGTTTTGCCTTTCCGTCAGGGCATACGATGTTTGCCGCCAGCTGGGCTTTACTGGCAGTAGGGCTGTTATGGCCACGCCGACGTACGCTGACGATTGTGTTTTTACTTATCTGGGCTACGGGCGTTATGGGCAGCCGCTTGCTATTAGGCATGCACTGGCCCCGTGATTTGGTCGTTGCAACGCTGATTTCATGGTTGCTGGTAACACTGGCGACATGGCTTGCGCAGCGGGTATGTGGACCCTTAACGCCGCCAGTGCAGGAGGAAAAAGAAATCGCTCAGCGTGAACAAGAAAGTTAGCCATGATTGATTTTTCGAATTTTGCCCTTAAATCAGAAAGGGGAAAGCGCTTTTCCGTTTCGCACTCGTTGTGAAAATGGTAATTTAAAGGGCTCAACGCGGTAAGTTGTACACGATTTATTCGCTCAAACCACATAACGGGAAGTAATGTGAAATATTTACTCATTTTCTTACTGGTGTTGGCGATTTTTGTTATTTCGGTGACATTAGGTGCGCAAAACGATCAACAGGTTACGTTTAATTACCTGCTGGCTCAGGGTGAGTATCGTATCTCTACGCTGCTTGCTGTATTGTTTGCCGCAGGTTTTGCGATTGGTTGGTTAATTTGCGGCCTTTTCTGGCTGAAGGTTCGTGTGTCTCTTGCGCGTGCCGAACGTAAAATCAAACGACTGGAAAACCAGCTTACGCCTGCGACCGACGTTGCGGTTTCTGCCGATTCGTCGGTTGTGAAGGAATAATTATTTATGTTGGAGTTGTTGTTTCTGCTTTTGCCTGTAGCCGCTGCCTATGGGTGGTATATGGGTCGCAGAAGTGCGCAACAAACCAAGCAGGATGAAGCTAACCGTCTTTCCCGTGACTATGTCGCCGGGGTTAACTTCCTTCTGAGCAACCAACAAGACAAAGCGGTGGATCTGTTCCTCGATATGCTAAAAGAGGATACGGGCACCGTTGAGGCTCATCTCACCCTCGGAAACCTGTTTCGCTCGCGCGGTGAAGTCGACCGCGCAATCCGCATCCATCAAACGTTAATGGAAAGTGCTTCGCTAACCTACGAGCAGCGTTTGTTGGCCGTACAACAGCTGGGGCGCGACTACATGGCCGCAGGTCTGTACGACCGCGCGGAAGACATGTTTAATCAGCTTACCGATGAAACAGATTTTCGCGTCGGTGCATTACAGCAACTGCTGCAAATTTATCAGGCGACCAGTGAATGGCAGAAAGCGATTGATGTCGCAGAACGTCTGGTGAAGCTCGGTAAAGATAAACAACGTATCGAGATAGCTCACTTCTACTGCGAACTGGCCTTACAGCAGATGGGCAGCGACGATATGGATCGCGCCATGACGCTGTTGAAAAAAGGGGCTGCGGCAGACAAAAACAGTGCCCGTGTTTCCATCATGATGGGCCGTGTGTACATGGTGAAAGGCGATTACGCGAAGGCCGTTGAAAGTCTGCAACGCGTGATTTCTCAGGATAAAGAACTGGTCAGCGAAACGCTGGAAATGCTGCAAAGCTGCTACCAGCATCTGGGGAAAAACGATGAGTGGGCCGAGTTTTTACGTCGGGCCGTTGAGGAGAATACTGGCGCCGCCGCAGAGCTGATGCTGGCCGATATTCTTGAAGCGCGTGAGGGGACTGATACCGCTCAGGTTTATATTACCCGCCAGCTACAACGCCATCCTACGATGCGCGTGTTCCACAAGTTGATGGATTACCATCTTAACGAAGCAGAAGAAGGGCGCGCGAAAGAGAGCCTGATGGTTCTGCGCGATATGGTCGGGGAGCAGGTGCGCAGCAAGCCTCGGTATCGTTGCCAGAAGTGCGGATTTACCGCATATACACTGTACTGGCACTGCCCATCCTGTCGCTCATGGTCAACCATTAAGCCTATTCGCGGACTTGATGGGCTGTAATTTTTAAAAAAACTTCACTTTAGTTACAACATACTAATGATGTGTAACCAATCCATCCTCAACCTCCGTTGCCAAATTCGCCTGGCAGAAATGTAATCGCGCCTGTTAATTTTCTATTGCCGCAGGTAGAATGCACGCCGTTTACCCATTTTGCGCCGCCGATGGCGCCCATCCTCAGGAAGGTCTGGTCATGACGTTTACTGCTTCATCTTTTTCTCGTGCTGTTACTGATTCTCCTGTCGTTGTCGCTCTCGATTATTCCAATCGTGATAAAGCATTAGCTTTTGTCGACAGAATTGATCCTAGTGATTGCCGTTTGAAAGTGGGCAAAGAGATGTTCACGCTTTTTGGACCTCAGTTGGTTCGCGATTTACAACAGCGTGGCTTTGACGTTTTTCTTGATTTGAAATTTCATGATATTCCCAATACTACCGCGCATGCCGTTGCGGCGGCGGCTGAGCTTGGCGTGTGGATGGTTAACGTTCATGCTTCAGGTGGGGCGCGTATGATGACCGCCGCACGTGAAGCCCTGGTGCCTTTTGGCAAGGATGCGCCGCTGCTGATTGCAGTAACAGTTCTGACCAGTATGGAAGCCAGCGATCTTGCCGACCTTGGCGTGACGTTGTCACCTGCGGAGCATGCGGAAAGGCTGGCGCGTTTAACCCAACATTGTGGTTTGGATGGCGTCGTATGCTCCGCGCAGGAAGCAGTGCGATTCAAGCAGGCATTTGGCCAGGCATTTAAACTGGTTACGCCGGGTATTCGCCCTGAAGGTAGCGAGGCAGGCGACCAGCGTCGCATTATGACGCCGGAACAGGCACAGTCAGCTGGCGTGGATTATATGGTTATTGGTCGTCCGGTCACACAGTCGGCAGATCCGGCTCAGACGCTGAAGATGATCAATGCCTCCCTGAAACGAGGTGCGTAAATGAACGACTCAAATTCTCGTCTGGTCTACTCAACTGACACCGGGCGTATTGATGAACCGAAAGCCGTCCCAGAGCGTCCCAAAGGCGATGGCATTGTCCGTATCCAGCGACAGACCAGTGGCCGCAAAGGTAAGGGCGTGTGCCTGATTACTGGAATAGATCAGGACGATGCTGAACTGACCAAATTAGCTGCGGAACTGAAGAAAAAATGTGGTTGCGGCGGGGCAGTGAAGGATGGCGTGATTGAGATACAGGGTGATAAACGCGACCTGATTAAATCGCTGCTGGAAGCCAAAGGAATGAAAGTTAAATTGGCTGGCGGTTAATAAAAAAAGCCACGGAATTTTTCCGTGGCTTTTTAATAATACAGACCTGAAAAAGTAAACGTATTATTATATCGAGCCGTTTAACCGTAAATTATTTACCCACCTGGTGGCCAATAATACCACCTACTGCAGCACCACCCAGCGTGCCCAGCGTGCTGCCGTCAGTCAGGACTGCACCACCGATTGCACCAGCACCAGCACCAATTGCGGTGTTACGGTCACGTTTGGACCAGTTAGAGCAGGCACTCAGCGACATTGCCAGAGTAATTGCCAAAATGGCAGCGGTCATTTTTTTGCTCGTTACTAACATAATACTTTCTCCTGAATTATTGATTCACGGAATCCAGTGTTCTTTAAGAGTAGCGCTAAATTTAGGCTAACGAAGATATTTCCGTGAAACCGTTTAGCGAAGGCATGACAAACACTATCCTGAGATTGGAGGTTCGTTCCTGTTATATCGCTAACATTAATTTTACGACTTAATCCTGTTAACGACAGGTAAAAAGTCTTAATTGGACTGTCAGATAACTCTCATAGAGGGGATGATTTGCCGACTGACAAATCATCTGCTGAAGATTTTATGCGTGCGCATCAATGATATTGACGGTTAATCCTGAATGCTCGAGCTGCATTTGTACGCTGGCGCTGAGTCTGGAATCCGTGACTACGCGGCTGAATCGCTCTAATGGACCCAGCGTGTAAGGGTGAATGGCTTCGAATTTTGAGCTGTCAGTAAGTACAATAACTTCTGCACCTTTTTCCAGCACCGCGTTAACCACATCAGAACGCATCATGTCGCGTCCGGTGAAGCCGGTGTCAGCCTGCCAGCCATCAATGCCGATAAAGGCCTTGCTGAAGTGTACCTGCTGGATAAACTGGCGAGTTAAGGGCCCCACCATGCTTTCGCTTTTTTTCTGATAGATCCCGCCAAGGAGAATCACTTCGCAGGGGGTTTCTTTCAGCAGATGGGCTATATAACTGCTGACGGTAATGATGGTGACATCTTTTTGCTCCGCCAGCGTTCTGGCCAAGAGCGCATTGCTGCTGCCGTTTTCAATGAATACGGACTCGCCAGGGCTTACCAAAGATGCGGCAAATTCGGCCAGTTCACGCTTCAGCGTAAAATTAGTCATCATGCGCGTTTCCACATCATCACTGTTCAATGAAACGGCAAAACCGTGCGCACGGCGTAAATAACTCTGTTTTTCCAGTGTGTTCAGATCCTGTCGAATCGTCACTTCTGAGACACCGGTGATTTTTGCCAGTTCGGCAACGCTCATCTGACCTTTATCAGTCACCATCTGCAAAATAGATTGTTGTCGGGAATTCATAATATTAATTTTATTGCGATATCGTATCGGAAATTAAACGGAAACTGCTTCATACGCAGTTTGCTTATAGCAGCGACATTAAAGGGTTAATGTCATCAGATCTCCCAGGGAGCCTTGTGCTTTTTGGGCAAAGACTCGGCATCTTCTTTGGCCGTATCTAGCAGCTCAGCCTTCAGAATTTCGAGATTGTGGATGGCTGAGTGGTAATCACCTGCAACGAGGATATCCAGCACGGTATCAATGCGTTCGGCCAGACGCTGAGCGTCGATATCAGACATGGTTATCATCCTAATAGCAATAGAGTTTGAATTTCATGATGCAGAATTTCATGGCAAAAGAGAAGGGAAAAATAGTATTAACTATCAATGATAGAAGAATATTATATATTCTGTGATTACATGCAGATAGGATCGTTACGTAATGTCCATTTATGGCTATTAATGACGTTTGATCCCACAGCATTAGCGCGTTTTTTTATTCAGATGTCGTCGATACCAACGTTCAAATGCAGCCGCTGGCATTGGTTTGGCAAACAAAAAACCCTGACGTTCGTTGACGCCATTTTTGGTTAAAAAGGCATCCTCTTTCGCGCTTTCAACACCTTCGGCGATGACCTGCAGATTGAGTGCCTGTGCGACCGCAACAATGGCACGTACTAGCGACTGCGAAATAGGTTGTTTGTGTACATCCCTGACAAAGGTTTGATCCAGTTTAATTGCATCAAGCGGGAAGCGGGCCAGTTGAGACAGTGACGAATATCCAGTACCAAAATCATCCAAATGGATTTGCGCCCCCAACTGGCTAAACTGCTGAATGACGGACAGTGCCAACTGCTCATTTTCAATCAAACTGCTTTCCGTTAACTCGACATCGATGGGGCAATATTCAAAGTCGAGTTCATGAAGCACCTGTTTGAGATCGGTAAATAGCGTCTGATCGGCGAGCTGGCGGGCAGAAACGTTTACCGCCACGCGCAGATTGATTCCCTTGGCGCGCCATTTTGCGACCTGACGCACAACGTCCAGAATAACCCAGCGACCCAGCGGAACGATAAGCCCTGATTCTTCGGCGTAGGAGATAAATTCCAGTGGTGAAATGAGGCCGCGTTCCGGAGACTGCCAGCGTACCAGCGCCTCCAGGCTGCGCACTTCGCCTCGCCAGGTTATCTTTGGCTGATAATGGATAACCAGTTGATCGTTTTCCAGCGCCTTGCGCAGGTTAGTATCCAGCCACAGGTATTCAAATACCCGCTGATTCATTTCCGGAGAGAAAACACAAAACTGTCCGCGGCCGCCTTCTTTCGCGGTGTACATGGCCGTATCGGCGTTACGAATGACGCTCTCGCAGTCCTGACCATGCTGTGGAGCGAGGGAAATACCAATAGAGCAGCCTGTATAGACTTCAATCAGGCCAATGCGAAAGGGTTGACGCAGGCGTGTCAGAATGCGCGATGCGGTAGCTTCCAGAGTGCTCTGGGACGTTTCGGTGGCAAGGACGATAAATTCATCACCGCCAAACCGAGCCAATAGCTGGTTGTCGTCAAGACAACTGAGGATTGCAAGCGACACACTCTGTAATAGCTGATCGCCAAACATATGCCCGTAGGCATCGTTCACCTTTTTGAAGTTATCCAGATCGAGATATACAATCCCAACCTGAGTATCACCTGCGTTCTCAATCGCGTCGCTTATCAGCTCATGAATGGCGTTACGGTTCGGTAATCCGGTGATGGAGTCGGTATTAGCCAACATACGCAGGCGTTCCTGCGCGCGGCGTTCTTCAGTGATATCGGTGCCGGAACAGATCAGAAATATTTCGTTCTTGCCGCTACCGTTATGTACAAACTTATTGCGAAAAAGAAACAGGCGCTGACCTTTGCAGGTCTTCACCCAACGTTCGACTTCATATGAGTTGCCTTCGCGAAAAAAGACCTCGATGTTGCGTCTGGAGGCTGCGGCTTCACGTCGACTCATAAACAGTGTGAATACGCTTTGGCCAATGACTTCACGTTCTCTGAGTCCGGTGTACTCTTCGCACAGACGGTTAAAACGCTGAATGTTGCCCATGCGGTCAAGAATGACAATAACGGAGTTGGCTTCTGAAACTACCTGCTCGGCAAAAGAGAGACCTTGAGCCAGATCGCGTGCGACGGAAGGGGTGTCATCCCAGGCTGATGCGCTGCCGGCCCATTCGCGTTTATTGATTTTCCGCCCGACCAAATGTACCGGAATATCGTCATCTTCAATAGGTAACGTCATCAACAGGCTTGACGTAATTACCGTCATCTCGCGAATGCGGTCGGCCTGCTCGGGTGATAATTCGATGGTCTGCTCAGCGTCTGCTGTTTCGTCAATAGAGAAATGCAGGATGTTGCAATCCTCTGACAAACGCCAGTAGGGGTTATGAGTGCCCACATAGCTATACAACGTAACCAGCTCCCGGACGTCTTTCATGATGTGTACTATCCCGTTTAAAGCGCATAAAGCCTCAAAAGTAAGGGTAGCCATGATTCATTCAGGGTGATTATGGCTGAACGTATTGTTTTATTTATATATTTATATGTAATCCAGAATCCATAAAAAGCAAAGCCAGCGGAACTGAAAAATAGTAAAAAAAAATTTTGACTGGATAAGAGAAGTGTAGTGTGTGGTTGAAATTTGGCCGCTAAAAAAAGAAAACGACCTTTCAAAAAAGAGAAAGGTCGTTGGATTTGTCAGTTTACGCTGCTGGACGCGCGATAACGCTACGGGTTTCCATGCGAACTTCAGCGATAGTTACGTCAATCACATCAGTGACTTTGTAAACCACTTCACCTTTGATTTGTACGGTACCACTTTCCTGGCTGCAGACCAGTTCATCACGCACGGCGTGCAGGAAGGGTGCAGGAATAAAGGCAACAGCGCCATTATCAACCAAACGTACGCGCATGCCGCCGCGGCTGACGTCGATGATCTCGGCCGCAAAGCGGGTGTCAGTTCCGGCTTTATCACTCAGGAAACGGGCGTATAGCCAGTCACCCACATCACGCTCAGCCATCCGGTTCAGGCGACGACGTTCTGCCATCTGCGCGGTGGTATCATCCTGAGGTCGAGCGACGGTTTCGCCTTTGATGACGGCCTTAAGCAGACGGTGGTTGATCATATCGCCGTACTTACGGATTGGGGAAGTCCAGGTGGCATATGCCTCCAGACCCAACCCAAAGTGTGGACCTGGCTCAATACTAATTTCAGCGTAAGACTGGAAGCGGCGAATTCGGCTGTCGAGGAAGCCGGATGGCTGTGCATCCAGTTCGCGGCGCAGTTTGCAGAAACCTTCCAGTGTCAGTACTTCTTCGGCATCGACGTGCATACCGTGGGTTTTCAGCAGCGCGGCCAGTGCGTCGGCGTTGGCCGGGTCGAATCCCATATGGACGTTGTAAATACCGAAGCCCAGCTTGTCGCGAAGCACACGGGCGGCGCAAATATTTGCCGCAATCATGGATTCTTCCACGATACGGTTTGCGATGCGGCGTGGCTCAGCGACGATGTCCAGTACTTCACCTTTTTCACCGAGAACGAAACGGTAATCCGGGCGATCTTTAAAGACCAGCGCGTGGTTATGACGCCACTCTCCTCGGCTCAGGCAAATACGATGCAGCAGACGGATTTGTTCCGCAATCGCGTCGTTTTCTGGTTGCCACTCGCCAGTACCTTCCAGCCAGTCGGAAACATTGTCATAGGCCAGCTTCGCTTTAGACTCGATGGTTGCGACGAAGAAGGTGATGTTGTCTTCAATCGTGCCATCGGCGGTAATGCTCATACGACAAGCTAAAACCGGGCGCACTTCGTTCGCGCGCAGAGAGCAGAGATCGTCAGACAATTCACGTGGTAACATCGGGATATTGAACCCCGGTAAATAATTGGTGAACGCGCGAATTTTAGCCGTTTTATCCAGCTTGCTGCCTTCTGAAATCCAGGCTGTTGGGTCGGCAATGGCGACGGTTAATTGTAGCGTGCCGTCAGCTTGTTCTTCAGCATACAGCGCATCGTCCATATCTTCGGTGCTGGCGCTGTCGATGGTGACGAAATTGAGGGCGGTTAAATCTTCACGAACCAGGCCTTCGTCCAGCATTTCGGTTGCTACACCGTCTGGTGCTTCTTTTTCCAGATTATGGCGTGCCAGTGTGACCCACCACGGGACAAAGTGGTCATCAGCAAAAGTGATAAATTGGGTTAACTCGGCGTAGAAGGTGCGATCGCCTTTCAGCGGATGGCGGCGCATTTCTGCAACAGCCCAGTCGCCTTCTTTAAATTCATGTTCAACGCCGCGGGCTGCACGACAAGGAATAGCATCTTTCAGTAACGGATGATCCGGCACAATGGACAGACGGTCATTTTTGCCCTGAACTTTACCCACGAAGCGCGTCAGGAAGGGTTCGATCAGTTCTTCCGGCTCAGCAGACTCACGGTCTTTTTCTGTATGGATAACCGCAACAATACGGTCGCCATGCATCACTTTTTTCATCTGCGGCGGTGGAATGAAATAGCTTTTTTGTGCATCGACTTCCAGGAAGCCAAAGCCTTTTTCCGTGGCTTTTACCACCCCTTCAGCACGTGGCGTCTGGGAATGTAGTTGCTGTTTAAGCTGCGCTAGCAGCGGGTTGTCCTGAAGCATAATTGTCTATTTTCGTGGCTAAAAGAGCGGCTGACAGTTTTACGCGATTCTGCCAGTTGCAGCAAGCGCTCTTTCAGTAAGTGGATCGGTTAATCAGTGTCGCCCAGCGCGATTTTCAAGCGATTCAACCATCCGCACAATCCACTCCAGGCTAGCAGGTTAATGGCCTGCTCTGAAGAGATTCCCTGATCGAACAAAGGCGTTAACAGTGCGGTGCTAAAGCGGTCGGGCGCCCGGGTCAGCCATTGTACCGCCTGTAGGGTGACGCGCTCAACCGGATGTCGTTGTTCCCACCGTTGTAATTCACGTTCATCCTGACGAAGAACGGTAATGGCCTCGGTTAATTCATGAGTTGAATACGCATGTTCATTAAAACAGGCCACGCTGCCATTAATCCGTGAAGTCATCAGCGTCGCCAATGAAAATGCCTGTACCGGTATCCCGCTACGTTGCGTGCTGGAAATGAGCGACCCGAGTAAATCCAAAATGACGGGGGAATGTATCAGTAATGGCAGTAACGCTTGCAGTTCCTCGGGATAACGTATGTCTATCGACTCATCATGATTAAGATGTTTTTCAATCGGAAATGGCGAAGCGTGCCAGGTAGCGTTTGCTGCACTAAATGGTGAAGCGTGAGCGAATTGTTGTATATCGAGACCCGGAATTCGGCGCACCGGATGTCCACACCAGGCCTGAAACAGGGCCACGATACGGGCCTGAAAACCGACGAATCCGATAATTTGATTCATCAGAATGCTATCGCTGGTGGTCAGCCCGACTGCATCCAGATGCTGGCGATCGCGCGCGCCTATCACGGCAGGAGAGCTGGCAAGTTGACGAGCATATTGGGTGATTTGCGCCAGTCGATGGTTACTTTCCCGCGAGGAGTCCGGCCCAGGAAGCGGTGTTAGACGCGCGGCATAGTGATTACATAATCGCTGGACGCCATATACCTGAGCGACGGTTAACGCCGTACTCATCCGTTCATAGGCGCTGAATGTGTGCATCTGACTCAGGTTTACGTGGGTCGGGAAGAGGATCTGTGCAAGTTTACGGGCAGGGATTAACCAGGATTGAAAAGGTAAAAGGGCGTCATCAGATATCGCCAGATCCAGTAAAAAGCAGTCGTCGACATGAGCGGCTTCCGGCACCAGCGGCAGAACATCTTGTGGATACATGCTGGATTGCGTCTCATGATACCAGTGGCTTTTGCCTTCAATTCGGCGTTGTTCCATGGGCGGTCCTTGGTCTAAAAAGTGGCGACCCGGACACGTCGTCATACCACTACGCCGGATCGTTTGCGCTGCAATATCCTGACGTAAGCAGAAGAGGGGATGAAAGATTGTTACGTGATAATAAATATCAGAAAAGCATATATGGGACAGGGTAGAGGGGAATTAAAAACGAGCATCACGGGCGACGGTGGGCCGCCCAGAGAAGAGTGGATGATTATTTCAGTTCTAGTTCATTCATTGCAGCGATGCTGAAACCACCGTCAACGTGTACAACTTCACCTGAGATACCGGCAGAAAGATCGGAACACAGGAATGCCGCAGAGTTGCCCACATCTTCAATGGTAACAGTGCGGCGAATCGGCGTAACAGCTTCGCAATGGGCCAGCATTTTACGGAAATCTTTGATACCGGAAGCGGCGAGGGTGCGGATTGGACCTGCGGAAATTGCGTTTACGCGTACGCCTTCAGGCCCCATTGCGTTAGCCATATAACGGACGTTTGCTTCCAATGAGGCTTTCGCCAGGCCCATCACGTTATAGTTCGGGATTGCACGCTCTGCGCCCAGATAGGACAACGTCAATAGCGCAGAGCCAGGGTTTAGCATGGAACGACATGCTTTTGCCATCGCAACAAAGCTATAAGCGCTAATGTCATGCGCAATTTTAAATCCTTCGCGGGTAACTGCATTCACATAATCACCATCCAGTTGGTCAGCAGGTGCGAAGCCGATGGAGTGTACGAAACCGTCGAATTTCGGCCAGGCTTTGCTCAGTTCAGCAAACATGGCGTCAATGCTGGCATCTTCAGCTACATCACACTGCAAAACAATGTTGGAGCCTAATTGCGCTGCAAATTCTTCCACACGACCTTTCAGCTTGTCGTTCTGGTAGGTGAACGCCAGTTCGGCACCTTCGCGATGCATCGCCTGAGCGATTCCCCATGCGATAGACAATTTACTGGCAAGGCCTGTCACCAGAATGCGCTTACCTGATAAAAAACCCATGGCTTTAATCCTTTTGGTTAACACTTATCTTTTATCAATCAATGAGTTATGATTGACGCATCAAACACACTCGAAATTGGCCTGAAATTATATCCCACGCTTTTTCCCTGGAGAATGGTTATCCGCCTCACGTGACCTGTCACGTTATTACATGTGAGGAGTATATCATCCCCCTCCGCTTATGCTTCGTTCAGGCATCTAACGTCGGTGAATCAGAGAAAATACGAGGTTTCAAAGGCATTGAAATGGTATTATTTCATTGCTAGCTGATGTTAATAAACATAGCAAGGTAGGAACTTTCTTAAAACATAAAACATGACAATATTCAGCTTGTTATGATATATTGTTTTTATCGATCAATATCGATTCATTGATCGATATTATTGATTGATTGTGATTAGAAGTGCATTATCAGGATGTTATGATCAATTGGAGTGGTCTTATGCACTATCATTTCATCGCGGAACCGATGAGAGACACAACAGATAAATTACTGGGTGTAGAGATTAACGCCCGGTTTACTTCAGATACGGTTCACCCGTTGCATCCAGATTTCATCATTTCAGCGTGGGATAGCGAACAAAAGCGTAATTTCATGCTCGAGCAAATTCGACTAATTGCCGAAAAGCGTGATTGGTTTGAGCGCAACAGCCTTATTTGCACCCTGAACCTCATTGACGAAATGGCACTGCTGGCGATTGCTGATCCAGCCATCAAGTCGGCCTTACATGCTCTACCATTTATTGCACTGGAACTTTCAGAACGTTTTCTGTCGAATACCGTGTGCCTGAATAATCTGCTGATTAATTCACTTCGCGACGGCCCAAACGCATTGTGGTTGGGCGATCTTGGCTCCGGCAGCGTAGGGGCCAGTCCGCTGGTTTGCGGTCATTTTGACGTTGTGAAACTGGATCGCGGTTTCTTCCTGGAACAGGTAGAAAAACCGATGTTCCCGGTGCTGATCAAAAATATCAGGGAATATTGCGACCGTGTTGTGGTGAAGGGAGTAGAAACAGTACGATTTATTGACGAGGCCAGTACCGCAGGTGTCTGGGCAATGCAAGGTGGTGCCCTTTACCCGTCAGTCGCGTTTACCGAAGTTGATACGCTGCTCTTACCCACGTTGCGTCACTGATGGCAGATTGCCCCCCGGTTGAGGAGGGCAGCCGTTTGCTAACGATCTTTTCGCCAGGCATCAGCGGTGAGCGCTTCGCCGAAATGACCTGCAATCAGGCGGCGGGTAAGCTCATGAAGCGGGGACGCCAGAACATCCGCTGTACTGCCGCGTTCTACCACTTCGCCCTGATGCATGACTAATACCTGATCGCTGATGTGCTTCATCATGCCAATATGTTGGGTCACATAGATATACGAAATCCCCTGTTTTTCCTGCAATTCCAGCATCAGATTGATGAGCTGTGAACGCATCGACATGTCCAGAGAGGCCAGGGCTTCGTCGGCGATAATGACTTTGGGGCGTAAAATGAGCGCACGGGCAAGGCCCAGACGCTGTTTTTGCCCTGGGGCCAACATATGTGGGTAATAGCTTACGTGATCGGGCAGCAGCCCGACCATGCGCATGGTCTCCACGATCTGTTTACGACGCTGCTCAGGCTCGAGGTCGGTATTCAGACGTAGCGGAAAATCGAGGATTTGCGAGATACGTTGCCGCGGATTAAGCGATGTTGACGGATCCTGGAAAATCATACGGATCCGCTGACTACGAAATGAATAATCGCCATATTTTAACGGATGATCGTCAATCAGCAGCTCACCGCTGGTGGGTTCAATCATACCCGCCAACATTTTAGCCAGCGTAGATTTCCCCGAACCGTTTTCACCAATGACGGCGAGCGTCTGACGTTCACGCAGGGTGAAACTCAGGGGCTTAACGGCCTCAACGGTCTGGCGGCGAAATAAACCTGTCCGGTAGCGAAAGGTTTTGCTCAGATTACGAACTTCGAGCAGGGTTTCTACCATCTCACTCTCTCTCCATGTTCAGCGGGAAATGACAGGCGTAGAGATGATTTTTTGCTCCGGTCAGTCTTGGGGTTTCAATACATTCGCGTTGTGCATAAGGACAGCGTGGCCCCAGACGGCAGCCGATGGGTAATTGTTCCAGCAATGGAATAGCTCCTGGCATGGTATTCAGGCGGCTTTTGTGCGGCATCGCGCTACCAAAATCCGGAATAGCGCGAATCAACGCTTGAGTATAAGGATGATGCGGAATTGTCACCAAATCTTTACTTGGCGCGGTTTCGACCGTTTGTCCGCAGTACATCACGTTGATTTTGTCAGCCCACTGGCTGAGCATTTGAAGGTCATGGCTTATCAACAAAATGGTAGTATTGCTGTTTTGATTCAGACGGGTTAGCAGACGGAAAATTTGCGCCTGGGTGGTTGGCTCCATCGCGTTCGTTGGTTCATCGGCAATCAGCAAACGCGGCTGATTCGCTAATGCGATAGCGATCATGACCTTCTGACATTCGCCATCGGTCAGCTCATATGGAAAGCTGCGCATGGCGTCTTTATGGTCTTTTATCCCGACGCGGTGCAAGAGTTCAATCGCACGGCGTTTGCGCCAACCGATGCGCTGCCACCAGCGACCTTTGTAGGTCCATGCCGGAATATTTTGCATCAGTTGACGTCCGATACGCTCGGACGGATCGAGACATGACTGCGGCTCCTGAAAGATCATGGAGACGTTATGACCGACCAATTTGCGTCGTTCACGCGCCGAAAGGCGTAGCAGATCGATATCATCAAAACGCATACGGTCTGCGGTTACGCGCCAGTTATCTTTAGCAACCCCGCAAATGGCCTTAGCGATCAGACTTTTGCCTGATCCAGATTCACCGACCAGCCCGCGGATTTCACCCTCATTCAAGGTCATGCTGACACGATCAACAGCCTTAACCCAGTCGTCACCGGTTCTGAATTCAATGGTCAGGTTGCGGATATCCAGTAATGGCATTACTCCACCCCCGCAATAATTGCGCGGCGCACGCCGTCACCCAGTAGGTTAACCAGCAACACGCTTATCATAATTGCCGCGCCTGGCAGCATCACCGTCCACGGTGCGACATAAATCAGCTCCAGCGCGTCGCCGAGCATGGCTCCCCATTCCGGGGACGGCAGCTGTGCGCCAAGGTCGAGAAAACCCAGCGCGGCGATATCCAGAATCGCCATCGACAGTGCGCGGGTGATTTCAGTAATAAGGCCAGCGGTAATATTGGGCAGAACGGCGAACCACAGAATATTCAGTGTGGTTGCACCGTCCAGGCGAGCGGCAATGACGTACTCTTTCTCCAGCTCGTCATGCACCATGCTGTAAACGGAGCGCACCATGCGCGGCAGCAGCGCCAGCCAGACGGCAAACATGGCGTGTGTCAGGTGCGGCCCGGCAAAGGCCACCACAATAATCGCCAGCAGCAGAGAAGGGATCGACAGCAGGGTGTCCAGAATGTGGTTCAGCACCGCAGAGCGCAAGCCGTGCGTCGCACCGGCAACTACGCCCAATACCAGGCCACACAGCGTGGCGGCAAGAGTGACGACAAACGCGCCGCCAACGGTCGGGGCCGCGCCGCTGAGCAGACGACTTAAAACGTCACGTCCTAGATCGTCAGTCCCGAGGAAGAATGAGACTTCGCCATAGCGCGACCATGACGGCGGTAAAAGCTGATAGCCGAGAAATTGCTGATCGATGCCGTAAGGGGCAAACCAACCACCAAAAATACACAGAATAACCAGTCCCGCACAGCCGTACAGGCCAATCATCGCAGTCGCATCGCCATAGAAATTGCGCCATGCGGTGCGCAACGTACCTGGCGGGCGTTTTTCGCTGTAGACGCTATCGTAAGGCATACCATTCCTTATGTTTCAGAGGGTTAGCCATAGCACCCAAAATATCAGAGATGACGTTAACGATAATAACCAGTGAGCCAATCACCATCACGCCCGCTGAAATCGCCGCGTAATCCTGCTGGCGAATCGCGTTAATCAGCCAACGACCAAGACCTGGCCAGCTAAAGACCATCTCGGTGATCATCGCCAATGTCAGCATGGTGGAAAACTGTAAGCCCAGACGCGGGATCACCGGCGGAAGGGCATTGTGCAGGACGTGACGACGCAGAATCGTTAATCGTGACAAACCGCGCGTGGCCGCCGCTTTGACATAGTTCTGATCAAAGACCTCAATGGTGCTGATACGCATCAGGCGGATGACTTCGGTGGTGGGCGCAACGGAGAGCGTCAGCACCGGGAGCACCATATGACGGATAGCGCTGACCAGCATTTCATCGCGCCAGGGCGAGTCGGAGATCCACGCATCAATAATGGCAAAACCGGTAACAGGTTTCACCTCGTAGAGAAGATCAAAACGCCCGGAAACGGGTAACCAGCCGAGGGTCAGCGAGAAGAGCAATGTCAGCAGCAGCGCCAGCCAAAAAACGGGGATAGAAAATCCCATCAGAGCCAATGCGCTGATGCAGCGGTCCTGCCATTTGTTCCGCGTGATACCGGCCAGCATACCAACGGGGATCCCAACCATTAGTGCAAAACCAAAGGCAAGAATGCACAGCTCCATTGTGGCCGGGAACACCTCTTTCAGCTGCTCTGAGATCAACTGGCCGTTGATACTGGATACGCCGAAATCCCAGTGAATGAGACCATTGAACCAGAATACCCATGCGTTCCACAGCGATGCACCCTGTAACGGCGCATGAGGCGTGAAGTAGCTCAGGCTGAAGCCAATAAAGGTCAGGAAGAACAGGGTTACCAGTAGCAATAAAAATCGACGCAAGGTGAAGATAATCATGGTTTTTTCACCTCATCTTTCTTTTCCCTGGACACGCCGGCAAAAGAGGCATTACCGAATGGACTGAGCACCAACCCTTTGATGTCGTAGCGGTAAGCCTGTAGACGCAGTGAAGAGGCCAGTGGCAGGATCGGTAACTCTTGGGCAAGAATATTTTGCGCTTCGTCATAGGCATCAATTCGCGATGAAAGCTGCTGCGAAGAGAGAGCCTTGCGCAGAATGCTGTCAAACTGCGGATTACACCAGTGGGCAAAGTTGGTCTGTGAATTGATGGCGGCACAGCTGAGCAACGGCCGGAAAAAACTGTCAGGATCGTTACTGTCCGTCGCCCAGCCGGATAACGTCAGATCATGGTTCATATCCATTAATCTCGCCTCCTGAAAACGACCTTCTACCGGGATGATCTTCACTTTCACACCCACCTGAGCCATATCTGCCTGAATCAGCTCGGCGGTTTTCAGCGGACTGGGGTTCCAGGCCTGAGAGCTGGTAGGGACCCAAAGTTGTAACGTCAGATTCTCCAGCCCCAGCGCTTTTAGCTGCTCGCGCGATTTTGCCGGGTTGTATTCTGTAATTTTAGCTTCGTTATCATAAGCCCACGAGGCGCGAGGCAAAATAGATGCCGCGGTTTCTGCCGTCCCGTAGTAGATAGACTGCATTAAGCGCTGGTTGTTGATCGCTAGCGCCAGCGCATGCCGCACGGCAGGGTTATTCAACGGCGGTTTATTGGTGTTGAACGCCAGATAGGCAATGTTCATTCCCGGGCGCAGCGTTAAACGCAGGCGAGGGTCATCACGCAATATGCTGAGCTGGCTGGCGGCAGGCCAGGCAAGAACGTCACATTCGCCAGTGAGTAATTTCGATAAGCGTCCGGTTCCACCAGAACCGAGATCCACTACGACCTGCGGCATCAGAGGAGTGCCACGCCAGAATTTTTCATGTCGCTGCAACCGAATATATTGGCCGGCACGATTCTCCGAAAGCTGGTACGGGCCTGTGCCGACGGGTTGTCTGTCGAGCAACTCCTGGCGATCCTGTTTTGCCAGATTAGCGGCATATTCCGCCGACATTACGGATGCATAGTGTGTGGCAAGGTGCCACATAAAGGAGGCATCCGGTTGCGTTAAGCGGAATTCAACGGTGTTGTTGTCCAGTTTGCGCACGCTTTGGACGTTATCGGCAAACTGCAGGCTGTCGAAGTAGGGGAAACTGCTGCCGTTCACATTGTGCCACGGATGGTGGCGATCAAAGATGCGCTCGAAGGTAAACACCACATCGTCTGCATTCAGTTTGCGGGTGGGGGTGAACCAGGCCGTCTTCTGAAACTGAACGTCACGACGCAGATGAAAGCGGTAGGTTGCGCCGTTATCCAGCACCTCCCAGCTTTCAGCAAGCTCAGGCACCAGCCGATAGGTGTAGGGATCTACATCAAGCAGTCGGTCATACAATTGGGCCGCTAACGTATCGACGATGAGACCGCTGCTCGTTTTTTGTGGGTTGAACGTATTGACTTGCCCGCTGACGCAATAGACAAACCCACTGTCACGGATATCAGCGTGCGGAGCTTGCTCAGGCGCAGCAGCAGCCTGACCACTCAGAAATCCAGCCATCACGATCAGAGATGATAAAACCAGGCGCATAATTTTAATGGATTATATAAAGAGGCTATCTTACTAATACTTAATGACATTTGCCATTACCGTTTGTTTTTGGGAGTAACAGGCTCGATAAGCGCGAGTTCAACACCGCGACATGGTCAAAATTCATACCTGCTATCCACTTTGAATCTTCTCTGTTAACTATCTTAGCATTTTCATGGCCCATCTGACTTGCTATAAACGTGGGGGCGTACCTGTCGTTGTTTACTGATTGATATCAGTGTGTGCTCGGAAGATGGAGTATGGCATCGATAACGAAGTGTGGAGCGAGCATTTAGAGTGTCACTATCAATGCTGAACTATAATCATTCAGGAAGTAGTACACGTTATGTGAGTTGTAATAGCTAAAGTATCTATAATTATTTCAATATGTTAATTCCATTTTTTCTTCATGGCATCTTAATCTTCTCACCCATTTATGGTGATGATTTCCATTGGTTATTAAATGCATTTTGGCTTTGATCCTGGTTATGAACGGTTTTCTGTTGCCATTTAACTTCTAATGGAATGAATTGTATGAATAAATTACTGAGCCTTGTTGTTTCACTTGCCCTATTGCCTGGAGCCGTTTTTGCAGCGTCGACTCCAGACTGTGTGAAGGTGAATAAAGCGCAAATCGAAGCGCTATTTGATAAGTGGAACGAGTCATTGAAAACAGGTAACGCGCAGACGGTATCTGAAAATTATCTTAGCGATGCGGTATTGCTGCCTACTGTATCCAATAAAGCGCGTTTAACGGACGCTGAACGTGTTGATTATTTCGAGCATTTTCTTGCGAAAAAGCCGACCGGGAAAATTGACATGCGTACCATTCGCCTGGGGTGCAATAAGGCGATAGACACCGGTACCTACACATTTACCTTCGCGGACAAATCAACGGTTTCAGCCCGCTACACATTCACTTATGCATGGGACGGTAAAGAGTGGAAAATTTCCACACACCACTCTTCAGCGATGCCTGAGGGGTAAAAAGCAGTGCAGGGGGCGGAATATTCACCGCTCCCTGAAGACTAGCCAATAATCGCGATGCCAAGACGTTCCATGAGCAGCGATGCCTGGTAGTTGTCCAACTTAACGCCTTGTAAATCAACGCCCCGAATATCTAAGTCACCCAACTCCGAATTGGTCAGATCGCAATGTGTGAAGTTTGCTGCTCGCCAGTCGAAAGTCGAAAACTCGCCGCCGGAGAGATCTGAACCACTGAACGTCGCGCCCAGTACCTGGGCACCCATCCAACGGTTTTCCCACAGCTCACACTTTTCCAACACGACTTTCGAAAAATTGGCGTAGCTTAGATTTGTGTTAGTGATATATGCACTGCAAAACCAGGTGCGAGTAGTGATCATATTCATAAAGCTTGCGCCGCGGAAATCTGCGCCTTGCGCACGACAGTGGCGAATTTCAATGCCAAGCGCACTGGCATTGCGAAAATCCGCCATGGATAAATCACAGCTTTTAAAAATGGCATCTTTCAGCATCGCACGACTAAAATTGCACCCTTTCTGGCTTTCACGATCATAGAACTGACAGCCGATAAATTCAGTGCCGCTCAGGTCGGCACCTGAAAAATCACAGTTAAAAAATGTACTATTTTCAATTTTCTCACCGGTGAAGCGGTTCCTGTCAATTTTTTCGCCAACGAGTGCCAGAGCCATATTTGTACCTGTTTTTTTATACAGTAATGGTGTCATGGTAAACCCTGATGAGGTTATGCGTCAAATCCGCCAATATGACATCTGCAAATGTGCGTTAAATCTGGTGTTTTTTCAGCAAAGCGCGAAGCTGATGGTAAGTCAGCCCCAGTAATTCAGCGGCTTTTTTCTGGTTAAATTTTGCCTGCTGTAAGCTGGTTTGTAGAAAGTCTTTCTCTTGCTGCTGCTGGAATTCACGCAGATCCAGCGGTAAACCTACAGACATCGGTTTAGTTTCCGACGCCTGCGGCTGAGTAGTGTGGCGGCGGAAGGGGTCAATGATTATCTCATCCAGCGGGTAATCACTGGTTCCATGCCGGTAAACGGATCGCTCCACGACGTTTTTCAGTTCACGAATATTGCCCGGCCAACGGTAGTGGAGGAGAGTTTCTCTGGCCTCGGCACTAAAACCCGGAAACAGAGGTAATCCGATCTCGCGGCACATCTGAATGGCAAAATGCTCGGCCATTAACATAATGTCACTTTGACGCTCGCGTAACGGTGGGAGTTGCACCACGTCAAAGGCCAGGCGATCCAGCAGGTCCGCGCGGAAAGTGCCTTCGCTGACCATGCGAGGTAAGTCGGCATTGGTCGCACAAACAAGTCGTACGTTAACTTGCAACGGCTGGCTGCCACCAACGCGCTCCAGCTCGCCATATTCAATAACCCGCAGTAATTTTTCCTGTACCAACATCGGGGCGGTTGCCAGTTCATCGAGAAACAGCGTACCGCCGTCGGCGCGTTCGAAACGTCCTGGATGGCGTTTTTGCGCGCCGGTAAAGGCACCCGCTTCGTGACCAAACAGTTCGGAATCAAGCAAATTTTCGTTTAGAGCCGCGCAGTTAAGCGAAATAAACGGGCCTTGCCAGCGGGTGGAGAGGTAGTGCAGGCGGTTGGCAATAAGTTCTTTCCCGGTCCCGCGCTCACCTATAACCAGTACAGGTTTATCCAGCGGTGCCAGATGAGAAACCTGCTCCAGCACTTCAATAAAGCTGTTCGCTTCACCCAGAAGATTATCTTTGTATCCAGCCATGATGAAATTCACCATTTGTTAGTGTTATTCACCAATTTACCCTAATTTTCGCAACAGGTAAAATTAGATATAATTATTAGAATCAATTAGATAAAAAGTTGGCACGCCAAGTGCATTACGAAAACAGCAGGGCATAGCCCGATATCAGAACAGTAAGTGAGGATTACATTATGGGTATTTTTTCTCGTTTTGCCGACATCGTGAACGCCAACATTAATGCGTTGCTGGAAAAGGCTGAAGATCCGCAGAAACTGGTGCGGTTGATGATCCAGGAAATGGAAGACACGCTGGTTGAGGTACGTTCTAACTCAGCGCGTGCGCTGGCAGAAAAGAAACAATTATCTCGCCGTATCGAACAGGCCAGTGCCCAACAGGCAGAGTGGCAGGAAAAAGCAGAACTAGCGCTGCGTAAAGAGAAAGAAGATCTGGCGCGTTCTGCGTTAATTGAAAAGCAGAAACTGACCGATTTAATTGCCTCTCTGGAGCATGAGGTGACGCTGGTTGACGATACGCTGGCGCGTATGAAAAAAGAGATCGGTGAGCTGGAAAATAAACTCAGTGAAACCCGTGCTCGTCAGCAGGCGTTGATGTTGCGTCATCAGGCAGCGAGTTCTTCGCGTGATGTCCGTCGTCAACTGGACAGCGGTAAACTCGATGAAGCGATGGCGCGCTTTGAATCTTTCGAGCGTCGTATCGATCAGATGGAAGCCGAGGCTGAAAGCCATAACTTCGGTAAACAGAAGTCTCTGGATCAGCAATTTGCTGACCTGAAAGCAGATGATGAAATCAGCGAGCAGCTGGCGCAACTTAAAGCCAAAATGCAGCAAGACAAGCAATAATAACATCTGGCGGCGCCCGAACGCGCCGCCGCTCATCACCTGTAAGGAGTACTCATGAGCGCGCTATTTCTGGCTATCCCGTTAACCATCTTTGTGTTGTTCGTTTTACCGATTTGGCTCTGGCTGCACTACAGCAACCGTTCCAGTCGTGGCGAACTGTCGCAAAGTGAACAGCAACGCCTGGTTGAACTCAACGATGACGCACAGCGGATGCGCGAGCGCATTCAGGCGCTGGAAGACATCCTCGATGCTGAACATCCAAACTGGAGGGACCGTTAATGGGAGGCGTTAATCTGAACAAAAAACTGTGGCGTATTCCGCAGCAGGGCATGGTGAAGGGGGTTTGCGCAGGTATTGCGCATTATCTCGATGTGCCTGTGAAGCTGGTACGGATCCTGGTGGTGTTGTCAGTCTTTTTTGGCCTGGCCTTTTTCACCTTCGTCGCCTACATCGTGCTGACCTTTGTGTTGGATCCGATGCCGGACAATGTGGTTTCCGGCGAGCAGCAGCCATCAAGCGGTGAGCTGTTGGATGCCGTCGATCGCGAGCTGGCGGCTAGTGAAAAGCGTTTACGTGAAATGGAGCGTTATGTGACGTCCGATACTTTTTCCTTACGTAGTCGCTTCCGTCAATTGTGAGGACAGAAATGAACAATCGCTGGCAACGTGCCGGGCAAAGGGTTAAGCCGGGCTTTAAAATAGCAGGTAAGCTGGTGCTTCTGACCGCGCTGCGCTACGGCCCGGCGGGTGTAGCAGGGTGGGCGGTGAAGTCCGTCGCCCGACGCCCGCTAAAAATGCTGCTGGCGTTGGTTCTGGAACCGGTGTTGAGTCGGGCTGCGGCAAAATTGTCGAAACGCTATTCAGGTAATCAACCCTGATATTTGAATCAGCAAAAGCAAGCAACAATTAATCAACATTCCCTCAGTTAATTTGCGGCAGCTTACAAATATAATTTGGGGGCTGTCAAAATTCTTTTGGGTTGTTACCACGGGTATTGAAGGTGAACTAAAAAATCTATTTCGCAGGGCATTAATACCCAGGTTTTATATCAGGAAGTCGGTCAGCAATATTTGTGTTCCTATCGTGATATTCTGTAATCCTTTCTCACCTGCAATCAGATTAAATAATAAATTACAGCTTTGCTCACCTAATTGTTGGGTAGGAACATCAAATGTGGGTAGAAAAATCAACAGGCTAACTGCAGCATGGGTAACCTGAGGAACAATCGTCCGCGCCTGCAGACGGTGATAATGCGGTCGCAATATTTTCTTAAGAACTGGCGTATAGTGTAGAGGTAAATCCAACTATCAGTCAGGAAGATATTATGTTGAAAAAAGGTGTATTAGCGTTGGCTCTGGTCATCGGCATGCCGGTTTACGCAGCCGAACACTGGATCGATGTTCGCGTTCCTGAACAGTACCAACAGCAGCATATTCAGGGGGCCGTCAATATTCCATTAAAAGAAATGAAGGCACGTATTGCAGCTGAAGTTCCTGATAAGAACGACACTGTGAAGCTGTACTGCAACTCCGGGCGTCAATCGGGACAAGCGAAGGATATGTTGACTGAAATGGGCTATACGCAGGTGACGAATGAAGGTGGCATCAACCAGATCTCGCTTCCTAAAGTAGAGAATAAATAAGCCGTACGCAGTTCTTCTGCTCCTGGCGGTAAGAATAATGCCGCCAGGTACCGCCCAGGTAGTTGATAAGTAAGAATTGACCCCTATCTTTACTTCCTGTTTGTTATAATTTCTTCGGTTCCTTCAGCAAAACGGGATGGCGATGAAGCGACTTAAAAATGAACTCAATTCGCTGGTTAATCGCGGCGTAGACCGGCATTTACGCCTGGCTGTCACCGGACTTAGCCGCAGCGGTAAGACGGCGTTTATCACTGCGATGGTAAACCAGTTACTCAATATTCATGCCGGTGCGCGTCTGCCGTTGCTCAGTTGCGTGCGCGAAGAGCGTTTGCTCGGCGTAAAACGGGTTCCTCAACGCGATTTTGGCATTCCGCGCTTTACCTATGATGAGGGACTGGCGCAACTGTACGGCTCTCCGCCAACCTGGCCGACCCCTACGCGCGGCGTGAGTGAAATACGTCTGGCGCTGCGCTATAAATCCAATGACTCTTTACTGCGCCACTTTAAAGACACCTCTACGCTGTACCTGGAGATCGTCGATTATCCGGGGGAGTGGCTGCTCGATTTACCGATGCTTGCCCAGGATTATCTGAGCTGGTCGCGGCAAATGACCGGATTATTGCAGGGGCAGCGGGGCGAATGGTCGGCAAAATGGCGGCAGTTATGCCAGGGGCTGGATCCGTTGGCGCCTGCTGATGAAAACCGTCTGGCGGAAATTGCTGCCGCCTGGACGGAGTATCTGCATCAGTGTAAACAGCAGGGCCTGCATTTTATTCAACCGGGCCGTTTTGTCCTGCCCGGGGATATGGCGGGCGCGCCTGCGCTGCAATTCTTCCCGTGGCCGGATGTCGATGCCTGGGGGGAATCAAAGCTGGCGCAGGCTGACAAACACACCAACGCGGGCATGTTGCGCGAAAGATTCAATTATTACTGCGAAAAGGTCGTCAAAGGGTTTTATAAGAATCACTTCCTGCGCTTTGACCGCCAGATTGTGCTGGTCGATTGCCTGCAGCCGCTCAACAGCGGGCCACAGGCGTTCAACGACATGCGTCTGGCGCTTACCCAGTTGATGCAAAGCTTCCATTACGGGCAGCGTACGCTGTTTCGTCGGCTATTTTCTCCGGTGATCGACAAGCTGCTGTTTGCCGCCACCAAAGCCGACCACGTCACGGTCGATCAGCACGCCAATATGGTGTCGTTATTGCAGCAGTTGATCCAGGACGCATGGCAAAACGCGGCGTTCGAAGGTATCAGCATGGATTGTCTGGGGCTGGCATCGGTGCAGGCAACCACCAGCGGCTTGATCGATGTGAAAGGTGAAAAGATCCCGGCGCTGCGAGGTAATCGTCTGAGCGATGGCGAACCGCTGACAGTCTATCCGGGCGAGGTTCCCGCGCGACTGCCCGGACAGGCATTTTGGGACCGCCAGGGCTTTCAGTTTGAGGCGTTTCGCCCGCAGGTTATGGATGTCGATAAACCCTTACCGCATATCCGCCTTGATGCCGCGCTGGAGTTTTTAATAGGAGATAAATTGCGATGAGCGAGCCGTTAAAACCGCGTATCGATTTCTCAGGTCCGCTGGACGTGGAACAAAACACGGCGTTTAAAGCGCAGCAAATGTTCAATGAGACGGAGGCGCAGACTTTTTCTCCAGCGAAAGTGGATGAACCCCTGGAAGACGAAGGTCAGGCGGAGGCCGTCATTGATGCGGCCTTACGCCCCAAACGCAGTCTGTGGCGCAAGATGGTGATGGGCGGGCTGGCGCTGTTTGGCGTAAGCGTTGTTGCTCAGGGTGTGCAGTGGACCATGAACGCCTGGCAGACTCAGGACTGGGTCGCGCTGGGAGGATGTGCCGCAGGCGCATTGATTATCGGCGCAGGTGTCGGATCGGTGGCGACCGAGTGGCGCAGATTGTGGCGATTGCGTCAGCGCGCGCACGAACGTGATGAAGCGCGAGACTTGCTCCACAGCCATGGAACCGGAAAAGGTCGTGCATTTTGTGAAAAACTGGCGCAGCAGGCGGGTATCGATCAGTCGCATCCGGCTCTACAGCGTTGGTATGCCTCAATTCATGAAACGCAGAACGATCGCGAAGTGGTCAGCCTGTATGCCCATCTTGTGCAGCCGGTACTGGATGCGCAAGCCCGGCGTGAGATTAGCCGTTCAGCGGCAGAGTCCACGCTGATGATTGCCGTCAGTCCGTTGGCGCTGGTGGATATGGCGTTTATCGCCTGGCGAAATCTGCGGCTGATTAATCGCATTGCATCGCTGTATGGCATTGAACTTGGTTATTACAGCCGTCTGCGCCTGTTCCGCCTGGTGTTGTTGAATATCGCTTTTGCCGGGGCCAGTGAGCTGGTGCGGGAAGTAGGGATGGACTGGATGTCGCAGGATTTAGCCGCCCGCTTATCAACGCGTGCCGCACAGGGCATTGGGGCGGGGTTGTTAACGGCGCGTCTGGGCATTAAAGCTATGGAACTTTGCCGACCGCTGCCGTGGATCGATGATGATAAGCCACGACTGGGCGATTTTCGCCGTCAACTGATTGGTCAGGTGAAAGAGACCTTACAAAAGAACAAATCTCCGCGCGAAAGTTAGCTAAAAAACAGGCGCCGATCGTATAACTTTACGCCCCGGCGCCTAATTTTCCAGCGCGCTGTCAATATTTGTTGACAGAGTTCTTCCTGCGAACCAAATACTGTCTTATCATTTACTACATAATCCCTTGTCCTGATGAAGGTTCCTATGCGTTTGGAAGTCTTTTGTGAAGACCGTCTTGGTCTGACCCGCGAACTGCTCGATTTACTGGTGCTGAGAAGCATTGATTTACGCGGTATCGAGATTGACCCCATCGGGCGGATTTACCTTAATTTTGCGGAGCTGGAGTTCACCAACTTCAGCAGCCTGATGGCTGAAATTCGCCGTATTTCGGGTGTTACGGATGTGCGCACCGTGCCCTGGATGCCTTCTGAACGTGAACATCTGGCGCTAAGTGCGCTGCTTGAAGCGTTGCCAGAGCCGGTCCTTTCTCTTGATATGAAAAGCAAAGTTGAGATGGCGAACCCTGCGAGCTGTCAACTTTTTGCGCACACCCAGGAGCGGATGCGCAACCATACCGCAGCCCAGTTAATCAATGGGTTTAACTTCCAGCGCTGGCTGGAAAGCAATCCGCAGGATTCCCATAGCGAACATGTCGTGATTAACGGGCAGAATTTCCTGATGGAAATTACGCCTGTCCATTTGCAGGGCGAAAATCAGGAGCAGATGCTGACCGGCGCGGTGGTGATGTTGCGCTCCACCATTCGAATGGGACGTCAGTTGCAAAATATGACTACGCAGGATCTCAGCGCGTTTAGCCAGATTATTGCCGTCAGCGCCAAAATGAAACACGTGGTGGAACAGGCGCGCAAGCTGGCGACGCTGAGCGCGCCGCTGCTGATTACTGGTAATACCGGCACCGGCAAAGATCTCTTTGCTCACGCCTGCCATCTGGCAAGCCCACGTGCGTCGAAACCGTATCTGGCGCTGAACTGCGCGTCAATCCCTGAAGATGCGGTTGAAAGCGAGCTGTTTGGCCATGCGCCGGAAGGTAAAAAAGGGTTCTTTGAGCAGGCGAATGGCGGTTCGGTTCTGTTAGATGAAATTGGCGAAATGTCGCCGCGTATGCAGACCAAATTGCTGCGTTTTCTCAATGACGGTACGTTCCGTCGCGTGGGAGAAGATCACGAAGTTCATGTTGATGTCCGTGTGATTTGCGCGACGCAAAAGAACCTTGTGGAGCTGGTGCAGAAAGGACTTTTCCGTGAAGACCTCTATTATCGTCTGAATGTACTGACGTTAAACCTGCCACCGCTGCGCGATTGCCCACAAGATATTATGCCGCTCACCGAACTGTTCGTGGCGCGTTTTGCCGATGAGCAGGGCGTGCCGCGTCCGAAGCTGTCCGCCGATCTCAGCACGGTGTTAACCCGTTACGGTTGGCCGGGCAACGTGCGTCAGCTTAAAAACGCTATCTACCGGGCGCTGACCCAGCTTGAAGGTTATGAGCTGCGGCCGCAGGATATTTTACTGCCGGATTATGATGCGGCAACGGTTGCGGTCGGAGAAGAGGTAATGGAAGGGTCGCTGGATGAAATTACCAGCCGCTTTGAACGCTCCGTGCTGACGCAGCTGTATATGAATTATCCCAGCACACGCAAGCTGGCCAAGCGCCTCGGCGTTTCGCATACCGCGATTGCCAATAAATTGCGCGAGTACGGCCTGAGCCAACAGAAAAAAAGCGAAGAGTAATGCCGTAAATGAAAATGCCTCCATCCGGAGGCATTTTTGTATGCAAACGCAGCTTACGCTTTCAGTACGTCCAGCGCCGCTGTGTAGTCTGGTTCGTTGGTGATTTCATTGACCAGTTGGCTGAAAACAACATTGTCATTTTCATCGATAACAACTACGGCACGTGCGGCCAGGCCTTTCAGCGGGCCTTCAGCGATTTCAACACCGTAGTTTTTCAGGAATTCTGCGTTGCGCAGGGTGGACAGCGTGATAACGTTGCTCAGACCTTCCGCGCCGCAAAAACGAGAGTGGGCGAATGGCAGGTCGGCCGAAATACACAGTACGACGGTATTGTCGATTTCTGTCGCCAGTTGGTTAAACTTACGTACCGATGCCGCGCAAACGCCAGTATCGATGCTTGGGAAAATATTCAGCACTTTGCGCTTGCCTGCAAACTGGCCCAGCGTAACGTCAGACAGGTCTTTAGCCACAAGGGTAAAAGCCTGAGCTTTGCTTCCAGCCTGAGGAATGGAGCCGGCAACTGCAACCGGGTTGCCCTGGAAATGAACGGTTTGTGACATGGTTATCTTCCTGTTTACATATAGTTAACGTCGAGGCTAGTTTATGCCATCAACAGTTAACACGGCAAACGCTATTTGCGGATATCCGTTTCAGGGACTGCATTAAGGAAAACAAATGAGAACAGTTAAGGTATATGAGGAAGCCTGGCCGCTGCACACTCCCTTTGTCATCGCCCGTGGGAGCAGGACCGAAGCGCATGTGGTAGTCGTCGAATTGACAGAAAATGGCGTCACAGGTATTGGCGAGTGCACACCGTACCCACGCTACGGTGAAAGCGATGCCTCTGTCCTGGCGCAAATTATGAGCATTGCACCACAACTGGAAAACGGACTGACGCGTGAAGAGCTGCAAAAGCTGCTGCCAGCAGGGGCTGCGCGAAATGCCGTAGACTGCGCGTTGTGGGATCTAAGTGCGCGTCAACAGCAGAAATCGCTGGCGGAATTGGTGGGAAGTGAACTGGCGGAAGTGGTGACGACGGCGCAAACCGTAGTGATTGGCTCGCCGGAACAAATGGCTGCGAGCGCGGCTGCGCTGTGGGGAAATGGCGCAAAACTGCTGAAAGTTAAACTGGATGCTCGCTTGATTAGTGAGCGGATGGTTGCCATTCGTGCGGCTGTTCCTGACGCTACGATTATTGTCGACGCCAATGAATCCTGGCGGGCAGAAGGCCTTGCGGCACGCTGTCAGCTGTTGGCTGATTTAGGGGTGGCAATGCTGGAGCAGCCGCTGCCGGCTCAGGATGATGCCGCTCTGGAGAATTTTGTGCATCCGCTGCCCATCTGCGCAGATGAAAGTTGCCACACTCGCAGCAGCCTGAAAGCGCTGCACGGACGCTATGAAATGGTCAATATCAAACTGGACAAAACAGGCGGTCTGACGGAAGCACTGGCGCTGGCAACGGAAGCCCGCGAGCAGGGATTTGCGCTGATGCTGGGCTGCATGCTGTGTACCTCCCGGGCTATCGGTGCGGCGTTACCGCTTACGCCGCAGGTTAACTTTGCCGATCTTGATGGCCCTACCTGGCTGGCCAGCGATGCGGAGCCAGCCCTGCATTTTACGACCGGGCAGCTCCATCTCTAGGGTGCCAGCGCAGCAGATTGGACATGGCCAGCAGGTATTTTTCGCTCGCTTCATCCGATGAAATGGGCGGAAATTCGGCGGTTATGCAGTGTAAATTCAGGTCTGCGCACCAGCTCCCAAAAGAGCCGGGCGTTTCATAACCTACGCTGGTGACCAGAGGCAATTCAAACGACTGTGCCAGCCACGAACCCAGCTCGCTGCTTCTGGGATCTTCAATACAGGCCAGTGGATCGTGAAAAGAGACTACCCAGGCGGGATGAATTCGGTGAATAAGCTGACACAACGCCTGGGTTTCTGGTTCCGAACCCGGACTTTCGCCGGTCAACAACACCACATCACGCTCTTCTGCGCTACTGTTCCAGCGGTACACCGTTTCGCCCGCTTTCCAGTTTGCGGCGGGAAAGTTACGGTTCAGATCGACGCCGTTCGCATTTGCGCGCAGTCCAAGCTGGCAACCGTCAGGGTTTACGGCCAGCACTACATGGTGGCGACGCAGAGAAGGGTTAAGCGTACGCAATGCGCAGGAAAGGGTAACGACCGAGGAGTTTTCGTCGCCGTGCGTTCCCGCCAGTATCAGACCGCTTTCACGATCGGCTGCCAGTGCAGGAAACCAGATTAGCGGTGCGCCTAACAATGAACGTCCGTAATGTTCGGTTCCAGGTGGGAATGCGCCGCGCTCGGCACGGGGACGGGTAACGGTCATAGTCATCTCTGAATGCTTGGATTGTTACTCGCAGTGTTGTGCAAAATGTATGGATAATCAAATCGTTTTCACACACTTATCTTTTCAGGTGTAATATCACTTTCTTGTCGGAAGTTAATTGCATTTCCTGCTGGCGATACAAATAATTACACATTCACTTAGTAGCCGGAATTGAGGGTATCTTATGCAGCATTCTGTTTCAGTAACCTGTTGTGCGTTGTTGGTTAGCAGCATTTCTTTATCCTGGGCTGCTGATGTTCCCAGCGGAACGGTACTGGCAGAGAAACAAGAACTGGTGCGTCATATAAAAGACGAACCGGCGTCGCTTGATCCGGCAAAAGCCGTCGGGCTGCCTGAAATACAGGTTATTCGTGATCTATTTGAAGGGCTGGTCAACCAGAATGAGAAGGGTGAGATCGTGCCTGGCGTCGCTACCCAGTGGAAGAGTAACGATAACCGCATCTGGACGTTTACGCTGCGTGACAATGCGCAATGGGCCGATGGTACGCCGGTAACGGCGCAGGATTTTGTCTATAGCTGGCAGCGTCTGGTTGACCCAAAAACGCTGTCGCCGTTTGCCTGGTTTGCGGCGCTGGCGGGAATTAATAATGCTCAGGCTATTATCGATGGCAAAGCCACGCCTGATAAACTTGGCGTTAGTGCTGTCGATGCACGGACATTGAAAGTTCAACTGGATAAACCGCTGCCCTGGTTTGCCAATCTGACAGCGAGTTTTGCATTCTATCCGGTACAAAAAGCTAACGTTGAGAGCGGCAAAGAGTGGACCAAACCAGGCAATCTTATTGGTAACGGCGCCTATGTGCTCAAAGATCGCGTCGTGAACGAAAAACTGGAAGTGGTGCCGAACACGCATTATTGGGACAACGCCAAAACAGTGTTGCAAAAAGTCACCTTCCTGCCGATCAACCAGGAGTCAGCTGCGACCAAGCGCTATCTTGCGGGTGATATTGATATCACGGAATCCTTCCCGAAAAATATGTATCAGAAACTGTTGAAGGATATCCCGGGTCAGGTTTACACCCCGCCGCAGCTTGGTACTTATTATTATGCTTTCAATACCCAGAAGGGACCGACCGCCGATTCACGCGTGCGGCTGGCACTCAGCATGACTATCGATCGTCGTCTGATGGCGGAGAAGGTATTGGGTACAGGTGAGAAACCGGCATGGCATTTTACGCCGGATGTAACGGCAGGATTTGTGCCGGAACCTTCACCGTTTGAGCAAATGAGTCAGGAAGAACTGAACGCGCAGGCAAAAACGCTGCTTCGTGCGGCGGGCTATGGCCCACAGAAACCGCTTAAACTGACGCTGCTGTACAACACCTCAGAAAATCATCAGAAGATTGCTATCGCAGTGGCTTCTATGTGGAAGAAGAACCTCGGTGTTGACGTGAAACTGCAGAACCAGGAATGGAAAACGTATATCGACAGCCGTAATACCGGTAATTTTGATGTGATCCGCGCCTCATGGGTGGGTGACTACAATGAGCCTTCTACGTTCTTGTCGCTATTAACATCGACCCATACGGGCAATATCTCCCGCTTTAATGATCCGGCGTACGACAAAGTGTTGACCCAGGCAACTCTGGAGAATACAGAGAAAGCGCGCAATGCCGATTATAACGCCGCGGAGAAAATTCTGATGGAACAGGCACCTATTGCACCGATTTATCAGTATACCAACGGGCGTTTAATTAAACCGTGGCTGAAAGGGTATCCGATTACTAACCCTGAAGATGTGGCCTATAGCCGCACAATGTATATCGTTAAGCACTAGTTGAATACACTCTCCTGATAACCTTCGTTAACCTCATCTAAAACCAGAGCTGGCGCGGATTTCAGCGCCAGCACCTCTCGTATAATCGTAGTGGATGATGGCTTCTTTGAAACAGAGCGACGGGAAGAGGGTCATTGGATGCCACTACCAGCAGTACCGCAGCTGGACTGGGATAATCAGGTGAAGATTACTCTATGGGCGTATTCGCAAGGAAGATGAGAAAAATATTAATGATAATAAGGTTGCCAACAAAGATAGAGCTGATTTCATTCTGCTGTGCAGTCATTTGGGTTATTTGGTGTGCATGGGCAGACAAAATCACTCACGACACGTACCTTTTTGATGAGGGGCTTTATAAGTCAGTAATTGTTGGGACTTCCTTCCTAATAGGAATGTTCACTGCTTGGCGTGTGTACCTAAAGAATAAGTTCGCTGCAGGTATGGTTAAGAGGTTTTTTGGCGTTTGCCTCACCGTTATGATGTACCTGACTTTTATCTTTTGGAACGTTCCAGAGTTAATAATGATCTCATCAGCTAATAAGCATGAGAGTGACAATTACCGATTCAAGATGAGATATCCAACACAATCTGGAGGAAAAACCAGGTCATGTAAGGCTCATGTTATCTACTATGACACATATCTGAAGCGTGAAATCGCACTCTGTCACTGGGATGATGCTCCATCTTTTTTCTATACGGATTATATTCGCGTAGATAAGCTGATTTCAGGTATGGGCGCACAGATTATTTATCACGAAGCAGTTCATTGAGAAAATCCTATTCAAAGTTTAGCGGTCGCCATATGTCGGCCTTTTCTACTTCAGACTCACGGGAATCAACCACTACGTGCTTTGTTGATAAATCCAGCCGGTGAAGCCTGATCCTCTACACACAGAATAACTATGTCTGAGCCAATCATAATTGCCAGTGGGGTGACCTCCGCTACGGTAGGGATCACTTTCGCCACTATGTTCTTGGATTTAAGGGATTGATCCTTAATCTGATTGCAATGTAACTCAGACTCGAAGTCTGTATCTCGCAGGACCAGTATGTCGTAGCTATCAGCGTAAGCCCCCCATTTAAAACGGGCTAAATGTTTAGACTCACCATTAGGGTCGGTTAAATATAGGACACCATCCACCATCCACCATTCCTGCGTCGTACTTGTATAGCGTTTTTAACGCCAGCACGGGTGATCATCAGAGGCATATCCTGACCACGTTCATCATACCTCGCACAGCCAGTATTGATTCACCACTCCCGTTGGCGTTAGTACAATTCCAGGCATTCAGTACAGAATTGAAGCCTTATGCGATGATGTTATGTTGTTCTTTAGCCGCTTGAGTTTGAGCACTGCGGGCCAGCGCTTTCTCTTCATCGTAGTGAGAGCCATAGCCAGCAAGGACAGTCGTCGCGGCAAACAACAACATTAATTGACGATATTGGTTGTCTGTATTCGTAATTTTATCCATTTAGAACAATGAAATACCATGTTCATTTATAATCAAACACTAACAGAGATAATGGCTGGTGTGATTTTGCACCAACCATTTTATGTTTCCGGCGGCTGATGCTCCCGGCAAATCAGCAATGAATCGTCTTCACTCAATCTCTCTTTCGTCAGATTACAAAATCCCTGACCATCAATTTTTTGGTGGAACCGACAGCTATGGCAAAGACCAAAGCCAGGCACATTGTTGGTCCTCTGGATCCCGCGTAACAGTTCTAACAGCAGCTCTCTGAGCACGATCGCCCGTTCACCCATTGCCAATTCACCCTCCACCAAAAACGTTGGCGGGAGCAGGGCGTCCAGTAACGTACCGGCTGATTCAGTTAACTGTAAATGTACGCTGCGTTTATCGCGGGCATCCTGCTTACGAACAATCAGTCCTTTGCTTTCTAGCAGCTTCAGCGATTGCGATACGGTGCCTTTGGTGAGGCCAAGGTAGTCCGTTACGCCAAGCGGCGTATTGGAATAACGGTTGCAACGGGCCAGATACATTAACGCGCTGAGTTGTACCGGTTGCAGATCCGCCAGTAAAGGATGCTGGCGAAACCACATCCTTGTCAGGCTGGAAAGCCGGTCAAGTACGTCGAAAAGTGACATGTCGGGCATAACAAATCCTCCTCGGTATATAGTATCGATTAAAAACTATATTGACAAAGGGTAAAAGCAGCGTAGCATGAATTGTGGTATCGAATCGATACTATAATTTAAAGGAGATGTATCATGACTAAAGCTCGTTTCTATCATGCAGGTTGCCCGGTTTGTGTTTCCGCAGAACAGACACTTTTGCAGCATTTGTCTGCGGATGTTGAAATCGATGTGGTTCATCTTGGAGAGCAACCTGATCGGGTTGCTGAGGCTGAAGTGGCTGGCGTGAAATCTGTTCCGGCGCTGGTGATTGACGGCAATGTGCTGCATATTAATTTTGGCGCTCCCATTGAAGCGTTGAAATAGCTGGATAGTTCGGGAAGTTGCGTTGGCGATTTCCCGAATATACAAGACGTTGGGGAAGGTAGTGTGATGAAAACGACCGAAGAGTATCTCCCGATAGATTGCGATCTTCATGATTATCTGGAAATCGCCTGCATGTACCACTATTGGTTGCGCATTGAACTAACGGATGGCACATGTTTTGATGCTAAAGCGCTGACGACGTGTACCACCGTGGAAAAAGAAGAATTTCTGGTCGTGGGGCAATCTGAAAACCAGCAAAAAATCCGTCTGGATTATCTGTCAGCGATCACCGCGCTGACACCAGGAGCGACGTTTAGCACAGTTAGTTTTCAGCGAGCCTACCGCGGTTAGACTGTATAAATTCGAATGTCGTGCGCCTGGAACGCTGTGGCGTACTCTTTGCTGATGTTGTCCTCTACAACAATTACATCGATATTGCTGCTTTCGGTAACGACATATCGGGCGACGGCTGGGATTTTTTCAGCCGTTAGCGCGACGATAGTTTCATTACATTGTTTAATCACCGCTTTTTTGAATTCACAATCCGCATAATCAAATCCCGTTAAGCCGGATTCAGGCGACATCGCGCAGCCGCCAATAAATCCCTGATCGAATAAAATGTCCTGCACTTGTGCGATGGCGGAAGCTCCCACGCACCCACCTGAAGATCTCTGCACCACGCCACCCAGCATAATGACTTCAAACAGCGGTTTTTTTAGCAAAACGGCGGCAATTTCCGGTGAATTTGTCACCACGGTTAACGCCAGTTCGGCGGGCAGAGCTTCTGCCATTGCCAGATTGGTGCTACCCGTGTCGATAAAAATACAGCTTCCAGATTTGACCAGTCGGGCACATCTCTGCGCGATGTTGCTCTTTTTGGCTACATTAATACTCTTGCGCACGTCGATGTCTTCGGATTCAGGGAGTGTAATGACCGCGCCACCATAGACTTTTTTACACACGCCATCTTTGCTCAATTCATGCAAATCACGACGAATTGTGTGTTCAGAAACACCTAATCGGTTAGCAAGTTCAGAACAAATGACTCTGCCGTTTTCTTGCAGGATCTGAAAGATAAGCGCCTGGCGCTGTTCCGGGAATGCGGCGTAATCGAGCATAGATACTCCAGGTGAAATAAATATCGAGCAATAGAGTGCATGATCGTGCATTATGATTAACGATGTCAACATCCCTTACTGGGGCCGTACTATTCTGGATACAACGGGAAGAGGTTCGCTATGAAGATTGCGCATATGGCGTTATGGACACAGGATCTCGAGCAGCAAGCTCGCTTCTGGGTCTCGTTTTTTGACGGCAAGATCAACGAGAAATACCGCAGTAAAACCAATCCTGGGTTTGAATCTTATTTTGTCAAAATTGGCGAGGAAATTGCGATTGAGTTAATGACCAAACCGGGTCTTATCGGGCAGCAACCTGACAATAATCGTTGCGGATGGGTACACCTCGCCATTTCTGTTGGCGGCAATGAAAATGTTGATGCCATTGCAATGCAAGCGCAGGAACAGGGGATATTAGTCTCAGGTCCGCGCACTACTGGCGATGGTTATTACGAAGCGGTGATAAAAGATCCTGACGGCAATTTAATCGAGATTGTGGCGTAAGTCTTCAATCAATTACCTGCAAATAAAGAGTACCTGCTGCTCATTATTGATGAGCACAGCTCATAAGTTTGTCCTTCTTTTCCTCTCTAATCACCGACACGTCGAGTCTCTATAATTTTACTGTTTTCAGCCCCCGGTGGTGCAATGTTGCCACCGTTTTGGAGAGTCGAATATGCAATACCAACTGGATGCCAGACAACAGGCAATCATCCCCATTGCGGCATTCACTGCCACAGGACAGATGGAAAAGCTGGACGTCGCGCTCAACGCCGGACTGGATGCGGGACTCTCGCTCAGTGAAGTAAAAGAGATCCTGCTACAGCTCTACGCATACTGCGGTTTCCCTCGCAGCCTGAACGGTCTGTCCTGCTTTATGTCGGTGGTGAAAAGTCGAAGCGAGAAAGGGCTTTCAGACGACGAAGGTAGAACGGCCACGCCGCCACCTGCAGACTGGAACAGTGTTCAGGCTGGGAGCCTAACTCAGACGCAACTGGTTGGACAGCCTGTAAGCGGTCCGCTGTTTGACTTTGTACCCGCTATTGATGTCTGGCTTAAAGCACATCTGTTTGGCGATATTTTTCAGCGAGATGTACTTGACTGGCAGGACCGTGAATGGGCGACCGTTTCGGCGTTGGCCGTTCTGGGCGGCGTTAACAGCCAACTGAAAAGCCATTTTGCGATATGCCTTAACATCGGGATCCTCCCTGAGCAACTCAGTGAGTTTATTACGATACTCGAACAGCACTGTGGAGCCGGGATTGGGGAAAATGCCCGTACGGTTCTTGATGAATGTCTGGTATGAACACCGCGGACATTATCCATACTGGAGTCACTATGAACGAACAATTTGATGGTAACAGCGTCTTTCCACGTGGAGAGAAAAATGAAGCGTATGCGAAGTATTTCACTGGCGACAGCTATCTGACCATGCTCTCCATGGAAGGCGTGGTAATTGGCAATGTCGCATTTGAACCGGGTTGTCGTAACTTCTGGCATGTTCATCATGAGGGTGGACAAATATTGCTGGTGACCGGTGGCAGAGGCTGGTATCAGGAGTGGAATAAACCGGCACGTGAGCTGAAAACCGGCGATGTCGTGCACATTCCGGCGGGAATGAAACACTGGCATGGCGCCGCGCGTGATAGTTGGTTTGCCCATATCGCCGTGGAAATCCCGGCCCCTGGCGCGTCGAACGAATGGCTGGAACCGGTTAGCGACGCTGAGTACAACCTGCTGCCCTGAACTATGCTGGTTCTGGTAACACCTAATCCCTGAGGAGATCTCAATGGTCATGAATGTGAAGGGTTATGCTGCTCTGGCGGTGAAAGAAGATTTAGTCCCCCATAATTTTGTTCGTCGCGATCCGCGTGAAGATGATGTGGTTATCGATATTTTATACAGCGGTGTATGCCACTCGGATATTCACAACGCCTACAACGATTGGGGCGGTGCTAAATATCCGATGGTACCAGGGCATGAGATCATTGGCCGCGTGGTGCATGTTGGTAAGTCGGTAACAAAATTCAAAGTGGGCGATCTCGCAGGGGTCGGCTGCATGGTTGATTCGTGTCAACACTGTAGCGCCTGCGAGCAGGGGCTAGAGCAGTATTGCGAAGAAGGTAACACGCTAACGTATAACGATATCGACCGTCATGACGGTCTGCCTACTTTCGGCGGCTATTCTGACAAAATTGTCGTTACCGAAAAGTTTGTGGTGAAGGTCCCTGAAGGGATCGATTTACGCGGTGCGGCGCCGCTGCTTTGCGCCGGGATCACAACATGGTCGCCTCTGCGCCACTGGCAGGTAGGCGAGGGCAGTAAAGTCGCGGTTGTCGGTCTGGGTGGACTCGGGCATATGGCAATCAAACTTGCAAATGCGCTGGGCGCGGAAGTTACGCTGTTTACGCGTTCACCGGGCAAAGAAGCTGATGCCAGACGTTTGGGTGCCAGTCACGTTGTGCTTTCCACTGACAGTGAACAGATGAAAGCGACAGCGAATCAGTTTGATCTGATTATCGATACTGTGCCCTACGTTCATGACCTGAACCCTTATATCCCAACCCTGGCGCTAAGCGGTACGCTGGTGCTGGTCGGTTATCTTGGTGCGTTGGATCCGTTTCTGAATACGGTTCCCCTGATCCTTGGGCGTAGGTCTGTGGCGGGTTCAGTTATCGGCGGCATTGCTGAAACGCAGGAGATGATGGATTTTTGCGGTCAGCATGGTATTACCGCCGATGTCGAAGTGATCGATATTCAGGATATTAATCGTGCCTGGCAGCGGATGTTGAAAAGCGATGTGAAATACCGCTTTGTAATTGATATTGCCTCATTGAAATAAGTACAAAAAAGACGCGGATTTCCGCGTCTTTTCTTTTGTTAGTGTGTCGATGGCGATGCTTCAGGATTATCCATATACAGCGTCTGGCTGGGGAACGCAAAGTCGGCGCCGTTTGCCTGGACTATCGTGATAATCTTTAAATAAACGTCTTGCTGTACCGCGAGCCATTCCTTCCAGACGGTGGTTTTCGTGAAGCAATACACCATGATATTCAACGATGAATCGGCAAATTCATTAAAATAGACCAACAGAGTTTGTTTCTGGTCTATTCCAGGATGGTTTTGCAGCATTTCTCTGACCGACTCGACAACGGCACCGACTTTATCGGCATCCTCATATCGTAACCCGATCACCGTTTTAATTCGCCGGTTGGTCATGCGCCCTGGGTTTTCTACGCTGATGGAGGAGAAAATCGAGTTTGGCACATACAACGGACGATGGTCGAAGGTGTTTATTTTAGTCATTCGCCAGCCAATTTCTGCTACCGTGCCTTCAATATTGCGGTCCGGGGAGCGGATCCAATCGCCTATGCTAAACGGTCTGTCGAAATAGAGCATAATGCCTGAGAAAAAGTTGCTCAGAATATCTTTCCCCGCCATACCCACTGCGATACCGCCAATACCGCCAAAGGTTAACAGGCCGGATAAGCTCATACCGAAGTGTTCGCCATACAGTAAAATGATGGCAACCACGATGGTAATCTTGATGATACGCGACAGGATCCTCGCGCTGGTGATATCTCTGCCTTTATTAATCTGCGTCTTTTCAAACTGATTAATCACCAGAAAAAGTTTGATGGTCAGGATCAACGCAATCAACGAGGTGCAGATAAAGTCGACCACGCTGGGGGAGATAAATTTCAGGCTGTAACTTTCGATAACGTTATTAGCAATGCTGCCAAACGTCCCAATGATAATGGCATAGACAAAAAATTGTGCGGCATGAAATATGAATCCTTTGCAGCGACGCTCTCCACGATGATACCAGACGCTCATCAGGACCAGCGCGGCACAGCAGCTAAGAATTACCGTCAAATTAAACGCATTATTCATAAACAGTTCAGCGATCATGATTCTTCCTGGCAACTCCGTGTTAGCTAAATATCATCTGACATCCTAATCCCCAGATATTTTACTCAGTTAAGGCGGTCAGATCATTAATCAAAAGGAGAGATAAATAATGCAATCAGCGCTATTTTCAGCGAAATAACGCTGACGTCAACCCTGTATGCGGTTTATGTAGCAGACAGTCAGTTGATGTCATGGTATTGTTAGCGCAAAGTAACAAGGTTTTTCATTTGCAAAAGGACAGTACTATGATCATGGCTAAGCTGAAAACAGCGAAGGGACGGAAGTTTCTGTTGTGCCTGCTTGGGGTGTTTATTATCGCAGCGTCGGTCGTGACGCGAGCGACGATCGGTGGCGTTATTGAACAGTATGACATTCCGCTATCCGACTGGACCGCTTCAATGTACGCCATTCAATCTGCAATGATTTGTGTCTACAGCATGGTGTTTACGATTCTGTTGGCTATCCCGCTTGGTATCTATTTCCTCGGCGGTGAGGAGCAACACTAGGCGTTTAAAATGCCGGATGATATCGCCATCCGGCATTTCATTGTGTGGTTAATCGTCTTCTTCGTCGTCCAGTTCAACTGGCGTCTGATATTCATCCGGCTTGATGACCAGCAGGTCACAGCGTAGATGATCGATAACCTGTTCCGCGGTATTACCAAGAAACGCAGCAGAAATACCGGTACGTCCGACGGTCCCCAATACCACAATACCCGCCTGCAAGTGCTCGGCTAAATCAGGAATGACTTCTTCAGGTAAGCCTTTTTCAACGTGCGTCACTTTCTCATCAATACTGAATTTCTGGCGTAGCGCCTTCATGGCCAGCAGATGCTGTCCACGGATTGCATCGTTATAAACGCTGGGATCAAATTCAGGCAGTTCAATCGCGATGTTGATTGGTGTGACAGGGTAGGCGCCTACCAGATGCACTTCGGTATGGTTAACCTGTTCTGCAAGCTGTAGCGTCTCTTTAACCAGTTTTTCATTGAGCGCGTTGTGATAAGCCTCTTCACTGGCGAGGTTTACGGCAACCAGTGCTTTACCCCCTTCAGGCCATGGCTGGTCTTTCACCATCCATACCGGACTTGGACATTTACGCAATAAATGCCAGTCGGTTGGCGTAAATATTACGGCTTCGAGGCGGTCGTGTTGGTGCGCCATCTTGAGGACCAGATCATGCCTGGCACTGATGACTTCCTGGATGATGGCTTCAAAGGGTCGGTTATGCCAGACCACTTTAATCTCCAGAGGGATCCCTGCTTCGATGTAGTATTTCGCTTGTTCACGTATCCATGCAGTTCGCTGGCTGATGACCCCCTGACGCATTGCCGTACGCTCATCAGGCGACAGCAGGGTAGTCATCTCATAGGAAAAGTCATAGATCGGCAAAAAGGCTTTAATTTTGCCACCAATCCGTTGATGCAAATAAACAGCTCGCCGTAATGCTGGTTGATCGTCCTGGTTAGGGTCGATGACGACCAGCATATTTTTATACATAGCCATACAGGGTCTCCTTACAACTGTCATCGCAGTTTGTAACTAAAAGAGTAACCCAATAATGTGGTTTGAAACAGGGAATAACCTCCTGCCAGATCAATAAATCGGGAAAATTTAGCGATTTGACAGAAGGATAACAGAGAGGCTTGCGGAAAGATTACGCAACGTTACGCGTGTGGCCGGCAAGAACTGCCAGCGCGTCGCTGTTCTCAATAGTGATATATTTGCCTTTCACCGCCAGCATGCCGCTTTTCTGGAAACGACCCAGCAGGCGGCTGATGGTTTCAACCGTCAGACCGAGGTAGTTACCAATGTCGCCACGGGTCATGGTCAGGCGGAATTCACGAGGCGAGAACCCACGCTGGGCGAAGCGACGAGACAGATTGTAGATAAAGGCCGCCAGGCGCTCTTCAGCGTTTTTCTTCGACAGCAACAGGATCATATCCTGGTCGCCTTTGATTTCGCCACTCATCAGACGCATCATCTGCTGACGCAGGTTCGGCATCTTACCAGACAGGTCATCAAGGGTTTCGAAAGGAATTTCGCATACCATTGAGGTTTCCAACGCCTGAGCAAAGCTCGGGTGATGGCCGCTGCCAATGGCGTCAAAACCTACCAGGTCACCCGCCAGATGGAAACCGGTAATTTGCTCATCGCCTTGTTCGGTAATGGTATAGCTTTTTATCGTTCCGGAGCGGATAGCGTAGAGTGATTTAAGCTCATCACCTGCTTTAAAGAGCGTCTGCCCTTTTTGGATAGGCTTTTTGCGCTCGATGATGTTATCGAGCTGGTCAAGCTCATGCTCGTTAAGTGTGAACGGGATGCAAAGCTGGCTGATGCTGCAATCCTGGCAATGGATAGCACAACCGCCAGACTGAATGCGCCGTATAATTCGCTTTTCCGGGATCATAGGTCTGCTCAAGCCGTAATTGATATTTGTCAATTTTAACATCTTTTTGGTGAGCACGTAAGCCTGAGCTACTCCCAATAGAGAATAATTCAGGCATAACTGGAGCGAATGTTTGTATCTGCTTGATTAACCACACTTAATTTGGGGTCGCATTATGCGGAAGTGTGATGAATAAGGCATTAATTGCCTGGAATCTAGAGTAGCAAATAACCTTCGTGGCGCAATAACCACTCTTTTCGTTGTACACCGCCGGCATATCCGGTCATGGTGCCGTTACGTCCAATGACGCGATGACAGGGGACCACAATGCTTACTGGATTGGAGCCATTAGCTGCGCCGACCGCTCTTGCAGCGCCGGGGCGCCCCAACTGTTCGGCCAACTGACCATAATGCATGACCTGCCCGCAGGGGATAGTGCGTAATGCTTGCCAGACTTCACGCTGGAAAGGCGTCCCAGCGGTTGCCGTTTCCAGCGTGTCAATGATGCTGAGGTTTCCGGCAAAATACTCAGAGAGTTTGTCGCTTAATCCACCAGGATTTTTGGCGGTAATGCGCTGATAACCTTCTGTACGGTAATGAATATCAAGCAATTGTTCCATGCGATCGCTGTGCTGATCCCATTCCACTGCGCGCAGGCGAAATTGCTCATCACAAATAACCCACAGCGGGCCCAGCGGCGTGTCGATGGTGTCTTCCAGTAAGTTAAGCATCCGTTTCTCTCATTACAGCATTCAGGCGAGCCTACACATTATCACGCCAGTGACCGTCGCAGCTATACCCCTAAAAACGGATATCAACTTGTCGTGAGTAGATCGGTTCAGCGCGGAGGATCCGGTTAATTATTGGAAATAATCGTAAACCGTTACCAGTACAGTTGTCGGTATAATAGTGCGCGGTTATGATAATGCCCGTCGCAATACGCTGGAGGATGAAACATGAACCTTGATGATGCATCGCTGTTTCTTGACGCAATGGGGGATGTTCAACCGCTGAAAAACCATGCCGATGTGCACTGGCAGCCCATGCGTAATCTTCGCACTCCGGCGCGTATCGATACGCTACAACTGGATAATTTTCTCTCGACGGGATTTCTCGATATTGTCCCGTTGAATGTGCCGCTCGAGTTTCGTCGCGAAGGTTTACAGAACGGCGTGACCGACAAGCTGCGAAACGGAAAATACCCGCAGCAGGCGAGCCTTAATCTTATTCGCCAACCTGTTGAAACATGTCGCCAGATGCTCTTTAGCTTTATTCTGCAGGCGCAGCAGGAAGGGTTGCGTAACGTGCTGGTGATACACGGCAAGGGACGTGACGATAACTCCCATGCCAATATTGTTCGCAGCTACGTGGCGCGCTGGTTGACGGAATTTGACGACGTGCAAGCATACTGCGCCGCACTGCCGCATCATGGCGGCAGCGGGGCATGTTATGTGGCATTGCGTAAAACCGCACAGGCAAAACAGGACAACTGGGAGCGTCACGCTAAACGCAGTCGCTGAACGACGTAAACATCAGGCGGCCAGTACTCTGTTCCTGCCTTCGTTCTTGGCTTTGTACAACGCGTCGTCAACGCGTTTGAATAACTCATCGATGCTTTCATTTGTTTCGTGCCGTGCTACGCCAATGCTGACGGTAAAGCGGGGAAGGCCAGGGAGAGTCACTTTGGCCACCGTCGCCCGTATCACTTCTGCGAGATTGAGGGCAATATCTAACGAGGTTCGCGGCAGCAGCAGCACAAATTCTTCACCTCCCCAGCGAAAAATCAGATCATCCTTTCTTGCACAGGATTCAAGTGTGCGTGCCAGAGCACAAAGTACCTCATCACCTTTTAAATGACCAAAAAGATCGTTAATGCTTTTAAAGCGATCGGTGTCGATCAACAGCAGGCTGTAATCCTGTGTCAATGACATCGCGTGGGTCTGTTCCGGCTCGGTTACCTGATAAAAATGTCGGCGGTTAAGCAATCCCGTTAAGGCGTCACGCAGGGCCGCACGCTCAAGCTCCTGTTCCAGCCGTTTTTGCTCGGTAATATCATGAATAATGCACAGCATGAGCTTATTACCGTAGATTTCGATTGGCCCGGCGTAGGTTTGTACGTGACGGGATGTGCCGTCTGCCAGTTTATGCACAAAATGCAAAGGTTTATGGCCACCGGGAAGATGGGCGATTTCATGCATCACCGGGAGTATATGGCGGCCCAGCGTATTGATTTCCCATGTATGTTTCTGGCACATCGTATCATGACTATAGCCATAAAAATTTAGCGCACTGAGATTTGCATCAACGATAAGCCCATCACGGGACGGATCGATAAGCAACATTGGGGCCGAGTTAGTCTGGAAAAAACGCGCGTAAAATCCCTGTTTTTTTCGCTGATAATTCGCTGAACGGCTCGCTTTCAGACCTTGCGAAGTCGGTGTTTCAATGCCTTCGAAAAGAATAACGTCACCTGATTCCGGCAGAGAGCGGATGGACAGGCGGCTGGCCATCGCGACGTCTTCACCTTCGCGGCAAACCGTAAGGATTTCTACAATGTCGTGATGATTTCTCAAATCGCTGAGATACATGGTTAAATCATTTTGGGCATGAGTTGAAAATATGCCCTTGCGGAGTAGAGAAAAGCAGGGGGCCTGCATCAGTTCCCGTGCAACGGTATTAGCGAACACCAGTTCTTCGGTATGCGGCGAAACAATCCACACCGGCAGGGTTAATAAATCCAGTGAATGCAGCTCGGTTGTGCTCATCGATAATCCCGTTATCTTTATCTGCTGTGTTGCCCGTTTAATGGCATCTGTTTTTTATATTACAGTCTCATAATGTTATTGATTGTTGAGGAGACAAAGACTGTACGATTCGCTGCTGCTTAATGTTGCTTTCCGTTGGAATCAATTCATGGATCTGATGCGCAGGCAACGGTTTTGCAAACAAGAAACCTTGCAGCACGCCACATCCCATCTGGGTCAGGAGTATTTCCTGCTCCTGGGTCTCTATTCCTTCAGCCACCACTTGCATATTCATGGAGTGGGCTATGTCAATAATAGTAGACACAATCTTTGTATTTTTGCTGTTCTCGCTGATATCTTTAACAAATACTCTGTCAATTTTTAATTCCTGTGCCGGAAGAGACTTCAACATCAATATATTTGAATAACCGGTACCGAAATCATCAATTGAAACGGTGATCCCTAAAGCTGAAAATGCATTTAAGACTTCAGCGCTACGTTTTAAATTTTTAAGTGCTGTACTTTCAGTCAATTCCAGCGTGAGATATGCAGGTGATAGTTGATATTGTGCAAGGGCGCTGCAAACCACATCAACGATGTCATGTTGTTCAAACTGGGAAGGGGAAAGATTAACGGCGAGGGTCCATTCCGCATGGCCCTGTAACTTCCATTGATGTAACTGCTGGCATGCCTGCTGGATAACCCATTTTCCGACCGGAATGATAAGGCCTGTTTCTTCCAGCGCAGGCAGAAACTCAGCGGGTAACAACATTCCGCGTTCCGGGTGATGCCAGCGTAATAACGCTTCAAAACCGGTCAGGGAATGATCTCCGGCGGTGTATTTGGGTTGGTACCAAAGCTCAAATTGATCGTGTTCCAGTGCTTGTGACAGTTCCTGTAAAAATGTCGGCGGTGTATCGGCGATAGCTTCCATTTCCGGGCTATAAATAGCCCAACCGTTTCTGCCAGCCTGTTTGACATGATACATCGCCATATCAGCCTTTACTTTTAACTCATGCAACGTGGAACCATGTTCAGGATAAATACTGCTTCCCGCACTTAACGAAACCCGAATGGTGTACCCAAACAGCGTGAAAGGATCGCCAATCGCAGCGGCAATCCGGGTCAGCAGAGCGGTGATATCCTCTTTATTGCAGTCAGGAACCAGAAGAATAAACTCATCTCCCCCCAGCCTCGCCAGCGTCATGGTGTCATCAAGGCAGCTGTATATTCGCTGCGTACTGGCGATGAGCAACTGATCGCCGATGTGATGTCCCCAGGTATCGTTAACGACTTTGAAGCGATCGAGGTCGATGAATACCAGAGCAAATTGATGCTGATGCAGTTTGGAATGCTGCAAACAGGCCTGTAAGCAGGCATCTATCTGTGTGCGATTGGCAAGTCCGGTAAGTGCGTCGAAGTGGACCTGATGCTCAAGCTGGCAGTTAAGTTGATGTAAGTTGTCAGCCAGTCGGGAGGTACGCAGTTGCGAATCCACCATCGACACCACCAGCATGATACCCAAAATAACCAGCGTGACGGCGCAGACCCAGACAGAGAGTTCCAGTGTGCTGAGCCCATTGTGTACTGTGTGTCCAAAATGGGTGAATGTTGCCGCTCCCATCCCGGTGTAATGCATAGAGGCAATCGCCAGCGCCATAATAAGGGCGGCGACAAGCCGATTGATCAGGGCTCGACGGGTATTTTGGCGCAAATGAAACGCCAGCCACAAACCTACACCAGATGCAACGATGGCAATCATCACTGAGAGCAGTATCAGCGAATGACTCCATAGGATGGCAACATGCTCAATAATGGCATACATGCCAACGTAGTGCATGGTGACGACACCGGCGCTTAATATTCCAGTGGCTACGACTAATCGTTTTGTTGAAAGCGTATTACCGGAAATGGCGATATTAATGGCGAGAGTTGCAGAAATGAGCGCAATAAAGAAAGAAAATGCCGTGAGCGAAAAATGGTAATTGATCGGCATACTCATTTTCATGGCCAGCATACCGATAAAATGCATTGACCAAATACCCATCCCTAGCGTAGCCCCGCCAGACAGGCGCCAGAAGGTTGATTCACGTCGATTGGAGATTGCCACCTTGCCCGCACTATCGAGAGCAATAAAAGAGGCAATAAACGCGACAACAAAGGAAATCCCAATCAATACAGGGTCCCACGACACGTTCAACATCATACTACCTATCGAAAAAAAGCCGTGGTAATAAATCTAGCAGGTTTTGTCCAGTTAACATGATAAAACCGGGAATGTTCTTGTGTTTTTACACTGGTATTAGAGGAAACAGGAAGATAGTGAAAATAACGAGCCATTACTTATATAAGCATTCACCAAATTTATAGTTCTGTGTGTTTTATGCTCTCCATGTGCTTGTCATCACAATAACCTGATGACTGGCGCCATCACAGCCATTTTATGGAATAAAACACTGAGCTAATAGGAATAAAAGGTGTAATTTCTTGCCTTAAGTAAAAGGATTGCAGGTTCTCATTGAAAGTTCAGCTTTCGTCACAGAGCAATGGCATTCTGCATTGCAGGTGCTATAAAAAATAATATCTACATAATTTCTTAGTGCACAGGACTAAAATGTTAAATGATATTAGCGTCAGAACCTTTATTATTTTATTTCTGCTCATTTCGACAGTTGCTCTCAATATTGTTGAGATGATTTTCTCGGCCGCGCCGGAAATTATAATTGGTACAAATGTGGTAAGCGTTATTTCTATATTATGCTTATGGTGGTATATGACGAAATACCTGGTCATGCCGATCAATACGGTAAAAAGGAGCATTGAGGAAGTGACGTCTGGGAATCTGGCGATCAGTATTCCAGAGTTTGGTAATAATTGTGCAGGTAGACTAATACCGGGCATCAATAGTTTATCGAGTAATATTTCAACACTCGTTAATGAGATCCGAACATCCTCACAAACGGCGATGGCGCTCTCTGAACAGCTTGCGGAACGCAGCGCCGAGCTTTCAGTGAAAACGGAACAACAATCCGGAGCATTGATGCAGACGGCTGCTAATATGGATGAAATAGCCGTTAATACGCGAAATAATGCTGACAACACGCAAATCGCCAGCGTCCAGGCAACAGTTGCCACGCAATGCGCCATTCAGGGTGGCGAATTAATGGTGCAGGTTGCGACAAATATGCGTTCAATCACCGAATGTGCACAGCAGATGACGGAAATAATTACGCTAATTGATGGTATCGCATTCCAGACAAATATTCTGGCATTGAATGCTGCCGTGGAAGCGGCGAGGGCCGGTGAACATGGCAAAGGTTTTTCCGTGGTGGCCGGTGAGGTCAGAATGCTTGCACACCGAAGTGCGGATGCTGCTAAGAATATTAAGCAGCTGATTGCGCAAACCCATCAAAATGTTCAGCAAGGTGCAGCTATTGTGCGTGAAGCAGAAAAAAATATGCATGATATTGTCGGTGGTGCCGGTCAATTAAACCAACTGATGGGCGAGATATTAACCACTACACAGGAGCAGGAGAAAGGAATTATCAGAATTACTCATGCACTGGCCGAACTGGAGAATGTAACCCAAAGTAATGCCATTATGGTTGATGAGCTTTCTGATTCCTCGGGTATCCTGAAAAACCAGGTGATTGATCTCCAGTCGCGAACACATAAATTTCGCTTAAGTAACGCTCTTGAGTCAGCGAGATGGCAGCGGGCTTAACTGGGCATCTCGATGCAAGCGTCGCAATCGTCGGCGCTTTTTGTATTATCAGATATTTTTATGAATCATTTCAGCACAATGGGACAATGAGATATTGCTTAACATATTCTGACAGCTAGACTAACGAAAAAAGCTGAATGTTTGTGGAGGCGCTGTGGAAGCCATTAAGGGAACGGATGTTAATGTGCCGGATGCCGTGTTTGCCTGGCTGTTGGATGGCCGGGGTGGGGTGAAACCCTTGGAAGATAACGATGTTATCGATAGTCAGCATCCCTGCTGGCTACATCTTAATTATACCCATCCTGAAAGCGCCCAATGGTTGGCGACAACACCTCTTCTTCCCAACAATGTGCGTGATGCGCTGGCAGGCGAAAGTACACGCCCACGCGTCAGTAGAGTCGGGGAAGGTACGCTGATTACACTGCGCTGTATTAACGGCAGCACCGACGAGCGTCCTGACCAACTGGTGGCGATGCGTTTATATATGGATGAACGTCTGATTGTCTCAACCCGTCAGCGCAAAGTGCTGGCGCTGGATGATGTGGTCAGCGATCTCCAGGAAGGGACGGGACCGGCTGATTGTGGCAGTTGGCTGGTGGATGTTTGTGATGCGCTAACCGACCATGCCAGCGAATTTATCGAACAGCTGCACGACAAGATTATTGATCTGGAAGATAACCTGCTCGATCAGCAGATCCCACCGCGTGGTTTTTTGGCTTTACTGCGTAAGCAGCTAATTGTGATGCGCCGTTATATGGCTCCTCAGAGAGATGTTTATGCGCGTCTGGCGAGTGAACGTTTACCCTGGATGACCGACGACCATCGGAGACGGATGCAGGATATCGCTGACAGGCTGGGGAGAGGGCTGGATGAAATAGACGCCTGTATTGCCCGGACCGGTATTATGGCGGATGAAATTGCGCAGGTGATGCAGGAGTCTCTGGCTCGCCGAACGTATACAATGTCATTGATGGCAATGGTTTTTCTTCCCAGCACATTTTTAACTGGGCTTTTCGGCGTTAACCTCGGCGGTATCCCCGGCGGTGGTTGGCAGTTTGGTTTCTCACTTTTTTGTATTCTGTTAGTGGTCCTGATTGGTGGTGTTACTTTATGGTTGCACCGTAGTAAATGGTTGTAACAACAACGTTTTTTAGTGGCTTTTGCGCATGAAAACGTCCTGATTTTTGAGCGAAGTCAATAAACCATCTACCTATTCGGGGCAATATCTCTCTCGCAGGTGAATGCAACGTCAAGCGATGGGCGTTGCGCTCCATATTGTCTTACTTCCTTTTTTGAATTACTGCATAGCACAATTGATTCGTACGACGCCGACTTAGATTAGTCGGCTTTTTTTTGCCTGCAGGAAATCAGCGTCTACCCTAAAAGAGTCAACCTGAATGACTGGAGGGGTATATGACCTGTCTGATTGCAACGTCGAACACTAATTCGCTACCGACCGATCCGGTTCCCATTCCCGATCCCATACCTCGTCCGCAGCCCATGCCGGATCCGCCGCCGGATGAAGAACCGATTAAATTGTCGCATCACGGGCACATATCTGCGAGGATACGCGCCTGCTGAATGTGAGTTTTTACCGCGAGATTAAATTGTGACCGCTTTTTCAACCCTGAATGTTTTACCTGCTGCTCAACTCGAGAATCTTAACGAGCTGGGCTATCTTGAAATGACGCCTGTTCAGGCTGCTGCGTTACCGGCAATCCTGGCGGGTAAAGATGTTCGCGTGCAGGCTAAAACCGGCAGTGGCAAAACGGCTGCTTTTGGTCTTGGGCTATTACAGCATATTGATGCCGCGCTGTTTCAAACGCAGTCTCTGGTGCTGTGCCCAACGCGCGAGCTTGCCGACCAGGTAGCGGGTGAGCTGCGTCGTTTAGCGCGCTTCCTGCCAAACACCAAGATCTTAACGCTGTGCGGTGGGCAACCTTTTGGCGCACAGCGTGACTCCCTGCAACATGCACCACATATTATTGTTGCCACACCGGGTCGTTTACTTGACCACCTGCAAAAAGGCACCGTTTCTCTGGATGCCCTGAATACGCTGGTTATGGATGAAGCCGACCGCATGCTGGATATGGGCTTTAGCGATGCGATTGATGATGTCATTCGCTTTGCGCCTGCGTCACGTCAGACTTTGCTGTTTTCCGCAACCTGGCCGGAAGCCATTGCTGCTATCAGTGGCCGGGTACAGCAAAATCCATTAACGATTGAAATTGATACGGTCGATGCGTTACCGGCGATTGAACAGCAGTTTTTCGAAATCTCCAGCCACGGAAAAATTCCGCTGCTGCAAAAGCTACTCAGCCAGCATCAACCCGCATCGTGCGTGGTTTTTTGTAACACCAAAAAAGATTGTCAGGCCGTTTGTGATGCACTGAATGCGGCAGGGCAAAGCGCACTGTCATTACATGGCGACCTGGAACAGCGCGATCGCGATCAGACGCTGGTTCGTTTTGCCAACGGTAGCGCGCGCGTCCTGGTCGCAACCGATGTGGCCGCACGTGGCCTGGATATCAAATCACTTGAGCTGGTAGTTAACTTCGAACTGGCGTGGGATCCGGAAGTCCACGTCCATCGTATCGGACGTACCGCGCGTGCCGGCAACAGCGGTCTGGCGATTAGCTTCTGTGCTCCGGAAGAAGCGCAGCGTGCCAACATTCTTTCTGAAATGCTGCAACTGAAGCTGAACTGGCTAACTGCGCCAGCTAACGGCTCAATCCTGCCGCTGGAAGCAGAGATGGCGACGTTATGCATTGATGGTGGTAAAAAAGCGAAAATGCGTCCTGGTGATGTTCTGGGGGCTCTGACCGGTGATATTGGTCTGGATGGCGCAGATATCGGCAAAATTGCTGTTCATCCGGCACACGTCTATGTCGCCGTTCGCCAGAGTGTAGCGCACAAGGCGTGGAAGCAATTACAAAACGGCAAGATTAAAGGCAAGACTTGCCGGGTCCGGTTATTGAAATAACCACCCGTTGGGGCGCCTGATGGCGCTCCGCTTATCAGGCCTACAGGCGCTTATGCACGTTGTAGGCCTGACAGACGCTTACTTCACTTCCACCACGTTCAGGCGTAACTCATCCAGTTGAGCATCATCTTCTTCTGGCTGCCAGCCCGCAGGCTGCAGCGGGATCTCTTCACGATCGAACGCTAAATCCCCGCCGTCCACAACCTCTGAACCGTGCTTAATGCCTTTAAAATCGAACAGATTGATATCGCTCAGATGTGAAGGTACAACGTTTTGCATCGCACTGAACATGGTTTCAATGCGGCCTGGATAGCGTTTGTCCCAGTCACGCAGCATGTCAGCAATGACCTGACGCTGTAGGTTAGGCTGTGAGCCGCACAGATTACACGGAATAATCGGGAAACCTTTCGCTTCGGAGAAACGCTCGATATCTTTCTCACGGCAGTAAGCCAGCGGGCGGATCACGATGTGCTTACCGTCATCACTCATCAGCTTCGGCGGCATGCCTTTCATTTTCCCGCCGTAGAACATGTTTAAAAACAGCGTTTGCAGGATGTCGTCGCGATGGTGGCCGAGCGCAATCTTGGTGGCTCCTAATTCGGTTGCCGTACGGTACAGAATGCCGCGACGCAGGCGAGAGCAGAGCGAGCAGGTCGTTTTGCCTTCTGGGATTTTGTCTTTGACGATCCCGTAGGTGTTTTCTTCGACAATCTTGTACTCAACACCCAGCTGTTCCAGATACTCTGGCAGAATGTGCTCCGGGAAACCGGGTTGTTTTTGATCGAGGTTAACCGCAACTAAGGAAAAACTGATCGGGGCGCTTTGCTGCAAATTACGCAGGATCTCCAGCATGGTATAGCTGTCTTTCCCGCCGGAAAGGCACACCATAATGCGATCGCCGTCTTCGATCATATTGAAGTCGGCAATGGCTTCGCCCACGTTACGACGCAGACGTTTTTGCAGTTTGTTCAGGTTGTATTGTTCTTTCTTTGTAACTTGTTGATTATCTTGCATTCTTACCGTTCTCAAAAACCAAAAGGGGCATGTAATGGGCAAACTTCAATCACAGGGCTAGTTGGTTATTCAACATTGCAACCCGATCGTCATTCATTTCTTCAATCCATGTACTGTAGACGTCGTACACTATTTGCGCGTTTTCATGCCCCATCTGATTAGCTATAAATGATGGGTTCGCTCCAGCCGATTACAGCCAGCAGGCAAAAGTATGCCGCGTATGGTACGGATTACGGCGACGAATACCAGCACGTTTTACAGCTGCGTTCTATCTGGCACCGATGCTACTCATAGAGTAGTAAGATTTTTGCTCTTCGTGACCAGACCAGAATAAACAGCGAACAGCATGATTGGATAAAGGTACATGGTCCCGGACAGGAAGCAATTAATCAGCTGAAAGCAGATATTGAAGCGCTGAAGAAAATTGTGGAGCAGTTCACCGCCAGATAATTCAGTTCTGAACTATCAACGAGCAATGTCAGGGAGCGAAAAACGCAGGGTGTGGCGAACTGCCGCAACCATGCCGTATGCAAGAGCATGGCTGCGGCCGACCGGCAAACGTCCGATAGTGCGAGTATTGAATGATTGCCAGTCACAGCGGATGGTACTTAAGCAATATGACGATTCAAGGTGCTTAATCTGAAACCAGCCACATATCAGCCTCTTCAAACATTTCTTGAACCGTTCGGCTTATCTGTTCTTTTTCATGCTTGCTGGCGTCAGTGTTGATCGCCGGAAGTGTCATCATCGGTTTAACCCGAACTTCAGCATCGGGGAAGATCCGATGAACCCTCTTGGTCAATTCGCCGAGAATAATATCTTTTGCGCCGGGCAGACCATCAAAATTCCTTTTGTCATAAACGAGTTCCACGAACATTGCTTATCGCTTTTTTGCTGGATGTATATACAGTATTTATACTCTGTTTTTATCCGGGTTTCAAGAGAGGGCGTAATGATGTCACGACATAGCGATACTGAAATGGCCTTGTATGCTTCGATCAGGAATCGTGGGGAAAATGAGGGAGAAACAAAAAGCCCGCAGCGATATGCGGGCCAGACAGCTTAGCGGACTACCAGTACCGAACACTCCGCGTGACGCACTACAGCCGCGGCGTTAGAGCCCAGCAGGTAGGTGGTGATGTCAGGTCGGTGTGAGGCAATAATGACCATATCAGCCGGTAATTTTTTAGCGATCTCCAGAATCTTGTCTTTCGGCGCACCTTCTGCGACATGAACGTGCACTCTGTCCGTTGGGATATTGAACTTCTTGATAATCTCTTCCAGTTGAGATTTCGCTTCGGCTTTCAGATCGTCCATGGCCGGTAACTCTGCCGAGTAGGCCAGTCCCAGGGAAGCGTAATAGGGCAATGACGGAATAACGGTCAAAAAATGAACCTGCGCATCGTCAATCTTTGCTTCTGCTTCAACATGGGCAATAACGCGTTGAGTTAATTCTGAGTCTGAAATATCGATGGGTACAAGAATCGTTCTGTTCATAAAACCTCCTGTTTAAGTATCCACCTAAAGCTTACCGCGTAATGGCACTTTATGTACAATGACAACGATCACATTTTGGCATCACTTTATTTTGATTTCAGGAAATTTGCCTTTTATTACTCCATCGTAAAATCGGCCTTTAGAGACCACGATCAGGAAATCACGAAAAATACGGGCAGGGACCTGCTGATATTGCAGGGTAGCCAACTGGTGAAAGCGAATTTCTAGCGTGCAAGAGGATTCGTCATAGCCGACGGATGCAATACGAGATGATTTTACAGGATGATGATTCATTGCAGGTATTCTCTACTACAGGGCTTAATGCAAGATATCATCTATCAGAGATGTGTTTTAACGCAACAGATATAATGTTTTGAATGAGATAAAACAGAGTTACACAGAAAATAAGGAGAGCCCGCTGTTGCCAGCGGGCTGACAAACTTAGAACTGGTAAACCAGACCTACAGCAACTACGTCATCAGTAGAGATGTTTTTGTTGGTGTAGAAGCTATCGTCTTCATCCAGCAGGTTGATTTTGTAATCAACGTAGGTAGACATGTTTTTGTTGAAGTAGTAAGTCGCACCGATGTCTGCGTATTTAACCAGATCTTTGTCGCCGTCAGATCCGTTAGCGCCCAGGTCCTGACCTTTAGACATCAGGAAGGAAACGGACGGACGCAGACCAAAGTCGAATTGGTACTGTGCAGTTACTTCGAAGTTCTGAGTTTTGTTGGCTACGCCGCTATCACCGTATGGAGTCATGTTGCGAGTTTCTGCATACATGGTTGCCAGGTAGATGTTGTTCGCATCGTATTTCATACCGACAGTCCAGGAATCAGCTTTGTCACCGCCAGCAACGTCGCCGCCCTTAGTGGTCTGCTCGTTAGTACGGTCAGACGTGGTGTATGCCGCACCGAAGCTTACGCCCATACCCAGGTCGTAGGTAGAGGAGAGACCGAAGCCGTCGCCGTTAGAGTTCTGAACGTTACGACCATTACCATTACCGGTACCTTCCTGGTCGAAGCCATCTTTGATCTCATCACCAGATTGCTCGTTCGCACCCTGGTACTGCAGCGCGAAGTTCAGACCGTTCACCATACCGAAGAAGTCGGTGTTGCGGTAAGTTGCCACACCGTTCGCACGACCGGTCATGAAGTTGTCTGCTTTGGTGTAAGAGTCGCCACCGAATTCTGGCAGCATATCGGTCCAACCTTCTACGTCGTACATAACGCCGTAGTTACGACCGTAGTCGAATGAACCGTAGTCGCCGAATTTCAGACCTGCAAAGGCCAGACGAGTAAAGTTGTTGCTGCGGTTGCTTTCAGTAGTGTTGGCATTTACCTGATATTCCCACTGGCCATAGCCGGTGAGCATATCGTTAATCTGAGTTTCGCCTTTGAAGCCGCCACGGAAATAAGTCTGATCGCCATCATTGCTGGCATCGTCAGAGAAGTAACGCAGACCATCAATTTTTCCGTAGAGATCTAATTTGTTACCGTCTTTATTATAAACTTCTGCAGCGTGAGCAGCACCAGCAGCTAACAGGGCAGGAATAACAAGAGCCAATACTTTTCTGTTCATTGAAATAATCCTTTAGTTTTTTTATTAACCTGTGACCACCCATGTAGGGAGTAAAAGCATGCTAAAGGAGAAGTTCCGTAAAGAGATAAATATGAATTGTTACGTCTTAAGTAAAACCTTAAACAAATAATTCTACGGAAATAGTAATAGTTTACATGAATGAGTTAATGAAAATATATATAAAATAAAAATTATACAATTGAATTTTGTTGGGCTATTCTGCGCGTGTTATATGCCTTTATTGTCACGTTTTATTTTTTGTTGGTATATTGATGACACTTATTAATTAGCCAGCGAATAAATTGACAAGCCCGAACAACTGTTCGGGCTTTTTTTTTGGTTCCGGGCTAATACTGAGAAAAACGTATTATTCGGTACCGCTCTTTTCCGCTTTGCCTGCCAGTTGGGCCAGGAAGTCGTAGCGTTTTTGCAAATCAGCCGTCGCATCCTTCCACAGCTGTTCTGCAACTTCTGGCTGTTGGGCGTTCAGGCGGCGGAAACGCTGCTCGTTAAGCAATGTTTCGGCCAGCGCATCTGACGGTGGGCGCGAGTCGAGCGCCAGCGGCAGCTTACCTTCGTCTGCTCGGCGTGGGTCAAAGCGGTACAGCGGCCAGAATCCGGTAGCCGTGAGTTGACGCATCTGATCGTGGCTTAGCGCGAGGTCATAGCCATGCTCCTCACATGGGCTATACGCGATAATCAGCGACGGGCCGGGGTAGGATTCAGCTTCCTGGATAGCTTTGACCGTCTGATTCAACTGGGCGCCCAGAGAAATCTGCGCGACATAAACATGCCCGTACATCATCATGCTGACGCCAAGATCTTTGCGAGCCTTGCGCTTGCCATGCTCACCAAACTTGGTAACCGCCCCAAGCGGCGTGGCTTTCGACGCTTGTCCGCCCGTGTTGGAGTAACACTGGGTATCCAGCACCAGAATATTGACGTTCTCGGTGAGACTCAGGACGTGATCCAACCCGCCAAAACCAATATCGTAAGCCCAGCCGTCGCCGCCAATCAGCCAGATGGACTTCTCGACCAGCGCGTCGGCATCGGTTAACAGTTGCTGTGCACCTTCGACATCTTTCAGATGCTGGCGCAGCGCTGCGACTTGCTCACGGCGTACTTCTGGCGTCGCTTCAGCATGCAGGGCGTCATTCAGTTCAGCCGGAATATTATCCGCAAACTGCTCCAGCAAACGCATGACGCGCACACGGTGTTGATCCACCGTCAGGCGGAAGCCCAGACCAAACTCAGCGTTATCTTCGAACAGAGAGTTTGCCCACGCAGGTCCACGACCATTGGCATCGGTCGTATACGGCGTTGAGGGGAGGTTACCGCCATAAATCGATGAACAGCCGGTCGCGTTAGCGATCAGCATGCGGTCGCCATACAGCTGCGTAAGCAGTTTGATATACGGCGTTTCTCCACAACCAGAACAGGCGCCGGAATATTCAAACAGCGGAGTGATTAACTGCGAGGTACGGATATCAATGCGTTCAAACTTGCTGCGGTCGATCTCCGGCAGATTGAGGAAGAAGTCATAGTTAACTTTTTCTTCTTCAACATGCTCAAGGCGCGACATCATATTGATGGCCTTGATTTCCGGGTTTTGGCGATCTTTTGCCGGGCAAACTTCGACACACAGATTACAGCCAGTGCAATCTTCTGGTGCAACTTGCAGGACATACTTCTGACCGCGCATATCGCGTGATTTCACATCCAAAGAATGCAGACTGGCAGGGGCGTTTTCCATCGCTTCAGGTGAAACCACTTTGGCGCGGATTGCCGAGTGCGGGCAAGCGGCAACGCAGTGGTTACACTGGGTACACAGCTCTTCCTTCCAGATGGGGATCTCTTCGGCGATATTACGTTTTTCCCAACGCGTGGTGCCCATTGGCCAGGTGCCGTCTGGCGGCAGCGCGGATACGGGAAGGGCATCACCCAGACCGGCGAGCATTGCCGCGGTGACGGTTTTCACGAAATCAGGTGCGGCATCAGAAACCACCGGTGGGCGGTTTGCGCTGTGCGGATCAACCGGCTGGAGTGCTACTTCGGCGACGGATTCGCGCGCCAGGGCTAGAGCCTGCCAGTTACGTTCAACCAGGTCCTGTCCTTTACTACTGTAACTTTTCGCAATCGCCCCCTGCAATTCAGCCAACGCGCTGTCGCCGGGTAAGATTTGCGTCAAATGGAAGAAGGCCATTTGCATAACGGTGTTAATACGCGCTGCCAGACCGCATTCGCGGGCGATTTTGGCCGCATTAATCACGTAGAAACGGGCTTTCTTCTGATTCAGTACCGCCTGAACTTCCTGTGGCAGACGACCCCAGACTTCATCCACACTGTATGGCGTATTAAGCAGGAAGATACCGCCTGGTTTCAGGCGCTCGGCCATCTGATACTTATCGATAAATTGCAGCTGGTGACAGCCAACAAAATCGGCTTGTGAAACCAGATACGCTGATCGAATAGGCTGCTCGCTGACGCGCAGGTGGGAAACCGTCAGACCGCCTGCTTTTTTCGAGTCGTAGACGAAATAACCCTGCGCATACCATGGCGTCGAGTTACCAATAATTTTGATATTGTTTTTGGTGGCTGACACGCTACCGTCGCTGCCCAGCCCGTAAAACAGCGCTTCGAGCTTAGCCGTACCGGGCAGGGTGTTTTCCGGTAACGGTAGCGACAAGTTGGTGACATCATCATAGATACCGACCGTAAAGCGAGGTTTCGGCTTCGCGCTGCTCAGCTCATTAAAGACCGCCATCACGCAGTCTGGACCAAACTCTTTGGAAGAAAGGCCATAACGTCCGCCAATCACGCGCGGCAGCGTTTCTCGCTCGCCACAGTTGAAGGCTTCTGCTAACGCGGTCATCACGTCCAGATACAATGGTTCGGCCTGTGCGCCGGGCTCTTTGGTGCGATCCAGGACGGCGATGCTGCGTACGGTTTCCGGAAGCGCGCGCAGTAAATGTCTGGCAGAGAATGGACGGAACAGACGCACTTTCAGAACGCCGACTTTCTCGCCATGCGCCAGCAGTTCTTCAACGACTTCTTCGCAGGTTCCAATCGCCGAGCCCATTAAGATAATGACGCGCTCAGCCTGAGGATGGCCGTAATATTCAAATGGCTGGTACTGGCGACCTGTCGCTGCGGCGAAATCGTTCATCGCCTGTTCTACATGATCGTAAACCGCGTTGTACCACGGGTTTGTTGCCTCGCGTGACTGAAAATAGGTGTCCGGGTTCGCAGACGTACCGCGAATAACCGGATGCTCAGGATTAAGCGCCCGAGCGCGATGAGCATCGATTTCCGTCTGCGGCATCAGTCCGAGGATCGTGTCGTCGGCCAGTGGCACAATTTTATTGATTTCATGGGATGTACGGAAACCATCAAAGAAATGAATAAACGGAACCCGGCTTTTCAGGGTGGCAATTTGCGAAATCAGCGCAAAGTCCTGTGCCTCCTGAACGCTGCTGGCACACAGCATCGCACATCCTGTCTGGCGCACCGCCATCACGTCGGAATGATCGCCAAAGATCGATAATGCGTGAGTTGCAATTGTACGAGCCGCAACGTGCAGTACAAACGGGGTCAACTGACCGGCCAGTTTGTACAGCGTTGGGATCATCAGCAACAGGCCCTGCGATGAGGTAAACGACGTAGAGAGCGCACCGGTCTGCAACGCGCCATGAACGGTTGCGATCGCGCCACCTTCTGACTGCATTTCTACGACGCGAGGGGTATCCCCCCACACGTTCTTAAGCCCGTTCCCGGCCCAGGCATCTGCCTGTTCAGCCATCGTCGAACTGGGCGTAATCGGGTAGATGGCGATAACCTCGCTGGTACGAAATGCGACTGCAGCAACCGCACCATTACCGTCAATTGTGATCATACTGACACCCTTACATTGCGCAAAAAGAGGGACACGCGTAACAGCGGCGAGTCCTGGTTGTTATCCTTCTATTTTAGCAAAAGCGCTAAAGACAGATTTTCGCTTTTGTGTCCCTGGAATAAACAGAATGAATGGTTTGATCAAAGGAGCAGGCAAAAAATTGCCAGAAAATGTAAACAGTACGCATAAATGCGTATTTTGCCTCTCGACGGCGGTGTTTCCGCTGCCTATTATTTATGGCTGTGTCGTTTGGTTAATATTCAGAGGGGAGTAAGATGCGCGCAGCGTTTTGGGTAGGATGTGCCGCGTTATTATTATCGGCTTGTAGCAGCGAACCTGTTCAGCAGGCAACCGCCGCGCATGTCGCACCGGGCATGAAGGCAGCAATGTCCAGTTCAGGAGAAGCTAATTGCGCCATGATTGGCGGTTCGCTCTCTGTTGCTCGTCAACTGGATGGTTCTGCTATCGGGATGTGTGCGCTACCCAACGGCAAACGCTGTAGTGAGCAGTCGCTTGCCGCCGGAAGTTGTGGGAGCTATTAAGCCACCACGTTTCCTACATTAAATCCGCGAGTTTATACGTCAGTGTTTGTTCTGCTGTCGCCAGCGTTAACTGGTCAGCAGTTAGATCGACCTGTGCGCCTTGCTTAAACATTTCGCTGACGATCCCGTCGAGCGCGTTAAGCTGTGGATCGGCGCACATCATACGCGTCATCGCCATATCTTTTACCTTCAACTCACCGTCGGACAGCTTGCCCTGGCCGTGGAATTGATTACACATCTTTCCTGATACCGTCATGTTTTCGCCAAAACTTAACTCAGGTGGGTTGTTGGTGGCGGTGAAGGCTTTACCATTCACGCTTTGCAAAACGAAGCGGTGATGCTGCAACTGTTCGCGATTGACGGAAACTTTTCCATTGCTCACACAGCCAGCCATCAGCATGCTGAGCGCAATCAACGTGACAACTTTCTTCATTAAATTTCTCTACGTTTGTGACGGGAATACATTCAATATAATAATGATACTGAATGTTTTATCATCGGTGATTGTCTGAAAATGCTCCCCTGACGCCAGGGGAGCACAGGTATTAGAAGAGGGCGTTTGGACAGGTCTCGCCTTTAGAGATTTGGGCCAGATTCTGCAGCGTGGTCTCAGAAATGCTGGTTAACGCTTCAGCTGTCAGGAATGCCTGATGTCCGGTGAACAACACGTTATGACAGGCTGAGAGACGACGGAATACATCATCCTGAATGACGTCATTGGATTTATCTTCAAAGAACAGATCGCGTTCGTTCTCATACACGTCCATACCCAGAGAACCAATTTTCTGGTTTTTCAGCGCATCGATAGCGGCTTGTGAGTCGATCAATGCACCACGACTGGTGTTAATGACCATCACGCCGTTTTTCATCTGTTCAAAGGCTTCGTGATTGAGCAGATGATAATTCTCCGGTGTTAACGGGCAGTGCAGAGAGATGACATCGGACTCGGCAAACAGCGTTTTAAGATCGACATATTCAACGCCTAGCTCCAGCGCAGCAGCGCTCGGGTAAGGATCGAACGCCAGCAGACGCATACCAAAACCTTTCAGGATCCGCAGCGCAGCAATACCGATTTTGCCGGTACCGATCACCCCAGCGGTTTTGCCATACATAGTAAAACCGGTCAGCCCCTCAAGAGAGAAATTGGCATCACGGGTACGCTGGTAGGCGCGGTGAATTCGGCGATTCAGCGTCATCATCATGCCAATCGCATGCTCAGCGACGGCCTCTGGTGAATAAGCTGGAACACGCACCACCTGCAGACCCAGCTCTTTTGCTGCGTCGAGATCGACGTTATTGAACCCGGCACAACGCAGCGCGATGTATTTCACGCCATGCTTTTTCAGTTCTTCCAGAACGGGGCGGCTGCCATCGTCGTTGACGAAAATGCACACAGCTTCACAGCCATGGGCGGTTTTCGCTGTTTTTTCCGTCAACAGAAAGTCAAAGAATTCAAGTTCAAAACCAAAAGCCTCGTTAACCTGCTGCAGATACTTCTTGTCGTACTGTTTTGTACTATAGATGGCGAGTTTCATAAGACTTTCTCCAGTGATTTTGACGTCACATTAATCCAATTCAAATTATTTTACAAAATCTAAAAAGTTATTGATAGTCATAGGCGTAATGAATAATTTCAGCGTATCTGTTGTTAGTATGGGCAGGTTACACAATTTCAACAACTGGATATTTTTCTATCCAACTCAACACCCGAATATCGCGGCAGGTAAAAAGCCAGCCGAATCACATCCGGACAGCTACGCTTATACAGGTAGCAATTATCGGGAGGGGTTATGCTGACTCACTCTGAAGCAAAACGATGGGCCACTCTAATGCTCAAGGCGGCATTATGCGATGGTATGAAACCTGATGAGATTTCCCGGCAGGTACATCTGGTCTGCGATCATCATGGTAGGGAGTGCCTCGAAGAACTCATTGAGGAAATTCTGATAGAAGCAGGTCGTATCGGACCTAAACATAGCGATGGACAACTGAGGCCTCATTGAGTCTGAATCTTAATATCCCCGACGGCACGTGTAACAGCGTGCCTATAAATCGGTTATCTATCCTTAATGTGGGCATATCCAGTTAAACATGCCACAATACAGGCCTAAACCGGCTTAAATTTTTGCTAAATCAGGATATTAACTACCCATGAAGGGTAAATATAAAGCCGTTCTGGCACTCCTCTTATTATTGATTCTCGTGCCGCTGACGCTAGTGATGACGCTTGGCCTGTGGGTGCCTACGTTGGTGGGTATCTGGTTACCCGTTGGAACACGCATCGCGCTGGATGAGAGCCCGCGGCTGACACGGCATGGGTTGCATATACCTGAACTCCGCTATCTTGTTGAAGATTGCCCACTAGCACGCATCACTCAGGCGGATCTGTCTCACCCCAGCCGCTGGTCGCTGAATGTCGGGACCATTGAGTTGGATTCAGCTTGCCTGGCCAAATTGCCGCAGGCAGAGCCGTCGCCAGCAGCGCCTAAAACGCTGGCTGAATGGCAGTCAATGCTGCCCAATACCTGGATTAACATCGACAAACTTATTCTTTCTCCATGGCAGGAATGGCAGGGAAAACTGTCACTCTCGCTCACTCCCTCTACTCAACAGCTGCGTTACCAGGGTGAAAAAGTTAAATTTCAGGGGCGTTTGCACGGGCAAAACCTCACGGTAACGGAGCTGGATGTTGCGGCATTTGAAGGCCAGCCGCCGGTAAAACTGGTCGGTGAATTTACTATGCCACTGGTGCCCGATGGACTACCGGTAAGCGGTCATGCGGTTGCGACGTTAAGTCTGCCGCAAGAGCCCACGCTTGTGGACGCCGAACTGGAGTGGCAAGAAAACAGCGGACAACTGATCGTCATGGCGCGTGATAATGCCGATCCGCTGCTTGACCTTCCGTGGGAAATAACACGCCAGCAACTGACCATCAGCGACGGACGCTGGAACTGGCCTTATCAGGGATTCCCCTTAAGCGGGCGGTTGGGCATAAAAGTTGAAAACTGGCAGGCCGGACTGGAAAACGCGGTGGTGAGCGGGCGTCTGAACGTTCTGACGCATGGCGACGCCGGTAAAGGAAATGCCGTATTAACGCTGGGGCCGGGTAAGCTTGGCATGGATAGTAGCGAGATGCCGCTACAGTTGACCGGTGAAGCGAAACAGGGCGATCTGATCTTCTACGCGAAATTGCCCGCCAGACTTAGCGGAAGTCTGAACGATCCACAATTGGCTTTTGAGCCAGGAGCGCTGCTGCGCTCACGTGGGAGGGTGATTGATTCGCTGGATATTGACGAGATTCGCTGGCCGCTGGCAGGCGTAAAAGTCACGCAACGTGGTGTGGATGGGCGTCTGCAGGCTATTTTACGTGCGCATGAAAACCAGATGGGGGGCTTTGAACTGCATCTGGATGGCCTGGCAAATGATTTTCTTCCTGATGCCGGTCGTTGGCAGTGGCGATATTGGGGGGAAGGCAGCTTTACGCCGATGCATGCCCGTTGGGACGTAGCGGGTAAGGGAGAATGGCATGACAACACCCTGAAGCTATTTGATCTTTCTACCGGATTTGATCATCTGCAATACGGCACGATGAAGGTGGAAAATCCGCGTCTGGTGATGGACGAACCGATAGTTTGGGTGCGGGATGCAACCAAACCAAGATTTAGCGGCGCGCTGTCGCTGGACGCAGGGAACACCACCTTCACCGGGGGAAGCGTGTTACCACCATCGACGCTGAAGTTCAGCGTGGAAGGTAGCGATCCGACAATTTTCCAGTTCAAAGGCCAGCTTCACGCGGGGGCGATTGGGCCCGTACAGCTGAATGGTCGTTGGGACGGTATCCGTCTGCGCGGACAGGCATGGTGGCCAAAACAATCGCTCACCGTATTCCAACCTCTGGTTCCACCTGACTGGAAAATGAAGCTACGTGAAGGTGATCTGTATGCGCAGGTCGCGTTTTCGGCAGCCCCGGAGCAGGGCTTTGAAGCAGGAGGTCATGGGGTGTTAAAAGGCGGTAGCGCCTGGATGCCCGATAACCAAATCAACGGTGTCGATTTTGTATTGCCTTTCCGGTTCAGTGAAGGCGCATGGCAACTGGGTACGCGTGGACCTATTTCACTGCGTATTGCGGAAGTGGTGAATCAGGTGACGGTGAAGAATATCGCCGCCGATCTGCAGGGGGCGTACCCCTGGAGTGAAAACAACCCGTTACTGTTGAGCGATGTCAGTGCCGACCTGCTGGGTGGCAAAATCATCATGCAGCAACTGCGGATGCCGCAGCACGACCCGGCCTTATTGCGGGTGCAGAATATCTCTTCCAGCGAGCTTATCAGTGCGGTTAACCCCAAACAGTTCGCCATGTCTGGCCCGGTCAGTGGTGCGTTGCCATTATGGCTGGACAACGAAAAATGGATCATTAAAGACGGCTGGTTGACTAATCCAGGGCCGATGACGTTGCGTATTGATAAGGACACAGCGGATGCGGTCGTCAAAGATAACATGGCGGCGGGGGCGGCCATTAACTGGCTGCGTTATATGGAAATAAGCCATTCGTGGACGAAAATAAATCTGGATAACCTCGGTGTCTTAACCATGCAGTCAACCGTGACTGGCAATAGTCGGGTAGATGGCAAAGTAGGTACGGTTAATTTGAATTATACCCACGAGGAAAACGTCTTTACGCTATGGCGCAGTTTGCGTTTTGGCGACAATTTACAGGCATGGCTTGAACAAAATGCAGCGCTGCCGGAAACCCATTGCCCGGAAGGCAAGGAATGTGAGGAACAACAATGAAAACGATAGCTGCCATGCTGGGTCTGCTGACTTCATCTCTGCTGGTAGGGTGTACTCCCAGAATCGAAGTGGCTGCGCCAAAAGAGCCCATCACCATTAATATGAACGTCAAAATTGAGCATGAGATCCATATCAAAGTTGATAAAGACGTCGAAAGTTTATTGAAATCGCGCAGCGATTTGTTCTGAGGTCATGATGAGAAAACAGTTTGCAGTGGCGCTGGTCGTCCTGAGTTTACTCTGCAGCAATGCGTGGGCATTGACCCTGAATGAAGCCAGAACTCAGGGGCGAGTAGGGGAAACGCTCAATGGCTATCTGGTTGCATTGAAAACCGATGCCGAAACGCAGGCGCTGGTGAGTGAGATTAATAAAGCGCGCAACGCCAGCTATCAGCAACTGGCTGAGAGCAATAATATTCCGCCAGATGAAGTGGCGAAAATGGCCGGGCAAAAGCTGGTTGCTCGCGCTAAACCGGGTGAATACGTCCAGGGTATAAATGGTAAGTGGTTGAGAAAAGAGTAAATCGCTTTTTCACACAGCCAGAGGGACACGACGCTGGATTATTCATCGACATCGCAATAGTTGCCACACGGCATAAAATGGATGCTGGTATAGTCCAACACCGGTCGCGTCGTGGGATGAAATCATGTGGCTTCTCAAGTGGTATGTCTGGAATCGTTGGGTATTCAAGCTGTTAAGCCGGGATGTCGCGGAGCCTGAACAATTTTTGCTTCATTGCTGGGAAGAGAATCTGGCGAAATGCAGGGATTATGCAACCATCTGGCGTGATATTAATCGCATTCACGGCAAACAGATACAAATGCAGGGAAAGAAGTAAGTGTCGGAGAAACCCTCCCACCGGATGGTGAGAGGGGGAATTATCAGGCAGCTACCACGCTGTCGATAGCGGCTTTCGCATCGGACTGTGCTTTAGACGCCACTTCCGGGCCGTAAGCAATACCTTCAGCAAAGACGACATTCACGTCGGTGATGCCGATAAAGCCCAGGAATACGTTCAGGTACGGCGTGATCAGGTCGGTTGGTGTGTCTTTATGGATACCACCACGGCTGGTCAGCACCACCGCGCGTTTACCTGTCACCAGACCTTCCGGGCCTTTCTCGGTATAACGGAAAGTCACACCTGCACGGGCAATCAGGTCAAAGTAGTTTTTCAGCTGCGTTGGGATGTTGAAGTTGTACATCGGCGCGGCGATAACAATCACATCATGCGCTTTCAGCTCAGCAATCAGCTCATCGGACAGCGCCAGCGCTTCTTGCTGACGCGGCGTCAGCGGTGTATCGCTCGGGCGCATCGCACCCACCAGTTCGCCATCCAGTACCGGTACAGGATTTGCAGCCAGGTCGCGGACAGTGATTTCATCAGCAGAGTGCTTTTCACGCCACTGTTCAACAAAATAATCAGACAACTGACCAGACTGAGAGTACCCTGCCAGAATACTGGATTTAAGAACTAATACCTTGCTCATGGGTGTTTCCTTTTATGTGTTTGAAGGGGTAGTGCCCCGTTGCTTGTTGACACTTTATTCACAATCCTGTCGCAGTGATAGCGCAATATATCGAATCCTATGTTCGAAATTATTGAACAACACATGAAAAGCGCCGATGTGGTACTCTATACCCATCATCTAAAAGAGATTTAACCCGGCAGAGCACTGCCTTTTAACGCTATGACAGAACAACAAAAATTAACCTTCAACATGTTGCAGCAACAGCTGGACTCACTGATGCTGCGTGACAGACAGCGTTTTGCCCGCCGCCTGCACGGTGTGAAGAAGGTTAAAAATCCTGATGCACAACAGGCCATTTACCAGGAGATGGCGAAAGAGATTGAGCTGGCAGCCGGTAAAGTTGTGCTGCGTGAAGCGGCGCGTCCGGAAATTAGCTACCCGGAAAACCTGCCCGTCAGCCAGAAAAAACAGGATATTCTGGAGGCTATTCGCGACCATCAGGTGGTGATTGTCGCCGGTGAGACCGGATCGGGGAAAACTACCCAGTTACCCAAAATATGTATGGAACTGGGGCGCGGGGTAAAAGGGCTGATAGGCCATACCCAGCCGCGTCGTCTGGCGGCGCGCACCGTGGCGAACCGTATTGCGGAAGAGCTGCAGACCGAGCCGGGCGGCTGTATCGGTTATAAGGTTCGTTTCAGCGATCATGTCAGTGATAACACCATGGTCAAGCTGATGACGGACGGTATCCTGCTGGCAGAAATCCAACAGGATCGGCTGCTAATGCAGTACGACACCATCATCATCGATGAAGCGCATGAACGCAGTCTGAATATCGATTTTCTGCTCGGCTATTTGAAAGAACTTCTACCGCGTCGCCCGGATCTAAAAATTATCATCACTTCGGCGACCATCGATCCTGAACGTTTTTCAAAGCATTTCAATAACGCGCCGATTATCGAAGTCTCCGGCCGAACGTATCCGGTAGAAGTGCGCTATCGTCCAATTGTTGAAGATGCAGATGACACTGAGCGTGACCAACTGCAGGCAATTTTTGATGCCGTAGATGAACTGGGGCGTGAAGGGCCTGGCGACATTCTGATCTTCATGAGCGGCGAACGTGAAATTCGCGATACCGCCGATGCGCTGAATAAGCTGGATTTGCGCCATACCGAAGTGCTACCGCTGTATGCGCGTCTTTCAAACAGCGAACAGAACCGCGTGTTCCAGTCGCACAGCGGTCGCCGCATCGTGCTGGCGACCAACGTGGCGGAAACGTCGCTGACCGTTCCGGGAATCAAATACGTAATTGACCCGGGCACCGCGCGTATCAGCCGTTACAGTTACCGCACCAAAGTTCAGCGCTTGCCGATTGAACCGGTGTCGCAGGCTTCTGCTAACCAGCGTAAAGGTCGCTGCGGTCGTGTTTCGGAAGGGATCTGTATTCGTCTGTATTCCGAAGACGATTTCCTGTCGCGCCCGGAGTTTACCGACCCGGAGATCCTGCGTACCACCCTGGCATCCGTTATTTTGCAGATGACCGCGTTGGGGCTGGGCGATATCGCGGCGTTCCCGTTTGTTGAAGCGCCGGATAAGCGCAATATTCAGGACGGTGTACGCCTGCTCGAAGAGCTGGGGGCGATAACCACCGACGAACAGGCAACTGCATACAAGTTAACGCCGTTGGGCCGTCAGCTGTCGCAACTTCCGGTAGACCCACGGCTGGCGCGAATGGTGCTGGAAGCACAAAAACATGGTTGTGTGCGCGAAGCGATGATCATCACCTCAGCGCTGTCCATTCAGGATCCGCGCGAGCGCCCGATGGACAAGCAGCAAGCTTCCGACGAGAAGCACCGCCGCTTCCATGACAAAGAGTCTGATTTTCTTGCATTTGTGAACCTGTGGAACTATCTCGGCGAGCAGCAAAAAGCGCTGTCGTCAAACCAGTTCCGTCGCCAGTGCAAACTTGATTTTCTGAACTACCTGCGCGTGCGTGAGTGGCAGGATATCTACACGCAACTGCGCCAGGTGGTGAAAGAGCTGGGTATTCCGGTCAACAGCGAACCTGCTGAATATCGGGAGATCCACGTCGCGTTGCTGACCGGTTTACTGTCGCACATCGGGATGAAAGATACCGATAAGCAGGAGTTTACCGGGGCGCGTAACGCTCGCTTCTCGATCTTCCCGGGTTCAGGTTTATTCAAAAAACCGCCGAAGTGGACGATGGTCGCGGAGCTGGTGGAAACCAGCCGCCTGTGGGGACGCATTGCCGCGCGTATCGATCCCGAATGGGTGGAGCCGGTAGCCCAGCATCTGATCAAACGTTCATACAGTGAACCGCACTGGGAACGCGCGCAGGGTGCTGTGATGGCGACAGAAAAAGTCACTGTCTACGGCTTACCGATTGTTGCGGCCCGTAAGGTGAATTACAGCCAGATCGATCCCGCGTTGTCGCGTGAACTGTTCATTCGTCATGCGCTGGTGGAAGGCGACTGGCAAACGCGCCATGCGTTTTTCCGTGACAATCTGAAGTTACGGGCTGAAGTGGAAGAGTTAGAGCACAAATCACGCCGTCGCGACATTCTGGTCGATGATGAGACGCTGTTTGAGTTTTACGACCAACGCATCAGCCATGACGTGGTTTCTGCTCGTCACTTTGATAGCTGGTGGAAAAAGGTCAGCCGTGAAACACCGGATCTGCTCAACTTTGAAAAGAGCATGCTCATCAAAGAGGGTGCGGAGAAAATCAGTAAGCTGGATTATCCGAACTTCTGGCATCAGGGTAACCTTAAGCTGCGCCTGAGCTACCAGTTCGAACCTGGAGCCGATGCGGACGGTGTGACCGTACATATTCCACTCCCGCTGCTTAATCAGATCGAAGAGAGCGGTTTTGAATGGCAAATCCCGGGGCTGCGCCGCGAACTGGTGATCGCCCTGATTAAGTCGTTGCCAAAACCGGTACGACGCAACTTTGTGCCCGCGCCGAACTATGCGGAAGCGTTTTTAGGCCGCGTCACACCGCTGGAACTGCCGCTGCTGGACTCGCTGGAGCGTGAACTGCGCCGCATGACCGGCGTTACCGTTGACCGTGAAGACTGGCACTGGGATCAGGTGCCCGATCATCTAAAAATCACCTTCCGGGTGGTGGATGATAAAAATAAGAAGCTACAGGAAGGGCGTTCGCTGCAAGATTTGAAGGATGCGCTGAAGGGTAAAGTTCAGGAAACATTGTCTGCGGTGGCCGATGACGGCATCGAACAGAGTGGGTTGCACATCTGGAGCTTCGGTCAACTTCCGGAAAGTTACGAACAAAAGCGCGGTAACTATAAGGTGAAAGCGTGGCCGGCGCTGGTCGATGAGCGTGACAGCGTTGCCATCAAACTGTTTGATAATCCGTTGGAACAACAGCAGGCGATGTGGTGCGGTTTACGCCGCCTGTTGCTGCTGAATATTCCTTCGCCAATCAAATATTTGCATGAGAAGCTGCCCAATAAAGCCAAGCTGGGGCTGTACTTTAACCCATACGGTAAAGTTCTGGATTTGATTGACGACTGTATCTCCTGCGGTGTGGATCAGTTAATTGACGCCAACGGTGGCCCGGTGTGGACTGAAGAAGGCTTTACCGCGCTGCATGAGAAAGTGCGGGCTGAACTGAACGATACGGTGGTGGAGATTGCGAAGCAGGTCGAACAGATCCTGACCGCAGTGTTTAATATCAATAAACGTCTGAAAGGGCGCGTGGATATGACCATGGCGCTGGGTCTCGCGGATATCAAATCGCAAATGGGCGGACTGGTGTATCGCGGGTTTGTTACCGGCAATGGTTTCAAACGCTTGGGCGATACGTTGCGTTATTTGCAGGCTATTGAAAAACGTCTGGAAAAACTGGCTATCGATCCGCACCGTGACCGTGCACAGATGCTGAAAGTGGACAGTGTGCAGCAGGCCTGGCAGCAGTGGTTCAATAAACTGCCTCCCGCGCGCCGTCAAGATGCCGATGTCAAAGAGATCCGCTGGATGATAGAAGAGCTGCGCGTCAGCTATTTTGCCCAGCAGCTTGGTACGCCGTATCCGATCTCCGATAAACGTATTCTGCAGGCGATGGAGCAGATTTCGGGATAAATCGGTGCAGGACCGTAGGCCGGATGAGGCGTAGCCGCCATCCGGCATCTGTACCCGGTAAAGATAAACACCAGGAGTCATCAATATGAGTCAGTTTCCGACACTTTCCGCAACCACCCTTGCGGCTATCAATACCGTAGGGCGATGGCTGGCGCAGAATGATTTTACGGGGAATATCACCGTTCAGTCAGATTGCGTGATTCTGGCAGGGAACGCGGTTATTCCGACCATCGACGCCGCCTGTCGGATCGCGAAAGAGCAACAGGTTCCCTTGCTGATTAGCGGTGGCATCGGTCATTCCACGCGCTTTCTGTATGATGCGATTGCCCAGCATCCGCGTTATAGCATCATTCGTACTACCGGACGCGCGGAAGCGGCGATCCTTGCCGATATTGCTCACCAGTTCTGGCAAATTCCGGGTGAGAAAATTTGGGTGGAAGATCAGTCGACAAACTGCGGTGAGAATGCCCGGTTTAGCTGTGCATTACTGAATCAGGCGGCAGAAAGTATTCATACCGTCATTGTGGTGCAGGATCCCACTATGCAACGCCGCACAATGGCCACGTTTCAGCGCGTCACCCGCGATGAACCGCATGCGCCGCGCTGGTTGGGTTTCCCTGGTTTCATCCCTGAACTGGCCCAACAGCACAGCGGCGTGGATTTTGTGCCCGCCGCAGAAGGTCTGTGGTCGGTAGAACGCTATCTTTCTCTCATTACCGGTGAACTTCCGCGTCTGCGTGATGATGCAACCGGCTACGGGCCCAGTGGACACGATTTTATTGTACATGTTGATATACCCCAGGACGTCGAGCAAGCCTGGCAGCAGCTAAAAAATGATACCGCGTTGACCGACTTACTGGAGAGCCGTTCTCTGTAATTCTTGCTGCCCGTTTGTCGGTGTTTTACGGCAAACGGGCAGAAATCCCACCTGGTTTTTCTCTTTATTCTTACTTTTCCAGACGCTTTTATGAAGCAGTTCACAGAACCGCCACTCCAGCGATAATGCGTCATGCATGATTGATATTAATTAACAATAGTTTTACTTGTTAAAAACAAATCAGTCACAGGAGAGCCGCATGTCAGTACCCGTACAACATCCTATGTATATCGATGGGCAGTTTGTGACCTGGCACGATGACGCCTGGATTGATGTCGTCAATCCGGCCACGGAAGAGATTATCTCGCGTATTCCCGATGGGCGTGCCGAAGATGCGCGTAAAGCGATCGATGCCGCGGATCGCGCTCAGCCGCATTGGGAAGCGTTGCCTGCCATTGAACGGGCAAACTGGTTACGCAAAATTTCTGCAGGTATCCGCCAGCGAGCCGATGAAATCAGCGCGTTGATTGTGGCGGAAGGTGGAAAAATTCAACAACTGGCTGACGTTGAAGTCGCGTTTACCGCCGACTATATCGATTACATGGCGGAGTGGGCGCGTCGCTATGAAGGCGAGATCCTGCAAAGCGATCGTCCGGGTGAGAATATCCTGCTGTTTAAGCGTGCACTGGGCGTGACGACGGGCATTCTGCCGTGGAACTTCCCGTTTTTCCTGATTGCCCGCAAACTGGCTCCCGCCTTGCTGACGGGAAATACCATCGTCGTTAAGCCGAGTGAATTCACACCGAATAACGCCATCGCCTTTGCCAAAATTGTTGATGACATTGGTTTACCGCGCGGGGTCTTTAACCTGGTGCTGGGACGCGGTGAAACGGTCGGGCAGGAGCTGGCCGGAAACCCGAAGGTCGCCATGGTGAGCATGACCGGTAGCGTCGGTGCGGGTGAGAAAATTATGGCCGCAGCGGCCAAAAACATCACCAAAGTTTGTCTGGAGTTGGGTGGCAAGGCCCCGGCTATCGTGATGGACGATGCTGACCTTGAGCTGGCGGTGAAGGCTATTGTTGACTCGCGGGTGATCAATACCGGACAGGTATGCAACTGTGCCGAGCGCGTATACGTTCAGAAAGGTATCTATGACCAGTTCGTTAATCGTCTGGGTGAGGCGATGAAAGCCGTGCAGTTTGGCAATCCGGCCGAACGCAATGACATTGCGATGGGGCCGCTGATTAATGCCGCTGCGCTGGCGCGTGTAGAGCAAAAAGTCGAGCGAGCGGTTCAGGAAGGCGCCCGTGTGGTGCTGGGTGGTAAAGCCGTTGCCGGTAAAGGTTATTACTATCCGCCGACGTTACTGTTAGACGTGCGCCAGGATATGGCGATTATGCACGAGGAGACGTTTGGTCCGGTGCTGCCGGTGGTGGCATTTGATACGCTGGAACAGGCGCTGACGATGGCCAATGACAGCGACTACGGACTGACCTCATCGATCTATACGCAGAATCTGAATACGGCAATGAAGGCGATTAAGGGGCTGAAGTTTGGCGAAACCTATATTAATCGCGAAAACTTCGAGGCGATGCAGGGCTTCCACGCTGGCTGGCGCAAGTCCGGGATTGGCGGGGCAGATGGTAAACACGGTCTGAATGAATACCTGCAAACACAGGTAGTGTATTTGCAGTCTTAAGTTTTTCGCCGGGTGAGCCTGTACGCCACCCGGCGCAATTCTCACATTTTGGTGGCGATCCAGTTCATCATCATTTCCGGCCAGATGGCCAGCGGTAACCCTTGCGCATCGCGAATACCAAACCCGTGCTTACCGCGTTCAAACAGATGCATTTCGACCGGAACGCCCAGCCCACGTAGCGAATTAAAGAAAACCAGGCTGTTTTCTACTTTCACCGCCGGATCGTCGATGGCGTGTAGCAGGAATGTCGGCGGTGTCGTGTTATCCACTCGCTCTTCCAGAGAATAGTGGCGCAGATCTTCCTTTTCTGGCGTAGCGCCAACCAGCTCAAGACGAGAGCCCGGGTGACCGATGTCTTCGCGCAGAGTAATCACCGGGTAGACCAACGCCATGAACGCAGGACGCGCAGGTTGCTCGTCTATGCTATCAATCGGTGTATAAACCGGTTCGGCAAACCGGGTTCCCAGACTGGCGGCTACGTGACCACCGGAAGAGAAGCCCAACACACCGATACGATCAGGGTTAATTTTCCATTCATGGGCGTTGGCGCGAATGTAGCGCATGGCGCGCTGGGCATCGGCCAGCGGCGCGTTTGCACCTTCCTCATGGCCATCACCCGGCATGCGGTAGGTCATCACAAACAGGGTATAACCGCGGGCGTTAAAGAATGGTGCCAGCACGCTGCCTTCTTTATCCATCACCACGCGACGGTAAGAACCTCCCGGTGTAACAAGGATCCCTACGCCGTTAGGTTTTTCGGGGGCATAAACGGTAATTTCCGGGGCACGAATGCCGGTGGCCGCACGATCATACTGAGATGTTCCTGTATGTCGGGGTTCTGGCGTAAAGACCGCATCGCTGTTTTTTGCTCCGGGGGCTTCACTCTGCGGCCAGAATGAGACGGTGGTTGCGTGGGCAACGGCTTGCTCCATCATGTTTTCTAACGTTTCACGACTCAGTGCTTCCATTACTATGCTCCCTCAGTGGCAAAGGTTAGCTATAGCACAGTCAGTGAATCGAAAACGGGGAGAGACTCACAACGTATTGAATTCGCGGGAAATGAAAGAGGGCGGAGGCAGGCCTCCGCCGGAAGATCAGAGCTTGATAAATTTATCCAGCGTACGAATAAGCTGGGTGACAAAACCGTATTCGTTATCGTACCAGGCGACGGTTTTTACCAGTTGCAGATCGCCAACTTCGGTAATCTCGGTTTGTGTTGCATCAAATACCGAACCGAAATGCGAGCCAATGACATCTGACGAGACGATTTCCTCGTCGGTATAACCAAACGACTCATTATTTTGCGTGGCTTTTTTCAGCGCGTTGTTGACCTCTTCAGCAGTGACTTTTTTCCCCAATATCGATACCAGTTCCGTGACAGATCCTGTTTTCACCGGAACACGCTGGGCATGGCCTTTTAATTTTCCGCTCAACGCCGGAATAACCAGACCAATGGCCTTGGCGGCACCAGTGGTATGGGGAATGATGTTCTCTGCTGCTGCCCGCGAGGCGCGCAGATCTTTCCCGCGTGGACCATCAACCAGCGACTGCGTTCCCGTGTAGGCGTGGATGGTGGTCATAGTGCCAAGCTGAATACCGAAGCTATCGTGCAGTGCTTTCGCCATCGGTGCCAGGCAGTTGGTGGTGCACGATGCGACCGAGATAATCCGATCGTTCGCATCCATTGTGTCGTCGTTGACGTTAAAGACAATGGTCTTCATGTCGCCAGCCGGGGCGGATATCAGCACTTTTTTGGCCCCTGCATCCAGGTGCGCGTTGGCTTTTTCTGTCGAGGTATAAAAACCGGTGCATTCGATGATTATCTCAGCGCCAGTGGTTTTCCACGGAATATTTTTGGCCTCTTTTTCTGCGTAAACCGCGATTTTTTTACCGTCGACAATCAGCGCGTCTTCGGTAAAGTCGATGCTCCAGGGAAACGGGCCGTAGTTTGAATCGTGCTTTAACAGATAGGCGAGAATTTTGGGCGAGGTGAGGTCATTAATGGCCACAACCTCCACGTTGCTTTTGACTTCCAGTAGCCTACGCAATACCAGACGGCCGATACGACCAAAACCGTTAATGCCAATTTTACTCATGGTTTTCTCCTGTCAGGATGAGGCGGTACGACATATTTTCCTTACCAGGCTTAGTCCAGACAGGCATCCTCGGCAATAGCGGTTCTTGCGGTTAAGCGTAAGCGACTGAAAATGGGTGAACAAAAGTTAATGAATTTTTAACAAAAGCCCGTTATGTTGACGCATTATTGTTTTTATTCAGGAAGTGTTATGGGGAATAAGTATTCTGGCCTGCAAATCGGTATTCACTGGCTGGTCTTTTTGTTAGTTATTGTGGCCTATAGCGCCATGGAGTTTCGCGGATTTTTCCCGCGCAGCTATCGTCCCTTATTCAACATGGTGCACGTATCCTGTGGTATCACGATATTAACGCTGATGGTGGCGCGTCTGCTGGTCAGGCTGAAATATCCGGCACCGCCGATTGTGCCAAAACCAAAGCCAATGATGACCGGCATGGCGCATCTGGGGCATCTGGTTATCTATCTGTTGTTTATTGTGCTGCCTATTATTGGGCTGGTGATGATGTACAACCGGGGTAATCCGTGGATTGCATTCGGCATCGTTATGCCACATGCGGCAGAGGCTAACTTTGATTTAGTGGATATGCTGAAGTCCTGGCACGTGACGCTGGCAAACCTGGGTTATTTTGTTATTGGTCTGCATGCCGTTGCCGCCCTGATGCATCACTATTTCTGGAAGGATAATACGCTATTGCGCATGATGCCGCGTAAACGCTCCTGAGGTAACGCCCCGCAAATGCGGGGCATTTTTTAGCCGATTAATTTTCGCAGGATGGTGCTTTTCGTACGCTTTGAACCTGGGAGACGCGTTTTTTCAGGCTGACGATAGCCAGCGCAACAACAATCAGCACAATACCGCAACCTTCAACAACGCCAGGCTCTTCACCCAGCAACCACCAGGAAAACAGAACGCCACAGACAGGTACCGCCAGCGTACTTAAGCTGGCAATACTGGCTGGTAAGTTACGCAACACAAACAGCCATAAACTCCATGCCAGCGCCGTCGCCAGCACGGCGCTATAAGCTAATGCCCAGAAAACGACAGGTTGCCAGTCTGGATCTCGCTGTGGAACCAGCCAGGCCACCAGACTCATCACCAGCGCGGCATACAGCATCTGCCATGCGGTCAGCGCTAACAGATCGATATTCGGATGGCGGGTATACATTCGCTTTGCGACAATCGCGCTGGCCCCCCAACTGATCCCAGAAAGGATCGCCAGTAGCGCGCTTTGCATTGAGGCAAAGTTCAGTTGCCATGGCTGTAAAACCAGCAATAATCCCGCAGCTGCCACGGCAATGGCGAAATACTGTAAACGCCGCATGCGTTCACCGAGGAAAATGGCGGCCATAATCACCACCCAGAATGGCATGGTATAACTCAGTATAGCTACTTTACCTGCACCGCCGCTGACTAGCGCCCATTGTGATAATCCAACCATGCCGCATGTTTGTAGCAAGGCGATCGCTAACGTATAGCCGAAAGGTGTCGGGCGCATTCCTCGGCCACGCAGTAACAGAACGATGAATAACAATAATGCGCCAAAAGAACAGCGTAGTGCGGTGAAGTCGAACGCGCCGATGTAGTGCGTGACCTGTTTCATCGCGATCCAGCTGTAGCTCCAGATGAGCGTTAAGGTGATGAGGCCGCCAATGGCCAGCGGATGGCTTTTCCCTGCGGTGGTCATAATGTGTCCGTTTTAATGATTTTAGTACGCCACTATACGCGCTTTCAGGGCGCCGTAGTCGTTATCATTCCGGCTGAGTACATGTCGCGAAAATTTGTACTTTCTTTTGTGGAATAAAACCGAAAATTATTTTTCCAGATAGCATAAACGCTTACCGGCAAGATGATTAAACAACGCTCAGTTCGCCACGTCTGTCACTTGATCACTGTCCTCATTAAAACTACTGTATATAAATACAGTTACATGAGAGGCAGATTATTATGTTGTTTTTCCAGCCAGTAGAACATCGCGAAATCAAACAATTCCCGCTATTTAGCGATCTCGTGCCCTGCGGTTTTCCTTCTCCGGCGCAGGATTACGTTGAGAAACGTATCGATCTTAACGACCTGTTGGTGCAGCATCCCAGCGCAACCTATTTTGTTAAATCGTCTGGCGACTCCATGATGGGGGCAGGGATCGGTGCTGGTGACTTGCTGGTAGTCGACAGTGCCAGAAAAGCGGCCCACGGAGACATTGTGATTGCTGCTATTGAAGGCGAATTCACCGTTAAGCGCCTGCAATTGCATCCGGTGGTGATGCTGAAGCCAGAGAACAGCGCCTACGCGCCGATCATGATCGGCAGCGAGGACACGCTGGATATATTTGGCGTGGTGACATTTATCATTAAATCCGCGGGCTGATTATGTTTGCGCTGGTGGATGTTAATTCGTTTTATGCCAGTTGTGAATCGGCATTCCGACCGGACCTGAAAGGTAAACCCGTTGTTGTTCTTTCAAATAATGATGGTTGTGTCATTGCCAGCAGCGCGGAAGCGAAGGCGCTTGGCGTCAATATGGGAGCACCATACTTCAAACAGAAAGATCTGTTCAGGCGCTGCGGCGTGTTCTGCTTTAGTTCGAACTACGAGCTGTATGCGGATATGAGCAGCAGGGTAATGTCGATTCTGGAGGAGCTGTCTCCGCGCGTGGAAATGTACAGTATCGATGAAGCCTTTTGTGATTTAACCGGCGTGCGAAACTGCAGGGATCTTACAGATTTTGGTCGTGAAATCAGAGAAACCATTTTACAGAAAACACGCCTCACGGTTGGGGTCGGTATCGCCCAGACCAAAACCCTGGCCAAGCTGGCGAACCATGCTGCCAAAAAGTGGCAGGAACAGACTGACGGGGTGGTGGATCTCTCGAATATTGAGCGTCAGCGTAAGCTGATGGCTGCGCTCCCGGTTGATGAAGTCTGGGGTGTCGGACGCCGTATCAGTAAAAAACTGGACGCTATGGGCATTAAAACGGTCTGCGATCTAGCGGATACCGATATTCGCTTTATCCGCAAACATTTCAACGTTGTGCTTGAGCGCACTGTGCGGGAATTGCGCGGTGAACCGTGCCTGGCGTTGGAAGAGTTTGCGCCAGTTAAGCAGGAGATCATTTGTTCAAGATCGTTTGGTGAAAAACTCACGGATTACAATGCGATGAGAGAGGCTATTTGTACCTATGCTGCACGTGCTGCGGAAAAATTGCGCAGAGAGCACCAGTTCTGCCGGTTTATCTCTACGTTTATCAAAACCAGCCCATTTTCTCTGAATGAACCGTATTACGGTAACAGCGCATCGATAAAACTGCTGACACCAACCCAGGATAGTCGGGAAATTATAAGGGCGGCCACACGTAGCCTGGACGCAATATGGCGGGAGGGGCTGCGTTATCAAAAAGCAGGGGTCATGCTGGGCGATTTTTTTAGTTCTGGCGTTGCGCAGTTGAATCTGTTTGATGACAACGCCCCACGGCATAACAGCGATAAGCTGATGGCCGTTCTGGATACACTCAATGCTGAAAAGGGTAAAGGAACACTCTATTTTGCCGGACAAGGTATACAGCAACCGTGGGCAATGAAGCGAGATATGCTTTCACCGCGTTATACAACGAGATATAGCGATTTACTGCGGGTGGGATAGCCATTGTTATCGTAAATAAGCGTCCAGAGCGATTCTAAAACTGTCCAGAAATAAATAAAAAAACGATTATCAGCCTTCATTAAAAATCTTATTGTAGCGCCGACTAACAGATAACTAACTGACAAACGGCAAGTCTATAATAGGAAATTTATGAAAAAGACGCTTATTACACTCATTATTGCAAATGCGCTGACCGCGACTACGGCATTTGCCGCAGCGGATGCGGGAACCTGGTATGCTGGTGGGAAATTTGGTTGGTCACATTACTTTGATACCAGTGCAAGCCAGCAAACGGGGGCCAATGGTAATAAATATGGTGATGTTGGTTTTGATAGCGATAACGTCGGTGGCGGGGTATTTACAGGCTACCAGATTACTCCATGGCTGGCAGTTGAAGGCGGCTATGATTATTTAGGTAATATGCAATTCAACGGTAAAAATGGTTCTTCTGGTTCTCAAATGAAAAGCCAGGGTCTGCAATTGTCTCTGAAAGCAAGTTATGGTTTGACTGATGATTGGGATCTCTACGGTCGTGCAGGGGCAATGGGATATCGCGCGGAGTCAGATATTAAAGGCAATAACCGCTTTGATACTGGTGTGCGTCCGGTTGTGGCTGTTGGTACGGAATATGCCTTTAACAAGAACTGGGCTGGCCGCGTGGAATATCAATGGGTGAGCAATGTGGGTAATGAAAACCAGATTGGCGTATCAAGTGATGTTAGTTCCGTTACCGCTGGGGTGTCATATCGCTTTGGCCAGCATGACGACGCGGAGGTTACGCCTGCACCGGCAGTTGCCGCAACTCCTGCGCCTGAACCTCAGCGTTTTAACTTAAAATCTGATGTGATGTTTGGTTATGATTCAGCAGCATTAACCCCAGAAGGGAAAGCGGCGATTGCGCAGTTATACCGAAATCCCGGTCTGCAACCGGCCAAAGACAAAGCGACCGTTGTTATTGGCTATAGCGATCGCACCGGAGCCGCAGATTATAACCAGCAACTGTCAGCCCAGCGCGCGCAGGCTGTTGCCGATGAATTAGTCGCGTTAGGCATGCCAGCTGCAAATATTACTGCACAAGGACATGGTTCGAGTGATTCTGTCACGGGATCCAGTTGTGATGGGCAGACCGGACAGCAGCTGATTAATTGCCTTGCTCCAGATCGCCATGTCGTTGTTGAGATCACTGATAAGTACTAAATCGGTGTACAAAAGCCCTCCACATTATCGAATGGGGAGGGCTTTTTTATTCGCACAGTGAACTATCATTAACTGTGACAAATTAAAGGTGTTAGAGCGTAATTATGTTCATAGAATCCTTAGTTTCGAGAGCTAAAGGTAGATTATGGCGTTATTTTCTGCCACGGTTTACTCTGAAAAATCATGTGGATGATCAAGTATATAATTACTATGGCGTTTATTTTTCGGATGTAAAACAAGAAAAATATCAGCTTGTGAGCCTAAGAGGCAAAAATGTTGTGCTTGAAAAATGGCATGCTGAGCAGCACGCCTATATGGAGAAAATAAACCTTCCACTCAATGATATTGAAAAAATGAATGTTGAGATTATTCATTGGAGAAAGCAAGGTCCGTTAAGGTTTGATTCGATTTTTCTTTTTGCAATAAATTATTTTACGCGTATTGCTTATGCAAAAAATGCTCTGACGAGAGCAAAAAGCAATCTCTTTTCTTCATTCGCCAGTAACAAGGCGTTGAATGGACTTGATCGTATAATGTTGCTACAGATGCTGGTGAACGAATATGTACATCAATCGTCAGAGAAAACTCACACTGGAGTGACATGTGATGAGGTTATTGATCTATTGTACGGGACGCTTTGGTATAAACATATCAAGAATGAAGATTTCAGGAGGAAGGTCTTTCTGCTTCTCCAGTCACTTGTAATTACAGAAGATGTCAGATTTAGTGATGAAAAATATTATATACAAGGCAAGGCTATTTCAACAATTGTTTCATGGGAATCTGAAGATAAACGGGAAAAGCAGCAGATCAGGATCCAGAAAAATATTAGTCGTTTGATGCTTGTGATTACCGCGTCCACATTGATGATCACCCTGGCAATACTGGCTCAGGCAGGCCTTATTAATTTACATAATCTTTGGGTGCATCTGACACAGTTAAAGCCAATCAGGGTGTTGTTCAAATTAATGTGATAAAACACAATTTTTTTAGTCCTGGCAGTAATACAAACTTGTGATGCTGCGTTTCTCTGCTGCCGTACTCCTTGAAATGCTGAATAATATCCGTTCCCTCGCGATGGCCTGTGATGAGGTATTGATAAATCTGCTGCGGTGAACCATAAATTAGTAATCCTGGTTGCCCTGGGCGTTATCGTTCGGTTTTTTTATTGGGGTGGAAAATTCCGTGAATGTTGCGGTGACGTCCTGAGCGGGGCAGTGATCATGATGTTTGCAGCAGCTCACCTCCCAAACGTAACGTTCACTATCCCGCAAGTTGGCGAGGTCACATTTACACACAATGAGATCGTGTTTGTGTTGGGTATGCTCGGTTATAAGGGGCTGAAGGAAGTTATCTTCGGGGTATTAAAAAACGGTTTGGTATCGATTTGCGCAAGCTTATAGCGCAACGAAAAAATAATTAAGGGGAATGAAGCCCATACGAATTAACGGGCTTTACATAGATTACTTTAGACTGATGTTCGGCAAGATATCCTGTCTGGCTACAGATTGAACTTTCCAGGCCCCGCCTTCCTGCACCATACAGTCGATAACGGTATGTGCTTTATTCGTTCCAAACGACACATAAACTTGCATACACACGGGATCATAATCTGACGACACAATCTCGATCTGCCGCCAGTCTTCACTATAATCCTGGGCTTTGATAAACATATCAGAGTCCGGTACGTCTTCGGTATTGGGGTCAGCCGCATTAGATTTTTTCAATGCGGCAATCGTGCTGGTAGTGACGTAAGGTTTAAGTCCAGCGTAATCCGTTAAAGGATTTTTCTCTTTTAGCAATTGTGCAACATACCAGTGATTAAATTTCAATGCTGCTACCTCTGGGCCAGTAGGGGAAACAGTCGCGAACGCGGAAGTGCAGATTAATAGGCTGGTAAATATTAATAATTTCATATCAATTGTGCCGAATTTCAATATTTGGGAAATGATATTAGACACTAATCATCAACCAATTAGCTAAACAGTTATACATCAAAATCAGCCGCCCTCGGGCATTTTTTTATTGCCAGTAATCAGCACCCAGCTCCATCGCAGCGTAGTGACTATTAGAAGGTGGTTGACCGCCGCCAGCGGGAACTGGCGACAGTCATTCATACCCACATAGCGCTATGGATATAAACCGGGGGTCCGTTTGCCTGCACAGGCGATAGTAAACGGGTGTCCGCATATATCCGATAACAGCTTAATCTAAGCTACTGATATTAAATAAGTCTTATATTTTACAATGAAATAACAAATCTGATAGTATACCCCCCTATAGTATCTGGAGGGCGTATGCCGCATTCACCTGAAGACAAGAAACGCATTCTTACCCGTGTACGCCGTATTCGCGGTCAAGTTGATGCGCTTGAGCGTGCACTGGAATCTGGCGAACCGTGTCTGGCAATCCTGCAGCAAATTGCCGCCGTGCGCGGTGCATCCAATGGCCTGATGGGCGAAATGGTTGAGATCCATCTGAAAGACGAGCTGGTCAGCGGAGAAACAACGCCAGACCAGCGTGCCGTGCGCATGGCTGAAATCGGCCATCTTCTGCGTGCTTATCTAAAATAACATCATCACCTCGCAATAATGGGAAGAGACAAATGAAATCACGTGCAGCAGTTGCATTCGGCCCCGGCCAACCGTTAAAAATTGTCGAAATCGACGTCGCACCGCCAAAGAAAGGTGAAGTGCTGGTTAAAATTACCCATACCGGCGTGTGCCACACCGACGCCTTTACGCTCTCTGGCGACGATCCGGAAGGCGTATTCCCGGCGGTACTTGGCCATGAAGGTGGCGGCATTGTGGTTGAAGTAGGCGAAGGTGTCACCAGTCTGAAACCGGGCGATCATGTGATCCCGCTGTACACCGCAGAGTGCGGCGAGTGTAAGTTCTGTAAATCGGGTAAAACCAACTTGTGTCAGGCCGTACGTGCGACCCAGGGCAAAGGTCTGATGCCGGATGGCACAACGCGCTTCTCGTATAACGGTGAGCCGATTTATCACTATATGGGCACCAGCACCTTCAGCGAATACACCGTTTGCGCGGAGATCTCTCTGGCGAAGGTTAACCCGCAGGCCCCGCTGGACAAAGTGTGTCTGCTGGGTTGTGGCGTGACCACCGGTATCGGAGCAGTCCATAACACCGCAAAAGTGAAAGAAGGCGACACCGTCGCCGTATTTGGTCTGGGCGGTATTGGTCTGGCGGTAATTCAGGGCGCGGTGCAGGCGAAAGCCGGGCGTATTCTGGCCGTTGATACCAATCCGGAAAAATTTAAGCTGGCAGGTGAAATGGGCGCGACCGATTTCATCAACCCAAAGGATTACGACAAACCGATTCAGGATGTGATCGTTGAGCTGACCGACGGCGGCGTGGATTTTAGCTTTGAATGTATCGGCAACGTTAACGTGATGCGCGCGGCACTGGAATGTTGCCATAAAGGATGGGGCGAAAGCATCATCATTGGCGTGGCGGGAGCAGGGCAAGAGATCAAAACTCGTCCGTTCCAGCTGGTTACCGGGCGTATCTGGCGCGGTTCCGCGTTTGGCGGTGTGAAAGGGCGTACTCAGCTTCCTGGCATGGTTGAAGAAGCAATGAGCGGGAAAATTCAGTTGGATCCCTTTATTACCCACCGTTTACCGCTGGAGCAGATTAACGAAGCGTTCGATTTAATGCACCAGGGTAAGTCCATCCGTACCGTTATCCACTTTGGCGATAACTGATTCATTGGCCAGCGGATTTAACCGCTGGCACTTTCCTGAATTTTTTAGAATTATGTTGTGAAAGTGTGACGAATCCGGCGCTTTTCACGGTAAGTAAACTTCCCGGATTGCCGATGACTATCTAACGGGCGTGTTTTCACGCATAAACCCTACAAGAGAGTCGACGGTCATGGACAACACTACATCGATGCAAGCCCAGCATAAACTGGGCTTTCTGCATCAAATCCGGCTGGTTCCGCTGTTTTCCTCCATTCTCGGTGGCATCCTTCTGCTGTTCGCCTTAAGTTCCGGACTGGCAAGCTATTTTCTTATGCAGGCCGATCGCGATCAGCGCGACGTGACCGATGAGATTCAGGTCAGGATGGGGTTATCTAACAGCTCTAACCATTTACGTACCGCACGTATCAACATGATCCACGCCGGCGCGGCGAGCCGTATTGCCGAAATGGATGACATGAAGGCCAATATTGCCGAGGCCGAAAAACGGATCAAGCAGTCGCAGGACGGTTTCAATGCTTATATGTCACGCGCGGTAAAAACGTCTGCCGATGAAGCGTTAGATGCTGAACTGAGCGCCAGCTTCAAAGCCTATATCGACGGCTTACAGCCTATGTTGAAGTACGCTAAAAACGGCATGTTTGAAGCGATCATCAACCATGAAAATGAACAGGCCAGACCGCTGGACTCTGCTTACAACAAGGTGTTGTTAAAAGCGATCGACATTCGTACCGCAAGGGCGAACCAGTTAAGCGAACAGGCGCACCAGCGTACACAGCTCGGCATGGCTTTTATGCTGGGTGCATTCGTTCTTGCGCTGGCGCTGACCGTGATGACGTTCATTGTTCTGCGTCGTACCGTCATTCACCCTCTGTTACGCGCGGCCAAGCGTATTGAGCAAATTTCCGCGGGCGATCTGACCATGCAAGATGAACCGACCGGGCGCAGCGAAATTGGTCGCCTGAGCCGCCATCTGCAGACAATGCAACGATCGTTGGGGAAAACGGTGGGTACGGTACGTCAGGGTGCGGAAGAAATATACCGCGGTACCAGTGAGATTTCGGCGGGTAATACCGATTTGTCTTCACGTACTGAACAACAGGCCGCAGCGATTGAACAAACGGCAGCCAGCATGGAAGAGCTGACCGCCACGGTGAAGCAAAACGCCGACAATGCGCATCACGCAAGCAAACTGGCGGAAGATGCTTCCGGTAAGGCCAGCCGGGGCGGTCAGATGGTTTCTGGCGTGGTGAAAACCATGGGTAATATCTCAACGAGTTCGAAGAAAATCTCCGAAATCACAGCCGTGATTAATAGCATTGCTTTCCAGACCAATATCCTGGCGCTGAACGCGGCGGTTGAGGCGGCGCGGGCAGGAGAGCAGGGGCGTGGATTTGCCGTGGTCGCTAGTGAGGTCCGTACGCTGGCAAGCCGCAGCGCTCAGGCGGCAAAAGAGATTGAAGGATTGATCAGCGAATCAGTCCGACTGATTGACCAGGGCTCCGGAGAAGTCGTCGCGGCGGGCAATACGATGACGGATATTGTCGATGCGGTAAAACGCGTGACCGATATCATGCTGGAAATCGCGGCGGCTTCTGATGAGCAGAGCCGGGGTATCGTACAGGTGAGCCAGGCGATATCAGAAATGGATAAGGTGACGCAGCAAAATGCCTCGCTGGTTGAAGAAGCATCGGCTGCGGCGGCCTCTCTCGAAGAGCAGGCGGCGCGCTTAACGGAAGCCGTAGGTACATTTCGCTTAACGGGAATGAGTGCAATTAAACGCCCTCCCGTAACCACTACGCCTGACCATTCGCGTCCGCAGACGGCAACGGCCAGTGGCGATAACTGGGAAACGTTTTAACAATAAATTAAGGGACCTGATGGTCCCTTAATATTTGGCATCAAAACGGTACGGTTTTGCGTATTGCGGCGATGAGGATCTGCGCGGCCTGAGAGAGTTGCACATCGACACGGGTAAGAATACCGATGGGTTCACCCGCACCATGGGTAGGTATCGGCAACGACACCAGCGTCGCCTGGCGTAAATCCTCTCTAACCGCACCTGAAGGGACAAACCACACATAGTCGTAATCAACCGTCAGCTGGCGGGAAAGCGATGCTGACAGCGTTTCAATGCAGCCTGGCGGCATTTTACAACCCTGACTTTGCAACAATGCTTCTGCGTGCTGGCGAGGTGCGGTTCCTTTTGGTGAAACCACCACCGGCCACTCCATTACCCGACTTAACGTGATGGTTTCCTGCAACAGCGGATGGTTAGGGCGCACGACCAGTTTAAGTGATTCCAGAAACAACAATTCATAGTTCAGACCGACCATTAATTCCGGATCGGCCATGCGACCAATGCCAAGATCGATTTCCCCGGATTTTAAACCTGCCAGAATCATCGGATTGCTCATGGTGGCGACCTGTAGCGTGGTCTCCATTTGCTGCTTGTGGAAAGGACCAATTACCGCAGGCAGAATGCCCAGTGCCGCGGTGGGTAAGGCCCCGATCCGTACGACATCAGTCTGCGACTCTTCGCGCTGATTTAACGCTTGTCCGGCGGTGTTGAGCGCATCCAGCACTCTTACCGCGTGGGTAAGAAACTGTTCTCCGGGCAGCGTTAACTGCGCGCCAAGGCGGCCACGCTCAAAGAGACGGGTACCGGTCAGTTGCTCCAGTTCATTTAGCGTTTTGGAGAGAGCCGGTTGGCTCAGGTTAAGGGTCTCAGCCGCGCGCCCCAACGTTCCCTGCTGTGCAACGGCGACAAAAGTATGAAGGTGGCGCAAGCGAATGCGCTGATTGAACAGAACATTTTTTTCCATAAGCGATGTTAAAAACAGAGCCGTATCGGTGACAAGTAAAGTTGTTTGTTTTTGATAACCTGATAGCAAAATATTATTAACATTTATCATGTTTTACTTACAACTGATTTATTTTGCTTATGTTTTGTACAGCATTGCTGGGTGGTGGGATCATGGAAGGGAGTGTGCCCAGTCGTTATACTTTGGTGATTGTTTACTTTTGAACGATTTCTCTTCACAAGGCACTGATGAATGATACATGTAATAGGGCACCTTAATCCCGATAGCGATGCCATCTGCACCGCCGCAATGACGGCGCGTTGGCTTAGTTTACGTGGCCAGCAGGCGACGGCATGGCGTTTGGGCGAGCCTAACCGCGAAACGCAGTTTATCTTTGAGCATGCGGGGCTGACGATGCCTGAACGGCTGACGTTTGAACTGACCGATCGTGATGTCTGGCTGGTCGATTTCACCGAGCCGGCCCAGGGACCGGAATCGTTAACAGAAAGTAACGTGGTGGGAATTATCGATCATCACCGACTTGGTGGGTTAGTCACCCGTCTGCCACCGGAAGTGTGGGTGAAGCCTGTCGGCAGTAGCGCAACCCTGCTGTGGCAACTGATGACGGAGGATGAACGCAACCAGTTATCTTCTGCTGAGGCTATTTTACTGCTCGGCGCCGTATTGAGTGACACTGTCACGCTTCGTTCACCTACGACGACCACTGACGATCGCCTGGCGGTTGATGCGCTGGCCCAAAAAACCGGAGTGGATCTTGACGCTTTCAGTCGTGACCTGCTGTCAGCTAAAACCAGCGTGGAAGGGATGAGCGCCCGGGAACTTTTGCAGAAAGACATTAAAACCTTCACCATCCATGGACATTCAGTCTGTGTCGAGCAGCTCGAACTCTATGCGCTGCAACAGGTGGATGCGGTACTGGACGATCTCCGTCAGGAAATGGCGCGCTATGCAGAAGAAAAGAATGCTGCGTTAGTCGTGCTGATGCTCACTGACATCAATCTGGGTGACACTAGCCTGTGGTTTGCTGGAGCAGAACTTTCAGACATCCCGCAGCCTTGCAAGGTAGAAGGTATGCTTAGCCGTAAAAAACAGATGCTGCCCTGGCTGGAAAGTCATTTGAAACCACGCCAGTAGGTACTGTTCATCTTTTGTATGGGTGGGAAGTTTACGCGGGGTCACACTTTGTAAATTCTTCCCACCGGAGTCAGCGGCGTTTTCTACACTCCAGGTAATATTCACTGGAGGCATGACATTATGGCGAACACCATCACGGCAGATGAGATTCGGGAACAATTTTCGCAGGCAATGTCAGCAATGTACCAGCAGGAAGTCCCGCAGTACGGCACGTTGCTGGAACTTGTCGCTGATGTGAATCTGGCGGTACTGGAAAATAATCCGACGCTGCATGAAAAACTGGCGAATGCGGATGAACTGGCCCGGCTAAACGTTGAGCGTCATGGTGCCATTCGAGTGGGTACAGCGCAGGAGCTTTCTACGCTGCGCCGGATGTTTGCCGTTATGGGCATGTATCCGGTGAGTTATTACGATCTCTCCCAGGCGGGCGTCCCTGTACATTCCACAGCCTTTCGTCCCATCGACGATGCCTCGCTATCGCGCAACCCGTTTCGGGTATTCACCTCGTTATTACGGCTCGAACTAATCGAAAACGCCGCGCTGCGGCAAGAAGCCGCTGAGATCCTCGCGAAACGCGATATTTTCACTCGCCGTTGCCACGAACTGCTGGATGAATTTGATGCGCAGGGCAGTTTTACATCTGAACAGGCGCAAGAATTTGTGCATGAAGCGCTGGAAACATTCCGCTGGCATCAGCATGCCACGGTCGATGAAGCGACCTATCACGCATTACACAACGAACACCGGCTGATTGCCGATGTGGTGTGCTTCCCCGGTTGTCATATCAACCATCTGACACCGCGAACGCTGGATATTGACCGGGTGCAGTCGATGATGCCGGAATGCGGCATTGAACCGAAAATACTGATTGAAGGGCCGCCGCGCCGCGAGGTGCCCATTTTATTGCGTCAGACCAGTTTCAAAGCGCTGGAAGAACCGGTGTTGTTTGCCGGTGAAATGCGCGGCACTCACACGGCACGTTTTGGTGAGATCGAACAGCGCGGCGTGGCCCTGACGCCGAAAGGTAGGGCGTTGTACGACGAATTGCTGAATAAAGCGGGAACGGGGAAAGACAATCTGACGCATCAGCTACACCTTCAGGAAGTATTCAAGGCCTTCCCGGACAGCGAATTCCTGCTGCGCCAGCAGGGGCTAGCCTGGTTCCGCTATCGTCTGACGCCATCGGGTGAAGCGCATCGGCAGGCGATTCGCCCGGATGACGATCCGCAGCCGCTTATTGAACGGGGCTGGCTGGTTGCGCAACCCATAACCTACGAAGATTTTTTACCGGTGAGCGCCGCAGGAATTTTCCAGTCCAATTTGGGCAATGAAACACAAGCTCGCAGCCACGGAAATTCCAGCCGCGACGCGTTTGAACAGGCGCTGGGTTGCGCGGTTTATGATGAGTTTGCGCTGTATCAGGAGGCTCAAGAACGAAGTAAACGTCGGTGTGGTTTACTTTAATGGAATTTACATGGGATTCGGTCTGTTCCCATCGACATAAAATATTTTCGATTTTGTACAGATAATCGGCGACCAACAATTGGATTATTAATGAATTTTGTCTAGAGTGAGCGGTCAGAAATGTGCACTCTCATGCCGCAGATTTTGACCGGCGCGGGACCATTTACACGACCAGAAGGACTCACTTTCAGGCATGAATCGCAGACGATTTATTAAAGGTTCAATGGCAATGGCCGCCGTGTGCGGAACCAGTGGTATTGCATCACTCTTTTCCCGCGCCGCCTTTGCGGCAGAGTCTGACATTGCAGACGGAAAAACCGTACGTTTTGATTTTTCCGTTCTGCAATCGATGGCCCATGACTTAGCACAGAAACCCTGGGGCGGTGCACCACGCGCGTTACCGGACACGCTGGCGAAACTGACGCCGCAGGCCTACAACAGCATTCAATATGATGCAGAGCAGTCTCTGTGGAACAATGTTGAAAATCGTCAGCTTGATGCGCAGTTCTTCCACGTGGGAATGGGCTTCCGTCGCCGTGTACGCATGTTCTCGGTTGATGGTAGTACGCATATGGCGCGTGAAATTCACTTCCGTCCGGAACTGTTTAAATACAACGACGCGGGTGTGGATACCAAACAATTGGAAGGGCAGACTGACCTCGGATTCGCTGGATTCCGCGTGTTTAAAGCGCCAGAACTGGCCCGCCGCGATGTCGTTTCTTTCCTGGGCGCCAGCTATTTCCGCGCCGTGGATGACACCTATCAGTACGGTTTATCGGCCCGTGGTCTGGCGGTAGATACCTACACCGACAGCAAAGAAGAGTTTCCTGATTTCACCTCTTTCTGGTTCGAAACGGTTAAACCGGGCGCAACCTCCTTTACCGTGTATGCGCTTCTCGACAGCCCAAGCGTAACCGGCGCATTCAAGTTCGTGATCCACTGCGAGAAAACGCAGGTGATTATGGATGTACAAAACCACATCTATGCGCGCAAAGACATCAAGCAGCTCGGCATTGCGCCGATGACCAGCATGTTCAGCTGTGGCAACAACGAGCGTCGGATGTGCGACACTATTCACCCGCAAATCCATGACTCCGATCGTCTGGCGATGTGGCGGGGCAATGGCGAGTGGATCTGCCGTCCGCTGAATAACCCGCAAAAGCTGCAGTTCAACGCCTATACCGATAACAACCCGAAAGGATTTGGCTTGCTGCAACTCGATCGCGACTTCTCCCATTATCAGGACATCATGGGCTGGTATAACAAGCGCCCAAGCCTGTGGGTCGAACCGCGCAACCAGTGGGGCAAGGGGACCATCGGTCTGATGGAGATCCCGACGACCGGCGAAACGCTGGATAACGTTGTCTGCTTCTGGCAGCCGGACAAGAAGATCAAAGCCGGGGATGAGCTGGAATTCAAATATCGCCTGTACTGGAGCGCTCAGCCGCCGGTGCGTTCACCTCTGGCTCGCGTGATGGCGACCCGGACAGGCATGGGCGGTTTCCCGGAAGGATGGGCACCGGGCGAGCATTACCCAGAAAAATGGGCGCGTCGTTTTGCCGTTGACTTCGTTGGTGGCGATCTAAAAGCGGCTGCGCCGAAAGGCATTGAACCGGTGATTACGCTCTCCAGCGGTGAAGCGAAACAGATTGAGATCCTCTACGTGGAGCCTATCGATGGTTATCGCATTCAGTTTGACTGGTATCCGACCTCTGACTCAACCGATCCGGTAGATATGCGTATGTTCCTGCGTTGTCAGGGTGACGCCATCAGCGAAACCTGGCTGTATCAGTACTTCCCGCCAGCGCCGGATAAACGTCAGTACGTTGACGACCGCGAGATGCGTTAAGCCCCCCTTTACGGCTCTCCTGATGGGGAGCCGTATCTGCATTCATCCTCATAACGACTCTGTACACTATTTACTCGATCCTGTTCGCATTTTTCTGTATGCCAAATGGGTACTCTGTGGGTGTGTATTTCTTATACACGTTCTTGTCCACTAACAGGGAGAAAGTATGTTTCCAGAATACAGAGACCTTATTTCCCGACTGAAATCCGAGAACCCTCGCTTTCTGTCCTTATTCGAAAAACACAACAGCCTTGATCATGAGATCTCCAGACTGGAAGGTTCGGATGGTCGGGGGTATAGTTTGGACATTGTTCGTCTTAAGAAACAGAAACTCCACCTGAAGGAAGATCTGCTCAAAATATTGCAAAAAGAGAGTGTCAGTGAGAGCTAAGTAGAACGGCGCTTGCTGTGTAAAAGGGCTTCCTGCGAGAAACGGAAGCCCTTCCTGTTTTAGGTGTTAATCGACCATCACGCGTTTGTTCGTCGCCCCCCAGAGGATCGACATTTCAGTGAACAACGCGCCGCTAATTTCTTCGACTTCTTCTGCACTAACCTGCGCATTTCCCTGTTTACCGAACAGCACCACTTCATCACCGGATGCAACCTGCGGCAAATCGGTTACATCGACGATCACGGTATTCATGGATGTTTTACCCAGTACCGGAACCCGCTGGCCGCGGATCAGCACGTGCCCTGCATTACTGAACACACGGCGATAACCATCGGCATAACCTGTCGGGATATTGGCCAGAACGGAATCACGTTTAAGGGTATAGGTTCTGTCATATCCGACGGTGTTTCCTTTGGGGTAATGGTTTACCGACGCGATGGCAGATTTAAACGTCATGACGCGTTTGTATTCGGTGCTGGCGATGGTATCGCCATAGAAAATACCGCCAACACGCACCATGTCGAGCCAGGATTCTGGAACGGTCAGGGTAGCGAACGTATTCGCGACATGCAGGGTGACATCTTCGCGCTTAAGCCCGGTAATTTTCAGTACCTGGGCTGATTGCGTATTGAAACGGGCCAGATCGCGTTTTACCACTGCCGCATCTTCTTCCGGGAAATGCGACATGATGCCGACAATTTTCAGGCCGGGTAATGCGGAAATAGCGCGTGCTTCTTCCAGACCTGCAGCGGTACTGACTTCCAGACCGTTACGCGACATATCGCCAGAGTTCAGCGCAAGATGGATACGAATAGTTTTACCTTTCTCTTGAGCGATTGCACTTAGACGCTTAGCCATATCCAGATTACCAATAAGCTCTTCGGTATCGAAATCCGCCGCCTGGCGCATCTCTTTTTCCGTCGCGTTACGCACGCGCATGAGCTGCGATGTATAGCCTGACTGGCGAACGGTACTAATCTCCTCGTTGCTGGCGATGCCAATACATTGCACGCCGTTTTGCATCATCACTGGCGTTACCAGTGAGAGATCGTGGCCATACGCGTCGCCTTTAAGAATGGCGCACATCCGGGTTTTATCTCCCAGCAGTTGCTGAACTTTATGAATGTTATATTCCAGCGCGCTACGGGAAATTTCCAGCGTGGTATTATCCACGACCTGTTGCTTATTGACGGCAAAGGGAACGGGGCCCGCTTGCGTGGTGGAAACAGGTTGGTGACAGGCGGTAATCAGTAAAAGCGGAATAAGTGCTAAACGACCCAAAGGTGCTGCCATGCTTGCTCCTTAGCAATAGAATGAAAGTGTTATTGTCATCATTACGGTCTATCCATCAGGGGATACCCGGATCACCAGAGTAACGGGTTCCACGCCAGAGATTCTTTCTAAGTGATTGCTGTTACAGCATAAAAATAAGACATCCTCGGTGCTAAACAGAGTAATATCGGCTACTGCCAGTCAGAAATGCCCTGTTTACGATCGCAAAGGAGATAAACATGTCAGAAATAATTATCGTTAGTGACGCGCTGGAACTGCGGGCGGTAGAAGAACACCACGTCACCCCTCTGCATCAGTTGGTGCTTAAAAATCAAACCTGGCTCCAACAGTCACTGAACTGGCCGCAGTTTGTCGAATCTGAGGACGACACGCGTAAGAACGTGCAGGGGAATATGATGTTGCACCAGCGCGGCTACGCCAAAATGTTCCTTATTTTCGAACAAGGGGAGGTGGCTGGCGTTATCTCGTTTAACCAGATAGAGCCGCTGAACAAAGCCGCTTATATTGGTTATTGGCTGGATGAAGAGCACCAGGGCAAAGGCATTCTGTCTCAGGCGCTACAGGCGATGATTCATCATTATGCGCAGCGCCAGGAGATTCGCCGCTTCGTGATTAAATGTCGTGTAGATAACGTCAGAAGCAACCAGGTTGCACTGCGCAATGGTTTCCGACTGGAAGGATGTATGCAACAGGCGGAGTTCCTTAATGGCGATTACCATGACGTGAATCTCTACGCCCGCATCATTGATGGCTCTTCAGAATAAACCGGCGATAGGGGTGCGCGTGATACGTTGTTCGCCGTTGATCACTTTTGGCCCGCGCAGATGGATCGCATCGCCATCAAAGGCTTCAACTTGGGCCTGATCGGTTATCTCAATATGATGCTCGATCAGCACTTCACCCAGAATACAGGCATAGCCTTCAATCAGGATGTGACCGTCAAGCTGGAGCGGTCCGCCACGTAATTGCGCATGCCCCCCAACCAGCACGTGGTGTTTCAGCACGCAGTTACCTTCAACCACCGCGTGTTCCGCCACCTGCGAGCTGTAGCGCAGGGTAGGAATGGCGTCTTCATCCGTTCCGGCGATGACGCGTGCATGCCCATAGACTTTGGCGCAATCGCAGATCCAGACATTATTCTCTTCGTTGCCTTCTATCCGTGCAAAATCAAAAACTTCAGCCCGATGTTCTATAAAGGCATAATTGATCATCGCATCGCCATAGATTTGCGCCTGATGCACTACGCGTGAATTGCTGACTGCCGCCCGCTCGTAAATTTGCAGGAGCTGGTCGCTTTCACGGGTTAACCCTCTGGCTGCAATGATTTCAGAGTCACACACAATGCGTGCATCACCGCAGATGAGGCACTCACCGCGAACAACAGAATCCTGAATAGTGACGTTGTCACGTATTTGCGCGTTATGGCTGATTTCTGCTCGGTCAATCCAGACGGCATCACCAATCTGCGCGCCATCTCTGACCACGCTTGCCTGTGTAATACGGGCGTCTCCGGTTATCGTCGCGCCGGAAAACGCGAGCGCATTCTCATCGTATATCCAGCAATTACCGCTTTGCGACAGAACGCTTTCATCATCAATCCAGCCACCGAGAGTACCGGATCTAACATCATTAAAATCAATGAGTGCGATGATTTGGCGTAGTAATACACTTTTTTTATTGCCATTATCCTGGTAACTAAAGGAGCGAGATTCATCGCTTAGACGGTATTTGGTCATAGCTCATTTCCATGTTGCGCACCTTAGTTAAACGTAGCAAAGTTTTCTGCACTGGCTAAACCGGCAGATATTCCATAAAATGCATTTCAAATATACTTTAAAAAATAAACAAAATGAGTAAGAACAAACAGAGTGAACGGGTCCTCAATCTTCCGGCCGGTTATTTTGGCATGGTACTGGGTACAATTGGGATGGGATTTGCGTGGCGTTACGCCAGCCAGGTGTGGCCGGTGAGCCACTGGATTGGTGATGGCTTAGTCATCCTTGCGATGATCATCTGGGGATTGCTGACGCTGGCATTTGTGAATCGCTTACTGCGTTTTCCGCACAGCGTACTTGCGGAAATTCGTCATCCGGTGATGAGCAGTTTTGTCAGTCTTTTTCCAGCAACAACGATGCTGGTCGCGATTGGTTTTGTACCGTGGTATCGACCGCTGGCGTTAGGATTGTTCAGCATTGGTGTGGTGATACAGCTCTCATACGCCGCCTGGCAAACGGCAGGGCTGTGGCGTGGGGAGCATCCGGAAGAGGCCACCACGCCGGGTCTGTATCTGCCGACCGTTGCCAATAACTTTATCAGCGCAATGGCCTGTGGTGCACTTGGGTTCAACGATGCCGGGTTGGTGTTTTTGGGCGCCGGGGTATTTTCCTGGCTCAGCCTGGAGCCGGTGATTCTGCAGCGTTTACGTAGCTGCGGTGAACTACCGACGGTTTTACGGACTTCACTTGGTATACAGTTGGCACCCGCGCTGGTGGCCTGTAGCGCCTGGCTTAGCGTCAACGGCGGCGAGGGGGATACGTTAGCTAAAATGCTATTTGGTTATGGTCTGCTGCAACTTCTGTTCATGCTACGCCTTATGCCGTGGTATTTGTCTCAGCCATTTAATGCGTCATTCTGGAGCTTCTCGTTTGGCGTGTCTGCGTTGGCGACAACGGGATTGCATCTTGGGCACGGCAGTGAATCAGGATTTTTTCATACGCTGTCTATCCCACTGTTTATTTTTACCAATTTTATCATTGCATTATTACTGATACGTACGTTTGCATTGCTGATGCAGGGGAAACTGCTCATCCGCACGGAGCGTGCTGCATTACTGAAATCTGAGGATAAATAATGACCCTTTGCGACGAAAACTACTTTACTGAAAAATATGATTTAACCCGTACGCATTCCGATGTCGTTGAAGCGGCAAAAGTGGTTGCACCAGGTAAAACGTTAGATCTGGGCTGCGGTAACGGCCGAAACAGCCTGTACCTGGCGGCAAATGGCTATGACGTTACCGCATGGGATAAAAACCCCATGAGCATCGCTAACCTTGAGCGCATCAAAGCGGCTGAGGGGCTGACCAACCTGAACGCGAAGGTCGCTGACCTTAATGCGTTGCGTTTTGAGGGTGAATACGATTTTATTCTTTCTACCGTTGTACTGATGTTTCTTGAAGCCAAAACGATCCCTGGCCTTATTGAGAATATGCAACGTTGTACTAAACCGGGTGGATATAACTTAATCGTCGCAGCGATGGATACTGATGATTTTCCGTGCACCGTTGGTTTTCCGTTTGCGTTTAAAACCGGAGAATTACGCAACTATTACAGTGGGTGGGATCTGCTGAAATATAACGAAGACGTAGGTGAACTTCATCGTACAGATGAAAACGGTAATCGAATTAAACTGCGCTTTGCCACCATGCTGGCACGCAAAACTGCCTGAACCTCGCGTCTGGGTTAACTCTTTCTGCGTTCAGCATTTTTTGTGCTGAGCGCAGAGATAAAATTGTGCGGTGCTTACCATTTTTAGTACATCCAAAATGAAACTGTTTTGCTATCCTTTTTAGGCATCATTGCGAAAACTAAAGGGATCGTTTCATGCGTACTCAAACTTTATTTAAAGTTGCAGCGCTTACTGGCTTGTTGGCATTATCCGGCTGTGCGTCAAAAGTGACCGAGCCGGATAAATATTCTGGGTTTTTAAAAAATTACTCTGATCTGAAGGAAACAAAATCAGCCTCGGGACAAACGGTACTCCGTTGGGTTGACCCGAGCTACAACGAATCCAAATATGACAACATCGTGTATAACCCGGTAACGTATTATCCGGTTCCGAAACCTACTACGCAGGTAGGGCAGCAGGTTCTTGATCAATTACTGACCTATACCAATACACAGTTGAAATCCGCCATCAGCAAGCGTAAGCCTCTGGTTACGACCCCTGGACCGCGTAGCCTGATTTTCCGCGGGGCGATTACCGGTGTAGCGACCAGCAAAGAAGGACTGCAGTTCTATGAAGTGGTCCCGGTTGCACTGCTCGTTGCGGGAACGCAAATGGCGACGGGTCACCGTACCATGGATACCAACCTCTATTTCGAGGGTGAGTTGATTGATGCAGCGACCAATAAACCGGTGATTAAAGTTGTACGTAAGGGTGAAGGTAAAGACCTGAACAACGAAAGCACGCCGATGGCGTTCGAAACGTTGAAGAAAGTTGTTGATGACATGGCGACCGATGCCTCCATGTTTGATGTGAACCAAAAACCACAATAAAAATGATGAACGCACCATCTCAGGATGGTGCGTTTTTTTATGCCACACGACGACGATAGAGTAGTTTACCCATCAGCGCTTCCGGTCGGGCAAACATCACCAGATTTCCCAGTAAGATCAACACCAATCCGGCAATTGCATTAACTTGCCAGATGTATCCTTCATACAATGTTGACAGCGTCAGCGCCACCAGCGGGAACAGCAGCGTGCTGTATGCCGCCTTACTGGGACCAATGCGACCTACCAGCGTGAAATAAGCGCCAAAGGCAATCACTGAGCCGAAAATAGCAAGATATAACAGCGCGCTAAGATAGCTGAATGTCCACTGTGGCGTGAAGTTGTCGCCGCGCACCAGAGCAATGGCCGCGATCAGCAATGTGCCGTACAGCATGGCCCAGCTGTTGGTCGTTAACACTTCTAACCCTTTTTTCTGGTGACGCAGACTGATCATATTGCCCAGTGAGAAGCCGAAGGTCCCGAGGGCGCTTAAGCCGATGCCCAGCAGCAGTGAATGATTAAACCCGCTGTTGAGCAAATCCTGCCAGAACAGAGTCACGATGCCCGTCAGTCCCAAACCCGCTGCAATATAGAAGCGCAGCGGTGGTTTTTGCCCAAAAAAGATGAAGCTATTGACTGCATTGAACAGGACGGCCATCGAGAAAATCACCGACTCCAGGCCGGTATTAATCCACGCCGCAGCCGTATAAAAACACCAGAAGTTAAAGCAAAAAACGCATCCGCCCTGTAACAGACAAAACAGATGATCGCGGCCAGACAGTTTGCGTAATTTACCGCTTAGCAACAGGATCACTATCATCACTGAGCTGGCAACGGCGAAGCGCCAAAAGATAGAAACCGGCGCAGAAACCGGACCTTGCTGCAAATAAATCGCAATCCATGTCGTTCCCCAAATAACCACTACCAGGCAGTACAACAGTGCGTTCATACGACTCTCTCTTTATTCATTCAGACTTACACTGTGTCACGACGGAATGCAGGAGGCTTTCATCGGCTTGCGGTGGACTTGCAAAATCTTGCGCTTTTTTTAGCGTAATAGTGAAAAGGCAGCTGTTAACGATATGTAGCTGATATAGACTGAAAGCCTGCTAACTTATTTTGAATGTGATGGTATGTCTCAGCCCTACGGTGCCTTTGAAAACTTGCGCAAACATAATGCCGTGCTGCATGAATCGGTTGCGTTACATTCAGGGATCCAACTGGCGGCCTGGTCGAACAAACGCGATACCATCACCCAATATTGCGATCACCATACGCTCAGTTTATACATCGCAGATGGTTACGAGAGTTACCACAAGACGGCGGGAGGCTGGAAGAATGGCGGGGGACCAGACCGTTTTTGCCTGATGCCGAAAGAGAGTGAGTCCAGTTGGGATATTCGTGACGATCTTTCCTTTGTTCATCTCTATTGTACGGACGCGCATTTGCGCGAAGTGGGTGAAAAAGTCTGGGACAAAAGCCCCTATAGCTTCACGCTGGACGAGCATACGTTTGGCAGTGACCCGGGGATCACGGCGGTTTACCGTCAGTTTTTGCTTGGTAATGACTGGCAGCAACCGGCCAATCACCTCACGCTTAGCGCGGCATCTTCACTACTGTTAACGCATCTGATCCAGCATTACAGCAATGTGCAATGGCGACTTCCCGTCGTCACCGGAGGGCTTGCGCCTGCCACATTGCGCAACGTGCTGGCCTATATTGAAGCACATCTGGCGTATCCCATAACGTTGAGCGATCTGGCAGGTGAAGCAGCGCTAAGTGAATTCCATTTTGCCAGAATGTTTCGCCAGTCGATGAATATGGCGCCTCATCAGTACGTCATGCAACGCCGTATGGCGCTGGCGCAGCAACTGGTCTGTTGTTCATCACGCAGCCTGTCGGATATTGCAATGGCCTGTGGGTTCAGTTCGGCGAGCCATTTCAGTAACCGGTTTAAACAAGTGACGGGTAAAACGCCAACGCAGCTACGCGCGGCGAAATAATGTCAACACTGAGTAGCAAATACCGCCGACGACCAGCCCCCAGAATGCAGACCCAACGCCAAATACCGTCAGACCACTGGCCGTAACCAGAAAAGTCACGATGGCCGCATCGCGTTCTGCTTCATTATGTAAGGCTTGAAATAAACTACCGCTAATCGTGCCGAGTAATGCCAGACCAGCAAGCATCTGGATCCAGCTTACGGGCAGGGCTGCCATCAGTCCTGTGACCGAACCGCCAAACACCCCAGCCAGAATGTAAAAGACACCCGCTGCGGCTGCGGCGAGCCAGCGTCGATTTGCATCTGGATGGGCTTCGGGGCTTTGGCAAATTGCTGCGGTTATGGCGGCGATGCAGATGGAATAGACGCCAAACGGCGAAAATAGCAGTGCCAACAGACCCGTAAAAACAATCAGGGGTGAAACGGGTAACGAATATCCAGATGCTTTCATGGTCGCAATACCGGGGGCATTTTGCGAAGCCATAGTGACCAGAAACAGCGGTAGCGCAATACTGATACTGTGGGCTAATGAAAAGTGTGGTGCAATAAACGCTGGCAACACCGGTGACAGATTAACACCATCGGTGACAATGTCACCTTTAACCAGGGCGATGGCTATACCTACCAACATTGCGGCGATAACGGCATACCGTGGGGCAATTACTTTTAGTACCAACCACGCCAGCAGCATGCTGCCGCACAAGATAAGCTCACTGTTCAGGCTATTGAACGCCTGCAAACCAAAACGCAGCAAGATCCCGGCCAGCATGGCCGATGCCAGCGAGTGGGGAATAATTTTCATCAGGCGGGCAAACAGCCCGGTTATACCACACAGCACAATCAATGCATTAGCTACGATAAAAACACCGATAGCATCCTGAATCGATACCCCTTGCAGGCCCGTCACCAGCAGCGCGGCACCGGGCGTTGACCATGCGGTGAGTACAGGGGCGCGATACCACAATGTCAGCGCCAGCGTACTGACCCCCATTGCTAACCCCAGTGCGGTCATCCAGCCTGCGATTTGTCCGGTCGTCGCACCTGCGGCGAGCGCCGCTTGCCAGATAATGGCCGCTGAACTGGCGTAGCCGACCAGGACCGCCACAAAACCCGACAAAACTGTAGGCAAGGGGATGGAAAATGTGCGCATAGCAACTCCGCGTGCGTTATAACGGTCAGTCACTGTAACACTGTGCGTTATAGCGTACAAGTGCTAAGCTGTAGCCCTGAGAAAGGAGAGCGACGAAGGAGAAAAATGGACAACTTAACCCACTATTTGGCCACAACGCTCAAGACGCTACGTCACCAGAGGGAATGGAGCCTTTCGCGTCTGGCGGAGGAAACTGGCGTGTCAAAAGCGATGCTGGGGCAGATTGAGCGCAACGAATCCAGTCCAACGGTGGCGACATTGTGGAAAATTGCCACCGGACTGAACGTCCCATTTTCAACGTTTATTTCACCACCAGAGTCAGACGGCACGCTAACATTCGATCCCCAGCAGCAGGCGATGGTCGTCACACCGTTGTTCCCGTGGGATCCGCAACTGTGCTTCGATTATTTTTCGATACTGCTGGCACCCGGCGCGCTCAGTGAATCTACTCCGCATGAAACCGGCGTAATTGAGCACGTGGTGGTGATTAGTGGTCTGCTGGATATGTGTATTGAGGGGCAGTGGCGCACCTTTAAATCCGGTGAGGGTGTCCGTTTCGCTGGAGATACGGCACATAGTTACCGTAACAGTAGCGAGCAAACGGTTCATTTTCATTCGCTGATCCATTACCCACGCGGTTAATCGGGAAAACTATTCCGAAACGCCGCGCTTGTGACTACAATAACCGCCATTTTTACCGCTTGTGGATGGTAACAACTGTATGCGCCAGCAGCCTCATCACCTTGAATTGTTAAGCCCGGCTCGGGATACCGCCATTGCGCGCGAAGCCATTTTGCACGGCGCAGACGCCGTTTACATTGGTGGACCAGGTTTTGGCGCGCGTCATAACGCCAGTAATAGCCTGAAAGATATTGCCGAATTAGTGCCTTTTGCCCATCGTTACGGGGCAAAAATCTTTGTGACGCTAAACACGATCTTGCATGATGATGAGCTGGAGCCCGCACAACGGTTAATTACCGATCTGTATCAGACCGGCGTTGATGCCCTGATCGTGCAGGATATGGGGATTCTGGAACTGGATATTCCCCCGATTGAACTGCACGCCAGCACCCAGTGCGATATTCGCAGCGTTGAGAAGGCGAAATTTCTATCCGATGTGGGATTCACCCAGATTGTGCTGGCGCGCGAACTGAGCCTTGAGCAGATTAACGCTATCCATCAGGCTACCGATGCGACCATTGAGTTTTTCATTCACGGTGCGCTGTGCGTTGCCTATTCAGGGCAGTGTTATATTTCACATGCACAAACCGGACGCAGCGCTAACCGCGGCGACTGTTCCCAGGCTTGCCGTCTGCCGTATACCCTGAAAGACGATCAGGGGCGCGTGGTATCCTATGAAAAACATCTGCTGTCGATGAAAGATAACGATCAGACCGCCAACCTGGGCGCGTTGATTGACGCAGGTGTGCGTTCCTTCAAAATTGAAGGGCGCTATAAGGACATGAGTTATGTGAAGAATATTACCGCGCATTATCGCCAGATGCTCGACGCCATCATTGAAGAACGCGGCGATCTGGCCCGTTCATCAGTGGGACGTACCGAACATTTCTTTACCCCATCCACAGAGAAAACCTTCCATCGCGGCAGCACCGATTATTTTGTGAATGCCCGTAAAGGGGATATCGGCGCATTCGACTCACCAAAGTTTATCGGTTTGCCGGTCGGCGAAGTCCTGAAGGTGGCAAAAGATCATCTCGATGTTGAGGTGACCGAACCGCTGGCAAACGGGGATGGCCTGAACGTGTTAATCAAACGTGAGGTGGTTGGATTCCGCGCCAACACCGTGGAAAAAACGGGGAACAATCGTTATCGGGTATGGCCGAATGAAATGCCCGCCGACCTGTACAAAGTGCGTCCGCATCATCCGCTGAATCGCAACCTCGATCATAACTGGCAGCAAGCGTTAACAAAAACTTCCAGCGAACGCCGTGTTGCGATCGATATTGAGCTCGGCGGCTGGCAGGAGCAGTTGATTCTGACGCTCACCAGTGAAGAGGGCGTGAGTATCACCCATACGTTGGACGGCCAGTTTGAGGAAGCGAACAATGCGGAAAAAGCGTTGAGTAACCTACAGGACGGACTGGCAAAACTTGGTCAGACGATGTACTACGCCCGCAATATTCAGGTGAATCTGCCGGGCGCACTGTTTGTGCCAAACGGTCAACTAAATCAGTTCCGGCGTGAAGCCGTTGATATGCTGGATGCAGCGCGCCTGCAAAGCTATCAGCGCGGTAGCCGCAAACCGGTATCTCAGCCAGCGCCGGTTTACCCACAAACGCACTTGAGTTTTCTGGCTAACGTCTACAATCAAAAAGCGCGTGAGTTTTATCACCGCTATGGCGTTCAGTTGATTGATGCAGCCTATGAAGCACATGAAGAAAAGGGCGAAGTGCCGGTGATGATCACCAAACATTGCCTGCGTTTCGCCTTTAACCTGTGTCCGAAACAGGCGAAAGGTAACATCAAAAGCTGGAAAGCAACACCGATGCAACTGGTTAACGGCGATGAAGTCCTGACGCTGAAATTTGATTGCCGACCGTGCGAAATGCACGTAATCGGCAAGATGAAGCATCACATTCTGAAGATGCCGTTGCCGGGCAGCGTCGTGGCTTCGGTCAGTCCAGAAGAACTGATGAAGACACTGCCGAAGCGCAAAGGTTAATCGTTAGCTCAGATGTGTATCGGGTTTGCGTGATTTTTGCCAGTGATGGTGCTCACGAAGATCGGCGGCGGATTCTTCCGCCGTCACTCGAAGTTCATCGCTGTCGGCCGTGTGTCGTAGTAAATGATCGGCATCCTGCACCTGAAGATATTCATGTCCCTGATTAGTAGCGAAAAGTTGACCGGAAAAAAGCGCGCTGGCCAGCAATAACACCGTTAACCCTTTCTTAAACATCATGCACCCTCTGGTACGTTAGCTGCGGAATTGGCGATAATTTCGCCCGGTGACTATTCAATATTTTAATCGGGTTAATGACAATCTCTGTTTTGCCATTTCGATGTTTTTTACATTTTTGTTTAGTCGATGTTGGGATTTGTAACACCCGGGCAGTGCAGCGCGCTGACCGGGTGTTATCAGGGCGAGATTCAGGACTTAAATCCGGCGGCCGTCATCAGGAGACGAAAGAACATACCAACGGCGGCCAGGGCCAGCACGCTGCCGCCCCAGAGGATCACCAGCCACATCAGGCGTTTCCAGATTGTTTGTTGCATCAATGATACCCCTCACCATGTTGAACTTTGCCGCGGAAAACGTAGTAGCTCCAGAAGGTGTACACCAGGATTATCGGGATAATCAGCAGTGCGCCAACCAACATAAAGCCCTGACTTTGTGCCGGAGCCGCCGCCTGCCAGAGCGTAATAGACGGTGGAATGATATGTGGCCAGATACTGATCCCCAGCCCGCTAAACCCGAGAAAAATCAGCCCCAGCGTTAATACAAAAGGCAGCGTATGGCAGTTATGTTGCCCCAGCGAACGCCACAGCCAGAGACTGATAAGCGCAACCAGCAGCGGAACCGGCATCAGGAACCAAAGGTTGGGCAGGCTAAACCAACGCTCGGCAATCGCGCTATGTGCCAGTGGTGTCCACAGGCTGATAATGGCAATCACAACCAACATTGCCAGCAGCAGTTTTTTGGCCACACTGCGCATTTTATCCTGCAACGGATTTTCGCTTTTCATCACCAGCCATGTCGCCCCTAGCAGGGCGTAAGCCACGACCAGACCAACGCCGCAGAACAACGTGAACGGGGTCAACCAGTCGAAAGGACCGCCGCTGTAGCTGCGTCCGGTAACGGAAAATCCGTTGAGTACGGCACCCACCACGACACCTTGCGTGAATGTCGCGAGGATTGAACCGCCGAGAAAGGCTTTATCCCAGAATGGTCGGTGAGTCGGTGTGGCTTTGAAGCGAAACTCGAACGCGACGCCGCGAAAAATCAGACCGATTAGCATCAGGGTCAACGGAATCGTCAGCGCATCGACAATCACCGCATAGGCCAGGGGGAAAGCGCCGAATAATCCGGCTCCGCCCAACACCAGCCAGGTTTCATTGCCGTCCCATACCGGGGCGACGCTGTTGACCATAACATCGCGGTCGTCAGCGTCCTGAATCGCTGGGAATAAAATGCCAATCCCGAGATCAAAACCGTCCATCACGATATACATCAGCGTGGCGAAGACGATAATCACAAACCAGATAACTGATAAATCGATACCCATTAGCGATGTGCCTCCGGTTGAGAATCGAGGACGGCGGCTGAAAGCGGCCGGGCAGGCGTGCCTGTTGGCGGAATGGTCGGGTCATCTTCCTGTGGCCCTTTACGGATCAGGCGGATCATGTAGCTGTAACCCACGCCAAACACTGAGCTGTACACCACAAAGAAGGACAGCAGGCTGATGCTCATATGTAAATCGCCATGTGCAGAAACCGCATCCGCCGTACGTTGCAGACCGTAAACCACCCACGGCTGACGGCCAACTTCAGTGGTCACCCAACCGGCAAGGATGGCAATCAGACCGGAAGGACCCATCCATAAGGCAAAGCGCAGAAAAGGGCGCGAGGTGTATAAACGCTGCTTATAGCGCAGCCACAGGGCAAACGCGCCCAACAGGATCATCAGCATGCCTAGCCCGGCCATTATGCGAAACGACCAGAACACCATAGTGGAGTTGGGCCTGTCTTCTTTAGGAAACTCTTTTAGGGCCGGGACCTGTTTGTCCAGACTATGGGTCAGGATCAGACTGCCCAGCGCCGGGATTTCCAGCCCATAGCGGGTGCGTTCCTGCTCCATATCCGGCCAGCCGAACAGCAGCAGCGGAGTCGGTTCACCGGGGCGATTTTCCCAGTGTCCTTCAATCGCAGCAATTTTTGCCGGCTGATGCTTCAGCGTATTCAAACCGTGCATATCGCCAATCAAGGCCTGCAGTGGAGCGACGATTAATGTCATCCACAGCGCCATCGAAAACATCGCTCGAATTGCTGGTGTGTTATTCCCGCGCAGCAAATGCCATGCCCCCGAGGCAGCAACAAACAACGCGCTGCTCAGGAAGGCGGCAACCGACATATGCAGCAGACGATAGGGGAATGAAGGATTGAAAATAACGGCGAACCAGTCGACGGGAACGACCTGGCCGTTAACTATTTCATAGCCTTGCGGTGTCTGCATCCAGCTGTTGGAGGCGAGGATCCAGAAGGTTGAAATAATGGTACCCAGTGCGACCATGCAGGTGGCAAAGAAGTGAAGTCCTGGACCAACCCGATTCCAGCCAAACAACATCACCCCAAGGAAACCAGCTTCGAGGAAGAAGGCGGTTAATACTTCATAGGTCAGTAACGGCCCAGTGATACTCCCGGCGAACTCGGAAAAACCACTCCAGTTGGTGCCGAACTGATAAGCCATCACCAGCCCGGAAACTACACCCATACCAAAATTTACGGCGAATATTTTCGACCAGAAATGGTAAAGCGATCGCCAGGTGGGATTTTTCGTTTTTAGCCATAGCCCTTCCAGCACAGCCAGATAACTGGCGAGCCCGATAGTAATAGCCGGAAAGATGATGTGAAAGGATACCGTAAACGCGAACTGGATCCTTGCCAGGTGAAACGCGTCAAGACCGAACATGCTTAACTCCGCAGGCAAAATTGATTTAGCGCAATTCTAAGTCTGAGGAGCAATGGAAGGCAGAAACAGAACAGTTCTTTTTAACCATAACAGTTGCAGCGCTGTTATAAGTTGCACTCGCTGATATGAAATCTGGAAGCTTGATTCCTGTTATTGAATAGCGTTCTCTTCTTGAAATACGCGCCGTAGGCAAAGAACTGTCATTACCGATGTTGTAAAACTGTTAACTATAACAGTTAAATAAAATACCCTGATTATGTAAACTGATATACACAGTGGTTGTCACCGGCACCGGTAATCAGGACGAAAAATGAAAAAGTACCAGCGACTGGCAGAGCAAATTCGCGATCAAATTGCGTCTGGCGTATGGCAGCCAGGCGATCGCTTGCCATCCTTGCGTGAGCAGGTGGTCAGCAGCGGAATGAGTTTTATGACCGTCGGACACGCATACCAGTTGCTGGAAAGCCAGGGGCGGATTATTGCCCGACCGCAGTCTGGCTATTATGTCGCCGCGCGCCCCGAACGTGAATTTGCTGCGCCGCAGGTGCAGGTCATGCGCGATGAAGCGGTGGATATCAATACCTACATTTTTGATATGTTGCAGGCCAGCCGGGATGCGTCAGTGATGCCCTTTGCCTCCGCATTCCCCGACCCGCGGCTGTTTCCACTTCAGCAGTTGAATCGCTCGTTGGCGCAGGTGAGTAAAACTGCCACCGCCATGAGCGTGATTGAAAACCTGCCGCCGGGGAATGCTGAGCTGCGTCATGCCATTGCCCGTCGCTATGCTCAACAGGGGATGACCATTTCACCGGACGAAATCGTCATCACCACCGGCGCGATGGAAGCACTCAACCTGAGCCTGCAAGCAGTCACCGAACCGGGTGATTGGGTAATTGTCGAAAACCCCTGTTTTTACGGGGCGTTGCAGGCCCTGGAGCGATTACGTCTGAAGGCGCTTTCGATTGCCACCGACGTAAAAGAGGGGATCGATCTCACCGCGCTGGAGCAGGCGTTGCAGGAGTACCCGGTAAAAGCTTGCTGGCTAATGACAAACAGCCAAAATCCACTGGGTTTTACGCTCAGCGCAGAGAAAAAGGCGCGTCTGGTTGCCTTGCTGGAAAAATACCACGTAATACTGATTGAAGATGATGTTTACAGCGAGCTGTACTTTGGCCGCGAAAAACCGTTGCCTGCCAAAGCCTGGGATCGCGCCGACAGCGTTCTGCATTGTTCGTCCTTCTCGAAGTGTCTGGTACCAGGATTTCGTATTGGCTGGGTAGCAGCAGGGAAACATGCCCGGCGTATTCAGCGACTCCAGCTAATGAGCACCTTATCTACCAGTTCGCCTATGCAGCTTGCCCTTGTTGATTATCTTTCAACCCGGCGCTATGACGCGCATCTGCGGCGCTTGCGTCGGCAACTGGCGGAACGTAAACAACAGGCCTGGCAAACGCTGCTGCGTCATCTTCCGGCGGAAGTCAAAATTCACCACAACGACAGCGGTTATTTTCTGTGGCTGGAGCTGCCGGAACCGCTTGATGCCGGTGTGCTCAGTACCCATGCGCTGGCACACCACATCAGTATTGCGCCGGGGAAAATGTTCTCGACCTCGGGAAGCTGGACACGTTTTTTTCGTTTTAATACGGCATGGCACTGGGGAGATCGCGAAGAGCAGGCCGTAAAACAGCTTGGTAAATTAATTCGTGAAATGATGAAATAAACCATAACGCGCTATTCAATATAAATGAATAGCGTGTTCTTATTTTCGAAATAGTGAATGCTGAACCACGGTATTATTTATATCGGGTGCGTCCATACAAAATATCAATAGTTATTACTATTGCCACCTCTGCGTCTAACTCCTTGTCTATACTCCAGAAGATTACCCCCAGGTCAGAGTCTGTAGCGTAATGAGCGTTAGCTCACAACCTGATTAAATTTCCTTGCGCCAGCAGGAACGCTTACAACACCCCGACTATTTTTAGAAAAGGACATATATTTACGGCAAGGCTGCCGCTCAATATTTTTTAGACAGGAGTAAGACGTTATGAGCAAGCAGTTTGCCCTCAGTAGCCTGTGCGCACTCAGTATGACGCTGATGACTGCGCAGGCAGCCGAACCCCCCACATCATTAGATAAACCGGAAGGCCGCCTGGATATTATTGCCTGGCCGGGTTATATCGAACGTGGGCAAACCGATAAGCAATATGACTGGGTCTCACAGTTTGAGAAAGATACCGGCTGCGCGGTTAATGTAAAAACGGCAGCCACATCTGATGAAATGGTCAGCCTGATGGCAAAAGGCGGCTACGACCTGGTTACCGCTTCTGGTGATGCCTCACTGCGCCTGATTATGGGAAAACGCGTTCAGCCAATTAATACCGCGCTGATCCCTAACTGGAAAACCATCGATCCACGCGTGGTAAAAGGCGAATGGTTTAACGTTGGCGGAAAAGTTTACGGCACACCGTACCAGTGGGGACCAAACCTGCTGATGTATAACACCAAAATTTTCCCAACGCCGCCGGATAGCTGGAGCGTGGTGTTTGTTGAGCAAAAACTTGAGGATGGGAAAAGCAATAAAGGGCGCGTTCAGGCCTACGATGGCCCGATCTATATTGCCGATGCCGCGTTATTCGTTAAAGCCACTCAGCCGCAGTTGGGTATTACCGATCCCTATCAGCTCACTGAAAAACAGTATCAGGCGGTGATCAAAGTCTTGAGCGATCAGCACGCGCTGATCCATCGCTATTGGCACGATACCACCGTGCAAATGAGCGATTTCAAAAACGAAGGCGTGGTGGCGTCAAGCGCCTGGCCTTATCAGGCTAACGCCTTGAAAGGCGAAGGTCAGCCAATTGCCACGGTTTTCCCAAAAGAAGGGGTTACCGGATGGGCTGATACCACCATGCTGCACAGTGAAGCGAAACACCCGGTTTGTGCTTACAAATGGATGAACTGGTCATTAACCCCGAAAGTACAGGGCGACGTAGCGGCCTGGTTTGGTTCTCTGCCAGTGGTGCCTGAAGGTTGTAAAGCCAGCCCGTTACTGGGTGAAAAGGGTTGTGAAACCAACGGCTATAGCTACTTTGACAAAATTGCCTTCTGGAAAACGCCGATTGCCGAAGGTGGAAAATTCGTTCCTTACAGTCGCTGGACGCAGGATTACATCGCCATCATGGGCGGTCGTTAATTCCGCTGGGGGTTTTATGACGTACGCAGTGGAGTTTCATAACGTCTCGCGTTTGTATGGGGATGTTCGTGCAGTTGATGGGGTAAGTATTGCGATTAACGACGGTGAGTTTTTCTCTATGCTGGGGCCATCCGGCTCCGGCAAGACCACTTGTCTGCGCCTGATTGCCGGGTTTGAGCAGCTGTCAGGCGGCGCAATTACCATTTTTGGTAAGCAGGCCAGCGAATTGCCGCCCTGGGAACGGGACGTCAATACGGTATTTCAGGATTACGCGTTGTTCCCGCACATGTCGATTCTCGACAACGTCGCCTACGGGCTGATGGTCAAAGGCATCGATAAAAAACAGCGCCACGCGAAAGCACGTGAAGCGCTGGATAAGGTCGCACTCGGTTTTGTGCATGAGCGTAAACCGTCGCAGCTTTCCGGTGGGCAACGTCAGCGCGTGGCGATTGCCCGGGCGCTGGTCAATGAGCCGCGTGTCCTGCTGTTGGATGAGCCGCTCGGGGCATTGGATCTTAAATTGCGTGAACAGATGCAGCTGGAACTGAAAAAATTACAGCAATCTCTTGGCATCACGTTCATTTTTGTTACTCACGATCAGGGTGAAGCCCTGTCGATGTCCGATCGTGTGGCGGTGTTTAATAACGGTCGCATTGAACAGGTAGATTCTCCGCGTGAACTGTATATGCGTCCACGTACGCCGTTTGTGGCAAGTTTCGTCGGGACGTCCAATGTCTTCGATGCGACGATGTCGGCGAACGTTTGTGGGCTACAGGGGATGTTCTCCCTGCGTCCGGAACACATTCGCTTGAATGATACCGGAGGAGAAGTTCAGGCCCGGGGGGTTATTCAGGCGGTGCAGTATCAGGGGGCGGCGACGCGGTTTGAGCTAAAACTCGCCGGAGGGGAAAAATTGCTGGTTAGCCAGGCGAACCTGACGGGAGAAATGCTACCGTCAACGTTGTCGCCAGGTCAGCAGGTGATGGCATCCTGGTCACGCGACGTGATGGTACCGCTGGTTGAGGAGAGGTGAATGGCTATGAACGTCTTACATTCGCCTCCACAGTCGACCAACCTGAACCGGATCTCAGGTTACTTCTGGCGTAATCCGGGGCTGGGGTTATTTTTGCTGCTCCTCGGACCGCTGATGTGGTTTGGCATCGTCTACTTTGGCTCATTACTGACGCTGTTGTGGCAAGGTTTTTATACCTTCGACGATTTCACCATGTCGGTCACACCAGACCTGACGCTGGCGAATTTGCAGGCGCTGTTTAATCCCGCTAACTACGACATCATTTTGCGCACTCTGACGATGGCGGTAGCAGTCACCATCGCCAGCGCGATTCTGGCGTTTCCGATGGCGTGGTATATGGCTCGCTATACCAGCGGCAAAATGAAGGCTTTTTTTTACATTGCCGTAATGTTGCCAATGTGGGCCAGCTACATCGTTAAAGCCTATGCGTGGACGCTGCTGTTGGCTAAAGACGGCGTGGCGCAGTGGTTTTTAACCCACCTTGGGCTGGAGCCGTTGCTGCTTTCGTTCCTGACATTGCCTGCGGTAGGCGGCAATACGCTGTCAACTTCAGGGTTAGGGCGTTTCCTGGTGTTCGTCTATATCTGGCTGCCGTTTATGATCCTGCCGGTACAGGCCGCGCTGGAGAGACTTCCGCCGTCGCTGTTACAGGCTTCTGCTGATTTGGGCGCGCGTCCGCGTCAAACCTTCCGCTATGTGGTGCTTCCATTGGCGATACCGGGCATTGCAGCGGGTTCAATCTTTACCTTCTCTCTGACGTTGGGTGACTTTATTGTGCCGCAACTGGTGGGACCGCCGGGCTATTTCATCGGCAACATGGTGTATTCGCAACAAGGGGCGATCGGCAATATGCCGATGGCGGCGGCATTTACTCTGGTGCCGATTGTGTTAATCGCACTGTATCTGGCGTTTGTGAAGCGTCTGGGAGCTTTCGATGCACTCTGAACGCGCACCTGGCGGCATGGGGCGGGGTTATTTTCCTGCACTTTCCCATCCTCATCATCGCCACCTATGCTTTTAATACTGAGGAGGCTGCTTTTAGTTTTCCACCCCAGGGATTAACGCTGAAGTGGTTTAGCGTTGCTGCGCAGCGTAGCGATATCCTGGAGTCTGTGACGTTGTCACTTAAGATCGCTGCGTTGTCGACAGCTATTGCCCTTGTTCTGGGGACGCTGGCCGCGGCCGCGCTGTGGCGTAGGGACTTTTTTGGCAAAAGTGCAATATCGCTGTTGCTACTGTTGCCGATCGCGCTGCCGGGCATTATTACCGGCCTTGCGCTGTTGACGGCGTTTAAAACCATCAACCTGGAACCGGGTTTTCTCACGATCGTAGTGGGCCATGCGACGTTTTGCGTGGTGGTGGTGTTTAACAACGTTGTGGCGCGTTTTCGCCGTACCTCATGGAGTCTGGTCGAAGCGTCTATGGATCTTGGCGCCAATGGCTGGCAAACCTTTCGTTATGTCGTGCTGCCAAATCTGGCATCGGCACTTCTGGCGGGGGGGATGCTGGCGTTTGCCTTGTCGTTTGATGAAATCATCGTGACAACGTTCACCGCCGGACATGAAAGAACACTTCCTCTGTGGCTGCTCAATCAATTGGGCCGTCCACGGGATGTGCCTGTCACCAACGTTGTGGCATTGCTGGTAATGCTGGTGACAACACTGCCAATTTTAGGGGCCTGGTGGCTAACGCGTGAAGGCGACACTCTCGCCGGAAACGGTAAATAAACGACGATATGGGAAATTGCTATGCAACATCAATTACTGATTAATGGCGAGCTGGTCAACGGTGAAGGTGAAAAGCAGCCAGTCTATAACCCTGCCACTGGTGAACTCATTCTGGAGATTGCTGAGGCGTCAGCCATGCAGGTTGATGCCGCTGTACGTGCGGCAGACGCCGCGTTTGCCACCTGGGGGCAAACCACGCCGAAAGTCCGCTCTGAACTGCTGCTGAAACTGGCGGATGCTATTGCTGATAACGCGCAAACCTTCGCTGAGCTGGAATCACTTAACTGTGGTAAACCGCTGCACTGTGTTCTCAACGATGAAATTCCCGCTATTGTCGATGTTTTCCGCTTCTTTGCCGGTGCGGCGCGTACCCTGCAAGGACAGGCGGCCGGTGAATATCTGGAAGGGCATACCTCGATGATTCGCCGTGATCCGCTGGGTGTGGTGGCTTCTATTGCGCCGTGGAACTATCCGCTGATGATGGCGGCGTGGAAGCTGGCTCCAGCGTTGGCGGCGGGGAACTGCGTGGTGATTAAACCGTCAGAAATTACTCCGCTGACGGCGCTTAAATTAGCCGAATTCGCCAAAGACATTTATCCGGCTGGCGTGATTAACGTGCTGTTTGGTCGCGGTAAAACGGTGGGCGATCCGCTGACCGGTCATGAAAAAGTGCGTATGGTTTCGCTGACCGGCTCCATTGCAACCGGCGAACACATTATTCAGCACACCGCGCCGTCAATTAAGCGTACGCATATGGAACTGGGCGGAAAAGCTCCGGTGATCATTTTTGATGATGCCGATCTGGATGCAGTGGTGAGCGGCGTGCGGACCTTTGGTTATTACAACGCCGGGCAAGACTGTACCGCCGCTTGCCGAATTTATGCCCAGAAAGGTATTTATGATGCACTGGTCGAAAAACTTGGCGCCGCCGTTGCCAGCCTGAAAATCGGTCCGCCGAATGATGAATCGACCGAGCTGGGACCAGTGAGCTCGCAGGCACATCTCGATCGCGTGACTAAAGCGGTCGATGAGGCTAAAGCGTTGGGCCATATTAAGGTCATCACCGGCGGTAAAAAAGTGGATGGTTCAGGCTACTATTTTGCCCCGACGCTGCTTGCTGGGGCGAAGCAGGACGATGCCATCGTACAGCGGGAAGTTTTCGGTCCGGTGGTCAGCGTGACCGTATTTGATGATGAAGATCAGGTGCTGGCATGGGCCAACGATTCGAAATACGGCCTGGCATCCTCCGTCTGGACCCGGGATGTTGGGCGAGCGCATCGCTTTAGCGCTCGCCTGCAATATGGTTGTACCTGGGTCAATACCCATTTCACGCTGGTTAGCGAGATGCCGCACGGTGGGCAAAAACAGTCTGGCTATGGAAAGGATATGTCGGTTTATGGGCTGGAGGATTACACGGTTATTCGCCATGTTATGATCAAGCATGAGTAATATCTTAAGCGCGATCGGCGAATGGGGCACGGATAGCTAAATATTGGCATACGTGTGTCTATACTATTCGCGCCACTGGCCTCGTCGCCATCGGACGGCGGTAAGTTGGAAATATCCGCGAGGTCAGGCTAATTGATACAACAAAGCCCCAGCATATAGCCGGGGCTTTGTGCTTTCAGGATCGCCATCGGGTTTATCTGCGGCCCTGGCTGCAAAGCCAGGCGAGTAGGGCACAGACGCTCAGAACCAGCCCCAGTTGCTGCACCATGCCTGCTAAACCCAGCATCATCCCAAGTAACAGGTAATAGCTTAATCCGAACAAAGCACCTGCGGCACCGGCCTGTTCACGGTAGTGACGCAGCGCCTGACTCAGCACATTGGGAATGGCGATACCATAGGCAATCACCACGCCGAACACCGGAATCAGGATCCACGCGGAGTGCTGTAAACACCACGCGACGAGACCTGACAACGCTGCCAGCACACAGGCATAACGTACAAGTCGCTCCGGCGTCAGACCTGTCGTTAACAGTCCTCGGTTCAGCAGGCTACCTGACAGAGAAGCAAACGCAAGTAGCAACCCCGTCCAGCCAAAGGCTCTGGAGCTCCATCCTAATTGCCCAAAAAGAAACGGTGCCAGGCTGTAATAGCTAAACAGCATGGTGTTCAGTAGGGCAACCAGCAAGGCGTTTTTCCGCAACTCACTGTCCCGCATCATGCGGGAAAACAGCGCGGCAAGCTTCGGGCTGAGCGTATGTTCGGGCCGGGTTTCTGGCAGCATGGTCGCTGTCAGTATTAGCAGTAGCAACGCCAACAGCACTAGGGCAACAAAGACACCGGTATGACCATACAGACTCACTAACCAACCTCCGCTTAGCAGGCCAAAAACTGGACTCAATGCCAGCGCGGCCCCCATCACGGAAAAGACGCGGGATAGCGCAGTTGATTCATAACTGTCCCTTAGCATGGTCTGTACCACGACCGACCCCGCAGCCGCACCGACGGCGGAGATCATCCGCGCCAGCAGCAAAACGCTGAAGTCGGTGGCAACAACGGCCAATGCGCAACCTGTTCCATAGCATATTAGCCCTGCCAGCATCGCCCAACGTCGTCCGATGCAGTCACTTAGCCAACCCCACATCGCTACGCCGACGGCAAAGGCAACAAAATAAACGGAGAGTGTTTGAGCCGCGCGCTCACTGCTTACGTGAAAAGAGGTAGCGATACCCGGCAATGCCGGGCTGTAAATGGTTTCCACCAATTGTGGAAACATAATCAGTAGCGTAAGAAGCCACAGCGGTGGGCGACGAAGTGTGTTCATAGCAATATCCAAAGAGACAGAAAACAGGCGGGTATTATTGCTGAAAGGAATATGTCGCATTACCATTATCAGGACTTCAAATATCAAATATCAGACAGATAATGAAAATTGCCCCTGATGATGCTTTTGATGCGGATAGTTTTGATAAACCGGTAATCGGTATTGCTGCCGATATGGGCGTACATGATTCCGGGCGGCATAGTCATCTTCGTCATCAGCTACTTTTTTCGGCAGCGGGAAGTATTACGATTGAACTGGAGCAGGCCCTGTGTCTGCTACCGCCACGCCGTGCGGTTTGGATCCCGGCAGGCACGGTACATCGCGCCATAATGCGTGGTGTGATGGCTTATCGCTCTTTGTACTTTTCAACCACATTGCCGTTATCTGAGTTACCGCTGCAGATAGTCGAAGTTAATCCGCTGTTTTTTGAAGTGATAGAACGTATGGCCTTCTGGCCATGGGAAATGCCTGCCGCACAGCAGTCCAGCCTCATTACCGTTTTTTGTGAGGAAATGCGTGCCGCCCGCACTGAAAACTGGACATTGCAGTATCCCTCAGATCCGCGGCTTAACGTGTGGCTCAAGGGATTACGCATGGGGGAATTGCCACCACGACTGAATCAATTGTCCCGACAGGTTGGGGCATGCGAGAGGACGATCAGCCGAATATTTATCAGGGATACCGGGATGAATTATCAGGACTGGCGGCAGCAATTTAGGCTGTTAAAAGCCATGGAGATGTTGGCTGACGGAGGCCATATCAGCCAGGTCGCGCAATATCTGGAGTTTGTCAGCGACAGTGCTTTTATTGCGTTCTTCCATCAACATACCGGCACAACACCTGGCCGATATTCGGGCAATATAATGCCGCAGAAGGATTAGGGGTATTACATATTAAGGATAATTTACCCAGTAATAGCAGAGTGGGAAGATCGTTTACTGATGGCAGAGAGAAGATCCTCTCTGCCAGCGGACGCTGCAATTAATCAAGAAGAGTTACATCAAGCAAACCAGCCGAACCTTGCGGATATCAGACTGAAAAGTCCTACAGCAGCAAATATATTTATCAGCACCACAGTTTTACTGGAAACATTCATTTTTGCCACCTTTCGTTTTAACCCTTATGGGTATAGTACGGCTTATAACTATCCGCAATAGTACGAATTCTGAACATAATGAAAATGGGTTGTTTTACAGCCGTTTTTCTTAAATTAATTAATAAAACTTGATGTGAGTCATGAAAAAGAGCATATTGCGCGCGATTTTCCCTTCTGGCCAGGATGCCTTAAATGTCCCTATACCAAAAAATGTTGGTTTTTTATGCGGTGATGGCCGTCATCACGGCAATCATCACCTGGTTTCTTTCCCGCGATAAAAAGCGGATCCGCTTTCTTAGCGCGGTATTAGTCGGGGCGACCTGGCCGATGAGTTTTCCCGTTGCGCTGATGTTTTCTCTTTTCTGATGACGGCGTATTCGCCGTTTCAGGAGAAAAGCAGGGCATCTAATCGTTTTTTGTCGGTTTCAGAGACATCCTGTGGGTGCTGATATCCCGCATTCTCATTCGCACGGGTGTACAAGGCAACCAGCCAGTCGTAAACGTAACGGCTTGCACCATGCGAGGGTTGTTCATCCAGCTTCGTCAGGCGTAACATCGGCGATTGCTTCGGCGCGCTAAAAATAGCCGATCCTTTTTGGATCCTGCTGGCAGGGCGCTGTTCCTCAGCAACGTCGGCAAATCCAAGCCAGGTAATAAAATCACCAATATCGGCGTGTAACTGCGCGGCACAGACATTTTCGCGCTGCATAATGCGCTGTAAGTGTTGTGGCATCTCCAGGCGATAGCTGGTGGTGACGAGAATGTCGGCAACCTGCCTTAACGTACGGGGATCGAGTCGTAAACGGCGGGCATTATTTTCATCGCGACACCACTGGCGCACGTGGTTAATCCACATTTTGTGTGCCTGATATCCGGTCTCCTGACTTTCCGGCGAGTGTAGTGTGTCACGCACCTCGGCAAACAGGTCAATCTCTTCATTAAATAAACCGCTTACCTGCTCCTCGCGAGGTTGCTGAATACGCAGCAGCGACTCAAAAATGCGCATCGGCGGGAGCAAACCATCCAGCAGTTCGCCATGTTTTGCCGCTTGCGCCTGTAACTGGCGGATCACCGACTCGTGGCTATCCGATTCAGCTTGAGCGGGATTAATCCAGCTTATCAGCGTTTCGCGGATGCGCTGTTGATGCTGCTCGCGTAGAGAAGTCAACCTGGCCTGGCGCTGCTGTGGTGAGGTTGCCTGAGTCAGCCATTCGACAAGACGTTGTAAGCTATGTTTATCCAGCGCCTGCAACGTACCCCAATGCAGCCCGGGCTTGCCCATCAATTGCTGCACGGATTCATCAAGGTTTTGCTGGGTACTAAAACGCGCATCCTGCGGGGTAATGGCCCAAACCACGCCCGGTAATGCGGCATCATGAACAGGTTGGGTATCGTTGACCCAGCCCAACAGCTTGCGGGTGATGGCGGGCGTCTGGGCGCGGGCAGAGACCGCGTTGCAGATTAAGAGCACATCCGGTTGCAGGTGCTGGCGATAATGTTCCAGCATCCAGCCTAATTTTACCTGCCACAGTGGGTTAGGATGAGCATCCGGGGCGAGGGGAATATCGAGCAGATCGACATTCTCCAGCACCGAGTCTTCAACCGTCAGGACCAGCTCGCGCGTGAGTAGCGCCAGTGACGACAAAGAAAGACTGACCGCATTGAGCAACTGATGATTTTCAATCGGATGAACCACCACATCGCTTTGCGTCTCATTATTGCTGGTCAATGCCACCTGGGTCAGGAAACTTTCGGCAGGTAAACCAAAATGATCAACCAGCAGGCTCAGCGGGGCCGCTAATTCTTGCGCGTGTCCGGTTTGTTGCAACGTGTGCGCCAGCGCCAGCCACTGCTGCGTCAGCTCTGGTTGTTCTCCCCACAGTAACGCCCAGGCGTTTGCCCGGGTAGTCAGGTCCAGTGCGGGCAGCAACGTGGCAAACTGATACCATAGTGCATCGTCAATTTGCTGCTGGTTTGCCGGTACGCAGGAGCGCCAGAAACGACCAATTGCCGCAACATCATGTGCGGTAATGCCCGGCACCGGGTGACGCTGACGCAGCGTTTGCCATTTTTCCAGGCGCGCCTCAATAATCGATTTCTCGACCTGTCGGTTGCCCGGGAGCGCGCTGAACTGGGCGATAAATAGCTGTACCAGTTCGGCTTCACTGAGTAATCGCAGACGCAACGGCCATTCGCTATCATGCGGATTTTCATCGCGCGTAAAGCGGATCGCCATATTGGTTGGTGCATGGCCCGGATTAATATGCGAGAAATAATCAAAGCTGCGATCCGGGGTAACAATATTCACTTTGCCAGTGGCATTGCAGCACAATGCCGCCAGCAGATGTGCTTTTGCCGATTGTGAGTGTCCGTATAACCCTATACATCCTTGCGATGAAAAGGTCTCCTTCAACGCAGATTCACTCACTGCGGCTAGCGTAAGCTGTGCCAGCAGGGCATCCGCTTCATCATCAAGACGCGCCGCACGTTGACGGGTATCTACCACCCACTCGATGGCGGCCTGCGCGGTATTTAACATCTTACTCATTTTAGGTACACGCTCCCGCTATCAATCCAGTAATGGCTTCCGCTATGGCGACGGTCTGCCAGCGTATTCAGTTTTAACGTTAAGGCATTGGCGGCAACGGGGGTGCCATCCTGTAACCAGGCATCACTCAGGATGAAGAATTCCGGGCCACTTTCTTTGCTGCCGCCGCGTAGCTGCAGCCGAACATTCAACACGCCATCTCCGGCGATAGTTTTTGCCAGTTCGGCAGAGTTTATGCTGAGCGTATACAGCGGCGTGGCAGGCCAGCGGCTGTTTGCCAGTTGCCGAAATCCTAACGTCACGTTGCCACGTAACGGGAAATGCAACCGGGCATCCAGCTTCGCCCCAGGTTTATCCAGATCAATATCGTGATACCAGATGTTCTCATCGCGCAGGGTATTGACCGTATTATCCAGCACACCGAGAAAGCGTACGGTCGAGTAAGCGCCGATATCAGCAGCTTTAAAGTTAAAACGTGGCAAACGCAAATCCAGCGCCAGGCTGCACAGCATAGCGCCTACTGCTGCGGTCGATTTGGGATTACCAATTCGCCCTTGCTGGCTGAACGGATACCACTCATGCACGCGGTAGTTATCCATCCAGATCATACGATTAACCGGAACAGGTTGCAGATGGCGGATCAACGCCTGTACACCCGGTAAACAGGCGGGTCTGCCTGTTACTAATAAAATATCGCAGCGATAGTGTGAAATGGCCTCACAAACCGCGTGCAGTGGGGAAGTTAGGGTAAATTGCCCCGCCAATAGTGCTTCTTGTAACTGCCTGAACTGTACCTGTAACGGCACGCTCAGAATATCAAACGCTGGCGACCCTGCAGGCAACGCATGATCGATAGCCTGTTGGATGTAGTTCATCACGTTGCGCGTGGGTTGTTGACTCAGGAGTTCGCCAAAGGTGGCATGTAGCCCGGCGACCGGATCGTTAATATCGCTTTGTTCCCAGGCAGAGAGGACCGCATGACCGAGCGGCATAAAGAGCTGCAACGCCGTTTGTTGACGCAAAATCGCCTGGGTGTCAATGCGACCAGAATCGCCAAATAGCGTGGCCAGCAATGCGGCGGCGTCGGTCACGCCAGCCTGTTGTAAGCGGGTTTGCAGTGCAGGCAACACGCAGCGCTGAATCACGTCCAGCAGCATGTCATCGCCCGCAACTTTAAAACCTTCACGGAACAGCAGATGCGGGGTAATTTTGACGTTCGCGCCAACGCCGTCATCAAGCTGGTAATGAACGACGGCCATATCCGTTGTCCCGCCGCCAATGTCGATCGATGCCACGCGCAGTGCACGGCCTTTAGTCTCACCAGGCTCTGGCAAACGGTCCGGGCGGGCAAGAGCGTTAAAGAACGATTCGGTGTGGCCATCGTAGTGTGAGATAGCCTCGTTATACAGCCACACCAGTTGCCCGCAACTGGCTTCATCCCATTCCATCTGAATTTCAGGTACGGGAACCACACTTTTTTCCTGCTGCTTACGGGTGGTGAAGTCTTCATCCTGCGGGTGCCAGCCCATCGCTTTCCAGACCAGGGCAATAGCTTCAAACATGCGCAGGCGGAAAATCTCGCGCTCCTGTTTGGGCATCGCCGACGGTAGGGTCAGGATCAGCGTCCGTAACTGACGAGGAGACGCCGGGAATCCGAGGCGCAAACGCGTCGCTACGCTGTTAATTTGCCCCAGCGCCTGGGCCAGTATTTCGCACAGCATATGCGTCATCAACGTGCTGCGGCTGTATTGTGGTGAGAACACAGGCAGACGATCGTCCTGCGGCAGGCTGAACAGCGGTTGCCCGTCATCGTTCATCAGGTTCATCAGCGGGAAGGCGGTAGCCAGCGGTTCGCGCTGGGTTTTGCCATTCATCTGGCTAAAGCGCCAGTCATGTAACACCGGCGTTTCATCCCACAGATAGCGGCGCGGGCTTGAGATCCCACTGTTGCCCTCGGTGCCCATACGCTGCATCGCCAGCTTACGGGCTTCATCACCCACACGTACAATCGACGGCCAGATAAAGGCGTCATCACGTCCGCTCTCAACGGAAAAGTGCTGCTTACCAAAGCGTGCTTCGGAAAACTCCAGCCGACTGGTGAATAGCGGATCGTTGAGGAACTGCGGCTCGCTTAACGAACGGACCTGCAATTCAGCGGTCTGACGCAGCCCGTCATTGGCATCCCCGTGATCTTCAATCAGGACACCACAGGTATGGGTATTACCGATATCCAAAATAAGATCGACGGGAATGGCGGGGGTGCTAAGGGTGTGCGTAACCAGTTTCACTTCCGGGACGGAAAGCTGCTCACCTAACAGGGTCAGCACATTCAGCCAGTGCGCCTGGTATTCAAAGTTACGCAGCGCCTGCTGGATCTCTTGTTCTGAGCGGTTCTCATGTTGGGTGACATGGTGCATAAAAGATTCGCGCAACCAGCCGTCAATCCAGGTCTGGTCAAGGAAATCAGCAATTTCGTTGTCATGCCAGGCCAGCGCAAACCGTGTACCGTTAAGCAGATCATTTTCGTTGGGGGTTAACGCCGCAGGGGCATTTTCAGTAAGCTGGCTGTCCAGCGCTACGGTAACACGGTGGGTGTTGCCCGCGCTGTCCGGCTGCGGCAGCTTTCGCACCTGCACGCGTGCCCAGTTATCCGGGCCTTCAACAAACGTACGCGGCGGGTTAAAGCGCAAAAACGGCAGCGGCAGCCAGACGCCGTCGAGCACGTCCAGCGAATAGTGTAGCGTCTGAGTACTTTCCGGCTTCACCACTTCGGGTTGCGCGCCGGTGCTGCCCGGTAGGGTATAGCGTCCTGACGTCAGATCGAAGTCTAGTCTCAGTAGCGGACCGTTTGCCGTTTTGCGCACAAAGCGTCCAAGGTGCGCAGATTCCTGCGGCGTGAGGCCGAAATCCAGAAATTGCACACCGCTATTGGCGATGAGCGTCACGCTCTGTTTGTAATCACACAGATTCACCAACATAAAATCAGGCACCTATCTTTTTGATCGTCAGAGGGATTTCCGCGTGATCGTCATAACGCGCGGTACAGGCGGCGACGTCATTGGTTCCCGCTTTGCAGGTAATTTCTGGCATTGGATAACGTGAACCGTCGGTACAACGGGCATTGCCGCGACTCTTAATCATTAATTCACCCGACTGGTGCAAACCAGAGAAAATCTCGGCACGACAAACAATGTTGTCACCATGAACCACGCGCGCAGTGCCTTTATTGGCCTGGATCTGATAGCGCAGCGACGGCGCTTTGCCGCTCACCGGATCTTTAACATCGACCATGACGCGCCAGTTACCGTTGAGAAAACGCGTCGTTCCTGCCTTCATCTGGTTGGCATCCATCACCAGCGCATCTTTTGGAATTGCGGCAATCACCACAGGTCCTTCGACAGGTTTCTCTTTCTTCGCAGCTGGAGTCACTTCAGCACGATGCAGGGGCAGTGCAGATGTCAGTGCTGGCAGCGGTGCCATATCAACCTTAGCGACTTCAATAGCGGCTACTGCGGGTACGGGCTGGGTGGTCTGTTGCTTCCACAGCAGCGGCCCAACGATGGCTGCAATAATCACTGCGACAACGGGGAGGCTCCACAGCGGCAGGCGGCGTATGGGCTTCTCATGTACCGGCGGCGCAGTGACTTCAGGTTCGTTAACAATAACCGGGGGTTGAGGTTCAGGTTCAGCCGGTTTTGGCAAATCAACGACCGGTGTCAGTAAGGGGGCATCGGCCTCGGCAAAGGTAATTTCCGGTGCGATTTCATCTTCCTGTTCTGGCTCTGCTACTGTAACCACAGGAGGAACATCGGCAATGCGCAGGCAGTCGAGCACATCGTCGCGGGGATTTTCATTCAAATTGACGAAGCCCCAGAACGTAATAACGGGTTTGCCATCAACCAGAAACACGTGATTTTCACCGGGAAATTGGATGGCTTTTTCGAGCAGCGAGCCAAACAGCTGTAGGGAAGTTTTCCCCGATTGCAGGCTTTTACGGCTCAGGGTCGCCGCATTTTCCAGCGTGCTCCCCAGATAGCGCAGCGCACGAAAACGTGCTTCTTCATCAGCGGCTTTCCACGCCACGGCTTTCCCTTCTATCGGGGAATACCAGTCAACCCGATCGCCGTTGTCGTTAATTTGTGGGATCGCCAGACAATCCACCATCGCCTGCTGTTTACGCAGACGAAGCGTTTCACGAATTTGCAATGCTGAATCAAACACGGCCTGACCACCGCCGCCCACGGCCTGATAGTCATCCAAATTGCCGCTGCGCAAGAGAGTTTTTGCCACGTTGTTACCCCTTAGACTTCTTCACGTATCTACTTTACGTTTTATAAAAACGAGCAAACGGCGAAAGAGAGGCAAAAAGGGGCTAATTTTCATGGCATAGAGTGCCGGGAAAAATCTTGACGTTTTGAAAAAGACTTAAGGGAAATTAATTCGCTTGGAGTGATGAATTATTCAGCGAAATACACCGGATTAGAATAACCTGATAGTGATTTGTTATTGGTCAGTTTTTGTCAGCTATGCTCTGATATCCCTGTTAATAATAAAATAAGAAGGCTTATAACCATGATTGCAAGGAAAACGTTACTCGCGCTGGCTCTCAGCGCCGTCTTACCGTCAGGCGCTGCGTTCGCGGCCAATACTGACACCATCATCTATTGCTCTGAAGCATCTCCGGAGTCATTTAACCCGCAAATCGCCAGTTCAGGTCCTTCATTTGTGGCCAGTTCACAGGTGCTCTACAACCGACTCATCAACTTTGATCCAGTAAAGAATACCCCGATACCGTCTCTGGCAACGGACTGGACGATTTCCCCGGACGGTAAGACTTATACGTTTACCCTGCGTCAGGGCGTGAAATTCAACAGTAATAAATTCTTTAAACCGACCCGCGACTTCAACGCAGATGACGTGATTTTCTCGGTATTACGGCAAAAAGATGCCGATCATCCGTATCACAAGGTTTCTCAGGGAAGCTACGAATACTTTTACGATGTTGGTCTGGATAAACTGATTAAAGAAGTGAAGAAGCTCGATGATTATCACGTTCAGTTTGTCCTCAATGAACCTAATGCTGCGTTTCTTGCCGACTGGGGTATGGATTTTGCCTCTATCCTTTCTGCGGAATATGCCGACGCGATGCTGAAAAAAGGCACCCCGGAAAACGTTGATAACTGGCCGATTGGCACCGGGCCTTACGTGTTGCAACAGTACAAGCAGGACTCGCAAATCCGCTATCTTGCCAACCCGAACTACTGGGATGGCGCCGTTCCAACGAAGCACCTGATCTTCTCAATCACGCCAAACGTCCAGACGCGGCTGGCAAAACTGCAAACCAATGAGTGCCAGATAATCCCGGCACCAGCCCCCGTACAGTTTGACGAGATTAAAAAGAATAAAGATTTGACGCTGCATGCGGTTGAAGCGCTGAACGTCGGATATCTGGCGTTTAATACCGAGAAAAAACCGTTTGATAACGTACTGGTGCGTCAGGCGCTAAACTACGCGACCGATAAAAAGGCCATTATTAACGCCGTCTTTTTAGGTTCCGGTACGGTGGCGAAATCGCCGATTCCGCCGAATATGATGGGCTTCAATAAAGATCTGCAGGATTACACTTACGACCCGCAAAAGGCGAAAGATCTGCTGAAGCAGGCGGGGCTGGAAAACGGCTTTGAAGCGACGCTGTGGTCAATGCCGGTTCAGCGCCCTTACAACCCGAACTCCCGACGGATTGCTGAGATGATCCAGAGCGACTGGGCAAAGGTGGGCGTGAAGGCGAAAATTGTGTCGTACGAGTGGGGGGAATATCTCTCCGGAATGCGTAAAGGTGAGCATGACACCGCGTTGTTTGGCTGGATGTCAGACAACGGCGATCCGGATAATTTCGCCGATGTGCTGCTGGGCTGCGACAGCATAAAAACCGGATCTAACGCCGCGCGCTGGTGCGATAAAGAGTATAATTCGCTGGTTCAAAAGGCGAAGCTGGTGAGTAAACCGGAAGAGCGCGCCGCGCTTTACCAGCAATCGCAAGAGATTTTCTACCAGCAGGCTCCGTGGATAGCCCTGGCAAACGGTAAAACGTTCTACGCTACGCGCAGCAACGTCAGCGGATACAGCGTCAGCCTGATGGGCAGTGATTTTTCAAAAGCAAAATTAAATTAATGAGTTAAGGAGAGGTTATGTCGCATCTGGATGAGGTCAGCGCACGTGTTGATGCCGCCATTGAAGAGAGCGTCATTACGCATATGAATGAATTGCTGATTGAGCTCAGCGATGATATCGCGTTGAGCCGGGAAGACCGCTATACCCAGCAACAGCGTTTGCGTACGGCTATCGCACATCATGGCCGTCAGCATAAAGAAGATATGGAAGCCCGTCGCGAACAGTTGACCAAAGGCGGCACAATCCTCTGATATTTCACTTATCCGACCTACAGGCACGTTCTGTAGGTCTGATAAGCGAAGCGCCGTCAGGCAATTAAAATGAACGTCTCGCCACCAGCCACGCCCCGATGACCAACAGCACCGCGCCACAGACCGGACCTACCAGCGCCCGCAGCGGCACGCCGTGACTACGTAGAATATCCAGCACCAGCCCGCCGATTAACTGGCTAGCCACCAGCACCGCGATAGTGGTAGCGGCACCCACATTTTGGTACCCACTGATGCTGGCGAAAACAAAGAACGATCCCAGCAATCCGGGGATGAGTGTCCACCAGCGCACGCTGGATACCAGTTCTCCAAATCCCACAGCTCCTTGCTTAAACCACAGTATGCTGACAAACAGCACGATCCCGACAAGCGAGTTAAGTAACATGGCGATGAGGATCGTCGAAGACGTCTGGGTGATGCGTACCATCAAGGTATTTTGCACCACCAGACCAATACCTGCGGCAATCAGAAAGGAGAGGGTCAGCGTCTGGTTCATCTACGGGCATCCGGATCGCGGCGATCGTCTAGCTGTAACTGCATGAAGGTCAGATCCAGCCAACGGCCAAATTTGGTTCCAACCTGCGGCATTTGCGCGGTGGTTTTAAAACCCAGCAAGCTGTGCAGATGCAGTGATGCCTGATTCTGAGACTCAATACCTGCCACCATCACATGCTTGCCGCATGCGCGGGCTTCGTCTATCAGTCTGCTGAGCAGTGCCCGTCCTAGCCCTTTTCCCTGATGTTCAGGATGAACATACACCGAATGTTCAACGGTATGACGGAAGCCATCAAAGTTACGCCAGTCGCCAAAGGAGGCGTATCCTGTAACCACGCCATTCTCTTCACTCACCAGCACCGGATACCCCATCAATTGGCGGGCTTCATACCAAGAAATACGGTTTTCGGCATCGACCGTTTGATCGTTCCAGATAGCCGCCGTATGCAGTACCGCATGGTTGTAGATTTCTGCAATGGCGGCGCAGTCTTCTTTGCTGGCAAATCGAATTGACATGTTGAACCTCAGGGGTTGTTCACTATAGTATTACAATATGAATACTATTGAAGACAGCATAAATCAACGGATCAGTGCAAGAATTCGCATTGAGCGGGAATCTCGCGGTTGGTCACTCACGGAACTTGCCGAGCGCGCGGGTGTGTCGCGGGCCATGATCCATAAAATAGAGCGCGGCGAGAGTAGTCCAACGGCTACGCTGCTGGGCAGGCTTTCCGGCGCGTTTGGCATCAGCATGTCTACCCTGATTGCGCGGGCTGAAATGCAGGAGGGCAAGCTATTGCGCTTCGTCGATCAGCCTGTTTGGCACGATCCACAAAGCCACTATCTGCGCCGCCATGTTTCACCGCGCAGCGATCTGCCTATCGATCTGGTGCAGATCGAATTACCCGCCGGAAGTGATATCCCGATGCCAGCCTCTTCCTATGTGCAGGCCAGACAACTTATCTGGTTACAGCAGGGGGAATTAGTCTTTGTCGAAGGGGACGTACGCCATGAAATGCAGGCAGGTGATTGCCTGGAACTTGGCCCGCCGAATGACTGTCGGTTTATCAATGAAACCGCGCAACCCTGCGTTTACCTGGTTGTGCGGTTAAATCACGTCGTCAGCTAAATAGCAGGAACGGGCTGCTACTATTGATGGATTCATGCAAAAAGCAGAGGAGCACATCATGGGTCAACAGACTAATCGTAACCGTCGTTGGGTACTGGCTTCCCGTCCACATGGCGCGCCAGTCCCAGAGAACTTCCGTCTTGAAGAAGATGAAGTCGCAACACCGGGCGAAGGCCAGATGTTGTTGCGCACCGTTTATCTTTCCCTTGATCCCTACATGCGTGGCCGCATGAGCGATGAGCCATCTTACTCACCACCAGTAGAGATTGGTGGTGTCATGGTGGGGGGTACCGTAAGTCGCGTGGTGTCATCCCACCATCCGGACTACCAGCCAGGCGAATGGGTATTGAGCTACAGCGGTTGGCAGGACTATGACATCTCCGACGGTAACGGGCTGGTGAAGCTTGGCGATCATCCCGAGCATCCCTCCTGGGCGCTGGGTGTTATGGGTATGCCGGGGTTTACCGCTTATATGGGCCTGCTGGATATTGGTCAGCCAAAAGCGGGGGAAACGCTGGTGGTAGCTGCCGCAACCGGGCCGGTTGGCGCAACGGTCGGGCAGATCGGTAAGCTTAAGGGTTGTCGGGTGATCGGTGTGGCGGGTGGGGCAGAGAAATGCCGACATGCCACCGAGGTATTGGGGTTTGATGTCTGTCTCGATCACCACGCACAAGATTTTGCGCAACAACTGGCAAAAGCCTGTCCGCGGGGTATTGATATTTATTACGAAAACGTCGGAGGAAAAGTATTTGATGCTGTCCTGCCGTTACTCAACACCTCAGCGCGGATCCCGCTTTGTGGCCTGGTCAGCGGTTATAACGCAACGTCGCTTCCGGCCGGACCTGACAGATTACCGCTGTTAATGGCAACGCTGCTGAAAAAGCGTATCCGCATGCAGGGTTTTATCATTGGTCAGGATTATGGACACCGTATTCATGAGTTTCAGCGGGAGATGGGGCGCTGGGTTAAAGAGGGCAAAATCCACTACCGCGAGCAGGTGACCGACGGTCTGGAAAATGCGCCACAAACCTTTATCGGTCTGCTGACCGGCAAAAACTTCGGCAAGGTAGTGATTCGTCTTGCTGAGGATTGATGCGTAAAGGTGGAAGACGGTGAATGCCTGTAACCAGGCCTGCTTCGTACAAAATGTAGGCCTGGTAAAATGCCAATGTCGTTATCTGGTATTCATGGAGAAAATAAGAAGGTTACTACCCGAAAGCGAATAAACACTCCACATTGAGATAAATAATGATTACTATTCTCATTCTTAAAAAGGCAAAACCATGATTTTGCTCATTGAAGCTATGTGAAGCAGTAACAAACGAATTTATCAAAGGGAGTCGTCATGTCTTTACGTCATCTGTTTTCGCCGCGTCTGCGTGGTTCTTTACTGTTAGGTTCACTGCTCGTTGCATCATCTTTTACTACGCAGGCTGCAGAAGAACTGCTGCGCAAAGCCGTCGGCAAAGGCGCCTATGAAATGGCGTACAGCCAGCAAGAGAACGCGCTGTGGCTGGCGACCTCACAGAGCCGCAAACTGGATACCGGCGGGGTGGTTTATCGTCTTGACCCGGTCACCCTCGAAGTGACCCAGGTGATTCATAACGATCTCAAACCATTTGGTGCCACCATCAACAACGCCACGCAAACGCTGTGGTTCGGCAACACGGTAAACAGCGCGGTTACGGCGATGGATGCCAAAACCGGTGCGGTGAAAGGACGTCTGGTGCTGGATGCGCGTAAGCGTTCTGAAGACGTTCGCCCGCTGCAGCCGCGTGAGCTGGTCGCCGATGATGCCACCAACACGGTATACATTAGCGGTATTGGTAAAGAGAGCGTGATTTGGGTGGTGGACGGTGAGACGATCAAGCTGAAGGACACCATCCAGAATACCGGCAAAATGAGCACCGCTCTGGCTGTCGACAGCAAGGCTAAACGCCTGTACACCGCCAATGCCGACGGTGAATTCATTACTATTGACACCGCCACTAACAAAATTCTCAGCCGCAAAAAACTGCTGGATGACGGGAAAGAGCATTTCTTTATCAACCTGAGCCTGGACACAGCGGGCAACCGCGCATTTGTCACCGACTCTAAAGCGGCGGAAGTGCTGGTCATCGATACCCGTAATGGCAATGTACTGGCAAAAGTCGCCGCGCCGGAATCCCTGGCCGTGTTGTTCAACCCAACGCGTAATGAAGCCTACGTGACTCATCGCCAGGCCGGTAAAGTGAGTGTGATCGACGCGAAAAGCTATAAAGTCGTCAAAACATTCGAGACCCCAACGTTCCCGAATAGCCTGGCGCTCTCCGCCGATGGTAAAACCCTGTACGTCAGCGTGAAACAGAAATCTACCCGCGAGCAGGAAGCCACTCAGCCGGACGATGTTATTCGTATTGCGCTATAAAACATCCGGAGGGGGAAACCCCTCCTGTCATTTCTCTAAACCCCACGATACGCCTCGTTACACCCCGCCAGTAGCCCGACCCACTTCAGGGACTTACACTACGCCCTCAACGGCTAACTGAATAACACGGGAATACCATGAAAAAGCCATTTATCTGTCTGTGTGCAGGCGTAATGCTGTTTACCCTGGCAGGGTGTACCACCGATTACGTCATGACGACCAAAAGTGGACAAACCATCACCACCCAGGGTAAACCAAAACTGGATAAAGACACGGGAATGACCAGCTATACCGATCAGGATGGGAATGCGCGGGAAATTAACAGTAACGACGTAGCGCAGTTGATTGAAGCGAACTAAAAAAGAAGGCCTGAAGGGGTAACCTGTCAGGCCTTTTGCCGTTATGGCGCGGTGCGGTGGATTTCCGCGACGCGTTTACGCACGCCGAACCAGCCTGCAACCAGCAGGATGGCAATCAACGGTAATGACGCGATGGTGTAGGTGCCGTTTGGATAGTCAAACGCCATCAGCACCAGCACGCTCAGCAGGAACAGCAGCGTGAGCCACGAGGTAAACGGAGCGCCCGGCAGTTTAAAGCTGACGTCTGCCGTTTTACCTTCTTTTATGGCCCGGCGCAGACGCATCTGACAGACCATGATAAAGCCCCACGACGCAATAATGCCCAACGACGCGAAGTTCAACACGATCTCAAACACCTGCGACGGTACCAGATAGTTCAGAAATACCCCGACGACATAGACGACCAACGTGGCGAGGATCCCCGCCCAGGGTACTTGTTGACGGCTCATTTTAGCCATGAATTTAGGCGCCGATCCGCCCATCGACATGGAACGTAAAATACGCCCGGTGCAGTACAGCCCAGAGTTAAGGCTGGAAAGCGCCGCGGTGAGCACCACAATATTCATGATACTGCCGATATACGGCACGCCCAGTTTGGAGAAGAAGGTAACAAACGGGCTTTGCCCCGCCTGATAGGCATTCCACGGCAGTAACAGAACCAGCAGCACGACAGAACCCACATAGAACAGACCAATACGCCAGATAACGCTATTGATCGCTTTTGGCACCATGGTTTGCGGATCTTTGCATTCTCCAGCAGCGGTGCCCACCAGTTCAATGGAGGCAAACGCAAAAACTACCCCCTGAACCAGTACCAGCGCCGGCAGCAGACCATGTGGGAAGAACCCACCGTTGTCGGTGATCAGGTGAAAACCGGTGGCGTTACCATCCAGCGGCTTTCCAGTGCCTAAAAAGACGGTACCCACCACCAGGAAAATCACAATCGCCAGCACTTTGACCAGCGCAAACCAAAACTCCATCTCCGCGAACCACTTCACGCCGATCATGTTCATGGTGCCAACAATGGCCAGCGCGCCGAGGGCGAACACCCACTGCGGTACATCACCAAATGCGCCCCAGTAATGCATATACAACGCCACCGCGGTGATATCGACAATGCCGGTCATCGCCCAGTTGATGAAGTACATCCAGCCAGCCACATAGGCGGCTTTCTCACCTAAAAATTCACGGGCGTAGGAGACAAAGCTGCCGCTGGAAGGGCGATGTAAAACCAGTTCACCAAGCGCACGCAGTATAAAGAACGAAAAAATACCGCACACCAGATAAACCAGCGCCAAAGCAGGACCCGCCATTTGCAAGCGTGCGCCAGCCCCTAAAAACAACCCGGTACCAATTGCGCCGCCAATGGCGATCATTTGTACCTGTCGATTACCCATCGCTTTGTGATACCCCTCTTCGTGGGCATTCAACCAGCGTCGTTTCGCCGCATGTTGTTCCGCGGCTTGCGTGTTGTTTGTGTTCATTACTTTTCCTGTTGACCTGACAAAAATACAAAATCCTTTTTGCCGCACCTGCTGCGGCGAAAACAGCCTTACCCTTCATTGAGTTATGGGGGAAAACTGCCGGCCGAGCATCCTACATTCAATTGTTCGGTTCCGCAAAGCCCCGATAACAAGAATTCAGCATTTTTGTACAGCCAGCACTGGCGCGGTATGGCCTCGATTCAGCCAATAAAAGAGAAGGGCGTAAATACGTGGAGAGGTGTGCGCTTATCGAGACATTCACCCGATAAGCGCCGTAAGGTTATGCTGATACGCCAAAGACCTGAACGGCCTGCTGTAAGCGCGATGAACGTTGAGTCAGATCGGCGGTAGCATCGGTGACACGCTCCACCATCTCGGCGTTATTGTGTGTCATGGTTCCAACGCGTGAAATCGAATCGTTAATCAGATCCAGCGCCTGGGTTTGCTCACGCGTCGCCAGACTAATATCTTTGATCATCATCGACATCTGCAGGACATCGCCAATCATCCCAGTGAGATGCGTTTCCGTTTGCTCCACCATTTTGACGCCGCTGTTAACGTTGGCGACGTTCTTCTCAATCAGATGTTTGATCTCTTTTGCTGCAGACGCCGAATGCTGCGCCAGATTACGGACCTCTGCCGCCACAACGGCAAAACCACGCCCGGACTCCCCGGCCCGCGCGGCTTCAACCGCGGCATTGAGCGCCAGAATATTAGTCTGGAAAGCAATACTGTCGATAACGCCGATGATGTCGACTATCTGCCCGTTGTCACGCGATATCGCCTGCATCATGGCGATAGTTTGTTTCATAATATCGCCGCCTTCTGCCGCATTGGCGCTGGTTTTATCGGCCATGGTCATAGTATGAGCCGCAGTCTCAGCAGTTTGCTGTACCGCGCTACCAATTTCTTCAATGGCGGCAGCGGTTTGTTGCAGGTCGGCGGAGGTTTCTTCTGAACGCTTGTGCAGCGCCGTACCTTCTTTTGATACCCGCTGACTGATGGCGCGAATACCGGATATTTGCGTACTGACATCATCGACCAGGGAATTCAGATTAAGCCCGGACTGATTAACCAGACGCATCAGCATTCCGATCTCATCCACTCGATTTAAATGACAGTTATCAGGTTTTCTCCCGGATACCACTTTCTTCATTTGCGTCAGTAGCGTATTAACTGGCTGACAAATTTGATACTTAAGGTAAATAGCAAGCATCAGAAATAAGAACAATAACCCTCCCGCCTGAATAAATGGATTAACAGGAGCGAAGAGAAATAGCACAGCGAGCAGGGCGATTACCCCTAAAGAATAATTGACGCGCTGGCTAATGCTCAGCCATTTAAACATTGATGCCCATGACAATATTCCGCGACGAATGATAATGCCTTTAAAAAGACGAAACCCTTTAAGCTGCTGATTATTAATTTTTTGATATAAGCTTTCGCTTTGAGTTATTTCATCGCGCGAAGGAACGGTACGCACCGAGATGTAGCCGGTGAGTTTTTCATTGTGCCAGACTGGCGTAACGTTGGCGCGAACCCAGTAATGGTCGCCATTCTGTCGACGGTTTTTCACCATCCCCGTCCAGCTGTCTCCCTGCTGTAGCGTGTACCACATATCGGCGAACGCCGCGGGAGGCATATCGGGATGGCGAATAATATTATGTGGTTCGCCCATTAACTGGTGTTCGTTAAATCCGCTGGCATCAATAAACGCGGAGTTGGCGTAGGTAATATGACTTTCTTTATCCGTCGTAGAAAGCAGCGTCGCTTTATCGTTAAGTGCGTGCTCAATTTGTGTAACGGGCATGTTACTTTTCATAGAGGTCCCATGGTGCTATGTATAATCCATACAAAAATCCCCGCAATAAAATCGGGGGATATTAAAATCTGTTTTAAACCGTTTTAATAAGAACGTTGCATTCTCTACTAATCATCAATTCTGTGGAAGTAGTTAAAATAAAAATTCCTATGTAAATCATTCATCCTGTGTCATAAAAGTGAAACAATTAATACAAGCGCATAACGTGACAAGTCGTTTAAACTGACTTAACGTAAATCGCGTTAAAAAACCTTTTCGTAAAAAGAAAACTGGCATGAAATGATTTTGATGCTATTACCGTGATGCCAACGACCCTATTATATTTTGTAGGCTATTAATTGCGGGTGTTTTTCTGTTTAGCGTTACAACCAGTACTGGGCGATCCAAATTTTAACCCTGGCAGCGACAGGGGCTGTTATCTACTTTTTAGCTGAGTAAATGTGAATTAAATGTTTCAGTATGGCTATTTGATAAATTAATAATAAAGACATGTTAACAAACATAGGCTCGTAACATGTCATATCGCCTGAGTATTCTGGATAAAAGCCCCATCGGTGAAGGTGAAACTGCCGCGACCGCGCTTTCCCGGACGTTGCGCCTGGCGCAACTGGCAGAAGAGTGGGGGTACCATCGTTTCTGGATCGCGGAACACCATAATACGGCACAGCTGGCCAGCCCATCGCCGGAGCTGGTGATCGCCTGGATCCTCGGGCAAACCCAGCATATCCGCGTAGGTTCCGGCGGCGTAATGCTGCAACATTACAGCCCGTACAAAGTGGCGGAAAACTTCAATCTTCTGGCATCGCTGGCTCCTGGACGTGTTGATCTCGGCGTAGGGAAAGCCCCTGGCGGCTTACCGCTGTCGACCCAGGCGTTACAGCATGGGCTGCATCAGGAAGAAAAAGGCAGTTTTGCCGACCAGCTTTCTTTGCTTAACGATTGGCTGGCGCTGAGCGGAACGGAAAGCGGGGAAACGGTATTCCCGACGCCAATTCCACCGATACCACCGGAAAAGTTTGTACTGGGAGCCAGTGTACAAAGCGCGCAGTTAGCAGCGCAATCCGACTGGAATTTCATCTTCGCAGCGCACCTCAATGGTGACAAAGCGTTATTGCATGACGTTTTGTCCTTCTGGCAGACCCACAGTGCACGCCCGACGATAGTCGCCGTCCAGGTGATTGTGGCTGACAGTTACGACACCGCTGCGCAACTGGCGGAAAACGTACAAATCTGGGGCGTGGAGCTGGAAGATGGTCAACGTGTCACGGTAGCCAGCGAAGAACAGGCGCTGGCGTTTGCCGCTCAGTCTGGCAGCCCACCACGCAAAATCGCGCGTCGTGAGCAGGCGTTGCTACACGGCACCGCTCAGGAGGTGATGGCAAAGCTGAATGCTCTGCATACGCAATTTGGCATTGACGAGTTCATTATCGACACGCCAGTGGCGCAAGGGCATGCGCGTCTGACATCGCTGCGTTTGTTAGCGCAAGCCCATAACGCCGTGGAGGTGCTCTGATGACTCTCGGCTCAACGCTTATCGACTGGCGTCGTGAACTACATCAGCATCCGGAGCTTTCCCTGCAGGAGGAAGCAACCACGGCGCGCATTCACGCCTGGTTGCACGCTGCGGACGTCGACATTCTGCCGTTCGAGCTGAAAACCGGTCTGGTCGTGGAAATTGGTCAGGGAGAAGATGTCATCGCGCTGCGGGCGGATATCGACGCGCTACCGATAGAAGAAAGCGCCGACGTTCCGTTTCGCTCCCTCACGCCGGGCGTGATGCATGCCTGCGGGCATGACGTCCATACCAGCGTCATGCTTGGTGCAGCACTGCTGCTAAAACAGCAGGAAATAACCTTACCGGGGCGAGTACGTATTTTGTTTCAGCCAGCTGAAGAGAGTTTCGGCGGCGCAAAAACGTTGATCCGCGCCGGTGCGCTGCAAAACGTAGCGGCTATTTTCGGTATGCACAATGAGCCCGGTTTGCCGGTGGGCGAATTTGCCACACGCGGCGGCGCATTTTATGCCAATGTCGACCGCTTCGTACTGCGCATTAATGGCAAGGGTGCACATGCGGCGCGTCCGCATGAAGGTAAAGATGCCATCCTGCTCGCCAGCCAGTTGGTAACGGTGCTGCAAAGCGTTGCCAGCCGCGACATAAACACGCTGGATTCTGTGGTGCTCAGCGTGACCCGTATTCAGGGGGGAAACACATGGAACGTACTGCCGGAGTCCGTTGAGCTGGAAGGGACACTCAGAACGCACCGAACCCAGGTACAGCAGCAGGTTAAGGCTCGGGTTAATGACATTGCCGCCGGATTTGCCCACGCCTTTGGCGCACAAATCGACGTAATCTGGCATGCGGGACCAACCGCGTTGGTAAATGATGATCGTTGGGCCGATATTGCCACCGCGGTGGCGAAACAGTCAGGCTATACCACCCACCATGCCGACCTGCATATGGGCGGAGAGGATTTTGCCGTCTACCTGCAAAATACACCTGGCGCATTTGTCAGTATTGGCAGCGCCAGTGAATACGGATTACATCACCCGGGATTCAATCCGGACGAGCGTTTAATTGAACCTGCCGCGCATTACTTTGCACAGTTAGCAAAAACGGCATTTGCACACCTTTAAGTTTACCTGTTGGGTAGGGGTTATTATGGCTGAAAATCGGAAACTACGGCTCGGCACTATTCTACATGGCGCATCGGGAAATATGTCCGCATGGCGCCATCCGGCGGCTCAGGCTGATGCCAGTATTAATTTTGATTTTGTCAAAGAGACGGCGCTTATTGCGGAAAAAGGGAAGCTGGATTTTATTTTTGTCGCCGATGGTCTGTATATTAATGAAAAATCAATCCCACACTTTTTAAATCGTTTTGAGCCGCTGACAGTATTATCCGCTTTGGCCAGTATCACCACGAATCTGGGGCTGGTTGGCACGGTGTCCACATCATACAGCGAGCCGTTTACGACCGCACGGCAGTTCGCTAGCCTGGACCATCTCAGCAAGGGGCGCGCGGGTTGGAACGTGGTGACGTCGCCTCTGGAAGGATCGGCAAAAAACTATTCTCGCGCTCAGCATCCAGAGCATGCCCAGCGTTATCGTATTGCCGATGAATATTTACAGGTAGTGAAAGGGCTGTGGGATTCCTGGGAAGATGATGCTTTTACCCGTAATAAAACAAGTGGGGAATTTTTTAATCCGCAAAAACTGCATACGCTTAATCATCATGGAGATTATTTCCAGGTTGCCGGGCCCTTAAATATTGGGCGTACACCACAAGGTCGTCCGATTATATTTCAGGCGGGCGCTTCAGCAGATGGTAAAAAATTAGCGGCGCAGCATGCTGATGCCATTTTTACCCATCAGGAGTCGCTGGCAGAGGCTAAAGCTTTCTATCAGGATGTAAAAAGCCAGCTGGAAGTCGCCGGACGACATCCCGAACAACTGCATATATTCCAGGGCGTCAGCGTTATTGTTGGCGACAGCGCAGAAGACGTTGAGCAGCAGTATCAGACTACCGCTGCGCTGGTCTCCGTTACTGACGCGCTGAACTATCTTGGCCGCTACTTTGAACATCATGATTTTGCCCAATATCCGCTGGACGCACCGTTCCCAGATCTGGGCTCTCTCGGACAAAACAGCTTTCGCAGTACGACTGATGAGATCAAACGCAATGCACGCGAGCGTGGTTTAACACTTCGTCAGGTTGCTCTGGAAGCGGCCAGTCCACGTCCGCGTTTCAGCGGCACGCCACAACAGGTTGCCGACGGCCTGCAGCAGTGGTTCGACGAAAAAGCCGCAGACGGTTTTATCATCCAGGGCGGAACGCCGGATACCTTCCCGCGTTTTGTCGAACAGGTTGTCCCCGTGCTTCAGGCGCGCGGCCTGTTCCGCCATGAATATCCCGGTACGACCCTGCGCGCAAGCCTGGGATTAGCGACACCTGCAAATCAATTCACACAATAAGAGAAAAACGCTATGCAGAAAAAATCAGTATTTCTCGCGCTGTCACTGGCTTTAAGCGCGACCGTTTGGGCAAATGAGGTGACGATTAACGGCACCGGCGTAAGCCTGGAAGCCAATAAAGCGCCGATCAATACAGCAAAGAATCCGCAGGCGATTGCGCAGTTGCCCGCAAACCTGCACCTGGCCGTACCGGGTAAATTCACCGTGGCGATTGCCGGGCTCAGCCAGCCGCCGCTGACCGTCTTTGCCGATGACAATAAAACGCTGATCGGCAGCGAGGCGGATATTGCGCGTCTGGTGGCTGACAGTTTGGGGCTGGAACTTAACGTTGTACCTACGTCATGGGAAGACTGGCCGCTGGGCGTCACTTCCGGCAAATACGATGCCGCGATCAGCAATATTACCGTCACCAAAGCACGCAAAGAAAAATTCGATTTCGCGACGTATCGGAAGGACTCTCTTGGCTTTTATGTCAAAACCGGTAGCAAGCTGAAGAAAATCGAGCAGGCGGAAGATATCGCAGGACTACGCATTATTGTCGGTTCGGGGACTAACCAGGAAGCCATTCTGTTGGCCTGGAACGATGAGAACGTGAAGAAAGGGTTACAGCCGTTTACGCCGGTGTATACCAAAGATGATGCCGCGCAAACCCTGGCCCTACAGTCGGGCCGCGCCGATGCCTACTTCGGTCCTAATGTAATCGGCGCGTGGAAAGCTGCACTCAACGGTAAAACGCAATTAGTGGGTAGCGTTGATGGCGGTTGGCCAAAAGCGGCACATATCGCTGTGACGCTGAAAAAAGACAGCGGCCTGGTTCTGCCGGTACAAACCGCCCTCAACGGCGTGATTGGCAACGGCGACTATGACAAGGTGCTGAATCGCTGGGGAGAAGGGGGGGAACGCATTCCACACTCTGAAATCAACCCGGCCGGTTTAGGCGACTAAGGAGGTCATCGTGAGCGATCAATTTCGCGTGCTCTCACCGGAAGCCAGCGAGCTGCAGCCCATTTTGAACGGTCTGTTCGGTGAATATGCCGCCCGCTATGGCGATTACTTTTCTCGCGACGCTGAAGTGGAACTGACCGAATGGTATCTGGCGCCGCAGGGACTTTTTGTGGTACTGGAGCGCCGCGGCGAAATTATCGCCACCGGGGCTTACAAACCTTACGATAAAGATACCGCCGAGATTAAGCGCATCTGGACAAAAAGCAGCCTGCGTCAGCAGGGGCTGGCGGCGCGCGTGGTGCAGGAACTGGAACGTAGAGCGCTGCTCGCAGGCTACAGCCGGATTTATCTGACCACGGGATTTCGCCAGCCGGAGGCCGTCAGACTTTATTTAAGCCAGGGCTACGATCCGCAATTTGATACGACGCGCGATCCCGAAGAGTACAGTCTGCCGCCGTTTGATGGACGGCTGCGCTTTACCAAACTGCTGACTATTGCCGGTCAGGCCAGAATCGCCTGAGGAGAGAAAATGAAAACGACAGATAGCATTAGAGTCGTACCGGCACGTTATCCCATGCGTACCGTAGGCGCGGTCATTGCCTTATTTGCCCTTGCGGTAATTCTCCAGTCCGTGGCGTTTAATCCGCGCTGGGAATGGAGCGTGTTTGCCCGCTGGTTCTTTGATCCGGTTATCTTGTCCGGCCTCGGGCAAACGCTGTTACTGACGCTGATCGGGACGCTGTTGAGTATTGTCATCGGCGGTCTGCTGGCGTTGGCGCGGCTTTCATCTTCCTGGCTGTTGAACGGTCTGGCATGGGGATACATCTGGCTGTTTCGTTCGTTACCGCTGATTGTGGTGCTGATCGTTTTGTACAACTTCTCCTATCTGTACGACACGTTGACGATTGGTATTCCGTTTACTCCCATTCAGTGGGGAAGTTTTGAGACCATCAATGTACTCGGTCAGTTTTCCACTGCGGTGGTTGGCCTGACGCTGGTGCAAAGCGCCTATACCGCTGAAATTATTCGGGGTGGATTTTTAGGGGTCGATCACGGTCAGTACGAGGCAGCGGCAGCACTGGGCTTACCAGCAGGGCGACGTACGCTGCGGATTATTCTGCCGCAGGCGCTGCGCACCATTTTGCCTGCTGGATTCAATGAAATCATCAGCCTGGCGAAAGGGACGGCGATGGTATATGTGCTGGCAATGCCGGAGCTGTTCTACACCATCCAGATGATATATAACCGCACGCAGGAAGTGATCCCGCTGCTGATGGTGGGTGCGGTGTGGTATCTGGTGATCACCAGCGTCCTGTCGTTAATTCAGCACCTGGTTGAACGTGCGTTGGCACGCAGCGAACGACGTTCAGCGATCAACACAGCCCGGGTGAGTCGTGCAGAAAAACGCAGTCGTCAACGTCCACAGCAGGAGGCCGTCCATGTCCCGCTCGCCTGAAGGCCATATTTCTATTACCGGCGTTAGCAAATACTTTGGTCGCCACAAAGCGCTGGATAATGTGTCGCTGGAGATCCCTCCCGGTACGGTAACGGTTATTCTTGGCCCGTCCGGTTCAGGGAAATCCACACTCTTGCGGACCATCAACCATCTGGAACGCGTCGATGAGGGGTTTATTCAAATCGATGGCGATTACATTGGCTATCGTCGGCAGGGAGACAAGCTGTATGAGCTGAAAGAGGCGGAAATTTTGCGCCAGCGTGTTAACGTCGGCTATGTGTTCCAGAACTTTAATCTGTTCCCGCACTTAACGGTTCTGGAGAATCTGATTGAAGCGCCCATTGCGCACGGACTGGCAACGCGTAAAACCGCCACCGAGCGGGCATTAACTCTGCTTGATGCGGTAGGGTTACGGAATAAAGCCGATGCCTGGTCGCGCCACTTATCCGGAGGTCAGCAGCAGCGTATCGCTATTGCCCGTGCGCTGGCATTAAATCCGCGCGTCATGCTGTTTGATGAGCCTACATCTGCACTGGATCCTGAACTGGTCGGTGAAGTACTGGATGTCATTAAAGCGCTGGCGAAGTCGGGAACCACGCTGGTTGTGGTAACGCATGAGATTGGCTTCGCCCGGGAAGTGGCGGATCAGGTGGTGTTTATGGTCGATGGCAAAATCATCGAGCAGGGCAGCAGCGAGCAAGTGCTGAATCATCCACGCCACACGCGCACTCAGCAGTTTTTGTCGAAAGTGCTTTGAGACACATTGCGGCACAAGGCTGTGCCGCACAGAGGTTACAGAGTGACGACGATTTTGCCTACCTGGCCGTTGGCTTCCATGTATTGATGTGCTTCGACGATATCATCAAAGGCAAAGGTTTTATCAATCAGCGGCTTGAGCTGGCCAGACTGCAATCCTTCAAAGATAAACTGTTTCGCCCGCGCAAGTTTTTCTGCGTCCGTGGTGATTTCGAAAATCTCATAGCCGCGGAAGGTCAGATGACGACCGAGTATCTCAATGACCGGGATAGAAAGGTCACGTGAATCAAGCGAACCATACTGGAAAAAGAGCCCACCGGCTGGCATCACTTGGGCAATTTTTGCCACCGCTGGGCCACCGACCGGATCGAACACCACGCGGGTTCCTTTACCCTCAGTAATCCGCTGAATCTCGGCCACCAGATCCTGCTCCTGGCTTGCAATAACCTCTGCCGCGCCCAGTTGCAGCAACTGATCACGTTTCTCACTGGTCCGTGTCATCGCAATCGGTTTTGCTCCCCGCATGTTAACAATCTGAATTGCCGCCAGTCCGACGCTGCTGGAAGCAGCATTGATCAGCACGTTATCACCGGGCTTAATATCCGCATATTCAACCAGCGCACCGAAAGCGGTCACATACATCATCCAGCTGGCAGCAGCCTCGGTAAAGCTCAGGTTTTGTGGATGCTTTACGACCGCGTGAGCGGGGGCATTAACGACTTCACCATACATTCCATATTGATGAAAGCTGAATGCCGGGATGACGCTAACGTAATCGCCAGGTGCAAACTCACGTACGTTGTCTCCCACTGATTCAATGACTCCGGCAGCTTCATAACCCAGTCGCGCCGGGAAATTGGGTTGGTAAATATACTGTCCGGTGCGGTACATAACTTCCGCACGGTTGATACCAATAGCCCGCACGCGGATCTGAACCTCATTTGCATCAGGCGCGCGAACCTGCATCTCCTGAATCTTCAGGACTTCAGCGCCACCAATTTGATTAAAAACTACGACCTTAGACATAGCAGACCTCTGTAAATTGTTCTGTATTGGGTCTGCACAATTTAACGACTCAGATGAGAGTGAAAAACCGTTGTTGCGGAACTTCACTATTACTTATTTTGTAATAATCCCTGAAGTCGCGGTTTTTGTTGGCTAAAAAGTTCGCATAACCAGTCAATGAATACCCGAACCCGAGGGGCGAGATGACGTCTGTCCGGGTAAAGCACCGAAACTGGTTTTGATTCTCCGGTATAATCGGCCAGCACCTCAACAAGCTGGCCTGACTGAAGATAGGGCGCAAGGACAGCATGAACGCCACGTATAATGCCGAGTCCAGATAAGCAGCCGGTCAACAGAATATCGGAGTTATCAACGCTTATCCGCCCTGCGGGGGTGAACGATTCGGTTTTACCTCTGTTGACGAAGGTCCATTCCAGCGCTTCGCGATGACGCTCGCTAAAAAAGTTAAGCGCCTGGTGTCGGGATAAATCCTCTGGTACCTGCGGCACCCCCTGTTTTTGCAGATAATCCGGTGAAGCACAGGTCACCATTTTGACCTCACCAAGCCGCCTGGAGATCAAGGTCGAATCTTGTAGCTCGCCAATACGGATCATGCAGTCGATGCCTTCGGCAAGCATATCGATTCTACGGTCGGTGGAGGTGAGCACCATCTCGATGTCAGGATACCGCGACTGGAAATCTTTCAGCGCAGGAACTAACACGGAGTGCGCCAGCGACAGAGGTGCATTAACCCTGAGTTTTCCGCGTGGCGGGCGAGTTGGCGAGAAAGAAGCCATGATGTCATCAACGTCACTGAGCAGTATTTTTGTGCGTTGGTAAAAAGCATCACCTTCTTCTGTCAGACTCACTTTACGAGTCGTGCGGTTAAGCAACTTTGCCCCCAGGTCGTCTTCAAGATGTTGGATAGCTTTGGTGACCGCAGGGCGGTGCAGGTGTAACACATCTGCGGCTCTGGCAAATCCACCTTGCTCAACAACCTGTACAAAAATGTTCATGTATTCAAACATACTGGAACGCATTGCTTATTCTCTCCCGGTATTCGACCATTGTTATTATGAAAGTAATAATCATGTCTGCATAGGTTGCCGAATGCTGCTCTACACTTAGGGTTTTAACGTTGGGGGTTGCAGCATGATTAAGGTCTATGGGGTACCGGGCTGGGGATCGGCCATCAGTGAAGTGATGCTCACACTGGCGGAGATCCCTTACAGCTTTATTGATGTGGACGGTTTTGACAGCGATGGTCCTTCGCGGGAGTTGCTTAAAACAATGAATCCGCTATGCCAGGTGCCCACGCTGGTACTGGAAAATGGCAGCGTGTTGACGGAAACGGCGGCGATCGCGCTGATGATCCTCGATCGTCGCCCCGAACTTTCACCACCCGTTGGACACGCCGAACGCCAGCAGTTTCAGCGTCTGCTGATATGGTTGGTGGCAAATGTCTATCCCACGTTTACCTATGCCGATTATCCTGACCGATGGGTACCGGACGCCCCGGCGCAGTTGAAAAAGAGCTGCATTGAGTACCGTAAATCCCTCTATATGTGGCTGAACAACCAGCTAAGCGCCGAGCCGTACGCATTTGGGGATCAGCTAACACTGCTGGACATTTACATTGCCGTTATGCGCACCTGGGGACCAGGGCATGACTGGTTTCAGGACAACACGCCGAATATTAGCGCCATCGCCGATGCGGTTTGTCAGCATCCGAGGCTGCGTACCGTACTGAAAAGCAATAAGATTATTTGAGTAAAAAACGCTGTTCCGCAGGAGTGCAAATCCCGGAACAGCGGGCGAACTATCGCCATAAGTTTTAAATTACGCGACAGAAGGGGTCAGCGTAATACGATCCAATGGACCCACGATAAACAGATAAGAAATCAGGCCAATCAGCCCCATCGAACCGACGTACAGAATGGCGTAATCAAAAGACTGGGTATTCGCCAGAATGATGCCGATCACCAGTGGCGTGATGATACTGGCCATATTGCCGCACATATTGAAAACGCCACCTGCAATACCGAGCACTTCTTTTGGCGAGGTATCGCTAAGTACGCACCATCCCAGATTGCCAAAACCTTTGGCGAAAAACGCCAGACTCATCGCCGCGATCACCACAAATTCTGACGAGGTGTAGTTGGCGATAACGATGACGCAGGAAAGCAGCATTCCGCAGATAACCGGCAGCTTACGGGCAATCGTCAGGCTGTAGCCGCGCTTTAAAAGCCAGTCGGAGAAAACACCGCCTAATAATCCACCGATAAAACCGGCAATGGCAGGGATACTGGCGACAAACCCCACTTTGAGGATCGACATGCCTTTCGCCTGATACAGATAAGTAGGGAACCAGGTCAGGAAGAACCAGGTAATGGATGTCACGCAGAACTGTCCGATATATACGCCAATCATCATGCGGTTGACGCAGACGCTTTTAATTTGCGCAAAGGTAATCTTCTGTGGTTCTTTTTTATTACCCAGCGACGGTTCACCACCGCCTTCCCGAATATAGTCAATTTCCTGCTGGTTCACCTTTGGATGATGCATAGGGTCTCTGACTTTGACCAACCAGAAGATGCCAAGAATAACGCCTATTGCCCCAATGTAATAAAACACAAAGTGCCAACTGAGATTATGCAAAATAATCGTCATTAGCGGCGTAATAATCCCTAACGAGATATATTGCGCGGCCTGATAGACAGAGGTAACAAAGCCCCGTTCGTTATTAGGAAACCACTGCACGCTTAATCGGCTATTGGCCGGAAAGGCCGGAGCTTCAATCGCACCCATCAGTAATCGTAAGATAATCAATACGACAAGCGGGCTGGCGTACAGATAAATGGTGCCCTGAAACATAGTCACCAGCGACCAGCCAATCAGTGCGCAGCCGTATACCAGACGCGAGCCATAGCGATCCAGCAGCCAGCCGCCGGGTAGTTGCATAATGACATAAGAAATACCGAAGGCAGAAAAGGCCAGCCCCATTGCTTCAGGATCAAAACCTAATTCTTTGCTCATAATCGGCGCCACGACGGATAACGTCGCGCGATCGGCGTAATTAAATACGGTCGCAAGAAACAGAAATATCAGAATGCCGTAACGCACTTTTGTACGCTTTATTATTGTGTTCATCACCCACTCCTTTCATAAGGTTGAGAGCGTTTTTGTAGGGGAGGATGGCGGGTATTGCTTACCCGCCAAATTAATTAAGGACGTTTGCCAAACTCGCAGGTTAATTGCGTCCAGCGGCGCGCCTGCTCGCTGATGCTGAAGCCCAGACCGTGACGATCGGAAACCCACATCCGGCCATCGCGCAGCTCAAGTTGTTCGTTAAATAACGGGTTCAGCCATTCAAAATGCTCCAGCCATGGCTCAAGCGGATAAGCGGCGGACAGATGCAGGTGAACTTCCATAGCGAAGTGTGGAGCCAACTTGCGACCATGTTTAGCCGCCAGGTCCATAATTTTCAGGAACGGTGAAATCCCTCCCACACGCGGTGCATCGGGCTGCACAAAATCGCTGGCATTGCCGAGGATCAGCTGTTCATGTTCGCGGAAGCTGGTCAGCATTTCACCGGTGGCAATCGGGGTATCAAGCGCGGCGGCCAGTTGGGCGTGGCCTTCAACATCGTAGGCGTCCAGCGGCTCTTCAATCCAGATTAGATTGAACTGCTCCATTTTACGTCCCATACGGATGGCGGTTTCCCGATCCCACTGCTGATTGGCATCGACCATTAGCGGGAAGTCATCCCCCAGCGCTTCACGCACCGCGGTTAAGCGGCGAATATCCTCGGCGCAGTTTGGCTGACCAACCTTGAGTTTGATACCACCAATGCCGTTTTCACGGGAAATAACCACGTTTTTTAGCACCTGATCCAGCGGCGTATGCAGGAATCCGCCGGAGGTGTTGTAGCACTGCACGGAGTCCCGATGCGCGCCAAGCAGTTTTGCCAGCGGCAATCCTGCACGCTTGGCTTTCATATCCCATAATGCGATATCGATAGGGGAGATGGCCTGTACCGCCATGCCGCTGCGCCCCACGGAAGCGCCAGCCCACAGCAGCTTGGTGTAGATCTTGTCAATATCGTTTGGATCTTCGCCTAACAGGTTATCGGCAATTTCTTTGGCATGCGCATAGATTCCCTGGCCGCCAGCCCGCTTGGAGTAACTAAATCCCACGCCTTCAAACCCGTCGCGGCTGCGGATCTCGGCGATGATTATGGCGACTTCAGTTAGCGGTTTCTGGCGACCGGTGAGCACTTTGGCATCGCTCACGGGTGTTGCCAGAGGAAGGAAAGCCAGAGACAGTTTTACCCATTCAATACGGTCACCGGTTTCTGCTGCGGTTTTAGCGTTAGCCGATTTGGCATAGGTCACGGCATCGGAATTGGCACTTAAAGACATATTGTTCTCTCCTGGTGATAACAAATGATTGCGCTATCATTTTTAATGTTAGCGCAATCACTGTGCCAGCGAATTGACTGCGATTTGAACAATTGCTCACAAATTCAGAGAGAGAAGGGTGGTAAATTATAAACGACGTCACATTCCAGTACTTTATGGAGAAATGCACAAATCATTGTGATTGCGCTATCATTTTGAGTGGCGATAATTAACTAAGCTGCTGTTTTCCCTGCGTTATCACTGAGCAACGCTGGCAATAGCCAAAATCATGATGAATAATGCCAGCATAAATCAGCGATTTTTGACAAGGGCATCGACAGTGAAAAATCCCAAACCACCGCGCGCTCCCACGCTGGAAGATGTTGCCCGTACCGCGGGATTGTCACCCATGACGGTGAGCAGGGCGTTGAATACCCCGCAGCTGGTGCGCCCGAAAACGGTTGAAAAAGTGATGCAGGCGGTGCGCGCCACCGGCTATATTCCCAACGCACTGGCTGGGGGACTGGCGTCGCGTCGCAGCAAGCTTATCGCCGTGGTTATTCCGCAAATTAACAACAATATGTTTGTCGATACCATCCAGTCATTAAGTGATGAACTGGCAGAACGCGGATACCACATTTTGCTCTGCGTGTCGGGTTATACGCCGCAAACAGAGGCGGAGCTGGTGGCGACGCTGCTTTCTCGTCGCCCGGATGGTGTAGTACTCACCGGTATTCATCATACCGCTGAGCTGAAAAAAGTGATTCTTAATGCGGCCATCCCGGTCGTGGAAATCTGGGATTTAACCCCAACACCCATCGATATGCTGGTCGGTTTTTCGCATGAAAAGGTCGGGCAAGCGGTGGCAGACTATCTGCTGAATAAAGGCTATCGACGTCCGGGGTTGTTATGGACTGCCGATCGCCGGGCAGGCCAGCGTAAACAAGGACTTTGCGATGCGTTGAGTCGTCATGGTATTGCTGCTGACGCACAGGTGGACGTCCCGCTACCGGCCTCTCTGGCATTGGGACGCACTGGATTAACGCAGCTATTGGCGGAGCGCGAGTTTGATGTCATTGTCTGTAGCTCTGATACGCTAGCCCAGGGGGCGATCATGGAGGCCGAAAGTCGCGGTATACGCGTGCCGCAAGAGTTGGCGGTAATCGGTTTTGGCGATCTGGATTTTGCTGCCAGCAATCGGCCCGCCATCACCACCGTCAGCGTCGACAGACGGGCCATCGGGCAACGTGCTGCCTCACTGCTTGCCGATCGTATCGAACAAATTCCGCGTGAAGACGATATTATTGATGTCGGTTTTCATCTGGTAGAACGAGAGTCCGCATAAGTTACCTGCAACCCAAAACAATAAGGAATCTGCTATGCCGCACGTTGATATTAAATGTTTTCCTCGCTCTCTTACCGACGAACAGAAAACCGCCCTGGCGGCGGATATTACCGAGGTTATTATTCGTCATTTGCAAAGCAAAGACAGTTCAGTCAGCGTGGCGCTCAATGAAGTTGAGCCAGAGGCGTGGCAGGCCGTGTGGGATAAGGAAATTGTGCCGCAGATGGCGAGATTAATTAAAAAACCTGGCTACAGTATGTAAGAAAAAACGGGCGGATTTCCGCCCGTTTTCGTTGTGCTTATGGCGTAACGATGTTGAACCAGAATTCGAATTTATCCATATAGCCGAGCATGGCATCAAGCTTGGCGCCGTCACCGGTTATCTTCACGTCACCGCTGTCTTGTGCCTGTTTCAGCGTCACTTCCTTGAGGATGATTTTGTTCAGCGTATCGCGATTAAGCGTGATCGTAGCATCGGCATCTTTCGCTTCGGCATTGGCGGTATGGTTCAGGACGCCATTCTCCAGCTCAAGCTTATATTTACCGCCATCACTGCCAAGATCGATGTTAAACACCGACTTCGCATCACCTGCTTTTTGTCCGTTAATATGCACTGCCAGATAATCGAAGAACATTTCCGGTGTCATAGCACGAACGGTATCCGGGCTGGCGGTATTCGGGGTTGGGCCTTTGACCACGCCGTTACGCAGCTCTTGCGCGCCGGTCAGGTAGAAGTTACGCCACGGGCCGGATTCAGCCTGATAACCCAGTTGCTCAAGCGCATCTGCTTCCAGATTACGTGCGGCCTGGTTATTTGGATCGGCAAACACGACTTTGCTTACCACCTGTGCCACCCAGCGGTAGTTGCCCTGGTCATAGTCTGCTTTTGCTTTCTGCAAAATGGCGTCCGCACCACCCATGTAGTCGACAAATTTCTTCGCAGACTCTTCCGGCGGCAGCTCATCCAGCGTTGCCGGGTTGCCGTCAAACCAGCCGAGATAGAGCACATAGGTCGCTTTTACGTCATGGCTCACGGAACCATAGTAACCGCGGTTAGCCCAGGTATGTGCCAGTGAGTCCGGCAGCTTAAAGTTGGCAGCGATTTCATCGCGGGTCAGACCTTCGTTAGCCATGCGTAGCGTCTGGTCGTTGATGTAACGATACAGATCGCGCTGACTTTTCAGCAGGCTGACCACCTTGTCATTACCCCAGGTTGGCCAGTGGTGCTGCGCCATCAGCACCTCGGCTTTATCACCCCAGCGCACAATCGCTTCGTTGATGTATTTGGACCACGGCAGCGGCTCACGAATTTTGGCTCCGCGCAGGGAGTAGGTGTTGTGCAGGGTGTGGGTAACATCTTCTGCGGATTCAATCAGTTTCTTCTCTTCGATGTACCACAGCATTTCCGACGGTGCTTCGGAACCCGGGGCCAGCATGAAGTCATAGGTCAGGCCATCGATGACCTCTTTTTGTCCATCTTTCTCAATGATATTTGTTGGCGCAATCAGGGTAACGGTTCCCGCGGAGGTCGTGGTTCCCAGTCCCGCGCCGACCTGGCCTTTGGCATCAGGTTTGAGTAGGTTGCCGTACATGTAGCTCGCGCGGCGGCTCATGACGTTACCGGCCATGATATTCTCAGCGACCGCGGCTTCCATAAAGCCGGCTGGCGCATAAACTTTCACTTTGCCCGCTTTAACGTCGGCTTCATCGACAACGCCGCGTACGCCGCCGTAATGGTCAACGTGGCTGTGGGTATAAATCACTGCAACAACCGGTTTTTTACCGCGGTTTTTAAAGTAAAGATCCATCCCGACTTTGGCCGTTTCTGCCGAGACCAGCGGGTCAACAACGGTGATGCCTTCTTTACCTTCAATAATGGTCATGTTTGACAGATCGAGGTTACGAATCTGGTAAACGCCATCCGTTACTTCAAACAGCCCGCTGATGTTGATCAACTGAGATTGACGCCACAGGCTCGGGTTTACCGTATCCGGGGCTTTATCGCCTTCTTTGATGAACGCGTACTGCTGCGGATTCCAGATAACATTTCCCTGCTCGCCCTTGATCACGTCCTGCGGGAGTGGGGCGATAAAGCCTTTGTGGGCGTCGGTAAAGTCGGTGTTATCGGAGAAGGGCAGTTGATTGTAAAGCGCGTTGTTGGCTTGTTGCGTGGCGGCTGTAGCGTCTTTGGGGGCTTCAGCGGCCATAAGGGGAACAGAAAACGATGTGAGTAACCCAGCAAGTATAAAACTTTGTGCGATTCTATTAAGTTGCATCGTAAAACCTCTCTGACACTTCAAAAGTACAGTTGGGGATGCTGCTTTGACGGATAGCGTTTTGATTAGGTATTTGAGTTAGTGCAAGATTAACTATAATTCACATGAATGATTAGGCAAGGAAGGCAGAGTAATTTATCTAACTGGTTTTTCAGAAGTTTTAAGAAAACAGTTGCGGATGACAGAGCAGAACTGCCATCCGTTAGCATACTATCATTCACCTGCGATAATGCGTTTCCCGCTGGAGATAAACGTTCCTGCCCCAAGGTGATGCAGAGTATTGAGCTTGCCATCATCAAACTGCCAGCGTCCTTCCACGAAGGCTCGCTCATCAGCGGCAGCGGAGACCACTTCCCCAAACAGAGTGTCATATTTTTCCTGTGCCGCCGTGGCTGGCAACAGGCGACACTCCATCCAGGCCAGACATTTCGCTTCTATCAGCGGTAAACCTAGCACGGGTCCTTGCACCACGGGAATGCCGTAACAGTTGAATTTATCTTCCACGCGACCGGAAACGCTGCCTACGGCCCAGGTCCAGTTGACGGCGGCGATACCCGGAATAACGATGCCGAATTTACCGCTACGTTCAATGAGATCCCGCGACCAGGCGGTCTTATCAACAACAATTGCTACCCGCGGCGGCTCAAATTCCACGGGCATTGACCATGCCGCAGCCATCACATTTCGCCGCTCGGTATGCTCATCCCGGCTGGTTATCAATATCGTTGGGCCATGATTGAGTAGCCGGCTGGCATGTTTTAATTCGATCGGACGAAAATGGCTCATGGATGCTCCTTGGCTGAGAGATAACACACCACAATAAACATAGATATTAACGGTATTAGCGATTTTGTCGCCTCACAGGAATTAACAACGCACAAAATCGACAGCGTAAAACGAAAAATACGTTATAAGTACTGCATTAATCGAACAGGAACTCCGTATGACGCCTTTTTTAACCGCTTATTTTGCCCGTATTGGCTGGTCAGGTTCGGCCAACGTCAACCTTGAAACCTTGCAAGCGCTACATCTACTGCACAACAGCGCAATTCCCTTTGAAAACCTGGATGTATTACTGCCAAGAGAGATGCAGCTTGACGATTTGTCGCTGGAAGAGAAGCTGGTAACGGCGCGTCGTGGCGGTTATTGCTTTGAACAGAATGGCGTGTTTGAGCGCGCGTTACGCGAAATCGGTTTTAACGTACGTAGCCTTCTCGGTCGCGTAGTACTGGCAAATCCGTCAAGTCTGCCGCCGCGCACGCATCGTTTGTTGCTGGTTGAATTGCAGGGAGAGCAGTGGATCGCCGACGTTGGCTTTGGCGGGCAAACTCTGACAGCACCAATTCGTCTGCAGGCCAACACTGAGCAGAAGACGCCACACGGCGAATATCGGCTGATTCAGGAAGGTGAAGATTGGATCCTCCAGTTCCGTCATCACGAACACTGGCAGTCAATGTATCGTTTCGATCTGGTCGTGCAGCATCAGAGCGATTATCTGATGGGCAACTTCTGGTCCGCACACTGGCCGCAATCACATTTTCGCCATCATCTGCTGATGTGCCGTCATCTGCCCGACGGCGGGAAATTAACGTTAACCAATTTTCACTTTACCCATTATCAGGATGGACATGCGGTAGAGCAGATTAATTTGCCTGACGTCGCCAGTTTGTATGCGTTGTTGCAAGAACGATTTGGACTGGGTGTGGATGACGTGAAGCATGGATTTACCGAAGATGAGCTGGCGACGGTCATGGCGGCGTTTGATACGCATCCGGAGGCGGGGAAATAGGGGCATCGGAATTAATGCCGGATGCGGCGTCATCGCCTTATCCGGCCTACAGGAACAATTAAAAATCTATCGCCCATTCTGCGTGAAACAGGATCACCGCCGAACCGGTAATGGTGACTTTTTCCGGCTGGTTTTCACGGATAGTCACCGTCACATCAACAATCCCGTCGCGCCCGAGCGCACGGCCCTGATGCCCCTGAACACGTAACGTTTTCCCATCATGCGCCATCAGCCCATGGTGGACCAGCCACGCGCCCATTGGACCGTTGGCATTGCCGGTAACCGGGTCTTCCACAATACCAATAGCAGGTGAAAACATGCGGCCATCAGTGGCATTTTCGCCCTCGCGGATTTGAAAAGGGAAAAAGCCGTTACAGCCAATTTGCTGGCTGATGGCGGTCAAAGCCGGTAAATCAGGGGAAAGGGCGTCTAGGTCCACCTCGGGTTTCAGTGGAATCATCACTTTCGAATGTCCGGTCGTGGCAACCTGAATGGGTAAGCCTGCCAGCATATCGTCTTCGCTCAGGTGCAGCGCATCGAGAATCGCAGTACGAACAGCGCCCTCCAGCGGAGGTTCAAAACCCGGTTCACCTTGCTCAAGGCTAATGCGATAGTCGTTCCCGGTAGCGTCAATATCCACCCGATGACGTCCGGCCAGCGAGGTTTGCCAGACCGTGCAGTTGCCCAGACCCAGCACCTTAGCCCGCACATAATGCGCGGCGACGGTAGCATGCCCACAGATAGGAACTTCGACCGTCGGGGTGAAATAGCGGATGCGAACATCGCTGTCGTCACTGGTCAGCAGAAATGCGGTTTCTGAATGACGCAGCTCGCGAGCGATGAGCTGCATCTGCGCGTCACTCAGTCCATCAGCATGTAAAACCACACCTGCTGAGTTGCCGCGAAAAGGGACCGAGGTAAAGGCATCGACGTGGTAAACCTGTGGTTTCATTAGTGTTCTCCCTGAAATGGAGAAGCATCATAACGTACAAAAAGCGGGATAGCGATGCAGGCCCGGTAAGCGCAAGCGCTACCGGGCATCAGAGTTCAATTATCGGCGGGAACGCACTATCTGATAGCGGCGAGTGAAGTACTCAAACGGCGCACTCCATACGTGGACCAGACGGGTGAACGGGAATAGCAGGAAGATAGTCATCCCCAGAACCAGGTGCACACGGAAAATCAACGCCACGCCATCCAGATGTGCAGATGCGCCGCCCTGGAAGGTCACCACTGACTGCGCCCAACCAACCAGTTTCAGCATTTCACTGCCGTCAGGATGCTGTGCGGAGAACGGGATGGTGGTTAAGCCGAGGATACACTGAATCAGCAGAACGCAAAGGATCAGAATATCAGCGGTGGAAGACGTTGCACGAATGCGCGGGTTGGTCAGACGCCGCACCAGCAAGCCTGCGCCACCAACCAGCGTCAGTATGCCACAAAGCCCACCGGCAATCATCGCCATCTGTTGTTTCACCGCAATCGGCAGGAACCAGGCATACATCCAGTGCGGCGTTAGCATGCCGAACAGGTGACCGAAAAAGATCCCCAGAATGCCGATGTGGAACAGGTTTGACCACAGCACCATGCCGCGTTTGTCCAGCATCTGGCTGGAAGAGGCGCGCCAGGTGTATTGCCCGTAGTCATAGCGTAGCCAACTGCCGAGGATAAACACCGTACCGCACAGGTACGGGTAGATATCGTAAAAAAAGACGTTCAGGTACTGTATCATTTCGGGCCTCCCGCGCTGACGTCGACATACTGCGGCGCCACGTCCTGGCTAAAGCGTCGTTGATAGTTTTGTAACGGTGAACTGTCACAGGCGGTGGCGTTATCCTCGATAAACTTCACCTGTTCCTCTTCCCACACCGCATCCAGCGCCTGACGAGTATCATCGCGGGTTTCAGCACCAACCTGCTTAGTGACACTGTCACTTGAAAGAGGGCTTCCGGCAAGCAGCAGCAGGGCGTCAAACAGTTGATACCATGGCGTATCGCGCTGTTTTAAGCGCCCGCCCAACAGAGCCAGAATCGGAGCAACGTTCTGCAGTCCTTCTTTGGCCTGGTCCTCCGGCAACACGCTCAAATACTCCAGATACAACGGCAGGTGATCCGGTAGTTCGCGGCAGTCGAGCTGTAGCCCGACCTTTTCATACTGCGCCAGCAGATCAACCATCGCCTGACCCCGGTCACGGGACTCGGCGTGCACGTGCTCAAACAGCAGCAGAGAGGTGGCCCGGCCCCGGTCAAAGATTTCGCACCATTCCGCTTGTTTATCCAGCAGTGGCGCATTGAGCAATCCCTGGCTAAATTCGGTAAGCATGGGGGCATCGCTGGCCACAAGCGCCAGCGCGTCGTCTTTACACTCCCACAGCAGCTCGTCGGGATATTCCATCAGCAGGCCGATAACCTTCAGGATTTGCATTATTCACCCTCCGCTTTATCGCGCACTTCGGTGATGTCGATTGCATCGATACGGCTACTGTTAAACAGGTTGAATTTGGTATCTGAGCCATGGCAGCCGTCACCGAAAGTAAATCCGCAGCCGTTTTTCTCCGGGAAAGCATCGCGCGCCATTTCGCGGTGGCTGGTCGGGATCACAAAGCGGTCTTCATAGTTGGCGATGGCCAGATAGCGATACATCTCTTCAACCTGCTCAACGGTCAAACCTACTTCCTCAATCGCGCGTGTGTCCGTCACGCCTTCCACTGTTTGCGCACGCATATAGTGGCGCATGGCCATCATACGTTTCAGCGCGCGCAGCACCGGACCGGTATCACCAGCACTGAGCATGTTGGCGAGGTACTGAACCGGAATTCGCAGCGACTCAACCGCCGGCAAAATGTTGCCATTGTGCGGCAGTCCGCCCGCGTCGGCGACCGACTGAATCGGTGACAATGGCGGTACATACCAGACCATCGGCAGGGTGCGATATTCTGGGTGCAGCGGCAGCGCCAGTTTCCAGTCCATCGCCATTTTGTAGACTGGCGAACGTTGGGCCGCTTCGATGACGTTGTGCGGAATACCTTGTTTTAACGCCTCTTCAATGACCGCCGGATCGTGCGGATTGAGGAATACATCGCACTGACGCTCATAGAGATCGGTCTCATGCTCGGTGCTGGCCGCTTCTTCGATGCGGTCGGCGTCGTACAGCAATACGCCGAGATAACGAATACGTCCAACGCAGGTTTCCGAACATACCGTCGGCTGGCCGGACTCAATACGTGGGTAGCAGAAAATGCACTTCTCTGACTTACCGCTCTTCCAGTTAAAGTAGATTTTTTTGTACGGACAGCCGCTGATGCACAAGCGCCAGCCGCGACATTTGTCCTGGTCGATCAGCACAATGCCGTCTTCTTCACGCTTATAGATAGCACCGCTTGGGCAGGTGGCGACACAGCTTGGGTTCAGGCAGTGCTCGCACAGGCGCGGTAAATACATCATGAAGGTGTTTTCGAACTGGCCGTACATCTCCTTTTGCATCTTCTCGAAGTTACGGTCGCGGGCACGTTTTGAAAATTCGCCGCCAAGCAGTTCTTCCCAGTTTGGACCCCAGATAATCTTGTCCATCCGCTTACCATCGATCAGCGAACGCGGACGCGCGGTGGGCTGATTCTTGCTTTCCGGCGCGCTATGCAGATGCTGATAATCGTAGGTAAACGGTTCATAGTAGTCGTCAATTTGCGGGATCACCGGGTTGGCGAAAATTTTGGTGATTACGCCCATCTTGCCGCCCAGACGCGGTCTTATTTTGCCGTTAACATCGCGAACCCAGCCGCCTTGCCACTCTTCCTGATCTTCCCAGTTTTTTGGATAGCCAATCCCCGGTTTAGTCTCGACGTTGTTAAACCACGCATATTCCATCCCTTCACGCCCGGTCCAGACGTTTTTACAGGTGACGGAGCAGGTGTGGCAGCCGATGCACTTATCCAGATTAAGAACCATGCCTACCTGTGAGCGTATTTTCATTTTTTCGCCTCCTGTACCTGATCGCGACCTTCATCATCCAGCCAGTTAATATTTTTCATTTTTCTAATCATGATGAACTCATCGCGGTTAGAGCCGACCGTACCGTAATAGTTGAAGCTGTATGCCAGCTGCGCATAGCCACCTATCATGTGCGTGGGTTTCGGGCAGACGCGGGTCACCGAGTTATGGATCCCGCCGCGCATCCCGGTCACTTCTGAGCCAGGGATATTCATGATTCGCTCCTGAGCGTGATACATCATGGTCATTCCCGGTGGCACGCGTTGACTCACCACTGCACGCGCGGTGAGCGCACCGTTGGCGTTGAAGGCTTCAATCCAGTCGTTATCCTCAATGCCCAGCTCTTTGGCATCGGTCTCGCTGATCCAGACAATCGGTCCGCCGCGCGACAGCGTCAGCATCAGCAGGTTTTCGCTATAGGTAGAGTGGATCCCCCATTTTTGGTGCGGCGTCAGGAAGTTGAGCGCTTTTTCCGGGAAGCCGTTAGGCGGAACCTCGCGCATTTCACTGACGCTGCGGGTATCGATAGGTGGACGATACGCCACCAGACTTTCACCGAACGCTCGCATCCACGCGTGATCCTGATACAGCTGCTGGCGACCGGACAGAGTACGCCATGGGATCAGCTCGTGGACGTTGGTATAGCCTGCGTTATAGGAAACATGTTCACTTTCCAACCCGGACCAGGTGGGGCTGGAGATGATTTTGCGCGGCTGCGCCTGGATATCGCGAAAACGGATCTTTTCGTCTTCTTTGTTCAACGCCAGGTGCGTATGGTCGCGTCCGGTCATCGCCCCCAGCGCTTCCCAGGCTTTCACCGCCACCTGACCGTTTGTTTCCGGTGCCAGGGCGAGGATCACCTCAGAGGCATCCAGCGCGGTGTCAATCAGCGGGCGTCCTTTTGCCGGGCCTTCGCGCTTGGTGTAGTTCAGCTTGCCGAGGAAATCGACTTCCGCCTGGGTATTCCACGCAATGCCTTTCCCGCCGTTACCGAGTTTGTCCATGAGCGGGCCAAGTGAAGTAAAGCGTTCGTAGGTGGCGGGGTAGTCACGCTCCACAACGGCGATATTCGGTGCCGTTTTGCCCGGGAGGAGATCGCATTCGCCTTTGCGCCAGTCCTGAATGTCAAACGGCTGCGCCAGCTCTGCCGGAGAGTCGTGTTGCAACGGTTGCAATACCACATCCGTTTCTTGTCCAAGGTGTCCGACGCAAACCTCAGAAAATACTTTGGCGATGCCTTTATAAATTTCCCAGTCGCTCTTCGATTCCCATGCCGGGTCGACCGCCGCAGACAACGGGTGAATAAACGGATGCATATCCGAGGTATTCATATCGTCTTTTTCATACCAGGTAGCGGTTGGCAGAACGATATCGGAGAACAAACAGGTACTGGACATACGGAAATCGAGCGTGACCAGCAGATCGAGCTTGCCCTCTATCGCCGCCGACTGCCATTCAACCTCTTCAGGTTTAATACCCTCGCTTGAACCGAGTGCTTCCCCCTGGATCCCGCTTTCGGTACCCAGCAAATATTTGAGCATGTATTCATGCCCTTTACCGGAGGAGCCGAGCAGGTTAGAGCGCCAGACGAAGAGGTTGCGCGGATGGTTTTTGCCGTTATCTGGCTGTTCGCAGGCAAAACGAATATCACCCGACTTCAGCGCCTGTGCGGTGTATTGTGCAGGAGATAGCCCTGCTTGTTCGGCTTTTGCTTTAACGGTCAAAGGGTTGAGGTTAAGCTGCGGCGCAGACGGCAGCCAGCCCATCCTTTCAGCCCGCACGTTAAAGTCAATCAAATGTCCGCTAAACTTCGACGCGTCGGCCAGCGGAGAGAGGAGTTCCTGCGCGGTGAGTTTTTCATAACGCCACTGGCTGGAGTGGTTATAGAAAAACGAAGTGCTGTTCATCTGACGCGGTGGTCGGTTCCAGTCCAGCGCAAAGGCCAGCGGCAACCAACCGGTTTGCGGTCGCAGTTTCTCCTGACCCACATAGTGCGCCCAGCCGCCGCCGCTTTGTCCCACGCAGCCACAGAACACGAGGATGTTAATCATGCCACGGTAGTTCATATCCATGTGATACCAGTGGTTGACGCCAGCCCCGAGAATGATCATCGAACGGCCATGCGTTTTGTGCGCCGTATCGGCAAACTCACGGGCGATCTGTTCGATATGACGGCGTGGCACACCGGTAATTTGCTCGCCCCAGGCCGGGGTGTAGGCTTTCACTTCGCTGTAATCTTGCGCGCTATGAACGTCATCCAGACCACGATCGAGGCCATAATTCGCCAGCACCAGATCATAGACGCTCACCACCGGGCAACGGCTACCGTCAGCGAGGGTAAGATGTTTTACCGGTAGTTGACGGATCAGCACCGGTTCTTGTTTTACACTGCGAAAATGTGGGTTTTCGTTGCCGCCAAAATAGGGGAATGCCACGCCGGTCACTTCATCATGCTGACCAAGCAGCGAAAGAGAAAGTTCAGTTTCAGCGCCAGCCGCCAGTGGTTCCAGGTTCCATTTGCCTTTTTCCCCCCAGCGAAAACCGATAGATCCGTTCGGGACAACCAGTTCGCCAGCGCTGTTAAAGGCTACCGTTTTCCACTCCGGATTGTTGCTTTCACCCAGGCCATCGACAAGGTCTGAAGCACGCATCATGCGTCCAGGCACGTAGCTGCCATCTTCGCGGGCATCCAGTAAAACCAGCATCGGCATGTCGGTATAGCGACGACAGTAATTGAGGAAATAATCGCTGGGATTGTCGAGGTGGAACTCTTTCAGGATGACGTGGCCCATCGCCATTGCCAGCGCGCTGTCTGTTCCTTGTTTGGGTGCCAGCCACTGATCGCACAGTTTGGCGACTTCCGAGTAATCCGGCGTAATGGCAATCGTCTTGGTGCCTTTGTAGCGTACTTCTGTGAAAAAGTGCGCATCCGGGGTACGAGTCTGCGGCACGTTAGAGCCCCAGGCGATGATATAGCTGGAGTTATACCAGTCGGCGGATTCAGGAACGTCGGTCTGCTCGCCCCAGGTCATCGGTGACGCGGGCGGTAAGTCGCAGTACCAGTCATAGAAACTCAGACATGTTCCGCCGATTAGCGAGAGATAGCGAGTGCCGGCGGCATAGGAAACCATCGACATCGCCGGGATCGGGGAGAAGCCGACCACGCGATCCGGGCCGTAGGTTTTCACCGTCCAGACGTTGGCGGCAGCAATCAGCTGATTAAGCTCTTTCCAGTTCGAACGGATAAATCCACCGCGCCCGCGTACCTGCTTGTAGCTCTGGCATTTTTGCGGGTCGTTCATAATGGATTCCCAGGCCAGCACCGGATCGGGCTGGCGGGAGAGGGCGTCGCGCCACAATTCGATTAAGCGTTTACGCACCAAGGGATATTTCAGGCGGTTAGCGCTATAGAGATACCACGAGTAACTGGCGCCGCGTGGGCAGCCACGGGGCTCATGATTTGGCAGGTCAGGACGGGTACGCGGGTAGTCGGTTTGCTGCGTTTCCCAGGTCACCAACCCGTTTTTAACGTAGATCTTCCAGCTGCATGAGCCGGTACAGTTAACGCCGTGGGTAGAACGCACAATTTTGTCGAACTGCCAGCGCTGACGATAGCTGTCTTCCCAGTCCCGGTTGGTGTGCATCACTTGCCCGTGCCCCTCGGCAAACGTATCGCCCTTTTGTTTAAAGTAGCGAAAGCGGTCTAACAGTTTACTCATGACATAACTCCTGCTTCGATAATATTGCCGACGGTGAATCGAACTCCAGGCCTGATCCGACCTACCTAAATGTCCGATCCTGCGGTATCCATTTTGTTATTTTTTTTGTGATTTACGGCCATAGACCAACCAGGTCACCAGCACGCAGACGATGTAAAACACGAGGAATATTTTCATGGCACCCACCGGAGAGCCGGTCAATGCCAGCGATGAGCCAAACGCTTTAGGAATGAAGAACCCCCCCACAGCGCCAATGGCGGAGATAAACCCCAGGGCGGCGGCGGTATCGGTTACCGCTTCCCGCTGAGCTTGCTCTTCAGTGCCACCATGCAGCTTCACCCGATAAATTGTGATTTTGCGAAAGATCACCGCAATCATCTGGAAGGTTGAACCGCTGCCCAGACCCGCGGTCAGGAACAAGCCCATAAACACCAGGTAAAACGCGATAAAGCTACCTTCGCCCGAGCCGGGCAAAGTGAGAAACAGCAGGGCGCTGAACAGTGCCATAAAGATGAAGTTAATTAAGGTGACACGCACACCACCAAACTTGTCAGAGATAACACCACCCGCCGATCGTGCAAGCGCGCCGATGAAGGGGCCGAAGAACGCCAGTTGCAGGATATTCACGTCGGGGAACTGGGTTTTCGCCAGCATGGCAAAGCCTGCCGAAAAACCGATAAATGAACCGAAGGTGGCGAGATACAGCAGACTTAATAACCACAGATGAAAACGCTTGAGGACCGGTAACTGAGAGGCAATTGAGGCCTTCGAGCTGGCAATGTCGTTCATTCCCATGCCCGCTGCCACGGTGGCTATCAGCAGTAACGGCACCCATATCCATGCTGCATTGGCCAGCGACAATAACGAGCCGTCAGCTTGCGGTACGCCCTGTACGCCCAAAAAGGTAAATATGGGCAGAAAGATCACCAGTGGCGCGATCAACTGCATCACGCTGACGCCGAGGTTGCCGAGACCACCGTTAACGCCTAACGCGCTGCCTTGCTTCGCTTTGGGGAAGAAAAAGCTGATATTGCCCATGCTGGAGGCAAAGTTAGCGCCTGCAAATCCGCACATCAGCGCAATGATTATAAATACTCCAAACGGAGTAGCGGTATTTTGCACGGCAAATCCGAGCCAGACGCAGGGAATAACCAGAATAATCGTGCTAAAAATGGTCCAGCGACGACCACCAAATATAGGTACCATAAAGGAGTAGGGTACGCGTAATATTGCACCAGAAAGAGATGGCAATGCCGTTAATAAAAACAGTTGGTCGGTGGTGAAATTAAAACCAATTTTATTCAGATTGACGGCTACGGCACTGAACAGCATCCAAACGCAAAACGCAAGAAGCAGGCAACTCACTGATATCCAGAGGTTTCTGCGCGCAATGTGCTTGCCTTTATTTTCCCAAAAGCCGGGGTTCTCTGGTTTCCAGTCAGTTAAAAGATAACGATTATTTTTCTCATTTGATGATGACATATTATTCTCCATGCACATGCCGTTCATGAAAAAGAAATAAACGCATGCAGCGCCGCGCGGCTTCTTTTTAGAAACTATTGAAAAGTTTTAGGAATATTGACTGAAAGAATAGATAAAAAAGCGCAATAACGCGGCGTGATGGGAGAATTACACGTTGCTTAAGTGTTACCAATTGTAAACATAAAAGATGTATTGTTAATTCATCTATTACATTAAATAAATAACTCCTGCGTTATCATACGATCAAGATGACGATCGAATGCAGGATCGGCCATTTCCTCAATACCTAATATGTACATACCATCCAGGCCGCAGACTAATGCGATTAAGCGCCATGCGACGTCGGCGGCATCAGGCGCGGATGAGAACTCACCGGCTTTCTGTCCTTGTGTAATGATGTTGGCGGTTTCTTCGTGCCACATTCGCATGGTCAACAGGTAGGCGCTTTTAATTTCCGGATCTTTACCCGCAACAACCTGTGCTTCACGCCATAGCTTAATATAGGGTTCCAGACCACCATCTTCACTGCCTAGCATCGCATGCAGTCGCTCACGGAAACTGGCGTCTTCGCTGACCAGTTCGGCATCAAGTAGGGTGCGGATAAGGCGCACAAATGCCTGGGATTTGAGTTCGCCGGCAGAGGCGAAATGGTGATGTACCTGGCCCGTCGCGACGTGAGCTTCTGCAGCAATGCGTCGAACCGTCATGGCGGAAAATCCTTCTTCAAGTGCGACACGCATTGCTGCTTGCAGAATCACTTCCCGACGTTCATCCCGATTTAGATAGCTCATCATTCCTCCTGTACCCGTATAGATCGCAGTCTAACAAAAAGTTGGACATATGTTCAATTTTCCGTAGGATCGCTAAAGCTGGACATGTGTCCAGTTTTGGTTTCGTTAGGGAGTTTTATGTTTCGTCAGTGGTTAACGTTAGTCATTATTGTGCTGGTCTACATCCCTGTTGCGATTGATGCAACGGTGCTGCACGTTGCCGCGCCCACGCTGAGTATGACGCTGGGTGCCAGTGGTAACGAGCTGCTGTGGATCATTGATATTTATTCCCTGGTAATGGCCGGAATGGTATTGCCAATGGGTGCGCTGGGGGATCGCATCGGCTTTAAACGTCTGCTGCTGTTAGGCGGTGGATTATTTGGTCTCGCATCGCTGGCGGCCGCTTTTGCTCATAACGCAAGCTGGCTGATTGCAACCCGGGCGGTATTGGCAATTGGCGCGGCGATGATTGTTCCGGCAACGCTGGCGGGTATTCGCGCCACGTTCTCTGAGCAACGGCATCGAAATATGGCGCTCGGCGTCTGGGCAGCGGTCGGTTCCGGCGGTGCGGCGTTTGGCCCACTGGTCGGCGGGATGCTGCTGGAGCACTTCTACTGGGGGTCCGTATTCTTAATTAATGTGCCAATTGTCCTGGTGGTAATGGCCTTAACCGCACGCTTAGTGCCGCGCCAGGCTGGACGTCGCGATCAATCGTTAAATTTTGGTCATGCGATAATGCTGATTGTTGCCATTCTGCTGTTGGTTTACAGCGCTAAAACCGCGCTGAAAGGGCATACGGCGACCGTTGCCATCGCCCTGACGCTGTTAACCGGCGCTTTACTGTTGTGGCAGTTTGTCCGTATCCAGCTTGCGGCAGCTCGCCCGATGATTGATATGCGTCTGTTCACGCATCGCATTATCTTGAGCGGTGTAGTGATGGCGATGACCGCGATGATAACGCTGGTGGGTTTTGAGTTGCTGATGGCTCAGGAACTACAGTTTGTTCACGGTTTAACACCGTATCAGGCTGGATTGTTCATGCTGCCTGTGATGCTGGCAAGTGGTTTCAGCGGACCGATTGCCGGTATGTTGGTTTCACGCCTGGGATTACGTTGTGTGGCAACGGCGGGCATGGCGCTGAGCGCCGTCAGTTTTTACGGCCTGGCGATGACGGATTTCAGTAGCCAACAGATACAAGCCTGGATTTTGATGGCTTTGCTCGGCTTCAGCGCCGCCAGTGCGCTCCTGGCTTCAACGGCGGCTATCATGGCAGCAGCGCCGGCGGAAAAAGCCGCGGCCGCTGGCGCCATCGAGACAATGGCTTATGAACTGGGGGCAGGACTTGGGATCGCTATCTTTGGTTTACTGTTGAGCCGCAGCTTTTCTGCATCGATTCTGCCGCCAGCCGGACTTAATCCGCAGGAAATGGAACGTGCCTCATCGTCAATGGGGGAGGCGGTACAACTGGCGCACTCGCTCCCGTCGTCACTGAGTGAAGCATTGCTGACGGCTGCCAGGGAAGCGTTCACCTGGTCACATAGCGTGGCCTTAAGCAGCGCCGGCAGCATGCTTATCGTATTAGCGATAGGAATGTGGTTCAGTCTGGCAAAGGTACAACGTTAATAACTAGTGAGCTAAATGACAGGGGTAATCCATCTCTTCGACTTCTTTCCCACTCAGTCGAGCGTATTGCCCCGTCAATCTCCAGAACGCAGGCTGTGTTTCCGTATAGATTTCTGCCGCTAATATCAGGCGGCGGCGATCTACCTCATTAAGTTCCAGAAGTGTCCACGGAATAAAGTAGCGATCGCTGTCCGTCAACGTAAACCACAGTGGGCATCCGCAGCCGGAACAGAAGAACCGTTCACCACGATTTGAAGAAGGAAAGTGCGAAGGTTCTGCCGATTCTGGCGACATCAGCGGGTGAGTGCTGGCTTCCAGATACATGGCGATGCCGCCTGACCATTTCTGACACAGCGTACAGTGGCAGGCATAGACATCCAGCATTTCGACGTCAACGGTAAAATGACTCTGTCCGCAAAGACAACGACCAGTGAATGTCTGCACGGCATACTCCTTATGACCGAGTCTACATTAAGAGAAAAAGCCAGCCCTTGGAGGACTGGCTTTGTATTCAGACTACAACAAAATTAGAACTGGTAGTTCAGACCAACAGCCACGATGTTGTCAGTGCTTACACCGGCAGCGCGAGTGAAGTTGTTATCATCCAGCAGGTTGATTTTATAATCAACGAAGGTAGACATGTTTTTGTTGAAGTAGTAGGTAGCACCCAGGTCTACGTATTCAACCAGATCTTGGTCGCCGTATACTGCAATGTCTTTACCTTTGGATTTCAGGTAAGCAACGGACGGACGCAGACCAAAGTCGAACTGGTACTGAGCAACAGCTTCAAAGTTCTGTGCTTTATTTGCAATACCGTTGATCTTATTACCGTTAACAGTACCACCAAAGGTAGTCATGTTACGGGTTTCAGAGTAGGTAGTTGCCAGGTAGATGTTGTTCGCATCATATTTCAGGCCAGCAGCCCAAACTTCAGCGTTCTTACCGTCAGCTTTGAACAGACCATTGTGGTTGTTCTGGGAATCAGTACGGTCAGATTTCGCATAGGTAGCACCTACACCGAAGCCTTCATACTCGTAAGTAGAAGACAGACCGAAACCGTCGCCATTAGCTTCTTTGTCGTTGTCACGGTCGTTTTTGCCCTGGTACTGAGCAGCAAAGTTCAGACCTTCTACCAGACCGAAGAAGTCGGTGTTACGGTAGGTTGCAACGCCAGTAGTACGGCCAGTCATGAATACGTCAGTCTGGGTCCAGGTATCACCACCGAACTCAGGCAGGACGTCGGTCCATGCGCCGATGTCGTATGCTACGCCGTAGTTACGACCGTAGTCGAAAGAACCGTATTCAGCGAATTTCAGACCAGCGAATGCCAGACGAGTTTTGTCGCTGTTGGAACCACCGGTGGATTCAGTACGGTTACCTTTGAATTCATATTCCCACTGACCAAAACCAACCAGCTGGTCATTGATCTGAGTTTCGCCTTTGAAGCCCAGACGCGCGTAGGTTTTGTCGCCATCGCTGCCGTTGTCGTCAGAGAAGTAATGCTGAGCGTGAACTTTACCGTAGATATCCAGTTTGTTTGCGTCTTTGTTATATACCTCAGCTGCGTTTACCGCACCTGCCGCCAACAGGCTAGTCACTGCCACTGCAACTAATTTAAGTTTCATTCTAAATAATCCTTATAATTTTTTCTTGGTGTGTTTCCTAAACCATTGCTAAACGAAGGGGTTCGTCAATGGCAAACTATTTTTAAATGACGCAGTGGTATAAGTTCAATAATAAGTTTCATAATATTGCGAAATATTTGAATTTGTGTGATCCAGATCTACATAATATAGCTGATTGTATTAATCTTTATATGTGACAAATCTGAATGGGTATATTTACGTAGGGGACTATTGTGCCGTCTATGGTTTAAATGGCGTTAGTCACGCAGGTGTAATATATACATACTGAGGAATATAGATAAGCATGCAATATTTTCGGGAGTTAATTAATCACCAATTATTTAACATTAAATTAAACAAAAATAAACATAACCCACAAGTGGAATGAACATTTATTATTCATTAATTTGATTACAGTGTAGCCGGGTTTTAGATTTGCGCGATAAAACCCGGATTTTTTTCAGGCGCGGCGTGTTGCCAACCAGCAAAGTAGCGAACCCGCACAAACCATCAATGCACCCTGCCAAAAAGATAGCGACAACGGGGCGCTGAGTAACACAGCAGCCAGAGCGGAGGATAGCACTGGGGTAAAATAGGAACCTACGGCCATGATGGTCACGTTGCCATGCAAAATGCCAATATTCCACGCCGCATAGGCAAATCCTAACGTTAATGCCGCTGAGAACATTTTAATAGTCACCGAAGTGCTGAAATTCATTTCTGGTTGCGGAGTCATAAAATAGTAAACCCACAAACTTGCAGCCGTTAGTAAAACGAATACGGTAATACCGTTAAAGCCTTTTGCGTATTTATTGGTCACCGTGCAATACGTTGCCCAGATAAATGCGCCAAGAAAGGCGAGGAAATAGCTCAGCGGGCTGCTGGCAACGTTGTTTATAATTTCACCAGGATTAAGGCCATTTTCGCCACCCAATACCCAACAAACCCCGGTCAATGCGATAATTAATCCAGGGATTACCAGCCAGGTTGTTTTTTGACCATTAAATAAAATAGCAAACAATATCGTCAGACTCGGCCAGAGATAATTAACCATACCGACTTCAATAGCCTGGTGACGAGTAGCCGCATAACCGAGAGCCAGCGCTAAACATATTTCATAGGTAACAAAAAGCACGCTACCCGCGATTAAATAACGCACAGGAATTTTTCTGATATTCGGAAAGCCGACGGTAAAAATCAGCAACAGGCCACTTAACGAAAAAATCATTGCTGCGCCACCTGCAGGACCCAGTCCTTCACTTACCCCACGCATTAGCCCGACCATCGTGCTCCAGAGCACGATGGCAATGAGCCCAATTAACGTCGCTTTTTGTTTTGTCATTCTGATTGTCTGTCCATGGTGCTGGCAAAAATTTAAGCTGAAATTTATAGCACTTTTACACCGTAGCGCGCTAACTAATTACCTTTTACCTACCCCCTTATGGGTACAAAGGTTAAACAAAGTGCACTATTTAGTAGCGGAACCGTTTCGTTATTGATTTGACGCAAAAAAAATATGGATATAGCTGATAGTTTCGTCGCGAAGTTGTACATGTCATTTTTCAATTATGCCTCGCCGGCGCGATTTGAGAGATGTCCTGTACGAATCCCTGCAAAAAAGAGGAAAGCAATGGACGTCAGCCGCAGACAATTTTTTAAAATCTGCGCGGGCGGTATGGCGGGAACAACAGTAGCTGCTCTGGGTTTTGCACCCAAAATGGCACTGGCTCAGGCGCGAAACTATAAGCTTTTACGCGCCAAAGAGATCCGAAACACCTGCACATACTGTTCCGTAGGTTGCGGGCTATTAATGTATAGCCTGGGAGATGGAGCAAAAAACGCCAAAGAGTCGATTTACCATATTGAAGGGGATCCGGATCATCCGGTGAGCCGTGGGGCATTATGTCCTAAGGGCGCAGGATTACTGGATTACGTGCACAGTGAAAACCGTCTGCGTTACCCGGAATACCGTGCACCAGGTTCCGACAAATGGCAGCGTATCAGCTGGGATGAAGCATTCACCCGTATCGCGAAGCTGATGAAAACTGACCGTGACGCCAACTTTATTGAGAAGAATGAGCAGGGCGTAACGGTAAACCGCTGGCTTTCAACCGGGATGCTGTGTGCATCTGCGGCAAGTAATGAAACCGGTATGCTGACGCAAAAATTTGTGCGCTCACTCGGCATGCTGGCAGTAGACAACCAGGCGCGCGTCTGACACGGACCAACGGTAGCAAGTCTTGCTCCAACATTTGGTCGCGGTGCGATGACCAACCACTGGGTTGATATTAAAAACGCTAACGTCGTGATGGTGATGGGCGGTAACGCCGCTGAAGCACATCCGGTGGGATTCCGCTGGGCGATGGAAGCTAAAAACAACAATGATGCCACGCTGATTGTTGTTGACCCTCGTTTTACACGTACAGCTTCGGTGGCGGATATCTATGCGCCAATTCGTTCCGGCACGGACATTACGTTCCTGTCCGGCGTCTTGCTGTACCTGATTGAAAACAAAAAAATTAACGCTGAATACGTTAAGCATTACACCAACGCCAGCCTGCTGGTGCGGGATGACTATGCTTTTGAAGACGGTCTGTTCAGCGGGTATGACGCGAAAAAACGCCAATACGATAAATCGTCCTGGAACTACCAGTTCGATGAAAACGGCTACGCGAAACGCGATGAAACGTTAAGCCATCCTCGCTGTGTCTGGAACCTGCTAAAACAGCACGTTTCCCGCTACACGCCGGATGTGGTGGAAAACATTTGTGGTACGCCGAAAGAAGACTTCCTGAAAGTCTGCGAAGTGCTGGCTTCCACCAGTGCAGCCGATCGCACCACCACGTTCCTGTACGCGCTGGGTTGGACTCAGCATACCGTCGGGGCACAGAACATCCGCACCATGGCGATGATCCAGTTGCTGCTCGGCAACATGGGGATGGCAGGTGGCGGTGTCAACGCCTTGCGCGGCCACTCCAACATTCAAGGGTTAACCGACTTAGGTCTGCTCTCTACCAGCCTGCCGGGCTACCTGACGCTGCCGTCAGAGAAACAGACAGACCTGCAAACCTATCTGGCCGCAAACACGCCAAAAGCGACATTGGCCGATCAGGTTAACTACTGGGGCAACTATCCGAAGTTCTTCGTCAGCCTGATGAAATCTTTCTACGGCAATGCAGCGCAGAAAGAAAATGACTGGGGCTTTGAGTGGCTGCCGAAGTGGGATCAGTCCTACGACGTCATTAAATACTTCAACATGATGGATAGCGGGAAAGTCACCGGCTACATCTGTCAGGGCTTTAACCCTGTTGCGTCCTTCCCGGACAAAAACAAAGTGGTGCAGAGCCTCAGCAAACTGAAGTATCTGGTGGTTATCGATCCGCTGGTGACCGAAACCTCAACGTTCTGGCAGAACCACGGTGAATCAAACGACGTTGACCCGGCGTCGATTCAGACCGAAGTTTTCCGTTTGCCTTCTACCTGCTTTGCAGAAGAAGACGGTTCCATCGCCAACTCCGGCCGCTGGCTGCAGTGGCACTGGAAAGGTCAGGATGCCCCTGGCGAAGCCCGCAACGACGGCGAAATCCTTGCCGGTATTTACCACCGTCTGCGCGACATGTATCGCACTGAAGGCGGTAAAGCTGTAGAACCCGTTCTGAAAATGAGCTGGAACTATAAGCAGCCGGACGAACCGCACTCCGAAGAAGTGGCGAAAGAGAACAACGGCTATGCGCTGGAAGATCTCTATGATGCCAACGGCGTGCTGGTTGCGAAGAAAGGTCAGTTGCTCAACAGCTTTGCGCTGCTGCGCGATGATGGTTCTACGTCATCATCCTGCTGGATTTATACCGGTAGCTGGACCGAGCAGGGCAACCAGATGGCCAATCGCGATAACGCCGACCCGTCAGGTCTCGGTAATACGCTGGGCTGGGCCTGGGCATGGCCGCTAAACCGTCGCGTGCTGTATAACCGCGCTTCGGCGGATCCGCAGGGTAAACCGTGGGATCCAAAACGTATGCTTATCCAGTGGAACGGTACGAAGTGGACGGGGAACGATATCCCGGACTTCAATACCGCGGCACCGGGCAGTGGCACCAATCCGTTTATCATGCAGCCGGAAGGGCTGGGGCGTCTGTTTGCTATCGATAAGATGGCGGAAGGTCCGTTTCCGGAACACTACGAGCCGATGGAAACGCCGCTGGGCACTAACCCGCTGCACCCGAATGTGATCTCCAACCCGGCAGCGCGTCTGTACGAGGCGGATAAACTTCGTATGGGCACGAAACAGGACTTCCCGTTCGTCGGGACGACCTATCGTCTGACCGAACATTTCCATACCTGGACCAAGCACGCATTGTTGAATGCGATTGCCCAGCCAGAGCAGTTTGTGGAAATCAGCGAAACGCTGGCGGCAGCGAAGGGGATCAACAACGGCGATCACGTGAAAGTCAGCAGCAAACGTGGATTTATTCGCGCAGTTGCCGTGGTCACTCGTCGTCTGCGTACCCTGAACGTCAACGGTCAGCAGGTAGAAACGGTTGGGATCCCAATCCACTGGGGCTTTGAAGGAGTCGCGCGTAAAGGCTTTATCGCCAACACCCTGACGCCGAATGTCGGTGATGCAAACTCGCAAACGCCGGAATACAAAGCGTTTTTAGTTAACATCGAGAAGGCGTAAGGGAGGCGAACATATGTCTATGGAAACGCAGGACATCATCAAACGGTCCGCAACAAACTCCATCACGCCGCCACCTCAGGCTCGTGATTACAAAGCAGAGGTCGCGAAGCTGATCGACGTTTCCACCTGCATAGGCTGTAAGGCCTGTCAGGTGGCATGTTCAGAGTGGAACGATATCCGCGATGAAGTCGGCCACTGCGTCGGGGTTTATGACAACCCCGCCGATCTCAGCGCCAAGTCCTGGACGGTGATGCGATTTACCGAAACCGAACAGAACGGCAAGCTGGAGTGGTTGATTCGTAAAGACGGTTGTATGCACTGTGAAGATCCGGGCTGCCTGAAGGCGTGCCCGTCTGCCGGGGCCATCATCCAGTATGCCAACGGGATTGTCGATTTCCAGTCAGAGCACTGCATTGGCTGCGGCTACTGTATTGCCGGGTGTCCATTTAATATTCCGCGCCTCAATAAAGAGGATAACCGCGTGTATAAATGTACGCTGTGTGTGGACCGCGTCAGCGTCGGGCAGGAACCTGCCTGCGTGAAAACGTGTCCGACCGGGGCAATACATTTCGGCACCAAGCAGGAAATGCTGGAAATGGGTGAACAGCGTGTGGCTAAACTGAAAGCTCGCGGTTTTGAACATGCCGGTCTTTACAACCCGGAAGGTGTGGGCGGCACGCACGTCATGTACGTTCTGCATCATGCCAACCAGCCTGAACTGTATCACGGCCTGCCAAAAGACCCGCAGATAGATACCTCTATCAATCTGTGGAAAGGCGCGCTGAAGCCGCTGGCCGCTGCCGGATTTATCGCCACCTTCGCCGGACTGATTTACCACTACATTGGTATTGGTCCGAATAAGGAAGTGGACGACGACGAGGAGAATCATCATGAGTAAGTCGAAAATGATTGTGCGCACGAAATTTATCGACCGCGCCTGTCACTGGACGGTGGTGATCTGCTTCTTCCTGGTAGCGCTGTCGGGGATTTCATTTTTCTTCCCGACTCTGCAATGGCTGACGCAAACCTTCGGTACGCCGCAGATGGGACGCATTTTGCACCCGTTCTTCGGCATACTGATCTTCGTGGCACTGATGTTCATGTTTGTACGCTTTGTGCACCACAACATCCCGGATAAGAAAGATATTCCGTGGCTGAAAAACATTGTGGAAGTACTGAAAGGCAATGAACACAAAGTGGCGGATGTGGGCAAATACAACGCCGGACAGAAAATGATGTTCTGGTCGATTATGAGCATGATTTTCGTGCTGCTGATTACCGGTATCATTATCTGGCGTCCGTACTTTGCGCAGTTCTTCCCGATGCAGGTCGTGCGCTATAGCCTGCTGATCCATGCGGCGGCGGGGATTATCCTGATGCACGCCATCCTCATCCATATGTATATGGCGTTCTGGGTGAAAGGATCGATTAAAGGTATGGTCGAAGGGAAAGTGAGCCGTCGTTGGGCGAAGAAACATCACCCACGTTGGTATCGCGAAGTTGAAAGACAAGAAGCGAAAAAAGAGAGCGAGGAGGGGGTTAACTAATCCCTGATGTTCCCTCTACGCAATGGCGCTACATCAGTAGCGCCATTTTTTTGCCAAAAAAACGTCATGTTTCTGTCATCTGCTGAACGTAAGGTGTTGTCTTTCCGATAATAGAAGAGTTAAAAGACAATGCATCTGGTGAAAAAATTACTCGCAGTCAGCGTGTTTCTTTGTGCTTCAGCTCAGGCGCAAAACATCCTCGAATTTCCTCAGCCGGAGAACAACCCGGAAGAGTTTTATGCCGTAACCGAAATTCCGGCAGGTGGAATGATTAAATATGAAACCGACGCCAAAACCGGTTTTATCGTTGCCGATCGCTTCCAGTCAATGCCGGTTGCCTATCCCGCCAACTACGGTTCACTCACCCAGTCTTTAGCCGGTGACGGTGACCCGCTGGACGTCATTTTTTATACCCGTGCGCCGCTTGCTCCGGGAACGTTGATTAAGCTGCGCGCTATTGGCGTCCTGAAGATGATCGACGGCGGTGAAAAGGACGACAAAATTGTCGCCGTTCCGGCCAGTAAAATTGACCCCACTTATGACGACATCAAAGAGTTGAGCGATCTGCCCAAGATTGAAGTTCAACGTCTGGAATCTTTCTTCCGCGTGTACAAAGATCTGCCGGAAGGGCGCAAGAAGGTCGAATTAAACGGTTTCAATGACGCCGCTACGGCAAAGCAAGAGATCAAACAGGCCTGGGATGCCTGGAAAGAGAAAAAACCGCAGCAATAAATGGTATGCCGGATGACAAAAATATATCCGGCATTTATATCACTGTACCGCCAGCTTACGCAGACGTGAAATATCCACGCTTTTTTGGGCCTCTGCCAGACTCCAGGTATTTTGCAGGTTTAACCACATTTCGGGTGAACTGCCAATCACTACGGAGAGTTTAATCGCCATCTCAGGCGTCAGAGCCGCTTTCCCGGTTAATAGTCGACTTGCCGTTGACGGTGCAATCTCCATAGCTCTGGCAAACTCGCGCAGGCTGACATTGAGTTCTTCCAGCGCTTCCTGAATGATATCCCCAGGACGGGGATGATTTGCCATCTTCATCAATGATAGTCCTCGGAATCCAGTATGTACGCGTCGCCATTGACGAATTCAAACGTAATACGCCAGTTACCTGAAACAGAAATTGCCCATATGCCGTCGCGTTCACCCACCAGAGGATGTAGCTTATAACCGGGCATATTGATATCTGTAACCTTGCTTGCCGCATCAATAACGGCAAGTCTGTGTCGTAATCGTCGGACATGTTTCGCCATAACGCCTGATGTTCGTCCATGAAGAAACAAATCGCGCAATCCCTTGTGCCTGAAGTTCATGATCATCCGTATCATCCTTGTTCCTTCAAGAGGAACACTACCATCAATGTTCCGTTAAACGCAACACCAAGATTGCGATATTTAAAATTGTGCGGCGAATGTGCAAAAAGAAAAAGGGAGAAGGGGAATAACTGGAAAGCGTCACGCAAGAATTGCCGGATGGCTGGCCTACACGCGCATTTTGCTGATGTAGGCCGGATAAGCTTGCGCCATCCGGCAATAAAGATTACTCCAGTTGTGCGTTCAGACATTCAATCTCTTTACGCCATTGCGCCTGTAACAACGGTTTTTGATGTTTCGGCTTGCGGGCGAGATCGTCGGCCAGACGCTGCTCAAGATCGAGAAGTTGTTCCAGCAATCTATCGCTGTCACCGCTTATTTCAGTTTTCGCTTCAGCCACCGTTTTGGGAACGGTTATCTCCGCGGACGTTTCCCGAATACGCGCATTGACCGCATCCAGATCGTGCCATTCACTGAGTTCGCCATTGTCGATTAACCAGAACCGGTTGCAGCTTTGGCTGATAAGCTGCCGGTCGTGACTGACCAGCAACACGCCGCCGTTATAGCTTTGTAGCGTTTCTGCCAGCGCCTCTTTGCCTTCCATATCCAGATGGTTGGTCGGTTCATCGAGCATCAGCAGACTGTAGCGCGCAAGCGTCAACCCAACAAACAGTAACCGGGAGCGCTCACCGCCGCTTAACGTGCTGACTCGCTGCGCATGACGAACCCACGGAAATCCCGCGCTAATCAACGCCATCTTGCGAATCTCTGGCTGCGGGGCAAACGCTTCCAGCGCGTCAAACAATGAATCGTTATCGGCAAGCTGATGCAGCGTCTGGTCGTAATAACCCAGGGTAACGCGCGGGTGTAACACCAGTGAAGGTGATGCCAGCTGTGACTGAAACTGTTGCCAGATAAGCCTTAACAGCGATGATTTCCCGCAACCGTTACGCCCGACAATCGCCACGCGATCGCCGCTTTTTAACCGGATACCGGCAATGGAAAACAGTGTATCTGCACCGGGAGCAGGGGCTACAGACAGATTGGTCATCTCCAGCAAACGATCTGCACGCAGGGCATCACCCTGCAATGTTAGTGTCCACTGACTTCCTGACGTTACTTCTGTTTGCACCTCTTTCAAGCGCTGTACCTGTTTTTCCATCTGCTTGGCCTTGCGGGAGAGATCTTCGTTGTCGTAGACCCGCCCCCAGGTTGCCAGCCGTTTGGCGCTGGCAGTCACCCGGTCTATCTCTTTTTGCTCAGCCTTATGGCGCAAGGCATCGCTGACATCTCTTTCTGCCAGAGCCTGACGCGCCGCGCTACAGGGTAGATCGAAGGCATGCAGGGTGCGATCGCGCAAGATCCAGGTTCCGTGAGTCACCGCGTCCAGCAGCTGCGGGTCGTGGGAGACCACCACAAAACTGCCAGACCAGTTCTGTAAGAACTGCTCAAGCCACAGTAATGTAGGCAAATCCAGGTGGTTACCCGGTTCATCCAGCAGCAGCAGGTCAGGATTACGCATCAGTGCCCGCGCTAATAGCAAGCGCGTGTGCTGGCCACCGCTCAACGTTTGCGCTGTAAGAGATAAATTCTCTGGCGTAAAACCCATTTCGGCAAGCAGTGCTTCAACCCGCCACTGCTGAGCTGCGCGTTCATGCTCGGGAAGTTGAGCGAGAACGGCTTCCTGCAGCGTAAGCGGCAGTATATCGTCAGGTAGATGTTGTTCTACACGTGCGAGATGGCAGTGATTCGCCTGCGCGATTGCCCCACTGGTGGGCGAGATCGTGCCATCGAGCAGTTTTAACAGTGTGCTTTTGCCGCAGCCGTTGTAACCGATAAGCCCGATGCGGTCGCCTTTTTTCAGGGTAAAGGAAAGATCGTCGAATAGCGTGCCGAATGCCGTATCAACGTGTAAGGATTGTGCGGTTAGTAATGTGCTCATTGTTGCTTACTCAAGAGTTACAGGCGTGAAAACGCCTCGTCAAACATCGCTGACGATAACCCGGTAAGCCCGAGAGAAGGGGATTTAGAAGTTAGCTTCGCTCAAGCAGAAGTTATCGCAGCACGATACCGATAACGCTTGAGCACTGGCGATCGCCAAAAGCATGTGAAACGATAAAACGTTCACAGTACAGCATAAGTATCCTCCTTTTGTTTTTCAGAATGTTAATCGGTGGTGAAAGTGTAATCGTAAGTTACGCAAAAGCGCAAGTGTTGAACGCCCGGCAGCAGTGTGCCGCCGGGCAAACCGTCAAATAGAAGTACGACGGTAGTCGCGATATTCTGCCTGCCAGAAATTATCGTCAATCGCCTGTTGCAGCGCTTCGGCGGAGGTTTTCACTGCCACACCTTGCTGCTGAGCCATTTTACCGACGGCAAAGGCAATGGCGCGAGAAACGGTCTGAATATCTTTCAGTTCCGGTAGCACCAGACCTTCACCGTTGAGCACCAGCGGTGAATACTGCGCCAGCGTTTCACTCGCCGACATCAGCATTTCATCAGTGATGCGCGACGCGCCAGACGCAATCACACCCAGGCCGATACCCGGGAAGATATAGGCGTTGTTACACTGGGCGATTGGGTAAATTTTATCTTTCCACAGTACCGGTGCGAATGGACTACCGGTCGCAACCAGCGCGTTACCTTCGGTCCAGGCGATAATATCCTGTGGTGTAGCTTCAACACGGGAAGTGGGGTTAGACAACGGCATGACGATCGGACGCGGACAATGCTTGTGCATTTCGCGGATGATCTCTTCGGTAAACAGGCCGGTTTGTCCGGAAACGCCGATCAGGATATCCGGCTTAACGTTGCGGACCACATCGAGCAACGACAGCACATCTTCTTGGGTATCCCAATGCTGGAGATTTTCGCGTTTTTGCACCAGTTTGGTCTGGAAGGAGAGCAGGTTCGGCATTTTGTCTGTTAACAGGCCGAAGCGGTCGACCATGAATACGCGTTGACGCGCCGCTTCTTCGCTTAAACCTTCACGCTGGATCTGCGCAATGATCTGCTCGGCAATCCCGCAACCGGCGGAACCCGCACCGAGGAAGACGATGTTCTGTTCGCTCAACTGGCTACCGGCCGCGCGGCTAGCCGCAATAAGCGTACCGACAGTAACCGCCGCGGTGCCCTGAATATCGTCGTTAAACGAGCAAATTTCATCACGATAACGGGTCAGCAGTGGCATAGCGTTTTTCTGGGCGAAATCTTCAAACTGCAACAGCACGTCCGGCCAGCGATGCTTCACGGCCTGGATGAATTCATCAACGAATTCGTAGTATTCATCATCAGTGATACGCGGATTGCGCCAGCCCATATACAGCGGATCGTTCAGCAGTTGCTGGTTGTTGGTCCCCACGTCCAGTACCACCGGAAGAGTATAGGCCGGGCTAATTCCGCCACATGCGGTATATAGCGACAGTTTACCGATTGGAATGCCCATCCCGCCGATCCCCTGATCGCCAAGACCTAAAATACGTTCGCCATCGGTGACAACGATGACCTTGATATTGTGGTTAGGGACGTTTTGCAGGATATCGTCCATATTGTGGCGGTTCTGATATGAGATAAACACGCCGCGCGCACGACGATAAATCTCAGAGAAACGCTCACAGGCCGCGCCGACCGTTGGGGTATAGATAACTGGCATCATCTCATCCAGGTGATTATGCACCAGTCGGTAAAACAGGGTTTCGTTGGTGTCCTGGATGTTGCGCAGGTAAATATGTTTGTCGATTTCGGTTTTGAATCCCTGATATTGGATCCAGGCGCGTTCAGCCTGTTCCTCAATCGTCTCGACCACTTCCGGCAGTAACCCCAGCAGGTTGAAGTTACGGCGTTCTTCCACACTGAAGGCGCTCCCTTTATTCAGTAAAGGGAATTCCAGCAGTACCGGGCCAGCGTAGGGGATGTAAAGGGAACGCAGTTTTTTGGTTTCGTTTTCCATGTCACTCACTCTTTTTTGAATAACCGTCCCTGGCGCTCTTTATGATCGTATGTGGCCTGTCCGCCAGGGAAACGGGCGAAGTATAAAGCATTGTGAATGGGTTAAGGGGTTTTATAAGCAAAAACACCACTGCGGTTGCAATGGTGTTTATCTCGTTACTCAGTCAGACGTGCGAAAGGCTACTTGCCGTCAGTGCGGCGCTTTCTTCCAGTAGGATTATTGACCACGTTGGTTTTGTCACCTTCGGTCACGATTTTACGTTGATTTGAGATTTTGTGGTCCAGTCCGAGAATATGACGGGCCTGACGGTTCGATTTCATTCTAACTCCTTAATCCTGTTACTGGTTTCAAGGGCGAGCCCGTATGAGAACGGACGAAATACAACCTGATAAAAAGCCGATGTTCAACATAACGGCTTTCTGGATGGTCGGTCATTTTATCTGAAAGGTCAATGCTTAAGCGGCAAATGAGAACTATCCCGTATGTAACATGCTTTTTCTCAGCCGTCCTATACTAGTAACTCCGACGACAACACAGGAGAGCGGTAATGACTATCCATAAGAAAGGTCAGGCACACTGGGAAGGCGACATTAAGCGCGGCAAAGGCACTGTGTCGACAGAAAGTGGCGTGTTGAATCAGCAACCGTATGGGTTTAATACACGATTTGAAGGTGTGAAAGGCACCAATCCTGAAGAATTGATTGGCGCGGCCCATGCAGCCTGCTTCTCGATGGCACTTTCGCTGATGCTGGGCGAAGCAGGGTTTACACCAGATGCCATTGATACCACTGCCGATGTTTCTCTGGATAAAGTAGATGCCGGGTTTGCGATCACTAAAGTCGCGTTGCATAGCCAGGTGAGCGTGCCGGGGATAGACGCCGCCACGTTTGACGGCATCATCCAGAAAGCAAAAGCCGGATGCCCGGTATCGCAGGTACTGAACGCGGATATTACGCTGGATTATCAGCTGAAGTCTTAATCATGGCGCGCCGGATGCGACTGCGTCTTATCCGGCCTACGACTGTGCCGGATGTAAGTCAGTCTTATCCGGCACCTGATGATGTTATTGCGCTACCCAACCGCCATCCATATTCCACGCCACGCCGCGCACCTGCGCCGCACCGTCTGAACACAGAAATAGTGCCAGCTCACCTAACTGTTCCGGCGTGACGAATTCGCGCGACGGCTGCTTTTCCGATAGCAGGGCGTCACGCGCAGCCTCAGGCTCTGCGCCTTCGGCAATACGCTTATCGATCTGCTGCTGGACCAACGGTGTGAACACCCAACCGGGACACAGCGCATTGCAGGTGACACCCGTCTGCGCGGTTTCCAGTGCGATGGTCTTAGTGAATCCCACCACGCCGTGCTTCGCCGCTACGTAGGCGGATTTCTCTTTTGAAGCCACCAGGCCGTGAACAGAAGCGATATTAATGATGCGCCCCCAGTTTCGCGCGCGCATACCAGGAAGCGCCAGACGCGTGGTGTGAAAAACGGAAGAGAGATTAATAGCGATAATCGCGTTCCATTTATCAACCGGGAAGGTTTCCACCGGGGATACATGCTGGATCCCCGCGTTATTGACCAGTATATCAACACCGCCGAATTCGCTCTCGGCATAGCGCATCATGTCGGCAATTTGCGCTTCATCGCTCAGATCCGCGCCATGATAGCCTGGCGTTTTGCCATATTGGGCAACAGCGTCTTTGGCGGCATCCACATCACCAAACCCGTTGAGGATCAGGGTGGCGCCTGCTTGCGCCAGCACCTGTGCGATACCTAATCCGATACCGCTGGTCGAGCCGGTAACCAGGGCGGTTTTTCCCGTTAAGTTCATGATGATTCTCCTTAAACAATTCCGGTGGTGTAGAAGACGCCGATGACAAACAGTACGGCCAGACTTTTAATGACGGTAATAGCAAAAATTCCGCCATACGCCTGACGGTGGCTGAGACCGGTGATAGCTAATAAGGTAATGACTGCGCCGTTATGCGGCAGGGTGTCCATACCGCCGCTGGCCATAGACGCCACGCGGTGAAAGACTTCAAGTGGGATATTGGCAGCGTGAGCGGCCGCGATAAAGGTGTCAGACATGGCGGCAAGGGCAATACTCATCCCGCCAGACGCCGAACCGGTGATCCCGGCGAGCGTAGTGATACTGATAGCTTCATTGAGCAGCGGGTCAGGAATAGCCGCCAGTGCTTTTGACAGTACAAGGAAACCTGGCAGGGCGGCGATCACTGCGCCAAAACCGTACTCTGACGCGGTGTTCATCGCCGCGAGGATCGCGCCGCCAACCGCCGTTCTGCTGCCTTCCGCCAGGCGACCTTTAATGTTGCGATAGCCGAAGAGCACCACCAGCAGGATCCCAGAAATCAGCGCCGCTTCCACTGCCCAGATAGCAGTGATTTTACCGACTTCGGTGGTAATCGGTTTGGCGAGACCCGGAAGCTCCAGTTGATGCGTGGCGCCATACCATTGCGGGATCCAGCGGGTAAACAGCAGGTTAAATACCCCAACCAGGATCAGCGGAGAGATCGCGATGAGCGGGTTCGGCAGATTAATGTTATCCGGCGTTTCCGGCTCGTTTAACAGTTCAGTCCCATAACCCTCATTCTTAGCCTGCGCTTTACGACGCTGACGTTCGAGATAAACCAGACCAACAACGATGATAAATACGGAACCTATCAAACCCAGCCACGGCGCGGCCCAGGCGTTGGTACCGAAGAAACTGGTCGGAATAATGTTCTGGATCTGCGGTGTGCCTGGCAGGGCATCCATGGTGAAGGAGAAGGCACCCAGCGCAACGGTTGCCGGGATCAGGCGTTTAGGAATATTGCTCTGACGGAACAGTTCAGCCGCGAACGGATACACCGCAAAGGCCACCACAAACAGCGATACGCCGCCGTAGGTCAACAACGCACATACCAGCACAATCACCGGGATGGCATGACGACGACCGAGGATGTTGATAGCGGCGGCAACAATGGAACGTGAAAATCCAGATAACTCGATTAACTTGCCAAACACGGCCCCCAGCAAGAACACCGGGAAGTACAGCTTCACAAAACCGACCATTTTTTCCATAAACAGGCCGGTGAAGGCAGGGCCGACGGCGCTGGGTTCGGTAAGCAATACAGCACCTAATGCTGCGATGGGGGCAAACAGAATGACGCTGTATCCGCGATAGGCTGCCAGCATCAGCAGGCCCAGCGCTGCCAGGGCGATTAATACACTCATCATGACTCCTTATTATTATATTGGGGTACAGAAAGAGACGTTATGGCTTCAGGGCAAATCGCAGCTGATGCTCCCTGCGTTGCTGGATGTATTCCTTGCGCGAATCATCCCAATGATAAAAATCCTGACCACTGCGTACACCGGTATTACCGTTGGCGACCTTGTCAGCGACCAGCGTCATCATGTCGCTGCCGGTTGCCAGTTCCGGAAGCAGATGCCGACAAATGTCCTGCACCGTAGAAAGTCCGGTCATATCAGCAGCCTCCAGCGGACCGACCATTGCATAGCGACGTCCGAGCGAGGCGCGCATCACCTGATCAACCACTTCTGCGCTGGCGATGCCGCTTTTAACGATATGTAGCGCTTCACGCAGCAGGGCAAACTGCAGTCGATTGCCAACAAACCCTGGAGCGGCGCGGTCGAGCACCACCGCCTCAAGTTGCATCGCGATCAGTTGTTGTTGCAATTCATGGAGATATTCCGGCTTCGTTGCGGTGCCAGGTACAATTTCGACCAGCGGAATAAAATGTGGCGGGTGCCAGAAATGGGCGATCAGCAACCGTTCGGGATGGGCGAGTTTTTCTGCCAGCGCATCCGGCGGCAGGCCGCTGGTATTACTGGCAATAACGGCCTCCGGCGCGATCAGCTCTTCCAGTTGCGCATACAGTGCGTGTTTGAGTTCGAGCCGCTCCGGGATCGCTTCAATCAGTAACCGGCATGCGGCAATATCCTGTAGCGAGGTTGTGCCGTGCAGGCGAGCCACGACCGTCGCTTTTTCACCAATTGCAAATTGATCGGTGACAATCAGCTCATCCAGGATACCGCCAGCAACTCCGCTTATTTCTGCAATTCGGCTGCTATCGGTATCGTATAACCAGACATCGTAACCAAAACGGGCGAAGTGGGTAGCAATGCCGACACCCATTAACCCCGCGCCCAGAATGCAGATAGGCTTACTTTGCATGAGCTACCCCCTGCGGACGTTCTACCGCCAGCGCCACACCTTGACCGCCACCTACGCACAGCGTAGCCAGCCCTTTAGCTGCATTGCTGCGAGCCATTTCGTGCAGCAGTGTTACCAAAATTCGGCAACCTGATGCGCCAATCGGGTGCCCCAGCGCAATCGCACCGCCGTTCACGTTTACCCGGTTGCTGTCCCAGTTCAGGGATTCGCCAACCGCCAGCGCTTGCGCAGCAAAGGCTTCGTTGGCTTCGATAAGATCCACGTCATTTAGCGTCCAGCCAGCACGCTTCAGGCACTGGAGTGACGCTTCTACCGGCCCAATGCCCATAATGGCGGGATCGACGCCAGAAACCGCGTAGCCCGCCACCTGGGCAAGCACTGGCAGATTGAGTTCCGCCGCTTTGGCGGCGCTCATCAACATCACCGCGGCGGCACCATCATTGATGGATGATGCATTTCCGGCGGTCACCGTGCCGTTACCCGGACGAAACGCCGGTTTAAGTTGCGCCAGCTTGTCGGCCTGAGTATCCGGGCGAGGTTGTTCGTCACGGTCCACCACACGTGGCGGCTTTTTGCCCTGTGGGACGCTGACCGGCGTGATTTCCGCGTTAAAACGACCCGCTTCAATGGCGGCGGCAGCTTTTTGCTGGGAGTGCAGGGCAAAAGCGTCCTGCTGCTCACGACTGATTACGAACTTATCCGCCAGATTTTCGGCAGTAATACCCATGTGATAGTCGTTGAACGCATCCCACAGGCCGTCATGCACCACGCTGTCTTTCATACTGGCATGACCCAACCGCAGACCGGCCCGCGCGCCGTCGAGATAATAGGGCGCATTGCTCATGCTCTCCTGGCCCCCGGCAATCACGATTTGCGCATCGCCACAGCGAATCGCCTGTACCGCCTGATGCACCGCCTTCAGACCCGAACCACACACCAAGTTGATGGTTAACGCGGGCGTGGTGACCGGCAGTCCTGCCCGTAACGCCGTTTGTCTGGCCGGATTCTGACCGCAGCCCGCAGTCAGAACCTGACCTAAAATCACCTCATCAATTTGCTCAGGCACCACAGCCGTTTTTTCCAGCAGCGAACGGATCACCACTGAACCAAGCTCAACCGCGGAAAGTGGTGCCAGCGCGCCATGAAAACTGCCAATTGGGGTGCGCGTTGCCGCGACAATGACAACATCCTGCATGGTCAGCTCCTCAGCTAAAGTGCATTTCGGGGACAGTTTCGGGAACGATCAGCTTGCCGGCGGTTCTGGCGACAATTTCATCCACGCTGATGCCCGGTGCACGTTCACGCAGAATGAACGCACCGTCGGTAATTTCCAGCAGAGCCAGGTCGGTAAGCACACGTTTGATGCAGGCCACGCCGGTCAGCGGCAGGGTGCAGGTGGGAAGCAGTTTGGACTCACCGCTTTTGGAAGCATGGGTCATTACCACAATGATATTGTCGGCTCCGGCAACCAGATCCATCGCGCCGCCCATGCCTTTCACCATTTTTCCGGGGATCATCCATGAGGCGATATTGCCGTTAACATCGACTTCAAACGCACCGAGCACCGTCAGATCAACGTGGCCGCCGCGGATCATGGCGAAGGATTGCGCCGAGTCGAAAATCGCCGCGCCTTTACGCGCCGTCACAGTCTGTTTCCCGGCGTTGATCATGTCGGCATCAATTTCGTCTTCTGTGGGAAACGGGCCCATACCCAGCAAACCGTTTTCTGATTGCAGCATCACATCCATGCCATCAGGGATGTAATTTGCCACCAGCGTGGGAATGCCGATTCCAAGGTTGACGTAATATCCGTCTCGCAGCTCGCGGGCGACTCGCATCGCCATTTGTTCACGCGTTAACATGGTCAGGCTCCTTTCTGGCGCAGGGTGCGTTGTTCAATACGTTTTTCAAACTGCCCCTGAATGATGCGGTTAACGAAAATTCCGGGAGTGTGAATCGCAGCAGGGTCCAGTTCTCCAGGAGGGACAATTTCTTCGACTTCCACGACGGTAATGCGCCCGGCGGCGGCCATCAGCGGATTAAAATTCTGTGCGGTGTGGCGATAGATGACGTTGCCGTACCAGTCGGCTTTCCAGCCTTTAACCAACGCAAAATCACCGGTTATCGCCTGCTCAAGGATGTAAGGGCGTCCGGCAAACTCGCGAACCTCTTTCCCTTCCGCCACGGGGGTTCCATATCCGGTCGCGGTAAAAAATGCCGGGATCCCCGCGCCGCCCGCGCGCAACTGCTCTGCCAGCGTACCCTGTGGCGTCAGGATGGCTTCCAGTTCGCCGCTAAGCACCTGTTTCTCAAACAGGGCGTTTTCCCCCACATAGGACGCGACCACTTTGCGCACCTGACGCGTTTCCAGCAGCACGCCAAGGCCAAAGCCATCCACGCCGCAGTTGTTTGATACAACGGTAAGTCCCTGAACCTCCCGACGGCGTACTTCGGTAATCAGGTTTTCAGGGATCCCACATAGACCAAAACCACCTGCCAGCAGCGTCATGTTGTCGGTCAGTCCTTCCAGCGCCTCTTGATAAGTGGCAACACGTTTATCCAGTCCAGCCATACACTTGCCTCCCCAGTTGTCCTTGCCGACATCATTGGGGGTGAAAAATGATTTGTTAATTTTAAATTTGTGACTCACTCATTGGGTTTTTTTATCAATTTAATGTTAATTAAAGGTATTCAACAAGTTAAAGGAATGCGAAATGGGAATGAGCATCAAACAGTTACGCGCGTTTTTAGCGGTAGCTCACACTCTGAATTTTGCTCATGCCAGCGAAAGACTGAATATGTCGCAACCCGCGTTAAGCCTGGCGATTAAAGGACTGGAAGATTCGCTGGGCGGGGCGTTACTGTTAAGAACGACCCGCAAAGTGACCCTGACGCAGGAGGGAGAAACGCTGCTGAATATGGGGCGACAGCTGCTGGCGGACTGGGAGAATACGGAAGAAGCCATGCGCCAGCGCTTTACGCTGCAGCGCGGTAAAATATCGATCGCCGCCATGCCCTCATTTGCCGCCAACGTCCTGCCATCGGTACTGAAAACATTTCGTGATTCTTATTCCGGTATCAACGTAACGGTTCATGATGTGATCAATGAACACGTGATTGAAATGGTCAGTGAAGGGCGGGTCGAGATGGGCATAGCCTTCGAGCCGGACTATTCGGGACATCTGCATTTCACGCCGCTCGGCGTGGATCGTTTTATCGCGATTGTGCCGCCAACCTGTCGGCTGGCAGACAGGGATCGTATTGCGTGGCGCGAACTGCTGACGCTGGATTTTATCACCCTGCAACGCCCGTCCGCCGTGCGGCTGATGCTGGAAGAACAACTGGTGCAAAGCGGACATACGCTGGAAGTAGCGCTGGAGAGCCATCAGCTGGTAACCGTTGGCCGTCTGGTGGCTAACGGTCTGGGCGTTAGCGCCGTACCTGCACTATGCCGCACGCAAATGACAGAGTTAGGCGCAACCTGTATCGATCTGGATACGCCGGTGATTCAGCGTCGGATCGGGGTTTTGCGTTCGGCGCATCATAAATTATCTACCGCTTCCGAGGTGCTGGTGGATTCACTGAAAAAGGCGTATCGCACCTGACTTTTCTCAACGGCTCAGGTCATGTAACCGCCCGCCAGCAGCGAACGTCACAGCCGGTATCACTCTTCAGCAATGCCTGTTTTTTCTCACAACCGTGGGTTGCCAATGGACATCTGTCACGGAAAAAGCAGCCCTGGGGCAACGTTCGGTTTCCCGGTAGCTCGGTTTTACGTAACACCAAATCTTCCGCCAGCGGTGCGCCCGTTTTAGGTACCGAGTCCAGCAATAATCGTGTGTACGGATGGGCGGGGTGAGTGAGAACCTGTTGGGCATCACCCAGCTCAACAATTTGCCCGAGGTACATCACCGCCACACGGTCGCTCATATGGCGGACCACCGACACGTTATGCGATATCAATACGTAGGTCAGGTTTCTGCGCGCCTGTAACGACACCAGCAGGTTGAGAATTTGCGCCTGCACGGAGATATCCAGCGCTGAAGTGGGCTCATCGAGGACGATAACATCCGGCTCTGACGATAGCGCCCGGGCAATAGCAATACGTTGGCGCTGTCCACCGGAAAACGCGTGCGGCAAGCGGTCGAGATATTCAGGACGAATCCCCACCTGCCGTGCCAAATCCTCGGCAAGCATGCGTCGTTCACGTTCCGGGCTCCGTTTTTGGATCCACACCGGTTCGGTAATTATCCGCCACACCGGTAAGCGCGGGTCCAGTGATGAAAGAGGGTCCTGAAAGACCATTTGCATACCGTTATGCTGCTTATCACCACGGCGAGAATAGCTTCCCTGACTGGGTTTCAACATGCCCATCAACAGTTGCGCCAGCGTACTTTTTCCACAGCCGGATTCGCCAACAATCCCCAGCGTTTCACCCTGGCGAATCTGTAAATCCAGACCGTTGAGCGCATGCACCCGTTCCGTAACCTTGCCAAGCCAGTTTTTACGCGCAGGAAAGTTGACATGAACATCCTGCAGCGCCAGTAAAAAATCAGACATGTGTTGTCTCCAGTTGCGGATACCAGCAGGCAGATTGTTGATCTGCACCTCCCTGACTACTTAACGCCGGCGTTTCTTCACAACGAGGACCAGCGGCAAAGCAGCGGTCGCGAAACGCGCATCCGGCAGGTAAGCAGGTTAGGTTCGGCACGGTGCCGGGAATGGCGGGCAGCAATGTGCGCGGTTCGCCGTGTTCCGGCGCACATTTCAGCAAGCCGATGGAATAGGGGTGCGTCGGGCGTTGAATAACGGTTTGCGTCGGGCCACTCTCAATCACGCTCCCGGCATACATGACGTACAACCGGTCGCATAACTGTGAAACCACCGCCATATCATGGCTGATAAATAACACGGCTGTTCCACTGGCGCGCGCTTTTAACTTCAGCAAACGCAGCACCTGCAGTTGCACCGTGACGTCCAGAGCAGTGGTCGGTTCATCGGCAATGATAAGCTCCGGCTCGCACGAAAAGGCCAGCGCAATCATCACGCGTTGGCGCATACCGCCGGAAAGCTCAAACGGAAATCGTTTCATGACCTCCGGCGCGTCCGGGATTTGCATCTCTTCGAGTAGAGCGACGGCTTTCTGGCGGGCATCCGTGCGGCTTAACGCCTGATGATGGCGGATCACCTCCACCATTTGCTGGCCGATACGGCGGGTCGGATTCAGTGCCGTCATGGGCTCCTGAAAGATCATCGCGACACGTGCACCGCGCCATTGGCGCATTTGTTTCTCACTGGCGTTGAGCACATCTTCACCCAGCAGCGAAACGCGTCCCTGGTGAATACGATAGCTTCCCTCCGGTAGCAGACGCATGGTGAGCATGGCGGTCACGGACTTACCGGAACCGGATTCACCCACCACACCAACGATTTCTCCGCGGTTGATGTGCAGTGATACATGGTTCAGCGCATGCACGTCAGCTTTATAGCCGGGGAAACTCAGATGCAAATCTTCGATTTCCAGTACGGGTTGTGTCATGACTGTTTTCCTCCGGCTTTCGGATCCAGCAGATCGCGAATACCATCGCCAAAGAGATTAAAGCCCACGGCGGTAATCAGAATGGCGGCGCCGGGAAAAGCACAATACCACCACTGATCAAGCACGTAATTGCGGCCAATTGCGACCATCGCCCCCCATTCAGCGCTGGGCTGCTGGGCGCCCAGACCGATAAACCCGAGCGTGGCAGCCATCAGGATCGCACTGCCGATATCCAGCGACGCCTGAACAATGAGCGGCGGCAGAGAATTGCGTAAAATGTGCCAGCTAATCAGATGCCAGCGTGAAGCGCCGTAGGTCCGGGCAGCCTGTACAAAAGTAAACTGGCGTACCACTAACGTCTGACCACGGGCGAGGCGTACATAGAAAGGGATACGGACGATTGCAATCGCCAGCATGGCGTTAAACAGGCTTGGACCCAGCGCGGCGGCTAACGCCATCGTCAGCACCAGCGAAGGAATGGACAGCATAATGTCCATCATCCGCATAATTATCGCGTCGGCACGCCCGCCCATGACACCCGACAAGCAACCCAGCAGTGAACCCAATCCCCCGGCGATACCCACTACCACCAGACCCGCAACGACAGATTGCTGACTTCCTACCAGAACGCGGCTGAACAGATCGCGACCGACTTCATCGGTTCCAAACCAGTGAGCGGCTGACGGGGGCAGCAGGCGCGCACTCAAATTGATGGCATTCGGATCGTGGGGTGTTATCCACGGCGACAGCACCATCAGCAGCAGTATCAATACGATGATGACCCCGCCAACCAGCGTCAGCGGGCTACTTTTCATCATCCAGAACAGTTTAGCCCAGTCCGTGCGGCGACGTGCTGTCTGAGGGTGGGTCGGTGTTTCTTGTGTGAGCATCATTCAGCACCTCCACGTCCAATTCGAGGGTCTACCCACAGATAGAGTAAATCCACCACCAAGTTGACCAGCACATAGGCGAACGAGACCACCACCGCAAATCCCATTACCGCCGGGAAGTCGAGTGCCTGAATTGAGGTCACCACCCAGGCACCCATGCCAGGCCAGGCAAAGACCGTTTCGGTCAAAACCGCACCGTAGAGCAGATCGCCCAGCGCCAGGCCGAGGACGGTGATTGATGGGATAAGTGCGTTAGGCAATGCATAGCACAGCACGATGTACCAGCCCGGGAGCCCGCTGGCGCGGGCGGTACGTATGTAATCTTCACTCAGTTGCTCCAGCATGGCGGAACGAATCTGACGAGCAACGATCCCAAGATGTACAAAAGCCAATGTCAGCGATGGCAAAATCAGGTGCTGAAGCGCATTGAAAAAGACTTCGCCGTTGCCTTCCAGCAGAGCATCAATCAGGTAGAAACCGGTGACGTGAGCAGGTGGATCCAGCCAGTCGTCTAAACGCCCACCGCCGGGTAAAATTTGCAGATGACCGTAAAACAGCACGATAACCCCCAGCCCCAGCCAGAATGCAGGCGTGGAGATACCGGTAATTGCCATTAGCCGAACAAGGTGATCAAGCCAGCGGTTACGCCAGACCGCAGACAAAATACCCAGCGGGATACCTATCACCAGCGCCAGCAACAAAGAGCAGAAAGCCAATTCAAGGGTCGCGGGGAAGAAAATGCGCAGCTCATCCAGTACCGGACGCCCGGTGCGAATGGATATGCCTAAATCGCCGTGAAAAATATCGCTGACATAGCGAAAAAACTGGACATACAGCGGCTGATTCAGCCCCAACTGTTGGCGAATATTTTCGACAATTTCATCGCTGGCACGGTCACCCGCCAGCAGCCGCGCGGGGTCGCCAGGTATCAGGTGTGAAATAATAAAGGTGATTACGCAAACACCGATAACCACCAGAATAAGTCCCCAGCATCGCTGGCGTAAAATACTCCAGAACGTCATTAGCTTCCCCTTGCGGAGCCAGAGCGGCTCCGCATAAACGTGGCTTATTTACTCATGGTGGAGATATTGAAGACCTGTTCCAGCATGGGGTTGAATACAAATCCTTTGACGTCTTTGTTCATCGCCAGCTGATAGTTTTTCTGGAATAAATAGACGTAGGCCGCTTCATCAATCACGATGGTTTGCGCCTGCTGGTAGTCATTGGTTCTGGCCACCTGATCGGTTGTGGCCAGCGCGCTGCGCAGCAGTTTATCGACCTCACCGTTTTCATAGAACGAACGGTTACCCGGCAAGCCTTTCTTATCTGACTCAAACCAGTAGTTCATAAACATGTACGGGTCGGCAAAATCCGGACTCCAGTTGCCAATGGCAATGTCGTAATCACCTTTGCCCACGCGGTCGCGCATGGTGGCGTTTGCCAGTTTTTCCAGTTTCACCTTAATGCCCAGTTTGCCAAGGCTTGCCTGGGTGGCGAGCGCGATAGGTTCCCAGTTAGGGTCATTATCGGAGTACAGGAAGCTCAGGCTTTCAGGTTTGGTGGCAACTTTGTCCCACGCTGCTTTGGCTTTGGCTTCATCAAAGCTGTACTGCATGGCCTTGTCGTCAAAACCCCACATGCCTTCAGGGATCGGGCCACGCATTTGCTTCCCGTTGCCGCTCAGGATCCCGTTGACCATGCCTTTATAATCGGTGGCCCACGAGATGGCGCGACGTAAATCCACCTGATTGAGCGGCGCTTTACTGTTGTTGAGATACAGATAGGTCACGCGCAATGAGGGATAATCCGCCACGTTCACTTTGCCTTCCTGTTTTAAAGCGGCAAGCTGGTCAACAGGAAGCGCATCGGCAATGTCGATATCACCACGTGACAGTTGCAGGCGACGGGAGGCGCTTTCACCAATGATTTTGACTGAGACGCGCTTAAATGCCGGTTTCGCCCCGGTATAATGCGGGTTCGGCACCAGTACCAGTTGTTGTCCCTTTTGCCAACTCTTCAGCATAAAGGGACCAGAGCCTGCCGTGTTCTGCGCCAGGAATCCGCGGGCATCGTCTGCGGCATGCTCTTTTAAGATGGCCGGGTTAATGATTGAGGCACCGTCATTTGCCAGCGTATACAGAAACGGGGCAAACGGCTGGCTGAGGGTAAATTTCACCGTGTTGTTATCAATGACGTCGACCTTCAGATCTTTTGGGAAAGCCTCCGCAGGTCCCTGACCAATTTTGAGTAAACGTTCAAAGGATTGCTTTACCGCATCTGCCGTTACCGGCGTTCCGTCGGCGAATTTGGCATCGTTTTTCAGGGTAAACGTCCACTCTTTCTGATCGTCAGATGCTTTCCAGCCGCTGGCTAAATCACCTTCAACTTCCGTGGAGCCTTTGCCTCCGTCGGTTTTGTATTGAACCAACCGCTGGTAGGAAGGATAGGTGACCGTCCAGTCATTGTTATCGATGGTCACGGCGGGGTCGAGCGTCTGCGGATCGGCGGCTTTACCAATCACCAACATATCTTTGGGAACGGCAGCCTGTGCGGCGGGCAGGGCAAACGCTAACGCAACGGCTATCAGAGCGGGGCGGAAAAACGCGTTTAACGCAGGTGTAGTCTTCATAACCAGGCTCCAGAATTAAAGGGGATGTTGTGTTGTTATGGGCGTGACAGTGTAACAATCTATTTGATCGTCAAGCAGCGGGTAACGGGCGGCATCAGGTAATTCAAAATGCCACCACTCGCTGTTGATACCGACAAAACCACCGCCAAACATAATGGCATTGAGCAGCAGGCGGTTACGCTGCGCTGCCGGAGGAACAGATGGATGCCAGGCATGGGAACGGTCGTGCATTTCATCAAAACCGGCCCCCATATCAAGGAGATGGCCGCGATCGTCCATCAACGTGACGTCAATGGCCGTACCCCGACTGTGATTGGAACCAATTGCGACATCGACAACATACTGTGGGTCGGGACAGGCATTCCACAGTATCGCCTGCGCCTGCTGGGGGCGATACGCGTCGTACACCACAAGCTGCAGGCCGGCCAGTTGCGCAATGCTGATGCTTTTAGCCAGCGCGGTAACCGCCTCAGTGTGCAACAGACAACGCGCTTCCCGGTAGATTGGTGCGCCGGTAATGTTGTCGGCAGTAGCGTATTTAAGATCGATATGCAGCGACGGAAATATCACCGACAGATCGACCAGTTCTGGGAGTTCTGACATAGCACGTTTCCTGTTTATTGTTCGAATTGACCAAATTGTTGTTGTAACTGGCGATTGGTTTGCAGGCGTCCTGCGAGGGTGTCACCCAGTTGCGCTACCACCGCAGAAAGTAATAAGTTGAACAGACAGCTCACCGGTGCCAGTGAGTCCCAGAAATGCCCGGTGTCAGTTTTTACCTGAAGTAAATCAATGGAATAATCCCTGGCCCATGGGCACCACACATCGGTAATGAGCGCCAGCGGAATGCAGCGCTCTGTGGCGACACGGCAATATTGTCGCGAAATAGCGGAGTAGGCGCGCATATCGGTAATAACCACGTAAGGCTGGCTGAATCCCGAGTTCAGCGACTCAACCCAACTGCCGGACAGGCCTTCGGAGTAGCTGACTTTAGGTCGCAGGTATTCCAGGTGACTAAAAAAGGCGTTGGCGATCCCGCGGGTGGACTGGATCCAGAGGATGTACACGGCTTCCGCATGCGCCAACTGCTGTGCAATGCGTAAAAACGTTTCGCCTTGTGCGAGCTGGTAGACGTGGGTAATAGCGTCGATCTCCAGCAACAGCGACTGCTGTGCCCGATCCGGCAGGCTTTGTTGCTGGTGCCAGGAGTCCAGTCGTTCATTCATTCCCCAGGGCTGATACGGAACAACGGGCAGTTCACGCAGACTGGCTTTGGCATCCTCCAGGTTACGAAAGCCCAGTTTACGCAGATAACGTCCGACGGTAATGCCACTGGTTCCGGTTGCTTTGGCGATGCCATCCGCGGTTTCAAATGGGATCTGCACAGCATGGGCTAACAGCCACCCGGCCACGCGCTTTTCGCTGGGCGTCAGCTGGCTAAAGGTTTGCTCTATGCGGGTAAATAACTCTGGTTTGGCTGTCATTACCTTCTCGCTGTTAGTTGCCTGTCAGATACCGTATTTCTGTTAGCGAATTAACAATGCAGGACGCGTGCCATGTGCGTAACAGCGGCACGCCGGCTGTTTTTGTTAAAAACCAACCGACATTCATTAACCAATGATCAACATTTGTGCAGCGTAGTTCAGTTTTGGTGCAACGGTAGAGGAAGAGGGGTATGAATCTGCTGATTTCGTCGGAACGATCACATTGTGGGCAACATTTATCCCTCAGACATAAGAATCAGTAATGGGAAATATAAATTTCAGCCATATCAATAACAGCAATCTTTATTCTTATGACGGTAGGGGTATTATTTTTCGCGAGCTACATTAACGGTGTTAAGCGCAAGTGTAGATATTATTTATATTATAAATGGAGTACTACAATGAATAAATTCTCCCTTTCTACAGCAGGTATTCTGGTCGCAGCGCTGTTAACCAGTGTCAGCGTCAATGCAGCAACAGATAACGCTAAAACTGAAGTGACTCCGAAAGGCATGAACTGCCAGGAGTTTATTGATTTAAACCCACAAACTATGGCTCCGGTGGCCTTCTGGGTGCTCAATGAAGACGAAGACTTCAAAGGTGGTGACTACGTCGACTATAACGAAACCGTTACGACTGCAGTTCCTCTGACCGTTGAACTTTGTAAGAAACATCCGCAGAGTGAATTAAGTAAAATAAAAGACGAAATCAAAAAAGAATTATCTAAATAAGATTAAACCGTTATTAAAACCCAGCCAAAGTGCTGGGTTTTGTTATTTGTGACGCTGTCACTTGTTTGTTTTGCAATACTTAAGAAAACTTTATAAAGATATAAACGCCTGTGCCGATACTGGATAAAAGTTAGCCTTTTGCAGAAGGAGTTTGTATGGCCTGGTATCCTACTCGTATTTCAACGCGTTTAACCATCGGCGGCATTCTGCTGCTTGCAGTAACGAGCCTTGTTATCGTGGTGATTATGCTCTGGCGCGGTCAGCCGCGCGTCGTTGAAATCAACACCGCCCTGATCGAAGAAACAGGGCAAGGTTTAACCCGTCAGTTGAGTACCGTATTGTCCCGAATTGAAGGTGAGACCGTCAGCCTGTCGCGATTGGCTGAGGTGTTGCCTAACGATGAATCTCTGTACCAAAGCGTTGTTCCGCATCTTATTGGTGAAGGTAAAGACTCGATTATTACCGGCGGCGGCATCTGGCCAGAACCAGACGCCTTCACCCCAGGTGTGGAGAAAAGAAGCTTTTTCTGGGCGCGTAATGCTGAAGGAAAGCTGGTGTATTCCAATGATTATAACGTCGAAGGATCGAGTGGATACCACAATGAAAGCTGGTATCAACTGGCCAAAGGCCATTCACAAAACAGCTGTTTATGGTCTGACGTTTATCAGGATGCCAGTTCAGGCGTCAACATGGTGACATGCAGCGTGCCTTATCAACAGGCGGGCAAGTTTGCCGGTGTCGCTACCACCGATATCCGTCTGGATAACGTCGCCACTTTCATGCAGCAGCAGGGAAACAGCACCGGTGGTTACGCATTTGTGGTAGACAAGCAGGGACAAATTCTCTATTTCCCGCAGGCCGACCTGGCAAAATATAAAACCATTAACGATTTGGCGCAAAGCGCGCAGTGGCTTATCCCGGTGCAAAACGGTCTGAAATCTTTGCGCCCGACAGATGGGGTGAAGACTATCACGCTGGCAAACGACAACGTCCTGAATACCGCGTCACAGGTAATGCTGTTCCCGATGCCAGATACCGGCTGGGTCGTAGGACTTGCAACCCCGGAATCTCGTATTGTCGGTCTTGCCAAAGTGATGATGCAGGACGTTCTGGAAGTATTGATCCCTATAATGACGCTGTTGCTGGTGGGATCATGGCTGGTGGTTCGTCGACTGATTTCACGTCTCGATGATACCCGTCAGGCACTTGATGACATCGCGCAGGGAGAAGGCGATCTTACCCGTCGTCTGGATGTTCGTGGCAAAGACGAGATTTCGGCTATCGCCGAGGCGTTTAACCTGTTCGTCGATAAAATCTCAGCCATCCTGATCACCGTCAGAAGCAGTAGCACAGTGGTAGCGAATAACGCCGTTAGCCTGGCTGACAGTAATATGGAGCTTTCATCTCGCGTAACGCAGCAGGCCGCTGCGCTGGAAGAGAGTTCGGCGGCTATGGAGCAGTTAAATGCGACCGTTCATCAAAACGCCAGTAATACACAACTGGCGGATGAGCTATCCGATAGCACCGCGCAAACGGCCAACCGCTGCGGCGATGTGATGCAGGGCGTGATCTCAACAATGGATAACGTCAGCGCCTCATCCGGCAGAATGGTGGAAATTGTCGCGGTCATCGACAGCATTGCGTTCCAGACCAATATTCTCGCCCTGAATGCCGCGGTTGAAGCAGCCAGAGCGGGCGATGCTGGCAGAGGGTTTGCCGTCGTGGCCTCCGAAGTGCGCACGCTGGCTCAGCGCAGTGCCACCGCCGCCCAGGAAATTAAAACATTGATTGATGAATCCGTTTCTCATGTTGGTAGCGGAAGTCAGCAAATTCACAATGCCGGTGAACGTCTGGGAGAACTGGTCAACAATGTGCGTCAGGTGCGCCAGTTGATGGGGGAAATACGCGTTGCGGGTGAAGAACAACGTAAGGGCGTTTCCGAAGTTACGCTGGCCGTTACCGAAATGGACAGCACCGTTCAGCAAAACGCCTCATTAATTGATGATGCCGCAGCACGGACGCAGGCGCTGAAAGAGGAGGCGGAACAACTGGCATTGCTGGTCTCTTCATTCAGATTACCTGAGCCTGGCGTTGCCGGATAACCACACCATATCCGGGTACAGACCTTGCGCCCGGATAACTCCAGTATAATGTCCCTTAAGCAAGATTTTCCGGTTTAACTCCCTTTTATTGTGTCTTATAAGATTTTGAATCATTCCCAACTTAACTCTATAATATTGGGTGTAAAGTCGTTTTTATCCCAATAAGAGCCAATATTATGGATTTAACGCTAAATACTGCAGCCGATATCGTCAAACTACTTTGCGACAGATTGCGTAAAGAACGACTCGCCCGGCAAATGACGCAGGCTGATGTTGCCGCGCGTTCAGGGGTCGGTGTGAATACCGTGTCGAATCTGGAAGCGGGGAAAAATGTAGGATTTGAGAATCTGGTCAAAGTCGCGATGGTGTTAGGCTATGGCGATGCACTGGAGGGGTTATTCAAACCCCGGATTGATAGTCTGGATGATATTTTGCGTTACGAAAAGAGCGCGGCACGTCAGCGGATCAAAAGGAAAAATTCTGATGCCTGAGCAAGTTGATGTCTTCTATGAAGGCTGGGGTGAGAAATGGCTGTGGGGCAAACTGGTGTCTTCCACAGCCCTGACCGGACGTCCGTTGATCGCCTTTGAATACAGTGAAGAGGCCTTACGTAAGGGGCTGGAACTGTCCCGACTGATGTTACCGCTGAAAGGTCCCCGTTTACGCAGGGATTTCCCGGCTCATCAGCTGGGATTACCTGGGCCAGTCTATGATTCGCTTCCAGATGGCTGGGGTATGCTGTTGATGGACCGACTATTTAAACGCCGCGGGCTCAACGCAGCACGCATTGGTCCATTGGAGCGCTTAACCTGGGTCGGCAACAACGCGATGGGCGCCATGACATTCCAGCCCGTTCAGTCAGATGCCGAGACGCTGTCAAAAGAGGATGTTCCTCTCGCACAACTGGCCGCTGAGGTTCAGGAAGTCCTGAGCGGCGAAGGCGGGGAATTCTTGCAAAAACTACTCCAGATGGGCGGTTCGCCACAGGGAGCAAGGCCTAAGGCGTTACTTTATCGTGACACTGTCACGTCTAAATTCACCACAGCGCCGCTACCCGGGAGCGAAAGCTGGCTGATTAAATTTCCCGCCAGGCATGAGCATGCTGAGGTATGTGCCATCGAAGCGGTTTATGCTGAATGCTTGCGCCAATGTGGGATCACCACGCCCGATACTGCGTATTTCAATCTGCCCGGCGGACAGGCGGCATTTGCCACTCGCCGTTTCGACCGAGACCAGTCGATACGTATTCCTATGCAGAGCCTGGCGGCACTTACCGGGGCAAATTACCAGATACCCGGCGCTTTAGACTACCGGGATTTTCTGCGCGCCACGCAGATTTGTACCAATGATGTCAGAGAAAAGGCAAAAGCGTTCGAACGCGTGGTTTTCAACGTGGCATTTAACAACCGCGACGATCATCCGAAGAATTTTGCCTATTTAATGTCAGCCGATGGAGACTGGACTCTGGCTCCGGCTTACGATGTCACCTGGTGCGAAGGGCCTGGCGGGTATCACCAAATGGACGTGCTGGGAGAGGCGCTGGATATCGAAAGAAAGCACCTTCAGTCGCTTGGCGTTCAGGAAGCTGAGTTATCTGCTGACCATGTGAACGGCATAATCGAAAAAGTCTGTCACTTTGCCACGGCATTGAGCGCTATCGCCAGGGACAAATACCCCGATCAGATAACGCAATCCACGCTGAAGACGATTCAGAAACAAATTGATGATAATGTCCGTAGGTTAATGTCCCGGTAACGCAGATACAGCCGCTACACTTAGCGAAGAATTAAATCTGAGCGGGGCAATGTTATGGCTGAATTTGTCTTGGGTATGCTGGAACACACGCCAGTTTGGGTGTATCTGCTGTTTGCCTTTCTACTTTACAGAGGGATTAAAGCCAGAACACCCGCCACCGTCACGCTGGAAAAGCTGGCGCTGATCCCGGCTATTTTTCTGTTCTGGGATATCTACGATTTAATAACTTATCGAGACCCGACCCTCATTACCTATATCCAGTGGGCGATAGGTATTATCAGCGGCGCGATAATTGGCTACATATTAATTAACCCAGACCGTTTGAGCCGCAGTAGCGCACCGCGGAGTATTCATCGTCCGGCAGATTATTCCGCATTGCCATTTATGCTGCTGGCATTTGGCGTTAAGTACGTTCTTGGCGTACTTAACGCCACTGCTCCCGACGTTTTACGTCAACCCGCAATGAGCGCTCTGGCTATCATTACAGGCGGCATGTTCGCCGGCGTTTTTGTGGGGAAATTTACCCGCTACGTGAGCGTCTGGCTCAGACTTCCCACTCAGGACAACTATTAACGTCCCCAACGATTACGAATATAGGTCACGGCTTCCTGCGTTTGCGGTTGATTAAGATAATCTTCGCGAAACAGGATCGTGCCGTTGATGTACGGTTCGGATTCGTTTAAATCGAGCTGCTTTTTCAGTTCCGGCACACCGCCTTTTACCGTCCAGTCTGGCTCTTTTCTCGATGGTTCACCAACTTTATACAGCGCTACACCAATGTAGAGGCGGGTGTTGGTTGATTTCACGACATCTGCCCACCATTTTGCCAGTACATCGTAACGCGCTGCGTCACGGGCAAAAGGCCAGTAGAGTTGCGGTGCAATGTAATCCAGTAAACCTAGTTGCACCCAACGGCGGGTGTCTGCATACGACTCATCATACGCTGCCGCGCCGCGCGTGTCGGAGCCCGCTGGATCGTGCGAACGGTTGCGCCACACGCCCGCAGGACTGACGCCGAATTCAACCTCAGGCTTAAGTTTCTTGATGGTCCGCGATACCTGGGCAATCAGCCGTTGCGTGTTATCGCGACGCCAGTCAGCCTTGGAAGCGAATCCCTGGCCGTATCTTCTGAAGGTCTGGCTGTCGTTGAGCGCAGAGCCGGGAGATTCGGTATAGAAGTAATCATCAAACTGCACGCCGTCAACCGGGTAATTCTCAACCACTTCCGCCACGATGCTGGTGATCCAGTCGCGCACGTCGGGAATACCGGGGTCTAACACAAAACGCTCGCCCGCAGTGCGGATCCAGTCCCGATGCAGGACGTATACGCTGGACGGCGTCTGTGACAGCGTGCTGTTTAATTCAGAGACCGTCGAAGGTTTGGTGTTTACGGACACGCGGTAGGGGTTAAGCCAGGCATGAACTTTCATTCCGCGTTTATGCGCTTCATCGAGCATAAACTGCAGCGGATCGTAACCCGGATCCTGGCCAATCGTACCGGTCAGGGTATCTGACCACGGTAGAATCTTTGACTTCCACAATGCGGTCCCATCGGGCTTAACCTGGAAAAAAACGGTGTTAATACCAAGCCGTTTCAGGTTGTCCAGCTTATCCGTCAGCGCTTTTTGCTGCAGGCTGATGCGTACGGCAGGCGAACTGATGTTCACGGATGAGATAGGCGGCCAGTCAAGACGAGAAACCGTGGCCAGCCAGATCCCGCGCACTGGCTCCTTGCTCTGCTGTGGTTTGCTCACCGGAGGTAGCGGAGTGGTTTTGGGGCCGGGCGGTTGTGAAGAACAGCTGCCAAGTAACAACATACTGCCCACAAGTACAGCAAACCATTTCATGTTGGTCAGCGGTAGTCTGGCACGAGAACGGGCGAGAATATTCGCCAGTTTTTTCTGATAATTTCCTGAAAAGAAACCGGATGCTGCCATCTGATTTTGCTCTTATTTCTTTTTATTGCGGCTGTTAGCCCAGGGATCGAAGGCCGGTTCGGGGGGGGTGTTTGAGGCCAGGTCATGCAGCGAATCAAGGTACAGCGCTTCAACTTCTGCCCGCGCCCACGGCGTACGGCGCAGAAACTTCAGACTGGATTTAACGCTCGGTTCATTTTTAAAGCAGTTGATATTAATGCGTTGCGCCAGTTCAGCCCAACCATAACGTTCAACCAGGGCATTGACCTGCATTTCAAGCGTTACGCCATGTAAAGGGTCTTTAGAAATATGAGCATTCATATGAAGTCCAGTTCAGTGGTTCCAGATTTTGTCAGTAGTGTGACGGGAAGAAGGTTACAAGAAAGCAAAGCTGCCAGCAACGGCAGAAAGCGGTATGGCGCGACAAGCCGAACGCCATACCGGCAATGGATGGCTCAATACTCTTTAAAAGCCAGTTCCAGACGGGCAATCAACGGTTTAAACAGGTAACTCATCAGGGTTCGTTCACCGGTCTTGATCGTCACGCTGGCGGGCATTCCCGCTTTAATTTTGTAATCGCCCAGCAAACGCGCGCCCTCTGCTGAAACCTGTACTTCCGCAAGGTAGTAAGGCTGCTGAGTGGTTTCATCAATTAAGCGGTCCGCCGAGATAGTCAGAACCCGGGCCGGAACCGACGGCAACAGGGCATGGTTAAGGGCAGGGAAAAGCACATCAACGGTTAAGCCGGGGACCAGTTTATCAATGGCATGCACGGGTATTTTGGCATCAATTTGCATGGGTTGTCCGGCGGCGACAATATCCATAAGATGTTCGCCGGGTTGAATGACGCCGCCCACGGTACTGACTTTAACATCCAGCACGATACCGTTAATCGGTGAGCGGATCTCGGTGTTATCCAGCTCGTGACGGGTGGACACCAGTTCATCCTCCAGCATTGCCACTTCTTTTTGGTTTTCCGTCAGTTCAGACTCAACTTCACGTAAATATTGATGACGCACCTGGTAGGCTTTAATTTTTAATTCGTTTTGCTGCGATTTCAGTTTAGCAATATTAAGAATATCTTCTGAAACGCTGCCAGATATTTCAGCCGCTTCGCGCTCCAGCACCAGTAATTGCGCTTTGGGGTAATAGTTCTTTTCGCTCAGCGCGCGAATAGCCCCCAACTCCCGGTTAATCAGGGAAAACTGGTGGTCGCGATAGCCTTTTATTTTATTGAGATTATCCGTTTGCCCAACCAGACCATCGAGCGTCTCCTCAATCATCGACAGTTCGTCCTGAATCGTTTTGCGACGCGTATCGAAAAGCTTGGCCTGCAGATTTCTGACTTCTGTCAGCCGTTTATTGCCAGAGAATTGCTGCGTCAGCGTCGTATTAAAGACGATCGCATCCAGACCATCGCGTTCTGCCAACAGGCGATCTTCGATACTTTTTGCAGAAATATACTGGGCATTTAACGCGCTGAAACGCATTTCGAGCTGCATTTTATCCAACCGGACGAGAACCTGATTTTTCTTCACGAAGTCGCCTTCTTTGATAAAGATATCCGTTACCCGACCGCCGCTCAGATGCTGAATAGTTTTGCGGTTACTCGATACGGTTACCGTACCATCAGCGACCACGCCCGCATCTAATGGAGCTTGCACTGCCCAGAATATAAAACTACCGACACCAAGCACAATGACGATCACGCCCCGGATAATCGGCGACCAGATATTGGTATCTACGCCAGCAGATACCGTGTTGTGGGGATTCTTTTTCATCATCAGGCCTCACGTTGCTGTTCAGTCGTGGATGGAGAAGGCGTAGCCACCGGTTTCAGTACGTTGGCCTGACGCAAATGGGCAAAAACCTGATCGCGGGTACCAAACTCCTGTATGGCGCCATCGTTAAGCAGCAAAACCTTATTGACCACGCCGAGCAGCGTCGGGCGGTGTGAGATAATGACGGTAGTTTGTCCCTGTGTACGCAGGGTATTGATGGCTTTAACGAGTGCAAATTCGCCCGCGTCGTCAAGATTAGCATTCGGTTCATCAAGCACGATGAACGCAGGATTGTTATACACGGCGCGTGCCAGTCCGATGCGCTGCCGCTGCCCGCCGGAGAGCTGGTATCCACCTGCGCCCAACAGCGTGTCATAACCTTGTGGCAAGCGCAGGATCATCTCATGAACGCCTGCCAGTAATGCGGCGGCGACGATAAGCTCACTGTCATTCTGCGCGAAGCGGGCAATATTTTGCGCGATGGTACCGTCAAACAGTTCCACATCCTGCGGCAGATAGCCAATAGACGGGCCTAGTAGCGCTTTATCCCACTGACAAATATCTGCGCAGTCTAATCTGACTTTCCCTGATATCGGTTTCCAGACGCCAACCAGAACCTTTGCCAGCGAGGTTTTCCCTGAGGCTGAGGGGCCGATAATCCCCAGAACTTCACCTTGCTCCAGCTGGAATGAGATATTACGCAGTAGCGGGGAAGGCTGGCCGGGGGCTGCAGCGAAGACACTTTCGACGCTGATGTTGCCGTTCGGACGCGGCAGGGTCAGTACCTCTTTCGGTGCCGGATACTCCTTCAGCAAGGTTGAGAGCTGATGCCACGCGCTACGAAACTGCACGAACTGCTTCCAGCTGCCAATAACTTGTTCTACCGGGTTGAGGACGCGGCCAAGAATGATCGAGGCGGCGATCATCAAGCCCGGAGTAATATGGCCGCCGATCACCAGTAAAGCCCCGGCACCCAGCGCAATAGATTGCAGCAACACCCGCACAAAGCGGCTGAGGCTGCTTAACCCGGCCGTTTTGTCGGCAATCTGCGTTTGTAGTGCCAGCACTTTGTTATGTTGCTCCTGCCAGTTGGACTTCAGGGTCGAAAGCATCCCCATCGCCTCAATGGCATCGGCGTTTTGCAGCTGTTTATTCAGCTTGCTGGCATTGTTAATGGTTAAGGCGTGCGCCTGCTGAATCGGGCGCTTGGTAGAGATTTCAGATACCAGCGTCAGAATGAATAATAACGTTATTCCGCCGAGAGAAAGGTATCCCAGCAGGGGATGGACCAAAAAGGCGATGAACAGATATATCGGCGTCCAGGGAATATCCAGTAAGGCGAATAGACTATTCCCGGAAAGAAACTGACGAACCTGATCCAGTTCGGCTAAAGATTGCGCCGGGTTGTTATCGCCGGTAACCATCTTTCTTTTAAAGGCTGCGTTAAAAACCAACTGGCTTAGCTTTATATCAAGCCGGTTGCCAAGCCTGACCATAACCTGCGCACGGGCAGATTCAATCATGGCAATAACGATGTACAAGCCGACAATCAATAAGGTTAACATTAACAGCGTGGTGGTATTTTTACTGACCAGCACACGGTCGTAAACCTGTAGCATATAAATTGCCGGCGCCAGCATAAGCATATTAATCACACAACTAAAAAACAACAGCATCAGAAAAGTGGGCTTCGTTCCCTTTAATGCATCATTCAGTTCTGTTGGCGTATGCTGGCGCGACATAGTCTTCTCCTTATACGATCAATGAACTATTGCCGTTGTTACTGGCAAGGGTAGTGGGCATTTCCAGATAAAAGTCACCAATATTCACGGTGGTCGAATTGACGCCCACCAATGTGATGGTATCTGTACCGATAGTCACAATGGTGTTGCCATTGTTTCCGGTGATAGACACGCTGCTGGCAAAATTACCCGAGTTGATACCTAACAAGACGAGATCAAGGAAGTCCTGCCCGCCGTTGGGGTTACTGTCAAAACCGGTAATTCGGTCCTGCCCAAAGTTGGCACCAAAGGCGAAGATATCGCTCCCGGCACCACCGTCCAGAATGTCGTTACCTTCCTGACCATTGAGAATATCGTCCCCGCTACCGCCGGAAAGGGTATCCGCGCCCGCACCGCCAATCATGACGTCGTTACCAACTCCGCCTTGCAGGTTATCAGCGCCATCTCCGCCATCGAGGAAGTCATTCCCGATACCACCAAACAACTGGTCGTTACCGCCCATGCCGAACAGATAGTCGTTACCGGTCCCTCCCGTAATGGTGTTAGCAATGGCATTACCGGTACCGATAAAACTACCACTGCCGGTAAATACCAGTTCTTCCACGTTATCGGTGAGGTCGTAGCTGCTGAGGTTGGTTCGGACAACGTCCGTGCCACCATTCACACCTTCGATAACTACATCACCGAAATCATCAACGATGTAGGTATCATCGCCCGTGCCGCCGGTCATACTGTCGGCACCAACCCCGCCATCAAGCGTGTCATTACCGGCATCACCTTGCAGAATATCTTGCCCCGCCTGACCAGAGAGGTTGTCGTTTCCCGCACCGCCAATGAGCAGATCGTCACCTGCACCGCCGAGTAAGGTGTCATTACCGCCTTCACCGCGTAGGATATCGCTCCAGGGAGTACCGACGAGGGTGTTAGCCCCGTTGGTACCCACAATCAGATCGCCCACGGGCTGGGTGGTGGTCGACGTCAGGACAACAGGGGGGTTGCCTTCATCGTCGACGACGGTAACGACCACCTGCAACGTTCTGCCAACCATAGCCTGACCCGGTGTATAGGTGGCGGAAGTCGCACCGTTAATGTTGACGAATCCGGTTGGCGAACTCATTCTCCATTGATAAGTGAAATTACCGCCGCTCAGACCATCGGCGTCAGCAATGCCTGAAACCACCGCGGTCAGCGTCAGGCTTTCAGTTGGGGTGAGGTCGTTAATTACCGGCACACCGGTCGTGGCCTGATTTCGCGGTAGGATCGCCTGAGTTTGTGCCGACACCAGGGTTTCAGCGTCACCCATGCGGTCGTTAAAGCTGGCTACCACACGCAGCGGTGCGCCCTGAATAGTGCCAGGCACTCTGAACTCAACGCCGGTTGCCTGATCTCGCCATTGGCCGTTGACGAATGCCTGCCAGGTCATGGTGATGGCCACATCCGCCGCCAGCCCGTTACCATCCAGCAAGTTCGCCACGTTGACGCGCAGCAGGTCGCCCACCGAAGGGTTAGGGTTACTGATGGTCAGATCGCCCGTCGCTTGTTGCCCCGTCACCCACAGCTGCTTCCCATCGCCAAACTCGAGCTTTTCGATGTTCAACAGGCGATCGATGCCATCATTCAGGTTCAGCGCGGCATCCGGCGTGGCGTGATCGACGCGCAGGCTACCGTCCGCCATACGGGTAAAGACATAGTTGCTGCTGACATCACGGTACACCGCGACGTCAGTTTCCGTGCCGTTACCTTCATGCAGGATTTCTCGCACAATCGACAGCTGATTCGGTTTCAGCGTGCCGGCCAGCATGTACGATTTCAGTTCAGCCATACCTTCGGCGCTGGTGAGCCCTGCCATACCCGTAACGGCAATACGCACGTTGAGCCATGCATCACCATCAATGATATCGTTACCGGCTTTACCCATAATGCGGTCGCTACCGCCACCGCCGAGTAAAATATCGCTACCATCATCAGGATTCAGGAGCACCGCGTCCGGATTTGTAGAACGCTCTACGCCGAGAATAGCCTGTAAACCGGTGATCCGATCCGCACCTTCCTGGGTCAGGTTGTTAGAGAGGGGAACGCCCTGAACAGGCGCAGTACCTATCGGCTGTTCTGTCCCGGTCAGGATATCGTCGTATCTCCAGCCCGACAGCCCTTCAACAAGATCAAAACGGTCGCGTAGAATAAACTCCTGCTGGTTGACGAAAATAGGGATCCCAAGGTCAGAGTTAGCGCCATTTGGGTCGCCTTTATGGATTGCCCAGTCGAAACCGGCCATGCCATTATTGCGCTGGATCCCCGCGCCCTGAACCATGATGTCGTCACCGGCTTCGCCATCGTAGTCGGTGTCGTTACCCTGACCGTTGAGGACATCGTGACCGATAATGGTACTGTTGAAGAACAACTCAGAGTTGTCACCCGCCAGCGTGTCAAACCCGTCGCCGCCTTCCAGCCAGTCATCGCCTTCGTTGCCCATCAGGAAATCACCACCCGAGCCGCCAAGCGCAAAGTCGTTATCCTGACCCGAGAAGACCTCCTGCGCATCTTCGCCGACCACCACGAAGTCGCTACCGCTGCCACCAAAGACCAGATCGTTTCCGTTACCGGAGAAGATAACGTCATGTCCGGCATCACCGTGCAGGAAGTCCGCATCACCAACAGGCGTACCGGTATCGGTAATAATGTCATCACCGTCACCACCATGGACCACGTCTGCTTCGTCGCCGCCGTCCAGTCGGTCATCTCCGCCATCACCCCACAGACTGTCGATCCCTTTACCGCCGATTAACGTATCATTGCCTGCCGTCCCTCCAAGCACCACATGCCCATCGCCGGTATATTTCAGATACCCGCCATCGGCAAAACTATCGCCGTCAACATCCACACCTGGGTCGCGACGCACCAACAACGGCGAGAGCAGATCCTTCAGTGGATTTCCCCATTTCGGGTCGATTTCCGTTTGCAGCACGCGGTTCACTTCAAAAATATGGTCCGGTGTCTGGAACAGATTTGCGGGCAGGTGGGAGGATCCCTCATCACCAAGATCGCTGTTACGCATTACTAGTGCGGAAAACGAGTTGGCCTCCAGTTCATTGAGTAAGTTCAATCCCTGAACGCGGCTCAGATAGTAGAAACGATCGCCGTCCTGAAGCATTTCCATTTGTGTTTCAAAGACGAAGTTGAAGGTTGAGCCGAGCATGCCGCCAAATTCATTTTTGCGCTCTGCCAGCCCGCCAATCCAGAAATCGACCATATTCAGGCCGGTCTCTTTGGTTGCCCACGCTCCGGTACTGTTAAAGAAATCCATCGCATCCGCAGGCGGGGCATTGTTAGCATCACCAAACAACAGGAAGTTTACCGCTGCACGCTTACCTTCAAGGCTGGTGGCATTGAGGATCAGCTCATGCTGACCATAGGCGGCCATAAAGTTAATGATTGAAGCGGGATTTTTCAGGTAGGTAGTGAAGTCAGCCCAACTGGTATAAGGCTTCAGTTGACTATCACCGCTTAATGCAAAAAACTGCTCGCGGGCCTGGTTCAGCGTCGGCATTGCGGTGTCACGGCCACGGGCTATATTAAGCGCGCCTAAATCGAGGGGCAGGCCGATGAGATTATTACGCAGAGCATCGGTAATAAATTCATCAATTTCGTTACCCACCTGACGCGTCATACCACGCACAATTGCGCCAATAGCCTGATCGTCCGTGACGGTGGCCCCGTTGATTTGATTAAATGCTACCGGATTCAGGAATGCTGAAATCAGGTCAATATCGCCGCTTTGCATATCAATGTCGGTGCGCGCCACGGTTTCTGTCAGCATTGAATGCCCGAAACGGTAAACCACATGCGCAAACTCGGCAAAGATCATCGGGTTTATATCCGCCGTGTTGGAGAAAACAAACGGATCGACGGCGGGTTGTACGGTACGGGCAAACTCCTCGAAGACGAGGTGCTGATATTGCATTTCCGTGGAGAAACGACCTGCCTGGAATAGGTACTCACCGTTCCATACCAGCGTACTGGTATCGGCAGGTAATTCCGTGATTTGATGATTGGGCATCAACCACTGATTAATGAGGTCGATATCACCGGTTTCCAGCAGTGTTGTTTTATATTGCTCAACCAGACGGTTATGCTCGCTGTGAAAAACGGCGTGCACCGCGGTTAAACCTATATTTTCGTTCCCACGCCCGTCACCGGTAATAAAGTGACGATCGAGCAGTTCGTTATCATAGGTTCCTGCCGGTTGCGCTCCTTCGCCCCCAATCGCAGTGTCATCATCTGCCAGCAGACCCGCTTTTGGCGCGGCAGTATGCGCAATATCATCAAGAAACGCATGTCCGGTGCGGAATGTTCCCTCAGGCAACAGACCGCCGTTGGCTTCAACCAGTCCCCCGGTGGTAACAATCTGTACCTTTCCATTTTCACTTAAAATCAAATTACCATAGCGATCCGTAGCCAGCAGGGGAACATTAAACACATCCTGATCGGTGAGTTTAATGCCAAGCAGAGTTTCAGCCTGGTTTTTAACGTCGGCCCAGGTCGCCAGTCCACCGTTCGCACCGCCTAATAAATTCCCGGTAGGCTCAGGTTTCCCATCAATAATGACGTATTCGCGGATGAAAATCTGATGTGAAGGATGGGAGGTGTAGGTTTGGTTTTGGTCGATGAAGGGGGTAGTCAGGTTTACTGTCTCTCGGTTTTCATCCACCGTTGCCCGGGTTAATAGCATAAAGTTTGTCGACGACCCTTCAACATATAAAGGGTCATCCGGCTGTAGCGGAATGAAAACGATACCGTTGCCTCCTTTGGGAATCAAATCCAGACCGTGGTCAAAAAACTGGCCAAAGAAGGTCATCCAGCCGTTAAAAGCAGGGGAGAGACCGATATCGGGAGACTGGTTAGGAATGGATAACGTTTCTCCGTCTCCTGTAATAGTCCCCCCGCCGGGAGCATCTTTTAATGCGTTAAATACCTCCAGTGCGGCTGGGTTAGATGCCGTTTGATCGGAAATTAAGTTACTAATAATACGTGGGTCGGCATCAATAACGGTGCCACCAATTTGGATATAACTGGTCATTTGGTCCGCATCTTGCCAGTTTAACGCGGTTAATCTCGGCATTGTCTGGTCGGCAGAGCCATATAACTCCTGACCCGGTAGAAGATTATTCCATGAACCATCTACCGTGCGAAGTCCATAAGGCAATAGCGGACTTGAAACTAATTCTCTAAGCAATTCAGCATTAACGCTGCCATCCGGGTTAGTTGCCGCTTCGGATATTTTGATCTGCTTAAGAATAAAAGCAAGATCGTGCAGAGTGACAGTAAAGTCATATTGTGAGGCCATAAGTCATTACCCCTATCTTTACCTGTATTAGCTATCATCACTCTTTTCTTCCGCTTACAAAAAATGACAGAAGAATGAGTCGTATCAGATACCTGATTGTTATTGCATGATTAAAAGTCCATATTTTAAAAATGATGTATCCATGACCAGATTAGCGTTATTCTCCTGAAGATTAGTTTGAAGATTAGTTAGCACAATAAGATATTCACCTCACTTATATATTAGGTTTCAGAGGTTAATGATCATCGTATCTCATTGAAATCAAAGATATATTTGAGACACGAAGTTTTGAGAAGACAAGGTCTCCTCAAGGCTGTAAAGGTTTTACTTTTTAAAACGCATATTACAGTTATGTGATGATCATAACTATGGTTTTTCCGTTGGCGACTTCACTCATACTTTTTTATGAAAAGATTAAATTTTCATTTCTTTACATTAGAATTTATGTCAAATAACTTATTAAGAAGAGTTCTCATTAAGTCGACTTTTAAGATGTCGTTGTGTTGAATTATAAAATTTAATATTGGATGAAATTTAACACGACATCATTCCTGATGCCTGATTATGCTATTAGCATAAATCAATACCGTGTGATAGCTGACCTTACGTTTAGTAAAGAACGACCTCTCCAAACAGGTAATACAATGAAAAAAAATATAATTTTTCTCTCCGGGATGATCTTTTCATCGGTCGGTCACGCCAGTGCGCTCTATTTCTATGAAATCGGAACGGAGGATACCGCACTGGCTGGTGCAGGGCAGGCCGCTCGTGCTCAGGATGCCTCTACGCTGTTAACTAACCCTGCGGGGATGACTCGTTTACCTGACCATATGGTCACCGGAGGATTACAGGCGATGGGCGGAGATATACCCTATACGCTGAATAATACGACAGATGGCAGACAAAGCCCCGGTAATGTAATGACGCTTTTCCCCAATGCCAGCATGTTTTATACGCAACGGCTGAGTGATACCGTTTCTGCCGGTTTGGGTTTGTACGGTAACTATGGGTTAGGTATCGACTTCGGCAACTGGGCAGGGGATCGGTTAATTAAACAAAGTACCATGGTTGCGATGACGCTGAGTCCCGCCGTTGCATGGAAACTAAGTGATAAGGTGTCGGTTGGCGCAGCTGCAGGGCTAAACTATGGTTTTCTGTCGCTAAGCAGAGATGTCGATGGCCACGATGAGAAACAAAGCGATCATGACTGGGCGATGAATTACCACCTTGGGTTATTAATGGACTTAACTGACAATACACGGGCGGGTGTAACCTGGACCAGCAAGACCGATTATCATTTCAATATTGACGGGACAGCGCGTTTTCCCAATATACCTAATATTGGATATGATCTTCCGATCTCCACACAAGTCCGTGCTCCGCAGCAGGTGATGCTTAGTCTGGTTCACGATATCGACAGGCAGTGGTCAGTAATGGGCGATTTAGGCTGGCAGGACTGGAGCCAGTTTGGCAGCCCGCAGATTACAATGAATGGTCAGCAAAGCGATCGTGATAATCGTCTGAAAGATACATGGCATACAGCGCTGGGCGTGCAATATCATCCCGATGAGCAGTGGCGCATTAATGCCGGTATTGCATATGACAGTTCACCGTACAAATCGCAAAGTGATGTAGCGCTTTCGATGCCAACCGGCGATGAATGGCGACTTGCCACCGGTGCACAGTACCAGATTACGCCAGCCAGCAATATTGGCGTTGCCGTTGAGTATTTGCACATGCAGTCGTCCAACGTCAAATCTGATATCTTTGCAGGCCAGTATAAGAACCCGTGGTTATGGTTTGCCAGTGTCAACTACAGCTATCAATTCTAGCGCCGTTATTCCCGATTAAATATCTCACGCATTGTTAATAGTCACCATAGCGGATTATCTATCCGACAGTGTCAAGTAACCGTCTGCTGGTGGTCTTATCACACACGCTCGTTTAAATAAAAATAAATTTGTACTTTTATTATTGAGCAATTTATGGTTTTAATATGAATCTGTACTACCTTCATGGAATATAGGTAAAAGCATATTGTTTTCAATCTAAATAATACAGGTTTGATTATGCAAATTTCACCTCCGGTACGCCCAGAACAAAGCATACAACGTCTAATGCAAGCACTTGAACCGATTGCAGAAAAGATGAAGGTTGTGCCGCGGCGGCGTATCATGTGGAAATACAAGAATAAGCCTCAACTCTACCTTTTTTTGCAAGGGGAGCTGTCCATTTTACGTTCTTCTGATGGTCTGTTAATCGTGACCGTCTATGAACCCCATCTGTTCGGTATTGCCGAAATGATCCAACCGGTACACGGCCATTTATTGCGCGCTGAAGCTGAGTCAACCTTATTACGCGTCGATGCCGATAAAGCACGAGAACTCTTTCATCAACAAGGCTTGTGGGAAGATGCGGCGGCAGTGCTTTCATATCATACGGGTTATCTCTTTTATCGTGATGATTTAGTCGTACAGCAGCGTACTTATTCAGTGATACGTAACCACCTCGAAGAGATGATTTTGTTACCGGAAGAGACTCGCAAGCGAGTCTCTATTTTGGATTATATTCAGGATCGGACCCACTTATCGCGCAGCAGTGTTTTAAATGTTGTATCTGCGTTAAAAAAAGGAGGGTATATTGATTTTGAACGCGGAGGGTATCTTACTTCCATCAATAAATTGCCTGAGCGATTTTAAATAAACCCACAAACAAGTTACAAATCGATTATCTAACTTTAATATTCTATTGTAGTGGCATGCTATATATCAATCGTAAAAAAAACCTCCTCATCATTCTCTGAGGAGGATTTCTTGTTATTCAATAAGAGAGTTCACGGACTGATTAATGCTTAACAGTCCTGTTTGATTATGCTCCTTATAATAAAAATTGTTCATTTGCTGCATTTGTTCGAGCTTGGTTAAAGAAGCATAAACCTGGTATGCCTGGCTATGAACGTCAAACATCTCTCTTGGCTTAACTTCATGAAGATATTCATTTTTTAACGAAATCACGACGTTTTCAATTTGCTGTTTATTATCCTGGTATAAGGACAGGGATGCCGAGTCACTACTTGATTTTGACTCGGGTTGTGCCTGAACAACAGGGATCACCATTTTATTGATTTTAACAACTTTCTCTGGGGGAGAAGTATTACAGCCAGAAAGTATCCCAGTGATGAGAAGTAGATAGAGAGTGCGCATATATAGTGTTCTAAAGGCAATGGATGCCAGCCATTATCTTTTTATACAGCCAGGTGTCTACAGCTATTTTGTTTAAATAAAAACAAAAGGAAATTTAAAAATAAATGTCATTGCATTACATTGTTTCATAAGACCATGTTAGCCTACGAGCATTAGATCATAGAAACCTGATAAATACAGTATTACGGAAGCTTCTCAACAATCAGAGCAGCAGGGTTTCTTTCTTCTTGATAATATATTATTAGCGAGGATTTATGAAACTTAATAAACTAGTAAGTTATCTGGCTTTAGCTGGTGTGTGTTCAACATCATTAATATCACTACCTGTATTGGCACAGGAAGGGGCAAAAGATGCGACTGCTCAGACCAAAAGTGCGAATGACGCCTTATATGGTCAATTGCCATTCACTGATAAAACCGATTTTATAAACGCACATAAAGGTTTTATTGCTCCGCTTCCCAGTGAATTGATTAAAGGTAAGCAGGGAAATGTTGTCTGGGACCCTCAGCAATATGCCTTTATCAAAGAGGGCGAAAAAGCCCCCGACACGGTTAATCCAAGCCTGTGGCGTCAGTCGCAGTTGATCAATATTGGCGGCTTGTTCCAGGTCACCGATGGCGTGTATCAAATCCGTAATCTTGATCTCTCGAATATGACAATTATGGAAGGGAAAGAGGGTATTACGGTCATTGATCCGCTGGTATCGGCAGAAACCGCGAAAGTGGGAATGGACCTTTATTATAAGAATCGCGGTAAAAGACCCGTTGTTGCCGTCATTTATACGCACAGCCATGTTGACCACTACGGTGGCGTCCGCGGCGTGATTGATGAAGCGGATGTGAAATCCGGTAAAGTGAAGGTATATGCACCGGCTGGTTTTATGAAGGAAGCTGTATCTGAAAATATTATGGCAGGTAACGCCATGAGTCGCCGAGCCAGTTATATGTACGGCAATCTGCTTAAACCGGATGCAAAAGGTCAGGTCGGTGCGGGTCTGGGGACGACAACCTCCGCCGGTACGGTGACGCTGATTGAACCCACTAACTATATTACCCACACCGGGCAGAAAGAAGTTATCGACGGTCTAACCTATGACTTCATGATGGCGCCGGGATCGGAAGCACCTTCTGAAATGCTGTGGTATGTAGAAGAGAAGGGAATGATCGAAGCTGCAGAGGATGTCACCCATACGCTGCATAACACTTATTCATTACGTGGCGCGAAGATCCGCGATCCGCTGGCATGGTCAAAATATATCAATGACGTTATTGGCCGCTGGGGTGGAAAGGCAAACATTATTATTGCTCAGCATCACTGGCCGACCTGGGGTAATGAAAATGTGGTGAAGTTAATGAAAAGTCAGCGTGATATGTACCGTTACATCAACGATCAGACGCTGCGCATGGCTAACCAGGGGCTGACCCGTGACGAAATCGCCGCTAACTTCAAACTGCCGTCTGGCCTGGAAAAATCATGGGCCAGCCGTGGATACTATGGTTCTGTCAGCCATGATGTGAAAGCAACGTATGTCTTTTACCTCGGCTGGTTCAATGGTAATCCGGCAACACTGAATGAATTACCGCCCGTTGATGCCGCGAAGAAATATGTCGATTATATGGGCGGCGCCGATGCAATCATGCAAAAAGCGAAAACGGATTACGCCCAGGGCAATTACCGTTGGGTGGCGCAAGTCACTAACAATATCGTTTTTGCTGATCCGAGCAATAAAGAAGCCCGTAATCTGGAAGCCGATGCCCTTGAACAAATGGGTTACCAGGCTGAGTCCGGTCCATGGCGTAATTTTTATCTGACGGGTGCACAAGAATTACGCAACGGTGTGGTAAAAGGCGCGACACCAAATACCGCCAGCCCGGATACCGTTAAGGCCATGTCGCCGGAGATGTTCTTTGATTATCTCGCGGTACATATTAACGGAGAAAAAGCAGCAAATGCGCAGGCAGTCTTCAACGTCGATTTAGGTGCTGACGGCGGTAAATACAAACTCGAACTGGAAAACGGTGTTCTTAACCATAGCGCTGATGCACAGGCCAGCAACGCTGATGCCTCCATTACGCTTAACCGTGCAACGTTGAACAAAATCATTCTCAAGGAAGAATCGCTGAAACAGGCAGAAGAGAAGGGAGATGTACAAATTTCCGGCAATCATGCCAAGCTTGATGAGTTCCTCGGGTATTTAGATAGCTTTGATTTCTGGTTTAACATGGTAACGCCTTAACTTTAGAGCCAAACCATGCCATAACCCGCCAGCACTGGCGGGTTTTTTATTGTTGCTTATCAGAGTATTGAGTTGTACGAGACTGTATAGCAGTTGCTATACATAAGCCTTATGGTATGCTTGTAAAGCAATTGCTATACAAGAGGCTTAATAATGAAATCAGATGTCCAGCTCAACCTTAGAGCTAAAGAATCCCAACGCGCGCTTATTGATGCGGCCGCAGAGATTCTACATAAATCGCGTACAGACTTTATTCTGGAAATGGCCTGCCAGGCGGCAGAGAACGTCATTCTCGATCGCCGAGTGTTTAATTTTAATGATGAACAATACGCTGAGTTTATCGAGATGCTTGATGCTCCGGTTGCCGAAGATCCCGCTATCAGGAAGCTACTGGCAAGGAAACCACAGTGGGATTTGTAACCGCACCAGAGCCACTAACTCACATTCATCAATTGGCGGAATTTGTCAGCGGAGAAATTGTTCTCGATGATTGGTTAAAGCAAAAAGGACTAAAAAATCAGGCTCTTGGCGCAGCCAGGACGTTTGTTGTCTGCAAAACAGACACGCGACAAGTCGCTGGCTTTTATTCACTGGCCACTGGTAGCGTCAACCACACAGAAGCAACAGGCAATCTTCGGCGTAACATGCCAGATCCAATCCCCGTAATTATCCTTGCCAGATTGGCCGTAGATCTTTCTGTTCGTGGAAAAGGGTTAGGGGCCGATCTGCTTCACGATGCGGTACTGCGGTGTTACAAAGTGGCAGAAAATATTGGCGTGCGTGCCGTTATGGTGCATGCGCTCACAGACGAAGCTAAACGTTTTTATCTTCACCACGGATTCAAAGCATCTCAACTGCAGGAACGAACTCTGTTTCTCAGGCTTTCATGATTGTAATGAGCAGAGGAGGTCAATGGCCAACGTGGGCCACATGGGGACTTAACTGAGTACGTATCAAATTGTATTTAACATAATATACATTATGCGCACCAGTAAGCCGTAAGAGAGAATCCAGCATTCTGGCACAGGAAAACCCCGGCCATAAAGTCATTGTCCATCAGAACGGCTCTGGTGAAGCTGCCGCGCCGGATTAGCCCCAAACCTATAATCAATGACTGCGCGGCTTGGCCAACCCCGGTCAGCACCAAAACAAGTTTTGTCACTGCCCGGCGTTACTGTTATAAACATGAATGCCAAAGCCTTTGCAGCCACGATTACTTCTGTCCTATTATCGTTATGCAGTCGTAAGCAATTATGCAAAGCGGATGGTCGTACTGTTTCCTCACCAGTTACACACGACAAATCGTCTGCGATGTTATAGGACGGACAAGCTCTGCGGTTATGCAATGGCTCATTCACCTTACTTGTCTCTTGCCGCAAAATGAGTCCGGATTTCGTGGGCATGTCAGGGTTCACGGTTGTTTACCACTGCTCTGAAAGCAGTTTTTTTCGCATGCGAAAAACTGGCGTTTTGTCATTCGCATAAGGAACGCTTCCCATCATGATAAAAAATGAACAGGAATATTACGCTGCACTAAAAGAAGTCTCACCGCTTTACGATCTCGACCCGCCGGATGGTTCTGAGGAAGCCAGAAAACTGGATGAACTATCAACACTGATTATGCAATATGAGGAAAAAAACTATCCCCTGGATTAGCTGAAGGCGGCACTCTGTTCCCCCTGCGTTACCTTTCACAGATCGACTATGACAGTTAACCAGCGTTCACAATGCGCATAGTCCTGATTTAATGAATATAATTCTATCCCAGCATCTTCAATGTTCAGGACATCATGTCCATCAGTTACCATTATCTGCGCTATGCTCAGGATCGCGTCTGCTGCGATCTCTGGAATCAGCGTCTGCTCGTCACTAGCCGAGCAACAGCTATAACCAGGCAAATCGAATGCCGGAACATAAATTCCGAATGCCGTGTCGTTGTCCTGCGGCAGTTCAATCCCAACTGAAAATTTACGTTTCAATGTTCTGTACCTTCCAATTAGATGAAAGCGGCACTTTGTTCCGGTCTCATTTTTGTTTCCCGTTATGCCAACGGCATGACAGCCCACCTTTAAAGTCAATAATGCAATTTAAATCCTTTTATATCAATGCATTAAATTATCACTGGATAATGATTATTCTTAACGGCATAGCTCCCCACCTTTAGGTGAAGAAGGTCGCACGGTGATTTGTTCCGCCTGTCGATGATTAAAATAGAGATAAGCGGCGATTTGTTCCACCTGATAATCGGGAGGGATTTTCCTGTCTGAGCGCCCTTCTCACCAACGTTCCCCCCGCTGCGCAGGGAGAACGCCGGTGCTACGGGATTAAAGCAGGTTAACGACGCGGGCGCGAATGAGAATGTACAGCGTGCGCTTGTTGGCATTTGAGCTTTTGGACGTGAAAAGCGCACCAATTAAGGGAATTTTTGATACCCACGGTACAGATGAATCACTGTCGCTTTCCCTGTTATCTACCATCCCGCCAAGCAGAACTGTCTGGCCTGATTTTAGCTGAACGGTTGTCGAAATTGAGCGTGTATTTGTGATGATGTCAGAAGCCGTTTGCGAATCAGAAATACTATCCGCATTTGTCGAAACATCCATGATTAACAATCCTCCGGGTGTCACGACCGGAACAACCTTCAGTGAGATCCCCACATCATGACGTTCGATCGTCTGGAATGGATTGTTAACATTTGCAGCTTCTCCCGTAACCCGCCCCGTCACAAAAGGAACATTTTGCCCTGCTGTAAATGTTCCTGGTTGACCTGACATCGTCAGAATGCGTGGCATTGATAAAAGCGTTGATTTACTCGATGTTTCAAGCGCTTTCAGGCTAAGCCCCAGAATGTTCCCGTTAAAAATACCAAAGGAACCGCCAGTGCTGGATAAAACAGACGTGAGACGGTCAGTATTGATCCCTCCCGCAACCGGACTGCCGGAAGGATCCCCCGCAGCAAATGAAAAATCAAAACCATCGGAAGCCGTTGTTTCAAAAATGACTGATTCAACAAGAACCTGAGTTCTTGGCACATCAACAGAAGGAAAAAATGCTGCAAGTTCTTTGTGTTGTGATGCTGATGCCGTTACAGCAAGAATATTCGCCCCATCAAAAGGATAAACTTTAGTACCAGCAATATTTTCCCCCTTCAGGAATATATCAATAACAGGTGCGAGATCCTTTGCTCTGACGTTATTGACCGGATACGTCTGAGTAATCAAATTGGCACGTATCTCAGGTTTAGTGAAAAAGTCTCCAGTTGGAGGAGGAACATCACCATCATAAGAAGATGCAGGAACCGGCTCTGAGAAAGAATCGGAATATTCATACGTATTACGGTTAAATTTTTGAACCACAGCAGGATTACCCGGACTGAGGTCAAAACCGTTCGCCCGGAGAACCGAAGTAAAAAACTGAGGCAGTTCATCTTTGGTGACATCCGCTGAGTAAACCGTAATTTCCCCTTTTACGTCTGGTGAAATAATCACAGGCTTTCCGGTTGTTTTTGAATACCATGAAACAAACTCCCTTACTGGCGCATTATTCAGTTCAACAGGGATAGCAAAGCTCTGAAATGACAATACACAAAGCAAACTAGCAAGTAACTTTTTCATGTTTCCCATCCTTAATAAGCTCTACCGAACAAGGTGTTATATAGACCATGCGAAAACCGTCTTTAATTAGATCGTCAGATGCAATTTTTTGCTTCTTCGCATCCATAAACTCAAAACCAACTGCATTTCCCATTCGATATGATGTTGTTATTCTCAACTCTGATGGTTTATAACGGGATGTGATAATCTGCGTCGTTACTGGTTTTATCTGAGGTGTCGCTTCCGGCTTGGACAGACTGAGGTACGTGAATGCTGATACAAAACCACAAAACAGGCACAATACTCTGGAATATTTCTTTAAATAGATTCTGGTGAGTCTCATATAAAACGTAGCGTCCCTCTTTACGGCATACCTGCCATGTGAAAGATATGGTGTCAGGTATGAAAATGATGAATGCTCATAAGCATCTGAAAATGCCTGTTTGGTATCATAAGCGGCATAAAGGTCACGCCCCGTATAAGTCCAGCGTTCTACGGTCATTGACTGCGGAGAGTCACCATATTTAACAATCCCGACATGTACTTTTGGTAGCGGAAGTTTTGATCCCGTTATTACACTATAAATTGAGCCAATAAATGGAATTGTGATTTTATCGAGGCGTCGGCAATAAACGACATGCTCTGCCAGTGCCACACGAGCTTGCTTATCCATGATGGATAAATCCTGAATAAGAAAAATAATATCCCAGCCCAGTTTTCTTGCATGTAAAAACCAGTTAATTACGGACTGTCTTTCTTTATCAGCCCATGAGCGTGAGTTAAACCATGTCCCACATTCATCAAGAACCAGTAATCCATTTTTATTTTCATCATAGGAATTATTGCCTCTCCCGATTGCCAGTAAGTCATCCAGTGATGGTTTATCAGGTATCCGTATTACATCCGGTGACTTTGCAAATATACCCACTCTCGGTAGCTTATGAATGCGCAAATCGAGATTCGTAGCCACCCTGCAACCAGAAACAATTTTGTCCTGGATTTTACCGACAGCGACAAGTGTTTTACCTGCACCAAGTTTTCCCGTTACGACATATACAGCCATTATGATTTATTCCAGTCAAGGTATCCTATAATTCTGTCTTTAACGTCAAAAATAAAAACTGCTGCTTTAAGAGAAAAAATCGCATACAAACACGGCGCAGCATTAGCCGGAACAACATAAGAGACTGCGCTGGCAATTTCAGGTGGCAATACAGAAGTAAGGTCTGAAAGATAAGAAACTAACAATCCATTCAGACCGATAATAAGGCCAAGAAATAGCGAAATTGCAAGTGCTATTCTGGCGATTCCCAATGTGAAAAATTTTGCAACGTATGCAATAAGAGCACCTGCAAGCCATCCAATAAATCTTGCCAGAACAGGAAGCCCCAGAAAAGCTGGCATGGTTATCCCCTTCCCTTACGTAATATTCCAGAAAAAGAATCGTAAACAGTAACGAATGTCCAGAAATATAATATGAAAGCAAAAATCCCTTTAAACATATCAATGTATTTGCACTCAATAATAAATTCGTACTCTTTGCCGGGAGCAAATACAAATGGTGTACATTGTTTAAATTCAGGTAAGGCAGGAAATAATCCGTCTTTCAGAAATGAGTCCAGCAGAGGCGATTTATCACCGTCACCAATTGCATTCATCGCAGATGATGAACCTGCAAACTCACCAGAAATAGCTGCCCCATTACCAACAAGTCCACCTATGCTGTCGGAAAACCCGCTTAAAGAATCCAGTGTTCCCTGTACAGAACCATCAAGAGATGCCCCGGTATCGGCCTGCAAAGCTGACAAGTCAAATGATTCAGTCAGTGCATCTTTATTGGCGTTTGCCATTTTGACGTAATCAAAATCACCTGTTCCGTTGCCATTATTCCCGGTTCCGCCACCATCATTGCCTGACCCGCCTGACCCGCCTGACCCGCCTGACCCGCCTGACCCGCCTGACCCGCCTGACCCGCCTGACCCGTTGCTACCCTGATAATTAATATTCGACTGTATCGTTATATTTCTGGAATAAGATGGCGTAACCGTATCAGTTATCAAAACAGCACGTGAGGCATCACACTTATTCTGAAAAGTTTCCCAGTTCATTATGCAGACATTTGATGTGTCATAGGAAACTTGTTTTACATTAACGGAATAAGAATAGTTAATGTATGTCGGGTTATTCACGTCAGATTGTTTTGATTCCACATTATAAGAAACAGCCTTATAACTGTTCTGTAGTATTTTAACATGATTGCCGTCACTGTCGGTTTGCTCAAACCACATATCAGGCTGGTTATAATCAGCCTTTACCGTTTCCGTAATGTTAGCAATGGCAATTGAATCAGCATTGTTAGACAGATAATACCCTGAACACATTGTGCAACTGGCATTTGTATAAAGCGAAAACTGAGAACCTATTGAGTCAGATTTAACCACATTAGCAGGAATGCTCAGAGTAGATAAGTCAGACGGTAAATTCACAGTCTGCCCGGGTGTTACTGTATCTGGCGTAGAATTGTTTCCTGAGTCTCCATTACCACCCCCGCCAGATGAATTATCATCACCACCATTGCCAGAGCCATCAGCAGCACGAACAGGCGTCCAGTGCCCATTCCACGAAGTATCATTATCATAACCGATACCAATACCCGAAAGTTCGTAAATGCAGTTTTCAAAATTTGCATAACGTGAGTCTCCTTCTTTCCAGACATTACTTAATGTGCCATCAAATGCGGGTTTACTTAAACATTCAGCGTCTGTAGTTGCATGGGTAAAGAAAGGAGCAAAAAATAAAGCAATAATTATTTTCTTCATTTATGCTACCTTAATAAGGGGTGGCAGACGCCACCCAAATGAATGGTTGAAGCGAAATAATGTTGAATTAGGATGCGCGGCTTACAAATTTCTTAAAGAGCTTAATTCCCACCGTAGCACCAACAACAAGAACAACAAGCGCCCATGCGTACCCGGACATTTCGGTTGCCTGAGCGGTTAAAGAATCAAAAGCAGCTTTAGCCTGACTGGTTGCATCATCTGCTGCAAAGGCAGATGAACCAATAACCAGAGTTGAGCCAGCAATGATTTTTGCAACGACTGATTTTTTCATGTTGAAACCTCAGATAGTTTTTTAAACACCAGAATAGAATGGGATATAACCCATCCAATACAATAAGCAGCAAAGAAGTAAGATAGTGCACTCATCTTTGACCACCACTAATAACGCCAAGGCCAAAACAAATAACAAGCCCGGCATTAAATATTAATTGATACAGAGAATCGAAGTCTGTTGCAGACATGTTTATTCCAGAAGTTCAAGAAGCATGTCTACGTTAAAACCACGGGATTGCTCACCTGTTTGTTTATCTGTATATGGAAAGCTACGTTCATAACCTGTAATTCGGCAGTGAATATCTGCTATCTCATCCCCCACACGGCCAAGTGATTTCTTGGACTTAATGCGTATAACTGGAGGGAAACTATATGCGTCAGCGGCAGGAGAAACCACTGTAGTGTAATAATAGCCGCCGCCGTTATTAAATCGTTTGATTTTTCCGGTAACAGTGGTTTCCAGATTTCCTAACTCACTCATATAAACACCTTTTATTAATCAACTATGCAACGCGTAAATGTGACGGACGTACATACCATGATGGTGCAACGCACTCCTGCACCTTAATTTCCCGTGTTTGTTTCACAATCACAGGAGAGAATTTAGAAACATTGCATTTCTGCGCAATGTCGATACCAATTTTTCGTAACCGCGCCCGATGTGTCTGAACCTGTTTTTTGTTGAAGTCAAATACATGACCGTGAAACCACTGTATTGCATACATTGCGGTAGTATTTGCTGCACGGGTGGTTTCAACAACCCCACTACTTACAAGATGATCACTGATAGTTTCAAAGTCCATAGCATTCACCGATAACTTTTTATCAAGTTCAAGAAAATCAGAATGTAACTTATTTAAAATGGAATAATCAGAAAGCCCCCAGTAATTGAGCGCATTCTTTTGCAAAAATCTGGATTTCAGCTTTTGCTCAAACCTTACGACCCCATTCTCTTTGCAGAAAGATATAATATCGAGTAGGTAATTGTATTCCCGAGATTGTTCGGAAAAACGATTCTTTATCTTTGTCAAAGAATGGAGTTCCATTTCATGAGCTTTATTGTAAACCGTTGGATATATGAGGTTTACATTGCCTTTTTTGGACAGCCAGTCAACGGATTTTCCATTGGAGTGTAGCCGTGGAACGCTGTTCCTGTAGGGTTGCGTAGATAAACCTGAAATATAGTCATCTTCATTCCCCTTACCTGCCGCCCTGTTCGAGGTGATATGTACTTCTTTAATAATTGCACCGTCAGCAACAAGAGGTGCTTTCTCATTCTCTTTTGCCTGGCCGGGCATAAGCCTCTTACATTTCGTAAACTGAGGTAAACCTATTTCAGCAAGGATCGTATTGAAAACCGATACACAGGAATCCAAAGTTGGAAGGCCAAATAAATTATCAAGACGCCCCCACCGGGAAGGATTTCCAGAGACTTTCAGCAATGAGCCTCGGATAGAGATCGAAACAACATCACAAAAAGATCCTTTGTGCTGAAAAGTTGGCTGACTCAGAGCTGACGCTTCCCCGCTTTCGAGGTGGATGCGCTGATAGGCAACATCACTCAAAATCGGTAGCTGAAAGCCAAAATCCTGTTCAATAGTCAGCCAGTCAAAAAACATTGAACACTCACCCTATACATGTATGCAGTTACGCAATGACAAAAATCTATCACGCATTACGCATGTATACAAGCATAATGATATGAGCGCATAAGTGTTTAACTATAATGACGGCAGAATACGACTGGAGAGCATAAGTGTTTAGCTTTATGCCAGCAGAAAACTACTGAGGTGTGGAATGGCAACTCCAAAACGAACAACTATGGCTATCGTGGCTGAACGAAAGCTAAAACTCGAACGGCTGGCGATCGATGCCAGTCATACCGCTGGACGTGCGATCACTTGGACTGATATCGTTAATCATCTGATTGATAATTATGCAAAAGATGCAGCAAAGGATCTGATTCACACAACCAAGTCCAGCGAGTAAGATTAGAAAAATACCGTGGGAAACCACGGTAAAGTTCGGGTGTCACAGAACCCCGAACCGCTTCGCGGCAAAAAACTGCAACACTGGACTCGTTTCGAGGTGTGTTCTTAAGGACGAAAAATGAAAAAACACAAACTGAGAAAACAACTTAAAAAAATTGAACAAGAGCTTGGTCTTATTGAAACAGATCCCAGCGTTGTAGGGTATGCGCTATATCACACTGAAAAGAAAGCATTTGTTGAACTCCTACATTCTGAAATGGGGCTAACAGATGCTTATACTGGAGATCTAGAGGCAGCATATATTGCAGATAGCCAGTTAGAAGCACTCAATACATACAGTAAACTTGAAGATGGTTGGTATATAAAAATCGTACCGTTAATACAAAATGATCTTTTTGGCCTGACACCTAAACCAGACTATTTAAAGGACTAATATGGCAGTCAATATGAAATTAAAACCTAAAACACCAAAAAAAGTAAATGCAGCAATTAAAAAAATCTTAAATGAATTAGGTGTTAAGGAATCCCCTGTCTATCTGCCACTTACATTATCGGAAAACTCACGAGCAGGATATTGCTTCAATAATTGTGAGGATTACGTTAAGTCAAAAAATGCTGACGTTATTTATGGATGGATGTTCTGGGAAGATAGAAAAAATTCATTCACAGAAGCTGAATTTCATGCTGTTATCAAAGAGGATGGTAAATTAAAGGATATAACACCAAGAGTGAATAATGAGTCTGAAATACTTTTTGTTCCAGATATGGAACGTAATCATGGTAGAAAAAATGATGACTCATGGTACTCATGGGCGAATGTAAAAATGTTTGATGATGTCATTGCAGAAAGAACACATCCATTAGAAATCAAAGAGTTAGATGATGATTATAGTGAAATAATTCGTTTGTAATCATATGGTTATAACATACAACAAAGGACTTGCTAATGAAAAGCACAAAGACTCTCGAAATCACGACAAATAAAATCTTCGCAATCATTAAAAACTTTTATAGCAAAAACTTCCCGTATCCTACTAAATTCAATGCAATTGATGCAATTAACCTTTCATTTTCCGACGGCACATATGATCGATGTGTAAAAGGTCGATTGGAAATAAAAGAGAACAATATCCCTGTATATGTCGGCATGCACAACGAATACACCCCAGTATTTAAAAATGAAAATTTATGCCTCAATTTTGTTCAGGATGTAGACGCATTACATTCTTGGTTAGTAAAATATGAGTTTATTGTCGATGATGTGGCAACAGAAAAATTCACACAAACTAAAGACCTTCATTTCTAAGTAAAATAGACAAAAGAGAAAGGAAATAAAAATGTCATTTAAATTTACTGTTCACAGTAATCGATGGAATCATACAGACACCTACACCATGGAAAAAACAGCGACAGGTTGGCATATCTCTCATATAGCAATAAATGGTGATAGCAAGCCGAATGGGGAGCCAATCCTATATGCAAACTTCGATCAAGACTATATTGCATATCCAAGCAAAACTGGAGATTTTTTAGAATGGATTTGGCAAGAGCTGGATAATAATAATATGAATGATCAAGAGGCCCAAACAAAGATAGACGAGCTGGCTGATTGGGTTAGCGTAACAGAGAAAAACACTCCAATGTGGCAAGGCTGGAACTGCTAATACGGTTCGCACAATGACGTTATGCTAAAGAGGCCGCTGCGGGAGGGATTTTCGCAGCGGCCTTTTCAACATAACGTGTCGTACATTATGCGCACCAACGTAGATAGAGGCTGAATCTGATGTTTTATAGTCATCCTTGTGCTGCTCAATAATGACGCCTCAAAACCCTTTCAAGCGCAGTTGCCTCAACAGCGCTAACAGTTCTGGATGATGGCTCTCGACTACAGCTGGTTCTGCAAATAGCTGTTTTATGTCTTCTACAATTCCACCGCGACTCTCACTTCACTGAACATTAGAACTGATAACTGTAGTTCACACTGGCAAACCACAGATACGGATTATCGTAACTCCCCTGATAAATTGATGGTGACTGTACGTGGGACGACTGCATATGCAGATACGACACAGCAGCACCGATATTGCTTTGTGGTGTAATTTGATATTGCGCTCCGGTAGCAAATCGCCATTCATCACCGGTCGGCAACGTCAGCGCCACATCGCTTTGCGAATTATAGACTGTACTATCAAAAGCTACGCCCGCATTCAAACGCCATTGTTCCGTAGGTCGAAATTGCACACCTAAAGCTGTATGCCACGAATCCTTAAGACGACTGGACTTATCAACTTCTTGCCCGACCACCGTTATTTGCGGCGCGCCGAACTGACTCCAGTCCTGCCAGCCAAGATCGCCCATCACTGACCACTGTTTATTAATGTCATGAACCAGACTTAACATAATCTGCTGTGGAGCACGTACCTGCGCAGAAATAGGCAAATCGTATTCCACGTTCGGTAAGTTCGGGAAACGCGCTTTGCCGTCAATATCAAAATCGTACTCAGTTTTGCTGGTCCAGGCGATACCGGCCCGGGTTTGATCGGTCAGTTCCATTAATAATCCCAGACGATAGCTCATCGCCCAGTCATGATCCTTTTCTTTTTCATCGTTGCCATCAACATTTCGAGTGAGTGACAGAAAACCGTAATTGACGTTTACAGAGCCCCCAACGGAAACCCTGTCACTAAGCTTATAAGCCAGCGATGGACTGAGCGTCATCGCAACCATGGTGCTTTTCTTAATCAGCCGGTCGCCGGACCAATTGCCAAAATCGATCCCCAGACCGTAATTCCCGTATAGCCCAATACCAGCATAAAGATCGTCATTCACCTTCTGGGCATAGAATGCGCTGGCATTTGGAAAGAAGCGCATGATGTCACCGGGGCTTTTACGCCCCGTCTCGTCTTCAAGGGTGTAGGACACATCACCATCCATTGCCTGTAATCCACCGGTGAACATATGATCCGGAAGTCGCGTCATTCCTGCGGGGTTAGTCACGATGGTGGAGGCATCCTGTGCACGCGCTGCCTGCCCCGCCCCTGCCAAAGCCGTATCTTCGGTGCCTATTTCATAAAAATAGAGTGCGCTAGCTTGTGCTAACGGCGAGCAAAAAAGACTAAGATAAATCAAGGTCAATTTTTTCATAGGCCACCTGCAGAATTTCTTCATTATTGAAGTAGTTAGCGTCTGTAAAAGCGTAGCTCGCAGCATTTAAATTGTCAGGCAAAAGCACCGGATTAAAAGCGCGACTTGTGCATACGTTCGAGCTGGATTTTGTCTGCTTCACTCGCTGTGTCAGCCAGGGACTGAAAACTATCTGGTGCGTAATAAGTTTTCGGTCGCGGAAGCGATTGCATGGAAGTGCCCGGGTAAATTTGTAACTCGCCCAGGCGCGCAAGCCGATATCCTTCGATCACGGCGGGAAAAGTCAGTTGCAGTGGCGTGGCGTTCTCGTACGAAACTGGGGTTGGTAACCGGTTATGCTCAAGATTATAGTTACGCTTTAACACCAGAAATTTATCTGGAACCCTACGTTTACTGTTCCACCAGTCACCGTCCAATTCGCGAAACTTACGCTCAGTTTCAGTCCGGGTTGCGACGCCAAGTTGCAGTAAAACCCGCTGCAGTTCGCGATCCACCGCCGCGTTGTAGGCCGCAATGGATTCCACCCTGCCCTGTAAAATCACGTTGATGGCGATACGCGCACCCAGTAGATTTGAATAGAGATCTTCCGGGGAAAATGCAGAAATCTGCTCAGAAAAACCGGGAACAGACTCGAATCCATACCACTGTGCAATTTCGTGCCATTGAGCCAGTTCAAAGGCCAGATTCCCCGCCAACCAGGCGGCCAATGTGTAACGCTGCGCCATTGCTGCAGGAGGTGTGAAACCGTGTAGCTGTATCCGTCTGACGCCCAATTCTTCACTGTAAAAAAAACGCCACTGTTGACCAAGTTTTGGATAAATACGAGAAAAGAGGTAAAAGGTGTTATCCGCCGTATCGCGAACGTGCGCTATGTCGATAAAACCCCCACGGTGGGTATAAAGCAGTCCGTTTTTTTCCTCACTCAGTCCAACGATATTTTTCACGGCCCCCAACGCACTATCGTTATAGTGATGACGCCCCAGTGAATCTAACGTTAATACATTGCCAATCTGGTAGACAGGGATCGGCACACCTATCGCCCTGACATGAAGATCATAGCCAAACGCGCAGCATGGGCGTAGTGACTCCGGCGGTGCTAAATGGCCGACAACGGGATATGCCTTATGCGCTTGTTTAAGAGTGAGGCCAGGAACTTCCGCGCAGGCGAATCCGGCTACCAGCAGTAAAAACAGAAATCCTTTAGCCATTCAGAATGCCTCCGCAATTTGAAAATAGAATCCTGCACTCTCTCTCCCAAAACCTAAATCCAGGCGGATATTCATGGCGGGCTTCACTTCAAAGCGATAACCGACACCCGCATTAGGTAAGATCGGATGATGTCCCATATCGTCAATGTTTCTGCCTAAAGCTCCTGCGCCCAACCACAACACGTAACCATGTCGCCAGTTGAGTTTTTTTCGATACTCCACCTGCCCACTTACCACATCCTTATCCCGATAACGCCCCTGGTAATACCCCCGCAGACGGCGGTCGTCTCCGGCCATTGATAAACGATCCCACGGCACGTCTCCACGAGTGAAACGTCCCCATAAATCGAACGCCAGCACAGTCCTGTCATCAAGTAAAAGGTAACGATCGTATTGAACCTGTGCTGCCGTAAAATGAGTATCTGAACCAAAAGACGGATCAAACCAGGTGTACTCCAGCTTAAAATAGTGTCCATGCTGCGGGCGCGTGACAACGTCACGTGTGTCGTAACTCATACTTACACTGGGTCCAGACGATAACGGCGATGTCTGCGCATTATTTAGGCTGAACACGTCCCCCTGATGCGGATCGTCAACGTCCGCCTGCATAGAAGAAAAATCCCAACCCGCGCCGAGATAAACGCGTTCAGCGATTTCTCGCATCAATACAGGATGCAAACTCACGGAGTTGTTGGTGTAATCCTGTTCATTACCCTGGGCTGCGTCGTAGCCAATGCCCCAAAAACCCGTTGGCACTTTGTTCACTGAGCCGTCCACAAACAATCGCCAACGGTCGTCGGTAAAAAAGGTGTAACTGCTGATCCCCATTCCCAACGCCCCGCTGGCACTGACATAACCCGTCAAGGAAACAGAAGAGTTCTGAGTTGTTTTATCTGCCGCATCCACCCGGTAGATCCCCGCCACCGCCATGCCAAGACCCAGCTTCAGCTCTGGAGTGTAAAATGGCCCCGGCAACACGCTCCAGTTCACCCCTTTTGCCGGATCGTACTGGTTATCCGCACCCAGCTTCCCGAGGAAAGCGTCAATTGAGGGTTGATCCAATGTTAACGCCTCCGCAGACCAGGTCGTCAGAGCCAATAGCGATGTCAACATGACGCGAAAACCGTTCATCAGAAGCGATATTCACCGGCAATAAAGAAGCTATTGCGTTCGTTAAATCCAAACTCCGTCAGGACGTTAAATTGTGGCGTCATTTCAAACTGAGTCCCCAGCAGCATGTTCCACGGAGAGGTCAGATTCTGTTTAACATCAAATCGCCCGTTGCCATCCTGGTTTACGGCCTGGATCAGTGGCTGAAGCTCAGCGGGCATATGCAGATCGGAGAGGCTACCCCTGAACTCCTGCTGCACGTTCTGGTACATACTCCCCACCCAGACGCTCAGATGCGATTCGCCCACCGGCCCCTGAAATTTAAAGCGATATCCAACACGGGGAGACACGGTAAGGGCTGAAATTTTGCCATCCAGAATGTCAAAATCAGTACGGGTATAGTTGGTATCCACCAGGGCAAACCAGTTTTCGTATCCTCCTGCCAAAGTAATACCGGTTCCCCAGGTTGTGCCTTTAAAATCGAGAACAAAATCAATATCCTGTAGCTCACCGCTCTGATAAAGCTGATGCACAGATGATGCGATAATGCGGTCAACACCGGTGTAGCGCGAAGGGTCTGCATCTACTGAAACATTCGAGACCGACGATCCGCGTGTGTGCCCTACCAGCCCGTAAATGTTCAAAAACGGGAAGACCCACATGTCCAGACGTAGGTTTTCAGTTTTGCTCTGTTCACGCGTATGGCCGGCATCAATATTGAACATATCGACAGGAATCGGGTGATTGCCAAGCGCCAGTCCGGAAAAACTGATGCTATCGACATCAATATTTTGCCGCATGTTCATATAGCTCAGGTTGATGCCAAACGGTAGCGGAATGGCATATCCCCGCGCCCTGGCCTCCTCGCCCCAAATCGGAAACGTGCTGGCATCAGTTTCAGCTGCGCTGGCCACGCCGGAAACCCACAGCAACGGAACAACCGCGTGGAACCATTTCATTATTTGTCCTCATTCATTCCGCTCATCCCTACAGGCCAGAGCCAACATTAAAATAAACTGCTTGTTCGTTATCGCTAAAAGCGACATCTACACCGGTACGCAGTCCGTATTCGCGCGCAATCAAATATCGAATACCGCTGCCCCAGGCCACTTCTGCGCTACGGTAAAGCTCTGATGTACTGTCTGCCGCACTTCCAGCACCGACAAAACCCAAAACAATCCAACGCGACGACATTTGCCAGGCTAACTGCGTCTGAACGGTACTCACGTCATCCCCCTGGTAGCGATAGCGAGAGATACCACGAAGTTCGATATAAGGGCGCGCCATTGGTGGCAGATGTTTATCCTGCTGCGACAGCGTTTGATAGTCCCCTGCAAGTGAAAGCGTCCAGTCGGCGTTCAGTGGCAGGAAAAACTTGCCTTCGAGCGTCAGCAGGTCGTAGCGATAGTCGCCCCCAAGATAGTGGCCGTAGAATTGATACTCGCCGCTAAGAGAAAGCCCGCGTCCGGGCCAAAAGAAGTTATCAGTTGTGTCGTATTCCGCTACCAGTCCCAATGCAGAGGTGATGCTGCTTTCACCCAATAGCTGCCGCCATACCTGGTTGACGAGCGGATTATTGCGGGCAGAGATATCCATCTTTGCCCAGAACTGTGATGCTCCCAGAAAAACGGGAGAATCCCCTGCGCGAAAGAGAAGCTTTTGCATACCGCCATAACCGCGAGTTTCGGTTTCCACGGCCCGGTTATTGCCAAAGCCAAATACGTCACCGGAATATATATCCAGATTGACATCGGCATAGCCTCCTGCAACCAGATAGCGAATGTGGTCATCCTGCCAGGTGTGGCGATGCCCCCCACCTACAAACCAGGTACCGTTTTGCGTTCCGCCACCGCCAAACGCGCTCATGGCCGGAGGAATAAACTGCCCATCAACCTGTCGTCCCTTGCCATGCAGAAACAGACCGAACAGGCCGCCGCCATAACCAACGGCCGGTTCGGTAATAACCAGCGGAATCGGTAGAAAACCGTACGGGTTTTCTTGTAAATAACGGCTCATGTCCACCATGCCGTCTTCAGGATCAATAAGCCCTGTCGCCATAGCGCGCCAGCACAGCAGAGGAATTAGCAGAAAAAGCCAACGCATTATTTCCCGCCTTCTGGCGGTGTTGCGGGTGCGGTATACCAATTCTCTTTGGCCACCATCACGCTGTTTTCTGGCTGTAGCACAAAATTCGGAGACATAATCTGCACGTTAAATTCGTTGAAGACGTCCTGAATATTGCTGTGCAGTTCATTACGGGCATCTGCCAGAGATACATCCGGCAGCAGGCGCACCTGCAATTCATAGGAAATATACCAGTCCATCAGACTCAGCTGACGCACCAACGGCGGCTGTGAAAGATCGATTCCTTTGGCACGCTTGGCTGCCAACTCCAGCATTGCGTGGACCTGGCGCCAGGGCGTGTCGTAGCCAATGGTAACGCCGACCGTCAGGTTGACGCCGCCGTTGGTGCTTTGCGCGCTAAGGTTAGTAATTTTTCCACTAACCACTACCGCATTTGGCACTGTGACCACGTAATTTTCACGAGTGATAATTTTGGTCGCGAGCATACCAATTTCGCTTACCAATCCCTCGTTGTCCGCTACCCGAATCATGTCGCCTTTGCGCAGCGCGCGCGAATAGATCAAAACCAGTCCGCTCATTGCATGGTTCATCACCCCGGCCGACCCCAGCGTGAGCATCAGGCCAAAGAAAACGCTGATACCTTTAAACGCCAGTGAATTGGCTCCGGGCAAAAAGGGATAGGCTGCAGATAGCGCAAAGAGCCACACCACCACAGAGATCAACTTCCGGGTTGCGCCCACGGTTTCAGGGTGAATTCCAGGCAACTGCAAACGCCCTGCCTCCACCTGGTTGAGAACCACTTTAAGCAACTTCAGGATGAAGGCCGTGATGAGAAAAATGATCAGGACGATCATCAAGCCAGGTAACGCTGAGACAATCGACAATGCAATATCACGCACTACGCGTACAGACCAGTCACCAAGGGACTCTCCCCAGATGCGCGTCCAGGGAAACAGGCTAAAGACCCAACTCAGCCAAACGTAAAGTGCAACGATACCCAGCAGGATCATCAACAGTGCGTACAGGCGTGTCTCGATAGCGCCGATAAAACGCCGCCAACTCTGGGGGATCCAGCTTTTGTTCTCAAAAATGCGACGACGATAAACGCGTCTGACCCAACGCCAGGAACGGTATGCACCGAACCAAAACAGTACCAGTCCCACCAGACCAGCCACCGTTTTCACCGCCGACAGCGCCAACCAGCCGCTGTTATACTGATCGCTCAATGCAGACCGCTGCGCCTCCATGCGCGCCAGTACGCGCTGAGCCGCCTGGTCGAGCGTAAGATCGTCTCCTTCGTCGAGATCGCCTTGTGTCAGCAACATCACCGGTTTACCGTTCATCACGATAAGCCTTCCCGGCTGGTTATAACGCGTGACCGACACAACTTGTAGCGGTTCACGAACATCGGCTTCAGTGAAATTTCGTAGCGTATTGCGGATGCGCAGCACCCGCTCCTCTGGCGTGGTAAGGCCGAATTTCGCCTGGAGCATGACAATCGGTTGATGAAAAATATAAACCGTTCGCGCGCGTTCCTTTTCGGTGGGCTCCTGACGAGGTTCCGCCGCATATGTGTTAACAACCAAAGAGGAAAGAAAGCACATTAAAAAAGCGATCACAATCCTGTTCATATTCGCCACCGAAAACGCGAGAATTATCGTTATTATTCAAAAAGCCAACGCAAATTTGATTGCTTTTTTTAGCATAGACCAGCCTTTCACTTACGCAATGTTAGTGATAAAGAGATCTTCATTTCATGTGAAAGATGACATTGTCTTTCAAAGGTTCTTTTCCTCATCACTAAATATAAGCGTTTGATTATCCCGTCTGATAAAAAGGTAAATAACGCTTCCCTACGGGGTCAGTCAGCGTATCCATTCGTAAAGAAATAGCACCTCTTTGACCTGAATAGAGCATTTGGCAGCTATGTATCCGCGAGGCTTGCATAGCGTCCTGGTGCATAAAATTAACTGTCAGTGTGTGTTGCATCGATTCAGCATTATGTTGAAATCCAATAATGATAACTTCTTCCATAATTTATTATTAAATAACTTCCAGATGGAATAACCCCTCCGCCTTAATTAAGCTGCATTAAATTAATCACGATGCGAAAGATATGCCCTGCATTATTCATATTTTTGCAGGAATTCTCGAATAGTTATCTTGTGAAAGTAATTAACCTCCATTAGAAAAAATTTGGAGGATTTTTTTCGTGTCTATACTCAAAAGGCTTTCCTAATGAACGGAGTTCCCCACCATGCATAAAAGTGTCCCTTTTAGAAGGACGATGATTGCCAGTGTGCTAACGTTAGCAGCTGGCGCTGTGTCCACTGTTCATGCTGCACCGGCGACATCTACCGCACCGGAAAATGCGCCAAAGCAAGACTCATCTAAACCAAATATTGTCGTTATATTTGGTGATGACATCGGCTACTGGAACCTGAGTACCTACAATCAGGGCACCATGGGATATAAAACCCCAAATATCGACAGCATCGCTGCCGAAGGTGCCAAGTTCACCTCCTACTACGCTGAGCAAAGCTCGACCGCTGGCCGTTCTTCATTCATTACCGGACAAATGCCGTTCCGTACCGGGATGAGTAAGGTGGGGATGCCGGGTGCGCCACAGGGTCTGCAAAAAGAAGATCCGACCATTGCGAACATCCTGAAGCAACTGGGCTACGCTACTGGCCAGTTTGGTAAAAACCACCTCGGTGATCGCGATGAATTCCTGCCAACCGCGCACGGATTCGATGAGTTCATGGGTAACCTTTACCACCTGAACGCCGAAGAAGAACCGGAGAACCCGGACTACCCGAAAGATCCGGCCTTCCGCAAAGAGTTTGGCCCACGTGGCGTCATTAAGAGCACCGCCGATGGCAAGATTGAAGATACCGGTCCGCTTACCGTCCAGCGTATGAAAACCGTGGACGAAGAAACGCTCGCGGCCAACAACGACTTCATGGAACGTCAGGTTAAAGCCGGTAAGCCATTCTTCACCTGGTTCAATACCACCCGTATGCATAACAAAACGCACCTGAAAGACGGGAGCATTGGTGCTACGGGCCTTGGAACCTACGCCGACGGCATGGTGGAACATGACAAGATGATTGGTGAAGTGCTGCAGAAGATTAAAGATCTCGGCATCGAAGACAATACGATCCTCGTCTATACCACCGATAACGGCCCGATGACAGCAACCTGGCCGGATGCAGGCGAAACGCCTTTCCGCGGCGAGAAGAACACCGGTTGGGAAGGTGGTTTCCGCGTACCTGCGATGATTCGTTGGCCGGGCCACGTTAAGCCTGGCACCATCGTTGACGGCATTTTCGGCAGTAACGACTGGTTCCCTACCCTGGTTGCGGCTGCAGGCGATCCGAACATTAAAAACGAGCTGTTAAAAGGCTACAAAACGCCGTCCATTACCTACAAGGTGCACCTGGATGGCTACAACCAGCTCGACTACCTTCAGGGCAAGGGCCCGAATCAACGTAAAGAGTTCTTCTACTGGAGCGATGACGGCGATCTGCTGGCTATGCGCTACGAGCGTTGGAAAGTTCACTTTATGATTCAGGAGCATACCGGTCTTGATCTATGGAAATACCCGTTCACCAAGCTGCGTACGCCACTGATCTTTGACCTTGAAGTCGATCCGCTGGAGAAAGGCAGCGACGGTATGGGCTACAACTCCTGGTTCTACGACCGTCTGTTCCTTATGGGCGGCGCGCAGAAATACGCGAAAGAGATGCTGGAAACCTTCAAAGAGTTCCCACCGCGTCAGAAACCGGGTTCGTTCACCATTTCCGACGCTTCGGCGATGCTGGAACAAGGCTCTAATATCAATAAATAACCTAAGCCTCCGGGCAGGCTGTTCAGACAGCCTGCCCGTTTTTTGAAGAGTAGTGACGTTTTCTTGTTAGGGGTCTGCTATATGAAGTACAGCACCACACTACCGGTTAAAGCGCTTCCGTCGGCGGAAAAATATGACGGCAAAGGGCCAGAATACAAGCGCCGCTTTCATGTGATGGCCAAGCCCACCGGCTCGACCTGTAACCTTGACTGTTCCTACTGTTTTTACCTGCACAAAGAAGAGCTGCTGCATCAGGACAGACATACTGGCATGAGCGATGAGGTGCTAGAGAATTTCATTCGCCAGTACATTGATGGCCAGGACGGCGACCAGGTGGTCTTTTCCTGGCAAGGTGGCGAACCCACATTGATGGGGTTGGAATTCTTCCAGAAAGTAGTCAAATTTCAGAAGCAGTACCAGAAGCCCGGCCAGCGCGTCGAGAACGATTTACAAACTAATGGCGTGTTGTTGAACGACAAATGGGCTGAATTTCTTAAAGAACATCAATTTCTGGTGGGGCTGTCAATTGATGGCCCACGAGAACTGCATGACCGCTACCGTGTCACCCGTAGCGGCAAACCGACATTCGACAAAGTGATGGCGGGCGTTGAGGCCCTCAAGCGTCACGGCGTCCCATTTAACGCCCTGGTCACGGTAAACCGCACCAATTCCCGCTTTCCGTTGGAAGTATACCGCTTCGTCACCCGTGAACTGGGCGCAACCTACGTACAGTTTAACCCGTGCGTCGAACCGGTCGATTTCAAGCAAACCGCACCACAGTTCTGGCAGGACGAAAGCATCCCGTTGACCGGTAGCCGCCGCGCGCGCCCTGGCGATCTTGATTCGATCGTCACCGACTGGTCAGTTGACCCGGAGGACTGGGGCACATTTCTGATCGCCGTGTTTGAAGAGTGGGTTAATAACGATCTGGGCCGCGTACAGGTCAATCTGTTCGAAACGGCGGTCGCGCAGACTATGGGAATGCCTGCTCAAATCTGTACCCATTCAGAGTTCTGCGGTAAAGGGCTGGCGATCGAGAAAAACGGCGATATTTTTTCCTGCGATCACTACGTCTATCCCGAGTACCAGATCGGCAATATTGAACATGCCCAACTTTCACACCTGGCTTTTTCCGAACGGCAAAAAGCCTTCGGCATGGGCAAGCGCGACACGCTACCCAACTACTGCAAAACCTGCCCTTATCTGAAGCTGTGCTGGGGCGAATGCCCGAAAAACCGCATTGTACGCGCACCGGACGGCGAGCTGGGGTTGAACTACCTTTGCCCGGGCATTAAAGCCTTTTTTAACTATGCCGAGCCGATTCTGGTGGGCATCACAACCTTACTTAAACGTGATTTTGCAGGGCTACGCCGATGATAAATCGAGAAAAATTATTACAACTTGAACAACGCATGAATGAGCAGGTTCTCGGTCAGGAAGAGCTGGTGCGCATGCTGATCATCGCCCTGCTTTGTGATGGACACGTTCTGCTGGAAGGCCTACCGGGTCTGGCGAAAACTCGCGCTGTGCGTGAGCTTGCGCGCCACGTTGAGGGGGATTACCGCCGTATTCAGTTCACGCCGGATCTTCTGCCTTCAGACATCACCGGCAGCGAAATCTATCAGCAAAACGCTTCCCGCGAAGAGGATCAGTTCCGCTTCCGCCCTGGCCCGGTGTTCGGCAATATCATTCTCGCCGATGAAATTAACCGCGCCTCGGCGCGCGTGCAGTCCGCTCTGCTGGAAGCCATGGAAGAACGTCACGTAACGGTGGCGGGCAACAGTTGGCCTCTGCCCGGTGTTTTTATGGTCCTTGCCACGCAAAACCCGGTGGATCAGGAAGGAACCTGGCCGCTGCCGGAAGCCCAACTGGACCGTTTTTTGATGAAGGTGCTGGTGCATTACCCGTCTAAAGAAAACGAACAGAAAGTGATGCAACTGGTGCGCAGAGAACAGCAGAAAAAGTACCAACAATTGACGAACGTCACACCGGCCGCACCTGACCAACCCGATGCGCTGATGCTTAGCCAACAAGATATTGCCGAATGTTGGCAGGCTATTTCCGCCGTTCATGTTTCCTCTACTGTCGAAAACTATATCGTCAATCTGGTGGACTTAAGCCGCCATCCGCAGTCAGTGAGCGATACGCTGGCCGGGTACCTGACCTTTGGCATTAGTCCCCGTGGCACCCTGGCCCTTGAGAGTTGCGGTCGCGCGCAGGCCTGGCTGGAAGGTCGGGATGCGGTGCTGCCAGAAGACATTAAAAAGATAGCCCCGGCCGTGTTGCGCCACCGCCTGATGCTCAGCTACCAGGCCAGCGCCGACAACTGCACGCCGGATGATGCCGTACGGATGCTCCTTGATGCCGTGGTAGCGTGATGAACAGTGCCGTTCGCGTTGACCGCGATACGCTGCTGAAGCTCGCTGGCGATGCGCGAGCCATTGCCAATCCGCCAGGGCAGATCCCACCAGGCGCACTTGGCGGAGAGCGCACATCACGACAGCAAGGTCGCGGGCTGAACTTTGACAGCCTGCGTCGCTATCAGCCCGGCGACGACGTCCGGCTGATTGACTGGCAGGCCACCGCGCGCATGCGTACGCCGTGGATTCGCCTGTATAACGAAGAGAAAGAACGTCCCGTGTTCTTGTTGGTCGACCAGCGGCGGGATATGTTTTTTTCGACGCGCGTGCAGACAAAATCCGTCGCTGCGGCTAAAACCGCCGGGCTGCTGGCCTGGCGCAGCTGGCACGACGGCGATCGTTTAGGCGGTATCGTCTTTGGTGACCAGGACTTTTCCCTGCGCAAATGCCGTGCGCCAAACGCTTCACTCCCTGCATTTCTCGACGATTTAGTGCAGTACAACCACGCCGTGGCGGACAACTATCCGCATGAAGCCCCCCATCCGCTCACGCTGGCAGCCATCCTGCGCCACAGCCTGCCGTTGATTCCAACCGGCTGCTGGGTCGCGTTAATCAGCGACTTTCACGATATGGATAGTGAATGCGATGCACTGCTGGCGGCCCTGCGCCGTCGGGGAGAAGTGAGCGCGTTCGTGATGCTCGACGATCTGCATTTGCGCCTGCCTGCTCACGGGCGACTGGCGGCCCGTTATGAAGGGCAAGAGGCGGCATTTTCACTCTCGCCTGAACTACAGGACGGCATCAAACAGAGTATTACAGCGCGGCTTTCGGCACAGGCGTCGCGCCTCACGCGGCTTGGCGTCCAGGTGAAGCAGATTGTTGTCGCCGGGGATCTGCTCAGACAGCTACAAAAAGGGGTTTAGATGCTGGAGAAAGGAATTACGGTACCCGAACTGGCGGAACCGGTTCTCCCCGATTCACCGTCATGGTTTCCCCTGCCGCCGGGATGGTTCGCTCTGGGCGGCGTCGTGCTTCTCGTGATACTGGTTTTTCTCATCTTTCGCGTCGCCAGATGGCGCCGTAATCTGTGGCGTCGTCAGGCCCTGACGGCCCTCACTCAACCACAAACGGTGGACAGCTGGCTGCTGCTGATCAAACGTATTTTGCTGGTGCATCAGCCGCGTGAACAGGTTAGCGGTGCGCTGGACCCTGCCCAATGGCTCCCGTCCGTCCCACTGGATAATGCGCTGCGCCAACGTCTTTGCGAACGATACTGTCAGCCAGACAACCAGTTGAGTGATGCCGATACCGCGCGGCTGCGTGTGCAGCTTCGCACCTGGCTTGAAGGACTACCCCATGTCTGAATACTTCTCACGCCTGGCGTTCGCCTGGCCATGGGCCTGGCTGCTACTTATCCTACCGTTGGTAGGCCGCTTTGTGATGGCCAAAGAGCGCTCTCTTAAAGAGTATGTTCGGGTCCCTTTTTTGCCCGGGCTGATCAATGAACTCCAGCTCAATAGCCAGCCTGCCCACAGCGGAAAGTTATCGACCGGGCTGTTCTGGCTGGTCTGGGCGCTGCTGGTCTGCGCGCTTGCCCGCCCGGAATTACTGACTCCGCCACAGCATATTGAAAAACCAATGCGCAACATCATGCTGATTCTGGATGTTTCCGGCTCCATGGAGAAAAACGATGTTGCAGGAGGCATCACGCGCCTACAGGCGGTGCAGGAATCGGTTAAAAAATTCGTGGCCGCCCGCAAATCAGATCGTATCGGTCTGGTGATCTTTGCTAACAGCGCCTGGCCATTTGCGCCCGTCAGTGAGGATAAACAGGCGCTGGAAACCCGTATCAATCAGCTTGCGCCAGGCATGGCGGGGCAACAGACGGCGATTGGCGACGCGTTGGGCGTGACGGTGAAACTGTTAGATTCCAGCGGTGATAATGAAGCCAGCAAATTGGCCATTCTTCTGACCGACGGTAACGACACAGCTTCGCAGTTGACACCTCGCCTTGCCGCACAGCTGGCGGCCAGCCATCACGTACAGGTCCACACCATCGCTTTTGGCGACGTCAACAGCAGCGGCGATGACAAGGTGGATTTAGGTCTTTTGCAGGATATCGCCCATACCACCGGCGGGCGCGCATGGACGGCGCAGAACAGCGGTGCGTCGCTGGATGCGGTCTGGCAAGAAATTGACGCCATCACGCCGGTGCAGGTGAAGAGTATTGGCTGGTCATGGCGAATACCGTTGTTTGCCTGGCCTCTCGCTGCCGCACTGGTTTTATTGCTGGCTTTTAATATTTATCGCGCGCTCAGGGAGAGAATGGCATGAGTGATTTTCACTTTTTATACCCCTGGCGTTTGCTGCTGTTGATTCCTGCCATCGCGCTGTGGTGGTTACCCTCTGCCGGGCGTAGCGCCTGGTCACGCATTATGGATAAGCCGCTAGCAAACGCGCTGATCGTCGGGCGACAACGTAAACTCAGTCGGGCGCTGCCGTGGCTGGTGATGCTTGGTGTTATCGCGCTCGCAGGCCCAAGCTGGCAGCGTCAGCTTCCCGCCGCCCTGACGCCAGAAAGCAACGTGATGGTGATTTTGCAGCAGGATACCGCGATGCTTGCCAGCGACCTGCCTCCCAGCCGACATCAGCGGATGCAGACCAAAATCATGTCGCTGATGGAACGCATGCCGGGAACACGCTTTGGCCTGGTGGTCTATAACGCCGGGGCCTGGCTTACCACTCCACTTACCGTCGATACGGCCTTTTACTCGCTGTTCCTGCATGCGCAAACGCCTGCACTATTACCCTCTGGCGAAGGTTCTGGATTACAACATGCGGTCTCGCTGGCAATGCACAATATGCCCGCCGCGCCGCGCAGCATTATCCTCGTGACCGATACCTTAAGCGCGGAAGACGCCAGATGGCTTGGTGAACAAAATACGCCGCTACAAATCTGGGTGCCCGGAACCGCGCAAGGGGGCGCGCTGCCCGAGAAATATGCCGCCAGCGGTACGGATACACGGTTGAACGTTTCGCGCTTCGAGCAGATGCGTGACGACGGAATTCCGGTCACGCTGGTAACCACCGATGATGAAGACCTGCCCGTGGTACAGAGCCACATCCAGCAAAGTGTCACCGCGCAAAACAATGCCCGCAGCGATTTACACTGGCGGAACGATGGCTGGATGCTAACGATCCCAATACTTGCCCTGCTGTTAATCTGGCGACGCCAGCTCTTTTGCTGGGTGTTGGTCGCGCCGCTGCTGCTCTGGCAGCCTTCCGGCCACGCCGCCTGGCTGGATGCCTGGATAAGCCCCGATGTGCAGGGGCAGCGTGCGTTCTCCAAAGGGGATTACGCCCGCGCGGCCCAGCATTTTAACGATCCACTCCGGCAAGGTATCGCATGGTATCGGGCGGGAAATTATCCCGCCGCTACCGCCGCGTTCCGACAAGCGGAACAAACCCCGGAAGCACTGCTCTGGACAGGCAATAGCTACGCCCAGCAAAAGCAGTGGCAACAGGCGTTGAACAGCTACGATCGGGCGTTAAGCCTGCGCCCGGACTGGAAGCTGGCGCAGGGTAACCGCGCAAAAATCGCCGCAATCATCATGCAACTGCGACAAAAGGAGCGCGAAAATAAATCGGCTCAGGAAGAAGAAGAAGATTATAAACCCGATGAAATTAAGCACGACCTGAAGCCCCACCAGGGGGCAGAACAAAAGGATATTCAGCCCATTGCCGGAGGGAATCCACAGGTGAATCAGTGGTATGAAAATCTGGCGGTTTCACCTTCTGGGCTGTTAGAAAGCCTCTACCGAACCCAGCCAGGAGAAGACCAATGAAGCTTATCTGGTTATTACTGCTGGCGGTACTTCCCTGCCAGGCGGCAATGACGGTCTCCCGCGAATTGATCGCCCCCGAACACGTTGTCCCTGGCCAGCCGGTGCGGGTAGCGGTAACGTTCTGGACAGATTCCTGGTTTAACCCGCCGCCGCAGTGGCCCGATTTCCCAGTAGAAAATGGCGATATTCTAACCAGCACGTCACCGAATCAATTGCTGACCCGTCACGATGGCGGTACAAGCTGGAGCGGCGTGCGCATGGAACGCCAAATCACTGCATGGGATCAGGGTAAGCTGGATTTACCGGCTTTCGAAATGACATTAACCGCATCCGGGCAAGCACCCGTTACGGTCAAACTGCCTGCACTGGAAACGGCGGTTAGCTGGCCGACAGGAGTCCAACAACCGGACCGTTTTCTGCCCGCTTCCAGCTTTTCGCTCAGCCAGAAGGTCAATATTTACCGCAGTGGTGAAGATAAAACGCTGCGCGCCGGTGACGTAATCGAACGCGTCGTCACAGCCAACGCTACCGATGTGATGCCCGCTCAGATCCCACAGCTGCTGTATGCTATAAACGGCACGCACACCCAACGGTTGACACCAGAAAACCGTATGCTGACGTCGGGGCGCGGTGACATTACAGGCGCTGAACGCGTGGAAACACTCCGCTATTTACCGGTTGTTGCAGGAGAAATCACACTACCGCCGATTAAATTACGTTGGTGGGATACAACCCATCAGCAATGGCAAATCGCTGAACTGCCCGGCAGTAAATATACCGTTGCCGCTTCACGCACCGCTGGGGCAGAATCTGTGTTAAAAGGCAGCCGCGACACCTTCACATGGTCGACCGTGCTGCTGCTGACGGGCAGCCTCGCTTTACTCGTTCTTATGTTTATTTTCCGCCGCACATTGCTGCGTAGCGCGCGTTATTTATCTCACCGCTGGTGCCGATTCTGGCAGCCGATTTCGTTACCGGGACAAACCCCAGATAACAGGAACTCACAATGAAGCGTACGTTAATTACACTGGCTTTATGCGGCCTTTGCAGCACCGCCGCGGCTGAGCCCCTCTCCGCATGGAATGACACGGCAGCCAAACACGCTATTGAAGAATGGGTACAAAATGCCACCAACCCCGATCGTCCAACGTTTATTCCCACTGATAAACGCTACGTCGTATTTGATAATGACGGGACACTGTGGCCGGAAGCGCCGATGACGTTTCAGATCCAGTTCGCGCTGGACGAGATTAAACGTCTTGCCCCAGAAAATCCCAATTGGTCGAACGATCCGCTGGTGCAGGCCGTATTGAAAGACGACCTCAAAAGCGTCGTCGGTTCAGGAGAAAAAGGGCTTATGCACCTGCTATCGCTCACGCACAGTGGCATGACAACGGAGGACTTTACTCAGCGGGTTGCCAACTGGGTTTCAACGCATAAAGACCCACGTTTTGGCTGCCAGTATGACCAGATGGGATATCAACCTATGCGTCAGTTGCTGGATTATCTACGAGAGAATGGCTTTAAAACCTGGATTGTTTCCGGCGGCGGGATAGATTTCATGCGCGTGCTCTCGCAAAAAATGTATGGTATTCCGCCAGAACAGGTGATCGGATCGTTCGCGCTCGGCGAGTTCGCGTTATCCGGAGATGGGACAACAATCACCAAGACGATATCGGGAGCCTTCAATGATGACGCGGCGAACAAGCCCGTGGCGATCCACCTGTTTATGGGGCAGCGCCCCGTGGGCGCATTTGGCAATAGCGATGGCGATCTCGCCATGCTGCAGTACACGGCCGCCAATCCGGACGCGAAAACCTTCGGACTGCTGGTCCATCATACCGATGCCGCACGTGAATACGCCTATGATAGTCACCCACCCGCAAGCGGAAAACTTGTTGATGGATTAACGCAGGCGAAATCGCATGGCTGGACCGTGGTTGATATGAAACAGGACTGGAAGACCGTATTTGACCCGGCGCAGTGCGTCGTGAAATCATCACCATAACGATCTGTTTAAGGCATCAGTCCATGTTCCTAAAAGACGATAACATCTTCTTACGTATCATATTATTACTACTTTCTACCTCTACGCTGTCGAGCTGCACATTAACCCGTGTTTCCGACAGCACACATGCCAAAGAGGTCGATGAGCTGAATGTTATTGGTCTGAGCCTGGAGGGAGCAAGGCAAAGAGCAACTGAAAAAGGTTTTGTGTGCAGCGAATACGGAAACGTGAACACGGTTGTAACCGAACAGGGTGAGCATCGATGGCTACAAACTGAATGCAGCAAGAAAAGTGCAGAGCTGTTCTGCCCGCAAATGCGTTTTGTCGTTCTTAATGTCGATCCCAACACGAATAGAGTCGTTGATGTTGGCAATTATGTTAATCAACACACCTGTTTTTAAAGACAACACCTGCATCTTGCGCTAATTATCGTATCGACTAAAGGACGTTATCTTGCTCATCAGAATCATCATCGCAATGGTCGCATTTGCCGGCAACTCCGTACTTTGCCGACTCGCATTGAAGGGGATGCATGCTGATGCTATTTCATTCAGCAGCCTCCGGTTGATAAGTGGCGCAATTGCCCTTTTCTTTTTTATTGCGATAACATCTGACAGCAGAAAATTTGAGTTCAAGTGGTTAAATGCCCTGCTCCTTTGTATCTATGTTTTTTCATTCTCCATTGCCTATGTTTCTCTCAGCACCGGTGCTGGTGCCCTGCTGCTCTTTGGTACCGTTCAGCTCGTCATGACAGTTTGGGGGATAGCTCAGGGAGAAAAGCTCGTAATTTTAAAAATAACAGGAATACTCGGGGCATTGGCTGGAATAGCCATATTGCTGCTTCCTGGTGCAGAACGCCCTTCCTTGTATGCTGCAATAATGATGGTTATTGCTGGGTTAGCCTGGGCTTTCTACAGTATCACAGGGAAAAAAATCACGGATGCTGCTGCCTCAACCGGGGGGAATTTCATCCTGGCAATCCCGGTCGCATTGATTATCCCTCTGTTCTTCCGCTCTCATCTTCATATTGATATATATGGATTAGTTCTGGGCGTGCTTTCTGGTGCAATTACATCGGGAGGTGCATATCTGCTCTGGTATTCATTGCTCCCCTTACTCAGGTCCACAACGGCCAGTACTATTCAACTCAGCGTACCTTGTCTGGCCACTCTCGGTGGGATCCTATTTTTGGGCGAAACGCTTACCGTCAGAATCCTTCTCGCAAGCGTCATTATTTTGGCTGGAATTGGCTTAGTTATTTTCTCTGATATGAGAAAAGGAGCAAAATAGACTGATTAATTATCGGCAAAGACGATACAGAACATGTTGTGCCAATCGATGATCTGGCGGCAACGCGGGATGCGTAAACTCTTCTGTTTTATTCATACCAAGTCGTATCATCAGATTCTCTGACGGTTTATTCAGCACAGAAGTAAATGAAACGACTTCATTTAGCGCCAGTACGTCAAAAGCAAATGCAAGACTCGCTTGCGCGGCTTCTAACGCCAGACCCTGGTGCCAGTATGCTTTAGCAAGGCGCCAGCCAATTTCGGTACAGGGTGAAAAATGAAATTTATCAGGTTGTGGATGCAACCCCACACAGCCCACAAACTGGTGTGTTTCTTTTAGCTCTACGGCCCAAAATCCCCAGCCGCGTTCTGCAATACCTTCACTAAATCTATCGGCCAGGTTATCGCTTTCAGCTTTCTGTAGCGGCGCGGGGAAAAAACGCATCACGTCAGAATCGGCATTGAGTGCAGCAAAAGGGGCTCGGTCTTTAGCCTCCCACTGTCGTAATATCAACCTTGATGTTTCCAGCATATTCCTGCCCTTATCATTCATTTTCATATAATCTTCTAAAATAAGTGGCTCATCGGCAAGGTCTTATACCGTCCTTTTCCGACTTTTCCTCTCATACTGGAGATTTATACATGGCCGACTGGAACCCTTCGCTTTATCTGCAATATGCAACTGAACGTTCAAGACCCGCAGCAGAATTACTCAGCCGTGTGGCGTTAGAAAATGTCCGCTCAGTTGTTGATCTTGGTTGTGGTCCGGGAAACAGTACGGCATTGCTGCATCAGCGCTGGCCCACGGCAAAGACAACAGGTGTCGATTCTTCACCTGCTATGCTGAATGAAGCGCGCAACGCATTACCTGACTGCCATTTTATCGAAGCGGATATTAGCCAGTTTCAGCCCGAGCATCCCGTGGATCTGCTTTATGCAAATGCGTCGTTACAGTGGGTGCCCGATCACTATGAATTATTCCCACATTTGGTCTCACAACTGAGTCACAACGGCGTTCTGGCCGTGCAAATGCCGGATAACTGGCTGGAGCCCACGCATGTACTGATGCGCGAAGTGGCTTATGAACAAGATTACCCCGACCGGGGGCGTGCTCCGCTTCCTGGCGTTCACGCCTACTATGATATTTTGACCGAAGCGGGTTGTGATGTGGATATCTGGCGTACAACGTATTATCACATTATGGATTCGCATCAGGCGATTATCGACTGGGTAAGCTCAACGGGACTACGCCCCTGGTTGCAGGATTTGAGCGAAAGCGAGCAGCGTCATTACCTGGCTCGCTACCATGAACTGCTTCAGGATCAATATCCGTTGCAGGAAAACGGCAATATTTTGCTGGCATTTCCGCGGTTGTTTATTGTTGCCAGACGCAATAGTTAAGCGTTTATCATCAGACAGATCACAGGACAGGGCTACCGAGTATGCGCGCCCTCGCCTTTTTATCATAAGGATCTAGTGGCTATGTCAGGCATCTGCTAGTGTCTTGCCACATGTTTCTGACGGGGGTTGTTATGTCTAAAGTCTACATTGGTGGGTGTCTGTGTGGCTCGATCCGCTTCACTGCCAGCAGTCCTAATAATTCCCATACCTGCTCATGTGATATATGCCGGAAACATACGGGTGCCCCGACCGTCGTCTGGATTGAGTTTGATGCAGAAAATGTAGAATGGACGGGAAAAGCCGGAAAACCGACAACCTGGCGCTCATCTGAAACCACCAGTCGGGCTTTTTGCCCTCAGTGCGGTAGTTCCGTGGGCGCCATCGATGACGCTCCGGTCATTGCGCTTTTAGCCGGCGCTTTTGACGATCCTAATGATGAAGATCTGGCGCCAGAGTTTCATTCGTTTTCTGATATGCGGCCAGCATGGTGGGAAACTGAACGAAACTAAGTTAGTTGGTAATGTTTATCCGGCATATGTTTTGCTGGCACATTGGTTTCATCGTTCATTTGCAGTAAATCGATTTCGATTGCATTGCAAATCGCATCCAGCGGCAGGTCATTGTTCTCAGTACCAAACGGATCTTCAAGCTCTTCCGCAAGCGCATCGAGCGAGATAAAAGTATAGGAAATAAGCACTGAAATAAACGGCGTCATGTAGTGAAGATCCACCACCAACGCGAATGGCAGCATGATACAAAACAGATAAACAGTGCGATGAAGGATCAAAGTATAAGCAAACGGAACGGGTGTATTCGCGATTCGCTCACAACCTGCCAGTACTGCCGACATATCATTTAATCTGTTGTTTAAACTATGAAATAATATATCGGACAGCTGTCCATCACGTCTGCGTACGGCCAACCACTCCCCCATCAGCAACAAAATGCGGTTTGCTGGCGATTGTGCGGCAAATACCGTCTGCAGATCTTTCTCGCTGAGATATTTCGTCAACGGCTCTGCCTGTGGGTTTCGACGTAATGTCATGCGTAAACAGTGGGCAAATGCGATTTGCAGACGAACAAACTGCCCCAGTTCAGCGTCATCCGGTAAGGTGGTTTTCACCTCGCGAAGTAGCGATCGGGAAGCAATCATCAACTGTCCCCACAGGTGTCGGGCTTCGACATAACGTGAATAGCAGGCGTTATTGCGAAAACCTAAAAAGATAGCAATCGCCACGCCCAGAATACTGAACGGTGCCAGGGTAAATTTGATACCCAACATCGTATACCAGGGCAACATGATGATAACGGCGATGGAGAGCAGGAAGTTCAGCAGCAACCGTGAGAATATTTTAGATAATACTGAACCATGCCAGACGAATATCAGGCGCAGCCAGTGTTGTTGGGGACGAACGATCATGGTTATCTTCGGGAAAATGTGAAATCCGTCACATTAGACGCGATAGCGATCAATGTTGCAAGTTAATAGCAACATTAACCCAACAACTTTTGCCCTGCTTAAAATGAAGCCGCACCTAAGTCACAGACCGGGTTTATGATATAAACCACACAGTATGTTGTAACTAATGTATATCCAGAAAAAACCCGGCCTGAGCCGGGTTGTCGGTAGTCGTCTTAGCACAGTGGCTTAACGGCTTCACGCATACCTTTTGCCAGAATGGTATCCAGATCGGCAGAGACCTGTTCCACCAGTCCAGAAACCTGCGTCAGATCTTGTTCCCAGTGTTCTTTGACACCCAGTACAGATTTGACCAACGCTTCGGTACTTATTTGGCGATCGCGATGCTGGGACCACAGCTGTTGAAAACGCTCTATCCAGTGCGCATCATCCTGAACCGGATAAGACTCACCGTTGCGCTCTCCACGATAAAAAGCAATTAACGCGGCAAGCGCAAACGTCAAACGCGCCGGCAGCTTACCGCTGGCCTGTTGCCCTGCCAGCAGTTGCGGCAATATACGGGTGCGGAATTTGGTCATGCCATTCAGGGCAATCGACAGCAGCTGATGTTTTATATACGGGTTGCAGAATCGACCGGTTACCGCGCTGGCGAAAGAAGCTAACTCATCACGTGGTAAATCCAGTACCGGAATGATCTCTTCATAGATCGCTTTCTCCACGAAAGCACAAATCTCAGCGTCATTCATCGCCTCGCCCACGGTGTCCAACCCTGCCTGCCAGGCAACAGGGACCAGCGCGGTGTGAGCACCGTTGAGAATCGCCACTTTGCGCTCTTTGTACGGTTTGATGTCATCCACGATCAGGACATTCAGCGGATACTTATCCAGACGTAGTTCTGCGGCTAATGACTTCGGCCCCTGAATGACAAACAGATAGAAATGTTCTGCGGTATCGAGGAAAGCATCATGATAGCCCAGTTCAGCTTCGAGCTTAGCTACCTCATCACGCGGATAGCCGGTAACAATACGGTCCACCAGCGTGGAGCAAAATGCATTGGCCTGATCCAGCCACTGAATAAACGCTTCCGGCAGCGCCCATTCCTGAGCGTAGCGCAGAACCAGTTCACGCAGCGCATCGCCGTTATAATCAATCAGTTCGCAAGGGATGATAATCCAGCCTTTATCCAATGCGCCGTTAAAATAGCTGAAGCGTTCGAACAGCAGACGCGTCAGTTTAGCCGGATAACTAACCGCTGGCGCGTCGTCAAACTTATCGCCTGCGTGGTAACTGATACCTGCTTCCGTGGTGTTAGAGAACACAAAACGCATATCAGGATTATGCGCCAGCTTCAGGAACTCATCGTATTCGCTATAGACGCTGATTTCACGGTTAACTGAACGAATTAGACGGGCATCACTGACGGCCTCGCCCTTCTCATTCAAACCACGAATGATAGTGGTATAGAGGCCATCCTGCGTACTCAGCGATGGCGGGAAGGAACTTTCGATAGGACGAACAATGACCACTCCAGCGTTCAGATCGGTATGCTCGTTGAGCAGATCTACCTGCCAGTCTACAAAGGCGCGCAGGAAGTTTCCTTCACCAAACTGAATAATGCGTTCAGGATACTGAGCACCGGGGAAATCGCGACGATTTAGTGTTTGCACAATGGGTTCCCTTTATGATTAGTCATACAACCTGATTGAATTGGTCCAATAGGTTAGCAAACTTTAATACATTGAAACCCTGTTTTGATCAATCCCCGGCGACAAATTAGAGCGTTTTATAGAAAAGTGTGGTTCCGGTCAGCGTCCCGTTGGGCATTTGGGCATAGTCAGGTATCACCCCTACCTTTTTCCACCCACAATTGTGGTAGAACAACTCCGCACCACTGCCCGTCGCCGTATCAAGCACCAGCAGCGTTTTACCTTGTTGACGCGCGCAACTTTCCAGTTCGTTCATCAATTCACGGGCCAGGCCACCGCGTCGCGCTGAGGGGTGAACCAGCAGTTTGGCGACATCAGCACGATGAGGTTGATTTTCGGGTTGATCGATAATGAGTTGGACGGTACCGACAAGCACCCCCTGCGCATTCTGCGTAGCAAGAACGATCCGTTCACCGCGAGAAACACTTTGCGCGACCTTCATCCAGAAAGGCTCTGATTTTTCGCGATTAAAGGGCAGCATAAAACTGATGGAGGCGCCGTCATTGACGCACTGTTCAAGAACATCGCTGAGCTCGTCGATTCTCGACAGAATCTGTGCCGCGCTCAGCACAAAGCAGGGTTTGCCGGAAGCCATGGTTTCTCCTTAGATTGACCCCTTCATACTGCTTTTAACAATTACACAACTCAAGGGGGCATATCATAGGATAATGTTATCTATGGCTTGTTCATTTGGAGCACTAACCAGTAGTAAATAACCGTGACAACGTAACGTTGCTGTTCATCGTTTAGCGCTACACCCTGAGGTATATCATGCCATTTCGCCAGACACCCTCGACAGCACGTCGCCGTAGCATGTTGAGCAATAAATACCGGGTGACCACGCATAGGAGTCTGTTTTCCATCATTGGCGGGAAACGCAGGTGCCAGTCGTTTAGCTATAAAATCCGCAGCATGTTGTTCGATAACTGGCGCCCCTTTATCCAGACAATACTGCCTTTCTTTCTGACCAAGACGAAACCGCGAGCGAAACGTTGATTTCGCCAGCCGGGCAAAAAGAGGATCGAGCGTTTTCATCAGTAAACCGAGCGCCCCAGCTGTTGTGTTAATTGCTCCAGCACGGCGATACCGGCCAGTGAATTTCCCGCCGGATCCAGTTCCGGACTCCAGACAGCAATCGCCATCTCGTGTGGCACGATCGCCACGATGCAGCCACCCACGCCTGATTTCGCCGGAAGCCCGACCCGCCAGGCAAATTCCCCTGCGTTCTGATACATGCCGCTGGTCGCCATCAGCGCATTGATCTGCCGGGCCTGCATCGGTGTGACCACAGGCTCCGCAAGATGAAAGGCATGCCCTTGATTTGCCAAAAAGACAAAAGTCCGCGCCAGTTCCACACAGCTCATTTTCAGCGCGCAGTAGTGAAAATAGTTCTGCAAAACGGTGGGCACGTCATGGTGAAAATTGCCGAAGGATTTCATCAGCCAGGCAATAGCGGCGTTACGCGCCGAGTACTCAAACTCCGATCGCGCGACCGTCGCATCATAGGCGATATCCGAAACGCCGCTTAATGCCCGCACCACTTCCAGCATCCGTTGACGCGGTGCGCTTAGACGCCCTTGCAGCATATCGCAAACCACCAGCGCCCCGGCATTAATAAAGGGGTTGCGAGGGATACCCTGCTCCATTTCCAGCTGCACCAGGGAGTTAAAAGGATGACCGGAAGGATCTTTGCCGACGCGCTGCCAGATCTCCTCTTCCTGATAGTGACGCATCGCCACGACCAGACTGAGCACCTTTGAAATCGACTGAATAGAAAAACGTTCTTGCGCATCTCCCGCCTGATAGTGCTGTCCATCAACGGTACAGATAGCAATACCCAGTTTTGAACCGTCGACGGAGGCTAATGCCGGAATGTAGTCAGCGACTTTACCCTGACCAATCAGCGGACGAACCTGCTGCACAATGGTCTCTAAAATTGAATTGTCCATGGCCCTGGCCACAACATGCTCCTTGCTCGCAGGTATGAAAGGCCTGCGAGTATAACAGAGCTGAATACGCAACGTCAGGCCGGAAGGCGGAATCTGGCCACGGCCTGCATAAGCTGGTTAGATTCATGGTGAAGCTGTAAGGAAGAATCAGATGCAGCATTCACCAGATCACTGGTTTGTCGGGCTTCGCCGTTCAGGACATGGAGCTGACGGGTTAACTGGTGAATACTGTTCCCCTGATTTAACGTTGCAGTCGAAATGTCGTTCAGTAACGCGCCGAGGTTTTCCACCAGTGCGATAACCTGCTGCAAATTCTTATCCAGTCCGTTAACCGCGTGAAAGCCCTCTTCAATGCCCTGTAACGAGTGTTTAATCAGTGTCTGAATGTTTTGCGTAGACTGACCGCTTTTTCGCGCCAGCAGCCCAACTTCTTTCGCAACCACGGCAAACCCGCGCCCTTGCTCTCCGGCATGTGCTGCCTCAATTGCGGCGTTGAGAGCCAGGATATTTGTCTGAAATGCAATGTTGTCGATAAGCGTTGTAATCCCTCGCATTTCAGACGAGCGAGTCACAATCGCCTGCATTGACGCATTTACCGTCGCCATCATTCGGTCTCCACCTGCCGCAATATCACGCGCCTGCACTGCGCGTTGATTCGCCAGTTCAGCAAAGCCACTGTTATCCTCAACATGCGTTTCCAGAACCGAAATATGCGATGTCACAGTGCTCAACTCTTCACTTTGTTTTGCCGACTGCTGGTATAGCTGTTTATTGTTCTGCGCAAGTTCGTTGATATTTCCTACCATTGCGGTGGTGGCATCATTCACCTGCCGCACCAGCGCGCAGAGCCCCAGCTGCATTGCAGCAATACGCGAACTTAATTGCGTCACTTCCCGATTAAACTGACTCACCTGCGGGGCTGGCCGAGAAAGATCCCCCGCCGCTAAAATATCGATATGATCGATCAGCCGTCGCAGCGGCATAATCACCCAACGGAACATACTACGCCAGACCAGAAAGGCGATAACCACCAGCACCAGAGGAATAAACAAAAATAGATTCTGTAAACGCTCAAGACTGGTCAACAGCTGCTGACGCCCAGCTTCCGCATGTCGCCCACTGTCCTGCTGAAAGCGCGCGTAATTAGCGTTAAAGTCTGTCTGAAAGGCCTGCACGGGTACGGCAAAAAACGCATCAATGGAACCTGACTGCATCAGCCCATCCGCCTGCTCCTGAATACCGCTATAAAAACGCTGATAGCTCTCAGTTAGTTCCTGATCCGACTGCGGCTTCATATCCCGCCAGGCATCCCATGCACTTTTTGACTGCGCCAGTGCCCGGTACGCCTCTTCCATTAACGGCCGCCAACTCCCGTCCGAACCGGTGGCGGCATCCTGCATAAAATAAATTCCCGCACGGTTAAGTAAATCGCTGGCAGATAATAACGCCACCCGCGCTTCATCGACCTTTGCCTGCTGCAAAAGCGCGAGTTGATTACGCCCTTCATTATGCTGTGCGTCACTGACTGAGGCCGAGAGCATCAAGGAGGACACGACCTGCAAAACAGAGAACAGCGCAATAATGCAAAAAATGCCGGTTAACAGACCGAACTGACGGGGTATTAGACGATGGAAAATTTGCGTTATGTTCATATTACTCTTCTGTATCAAAGCGTTAGCCGCGAGTGTACGGAGAGTAAATGACAGAAAAATTGCAGAAATAAGACAGGTGCCCCCAGCGGAGGCACCCACACCATCAAAGGCGGTTTTTCCAGACGGTCTGCACGTTACAAAACTCATGCAGGCCAAAGTGCGAAAGTTCGCGGCCAAAGCCACTTTTCTTCACACCACCAAACGCAACGCGGGCATCGCTGGCACTGTAACCATTGATAAATACGCCACCACACTCCAGGCGTGACGCCATCTCCTGCGCCAGCGCTTCATCCGCAGTAAACACCGTGGCGGATAAGCCGAAATCACTGTCATTCGCCAGCGCTAAGGCATGCTCAGCATTCTTCGCCACGGTAATTGCCGCAACCGGACCAAACAGCTCCTGGCGGAACGCCGTCATCTCTGGAGTGACATCGCCCAGTACCGTCACGGCATAGTAATTGCCCTGACCAGCAATTTTTTCCCCGCCGAGAAGTAACCGTGCCCCTTCGGCAAGGGTAGCTTCTACCTGCTGGTGCAGCTCATCACGCAGATCAAATCGCGCCATCGGCCCCAGATCGTTTTCTTCGTTCAGCGGATCACCCATTTTGAGCGCGCTCGCAGCGGCCACAAAGCGTGAAGTAAACTCTGCCGCAATCCCTTCTTCAATAATAAAGCGCTTGGCTGCCGCACAAACCTGCCCGGTGTTCTGATAACGCCCAGCGACCGCCGCCTTAACGGCCAGATCGAGGTCAGCATCATTGAGGACAATAAACGGATCGGAGCCGCCCAGTTCAAGCACACATTTTTTCAGAGCGGCCCCAGCCTGAGCGCCAATCGCCGCACCGGCACGTACACTGCCTGTCACCGTTACCGCCGTAATACGCGGGTCATTGATCATCTGACTGACCCCGGTGTTATCGGCATTCACCCAACCGTAAACCCCCGCGGGTACACCAGCATCAGCGAAAACCTGCGCAATAATTGCAGCACAGCCGGTTACGTTAGGCGCATGCTTTAACAGGTAGCCATTTCCGGCCAACAGAATCGGGACGGCACCTCGCATTACCTGCCATAGCGGGAAGTTCCACGGCATGATCGCCAGAATGGTTCCTACCGGACGATATTCAATCACTGCCTGGTTATTCTCCACCAGCGTAGGTTCCGGATTGAGCATCGCCGGTCCATGCTCGGCGTACCAGTCACACAATGCAGCTGACTTGGCGACTTCAGCACGCGCCTGCTTAATGGGTTTACCCATTTCACGTGAGATACACTGCGCCATCTCTTCCGCACGATGGCGCAGAGATTGCCCGATCTGGCGCAGCGTTTGCACACGGTGCTCAACGGAAGTATGTTTCCATTCGCTATAGCCATTCGCGGCAAGGTTCAGCGCATGATCAATCTCTTCCGCGCTGGCCCACGGCGTCGCCGTCAGCCTTTCACCGCTGGCAGGGTCAATGGAAATCGCATGTGTTGCTGCTGTGATAGTCATAAGTGCCTCTCTTTATCGCAGGGTATGGTTATATCATGAGCATATTTACTCTTTCTGAAAAATGAATAATATTAACCATACCATTCACGAATAGAGAAGATTATGGATCTGACGCAGCTGGAAATGTTCAATGCCGTCGCGGAGACTGGCAGTATTACGCAGGCCGCCGCGAAGGTGCATCGCGTGCCATCCAATCTCACCACCCGTATACGTCAGCTTGAAGCCGACCTGGGCGTTGATCTGTTTATTCGTGAAAACCAGCGCCTGCGGCTTTCACCATCCGGGCACAACTTTTTGCGCTACAGCCAGCGGATCCTGGCACTGGTTGAGGAAGCCAGGATGGTCGTCGCCGGGGATGAGCCACAAGGACTCTTCTCTCTCGGCTCGCTTGAAAGTACAGCAGCAGTTCGCATCCCCGCTACGCTGGCTGAATATAATCAGCGTTACCCCAAAATTCAGTTCGCGCTGGCGACAGGTCCTTCAGGCACAATGCTGGACGGCGTACTCGACGGAACATTGAACGCGGCCTTTGTCGATGGTCCAATTACCCATCCGGGACTTGAAGGAATGCCGGTCTACCGTGAAGAGATGATGATCGTGACGCCGCACGGCCATCCCCCCATTCAGCGGGCCAGCGACGTCAACGGTTGCAGTATTTACGCCTTTCGCGCCAACTGTTCCTATCGCCGCCATTTTGAAAGCTGGTTTCATGCAGATCGCGCCATGCCCGGCACCATTCATGAAATGGAGTCATATCACGGTATGCTGGCCTGCGTCATTGCCGGCGCGGGTATCGCACTGATCCCGCGATCGATGCTGGAGAGCATGCCAGGGCATCATCAGGTCAACGCCTGGCCACTAAGCGAGAACTGGCGCTGGCTGAATACATGGCTGGTCTGGCGCAGAGGTGCGATGACACGTCAACTGGAAGCGTTTATTGAGGTGTTGAACCCTCAGTTATCACACGACCCGGAGTAACTGGCGATCCTCAAAAAACATGAATACCTGTAAATCCGGGTGAAGTCATACGCCCGGAATTTCATTATTATTGAAATACTTAAAAATACGAGGAATGTTCGGCAGCAAATTGTAGCGCCCTGCCAATGAAATGAGATCCATATCACAAAATGATTGTATTTTCGCCAGCAAACGTTTTAAGATCGTGGCCTTACCTTTTCGCAGCTAATCCTCTTATTTGATATGACAACAGACACTGTTTCCCGCAAGGTCGCGTGGCTACGGGTAGTTACGCTTGCCATTGCCGGTTTTATTTTCAATACCACCGAGTTTGTCCCTGTCGGCTTGCTGTCCGACATCGCACAAAGCTTCAATATGCAGACCGCTCAGGTCGGGATCATGCTGACGATCTACGCCTGGGTTGTCGCCCTGATGTCGCTCCCTTTTATGTTACTTACCAGTCAGGTGGAGCGCCGAAAACTGCTGATCTGTCTGTTTGTTGTGTTTATCGCCAGCCATATGCTCTCTTTCCTGGCATGGAATTTTACCGTGCTGGTAATTAGCCGTATTGGTATTGCTTTTGCGCACGCTATTTTCTGGTCGATTACCGCATCGCTGGCGATCCGCCTGGCCCCTGCCGGTAAACGTGCACAGGCTCTCAGCCTGATTGCCACTGGCACCGCACTGGCGATGGTGTTGGGGCTGCCAATCGGGCGTATCGTCGGTCAGTATTTTGGCTGGCGCACGACCTTCTTCGCCATCGGTATGGGGGCGTTAGTTACCTTGCTTTGCCTGATAAAGCTCCTGCCCAAACTACCCAGTGAGCACTCCGGCTCTTTAAAAAGCCTGCCGGTGTTATTCCATCGTCCGGCATTGATGAGTCTGTATCTACTGACTGTGATTGTGGTCACCGCACATTACACGGCCTACAGCTATATCGAGCCGTTTGTGCAGACCGTCGCGAGCCTGAGCGCAAACTTTGCTACCGTGCTATTGCTGGTTCTGGGTGGCGCGGGAATTGTCGGTAGCGTCATTTTCGGTAAGCTGGGGAATCTGCATGCGTCAGTGCTGATTAGCAGTGCCATTGCCCTGTTGACGGTATGTTTGGTGCTGTTACTTCCCGCTGCTGACAGCGAAATGCACCTTGCTGTCCTGAGTATTTTCTGGGGCGTCGCCATCATGCTGATAGGTCTGGGTATGCAGGTGAAAGTGCTGGCGCTTGCTCCGGATGCGACTGACGTCGCAATGGCACTGTTCTCAGGTATCTTTAATATCGGTATTGGCGCTGGTGCGCTGGTAGGCAATCAGGTGAGTTTGCACTGGTCGATGTCTACGATTGGTTACGTCGGCGCAGTGCCTGCCGTGGTGGCGTTGATATGGTCGGTGATTATCTTTCGTAAATGGCCGGTATCGCTGGAAGAACAACCTCAGCATTCATAAAAAAATATGCCCGGTAGATATTACCGGGCACAGTGTTCTAAGCGTAGGTTTTAATAATTTCCAGCACGCCGTTAATAATAAACTGCACGCCCATACACACCAGTAAGAAGCCCATCAAACGAGAAATCGCTTCGATACCACCTTTGCCGACGAGGCGCATGATCCCCCCGGAACTGCGCAAACAGCCCCACAGGATAATCCCAACAACCGCAAAAATAATCGGCGGTGCGACCATGATCACCCAGTCCGGAAATTCGGAACCATGACGCACGGTTGACGCGGAACTGATGATCATCGCAATCGTCCCCGGACCGGCAGTGCTTGGCATAGCCAGCGGTACAAAGGCGATATTGGCAGTCGGCTCGTCTTCCAGCTCTTCTGACTTACTTCTCGCTTCCGGAGAATCATGCGCCTTCTGCTGCGGAAACAGCATCCGGAAGCCGATAAACGCAACGATTAACCCACCCGCAATACGTAGTCCGGGAATCGAAATCCCGAAGGTATTCATCACAAGTTGCCCGGCATAGTACGCCACCATCATGATGGCAAACACGTAAACGGACGCCATGAGTGACTGACGGTTACGCTCTGCGCTGTTCATATTGCCGGCAAGGCCAAGGAACAACGCTACGGTGGTTAACGGGTTTGCCAACGGTAACAGGACTACCAGCCCAAGTCCTATCGCTTTAAACAAGTCCATCATAATGTCATCTTTCCTGTGCGTTAATCGTCAACGGCAAGTATACGGTGAAATCCGCGAGATAAGCCATTTTCGTGGTGTAAGGATTCATTTTTCATCAGCACGTATAAACCATAATTATCAAACCGTTAAAATTCCACTCGCCAGGTATTAAGTCTGATGATTTAGCAAAACGTGGCATTTGCTGACTCATTCATTTGACTTATATTTGCCTAAGCAATAATATCAGCCGTGACTAACTACTTGCCAGGGCAACCATTGTGAAAAACACCAGTGATCTGTTTAACGAAATCATCCCACTGGGTCGTTTGATCTATATGGTTAATCAGAAAAAAGATCGTTTGCTAAACGACTATCTGTCACCGCTGGATATCACGGCATCGCAGTTCAAGGTGCTCTGCTCCATCCGTTGCGCGGTGTGCATCACCCCTGTCGAATTGAAAAAAGTGCTGTCTGTCGACCTTGGCGCCCTGACGCGAATGCTGGACAGACTGGCCTGTAAAGGCTGGATCGAAAGGCTTCCGAATCCACATGACAAGCGTGGCGTGCTGGTGAAACTCACTGAGCATGGCGCAGCAATTTGCGAGCAGTGTCATCAATTAGTAGGGCAAGACCTGCACCAGGAACTAACAAAAAACTTAACGGCGGATGAAGTAGCCACACTTGAGCACTTGCTTAAGAGAATCCTGCCGTAAACAGAAAGAGGTATGACGATGTCCAGACGCAATACTGACACAATCACTATTCATAGCATTTTGGACTGGATCGAAAATAACCTTGAATCGCCGCTCTCGCTGGAAAAAGTGTCTGAGCGTTCAGGTTACTCCAAATGGCACCTGCAACGGATGTTTAAAAAAGAAACCGGTCATTCACTGGGTCAATACATTCGCAGCCGTAAAATGACTGAAATAGCGCAAAAATTAAAAGAGAGTAACGAGCCCATTCTTTATCTGGCAGAGCGTTACGGTTTTGAGTCTCAGCAGACGCTGACCCGGACATTCAAAAACTATTTTGATGTTCCGCCGCATAAGTACCGTATGACGAATATGCACGGCGAATCACGCTATTTGCTTCCACTCAATCAATGTAATTGCTAATCGCCAGTTAACGACGTAACCGAGGAAATCATGAAACTTCTGTCTTATGCAATGCTGGCCCTGCTGTTTGTTGTTTCGGGCCAGAGCATGGCGGAACAGACCGCGCAACCTGCCACCCAGAACAGTCGCGACGCGATGATTATGCCCCCTGCGCACGATCAGTCCCCGTTCGATTTTAATCATATGGGTGCAGGCAGCGACAAGTCCGACGAATTAGGTGTGCCTTATTACAATATGCGCAACCTGTAATTATATTGCCCCGCCACTGCGGGGCTTTTTTAGCCCCTCACCGACGCAACCTTACGCAACCGAAAGCCAAACACATTGATATACAACCCTGCCATGATCAGTAGCGCACCGAGCAGTTGCAATCCGGTCAGCGTTTCATCCAGCAGCACGACCGCACTCGCCAGTCCAACGACCGGCACCAGCAGCGACAACGGCGCGACACGCCAGGTTTCATAGCGTCCGAGTAACGAACCCCAGATACCGTAACCCACAATGGTCGCCACAAACGCCAGATAAACCAGTGAAAGAATGGTGGTCATATCTATCTCCACCAGACTGTGGGTCATTTGCGTTGGACCATCCAGAAGCCATGATGCCAGGAAGAACGGAACAATGGGAATTAACGCGCTCCATACCACCAACGACATAACGGCCGGACGCGATGTATGCTGCATGATTTTTTTGTTAAAGATATTACCGCAGGCCCAGCTTAGCGCCGCCGCCAGCGTCAGCATAAAACCGAGCATGCCAACATGCTGACCATTCAGACTGGCCTCAATCAGCACCAGCACGCCAAATACCGCCAGCGCAATCCCAACCAATTGTTTACCCTGCAGGCGCTCACCGAAAGCAAATGCGCCCAGAACAATGGTAAAAAACGCCTGAGCCTGCAATACCAGAGAAGCTAACCCTGCAGGCATGCCGAATTTGATAGCGCTAAAGAGAAATGCGAACTGCCCAAAACTGATGGTCAGGCCATAGCCGAGCAATAACGAAAGTGGGATTTTCGGCCTGGCAACAAAGAGTATTGCCGGAAACGCCACCAGTAAAAAACGTAATCCCGCCAACATTAGCGGTGGCATATTGTGCAGACCCACTTTAATAACGACAAAGTTCAGTCCCCAAACCACGACAACCAGTAACGCTAACAACCCGTCTTTACGCGACATACCACCGCCCCTGCAAATATTAAATTTTTGTAAACAAGTTAAAGTAACGGAAATCGTTGTGCCGTAACAGATCATTATTTCAGGTAGGCCACGCAAGGCATTTTCGGACAACTTATTGAGTGTACATCACAGTTTTGGCATGCTATTTGTTTCTTATATCTAAAAAAAACATAACAACAGCATTGTCGGGCAGGCAAATGAATATCTCCTTGAGAAGGTCCACTCTCGCGTTACTCGCGTCATCATTATTATTAACAATTGGCCGTGGCGCCACTCTGCCATTTATGACGATTTACCTCAGTCGGCAGTATCATCTGAGCGTTGACCTGATCGGCTATGCGATGACGGTCGCGCTGACCATTGGCGTGGTGTTCAGCCTTGGCTTTGGTATTCTGGCCGACAAGTTCGATAAAAAACGCTATATGCTGCTGGCAATTTGTGGCTTTGCTTCTGGCTTTATTGCAATCCCGCTGGTGCATAACGTGGTGGTAGTGGTTTTACTCTTTGCCCTGATCAACTGTGCCTACTCCGTCTTCGCCACGGTGCTGAAGGCCTGGTTTGCCGATAATCTGTCTGCCACCAACAAGACTAAAATTTTCTCGCTTAACTATACCGTGCTGAATATTGGCTGGACCGTTGGTCCACCGCTGGGCACTCTACTGGTGATGCAAAGCATTAACCTGCCATTCTGGCTGGCTGCCGCCTGTTCAGCATTGCCACTGGTGTTTATCCAGACCTGGGTAAAACGTTCGACAGCACCATCAGAAGGTTTAAACGCCGCGGTGTGGTCCCCTTCGGTACTCCTGCGCGACCGGGCATTATTTTGGTTTACGTTATCGGCCTTTCTGGCATCGTTTGTTGGCGGTGCTTTTGCGTCCTGTATTTCGCAATACGTTATGGTGGTAGCGGATGGCGATTTTGCCGAGAAAGTGGTAGCAGTCGTCCTGCCCGTTAACGCCGCCATTGTAGTATCACTGCAATACGCACTTGGCCGCAGGCTCACCGCCACGAATATCCGCCCGTTGATGACAGTGGGTACAGTCTTCTTTGTCGTTGGCCTGGTCGGTTTCGCTTTCTCCGGCAACAGCCTGTTGTTATGGGGAATTTCTGCTGCCTTTTTCACTATCGGCGAAGTCATTTACGCGCCGGGTGAATACATGCTTATCGACAACATCGCGCCAGCAGGCATGAAAGCCAGCTATTTTTCCGCCCAGTCGTTGGGCTGGCTTGGCGCAGCGGTTAACCCATTAGTCAGCGGCGTCATTTTAACCACATTGCCGCCATGGTCGCTGTTTGTCGCGCTGATAGTGGCGATCGTTCTTGCCTGGGCGCTCATGATAAAAGGCATGCGCGCCAAGCCCTGGGGGCAGACGGTGGTCTGCTGATGAGTATAGCGACAGAGCCGAAGCCGCTCTGTCGCATACCTCAGATTGCAACCAGTCCCCGAACGCCCTCGGCCTCCATATTTTTACCATCGCCGCTTTGAATAATGCTGCCCCGCGACATGAGCAGGTATTTGTCGGCCAGCTGCTGCGCAAAATCGTAGAATTGCTCCACCAGCAATATAGCCATATCCCCCCGATGCGCCAGTTGAGAAATCACCTGACCAATCTCTTTAATCACCGACGGCTGGATCCCTTCCGTTGGCTCATCAAGAATCAACAACTGTGGGCGACTTGCCAGCGCTCGTCCAATGGCCAGTTGCTGCTGTTGCCCGCCGGACAAATCTCCGCCACGCCGATGCTTCATCTCCTGTAAAACCGGAAAGAGCGCGTAAATATCATCCGGCACATGCCTGGCCTCCGGTGCTGAAAAACGGGAAAGACCGAGCAGCAGATTCTCTTCGACCGTCAAACGCGGAAAAATATCACGCCCCTGTGGGACATACGCCACACCGGCCCTGACCCGCTGATGCGGCTTCCAGTGAGTGACATTTTTATCCTGCCAGAGCACGCTTCCGCTACGGGCCGGAATAAGTCCCATCAGACACTTTAGTAGTGTTGTTTTCCCCACGCCGTTACGCCCCAGCAGGCATGTCACCTCACCGATACGCGCTTCAAAGCTCACCCCGCGCAGAATATGGCTGCCACCATAATATTGATTCAGTTCTTTCACCTGCAGCATATGAACTCCTTAACGCCCGAGATAAACTTCAATAACCTGCTCGTTGGCCTGCACATCGCGAAGACTCCCCTGAGCGAGGACACGTCCCTGATGTAATACTGTGACGCGATCGGCAATGGTTTCAACAAATCCCATATCGTGCTCAACAACCATCAGAGAGTGCTTACCGGCAAGCTGGCGAAACAGCTCCGCCGTGTATTCCGTTTCCGCATCCGTCATCCCCGCCGCGGGTTCATCCAGTAGCAGTAAATGCGGCTCCTGCACCAGCAGCATGCCAATTTCGAGAAACTGTTTTTGCCCATGCGAAAGCAGACCGGCGCGGCGGGCCCGCTCATTACCCAGCCGCAACAGCGCCAATACTTCGTCAATACGATCCCGTTGTTCGCCTGAGAGTCGTGCCCGTAGAGCCCCCCAGACAGATTTATCATTTTTCAGCGCCAGCTCCAGGTTCTCTTCCACCGTTAATGCTTCAAATACCGTGGGCTTTTGAAATTTCCGTCCAATCCCCTGACGCGCGATGGCAATGGGATCGAGCGTTGTTAAATCGGTCGACTGATCGTATATCGCACGACCACTTTGCGGTCTGGTTTTACCGGTTATGACATCCATTAACGTCGTCTTCCCGGCGCCGTTAGGGCCAATAATACAGCGCAGCTCCCCGACGCCAATATTGAGCGAGAGATCCGTTAACGCCTGGAATCCGTCGAAATTAACGTTAATTTTTTCCAGTTGGAGCACTGGGTCCGTTTGTTCGCGAAACCGATCGCCAGGCATCTGGCGAGTAAAAAGTCCTTCATCCGGCTGCATTATTTGTCTCCTTTGCGAAACAGGCCAATCACACCACGGGGTAAAAAAAGCGTAACGCCAATAAAGATCAGGCCAAGAAACAACTGCCAGTATTCCGGCATAATGACGGTAAACAGGCTTTTAGCACCGTTCACCAGTACAGCGCCAAATACCGGGCCGATCAGGGTTCCACGTCCGCCGAGAGCAACCCAAATCGCCGCTTCAATCGAGTTGGTCGGCGACATTTCGCTGGGGTTGATAATCCCTACCTGCGGGACATAAAGCGCCCCGGCCAGGCCGCACAGTACAGCGGAAAGCGTCCACACCAGTAACTTGAAACCTTTCGGATCGTAACCACAGAACATCAAACGGTTCTCGGCATCGCGTACGGCGGTCAGAATACGCCCAAACTTACTGCGGGCCAGCGCAAGTCCCAGCCATATTGCCAGCACCAGTAGCATTACCGTCGCCAGAAACAGCGCGATCCTGGTGGACGTCGCGGTCACCGGAAACCCCAGAATGGTGGTAAAACCGGTAAAACCGTTATTTCCGCCAAAGCCGGTTTCATTGCGGAAAAACAGCAGCATTCCGGCGAAAGTCAGGGCCTGGGTCATGATGGAGAAATAGACACCTTTGATTTTTGAACGGAAGGCAAACCAACCAAATACCAGCGCCAGCAGGCCCGGCACCAGAACAACCAGCAGCATCGCCCAGAGAAAATGTTGCGTCCCCCACCAAAACCAGGGCAGCTCGCTCCACGACAGGAACGACATAAAGGCCGGTAATCCTTCGCCGGAAGCCTGGCGCATCAGGTACATTCCCATCGCATAGCCCCCCAGCGCGAAGAAGATACCGTGTCCCAGCGAGAGCATTCCGGCATAACCCCACACCAGATCCAGCGCAACGGCCACAATGGCATAGCAGAGAATTTTCCCGGCCAGCGTCAACGTCCACACCGATATGGCCAGCGGATGCTCCGCAGGTAACAGCGCAAGAAACGGCAGAATAATCAACGCCAGCAGTAAGCACAGACCCAGCACGCGTGTTGTACGCGGCGCTTTACGCGCCAGCGTTATTGTCATTGGCATCGTCATCAGTCAATAACCCTCCCTTTCAGCGCGAACAGTCCTTGAGGTCGTTTCTGAATAAACAGAATGATCGACACCAGGATCATGATTTTGCCAAGAACCGCCCCCACCTGAGGCTCCAGAATTTTATTGAAGATCCCCAGCCCAAATGCCGCAGCCACGCTCCCGGCAAGCTGTCCAACGCCGCCCAGTACCACCACCAAAAACGAATCGATAATGTAGCTTTGCCCCAGCTCCGGCCCTACGTTACCTAGTTGCGAGAGCGCCACACCTCCCAGTCCGGCAATTCCTGAACCAAGGCCAAAGGCCAGCATATCGACTCGTCCGGTAGGTACGCCGCAGCAGGCCGCCATATTGCGATTTTGCGTCACGGCACGCACGCGCAGCCCGAGGCGCGTTTTATTCAACAGCATCCAGGTGAAGAACAGCACCAGCATGGCAAAGCCAAGCACCACTATTCGGTTCCACGGCAATATCAGATTGGCATAAACCTGAATGCCGCCGGAAAGCCATGCCGGATTGGCGACTTCCAGGTTTTGCGCGCCGAAAGTCATACGCACCAACTGGATGAGCATCAGGCTGATACCCCAGGTCGCCAGTAGCGTTTCAAGCGGGCGGCCATATAAATGGCGTATCACCCCACGCTCGAGCAGCATTCCTACTGCCGCAGTCAGCAAAAAGGCGACCGGAAGTGCAATAACCGGATACCAGGCTAACCCGTGCGGGAAAAACTGCCCCATCAACTGTTGCACCATCCAGGTACAGTACGCCCCGAGCATTAACATCTCGCCATGCGCCATATTGATGACGCCGAGTAATCCATAGGTGATGGCCAGACCCAATGCCGCAAGCAGCAAAATAGAACCCAGTGACAGTCCCATGAAAGCCTGCCCAAGAAGATCCCCAACCTTCATGCGATGCGAGATGGAATTCAGACTTTCGTCAGCGGCAGCACGCACTCGGGCATCGGGTTCATGTTCAGCCCGGGTGAATGGCTGCAGGCGCGCCTGAGTTTCAGGATCATTTGACGCCCCTAATAGTTCGATTGCCTGAAGCCTGACCTCCGGCGAGGTGCTGCTCAGTTGCAGATTTGCCAGTGCAATAGCGAGTGCGGATTTCACATCACCATCTGACTCCTGAGCCAGTCGTTGCTGTAAAAACGGCAGCATGCCCGGCTGCGCCTCACGCTGTAATGTACGAGCTGCCTTTACCCTTACCGTGACACTGTCACTTAAGAGCTGATGGACAGCCAACGCTCCGGCTACCAGATTACGCAGGCGGTTAGTCAGGCGAATTTTTTTTAGCTCGCCGTTTGGGGCTGTCGCTGTTCCTAACGGCTGTACGTGCGAGCCGTTCATGATGAAGGCATTTTTCGTGTTATCGGTCAGCAGGTTCTCATCTCGCAGCGCGCTGAGCAGCGGGATGCGCTGAACGTCGGGATTCACCGCCCATTGTTCAAGCAAGGCGGCCTGCTGAGCACGGTTGGCGGCGGTAAAGGTATCAGCATCTGCGGCCTGGGCTATCCACGGCAAAAACCACATCAGCAACAACACACCACGAATAAAGCGCATAGCTTTCATGAGCGTTCTCCAAAGCATTACCCTCCCGCAGGAGGGCGTTAGATCAGTTGCTGGCGGTTTTCACAGGCTGTTCAGATTTTTTATCATTACCAGCGATGTACGGACTCCACGGCTGGGCGCGGACTGGCTCGTCGGTTTGCCACACCACGTTAAACTGGCCGTTGCCTTCAATCTCGCCAATCATGACGGGTTTATGCAGGTGATGGTTGGTCTCATCCATGGTCAGGGTAAAACCTGATGGCGCAGCGAAGGATTGCCCCGCCATAGCAGCACGAACTTTATCCACATCGGTGGTTCCGGCTTTTTCTACCGCCTGCGCCCACATGTGCAGGCCAACATATGTGGCTTCCATTGGGTCGTTCGTCACCACCGAATCAGCATTCGGTAATTTGTGCGCTTTGGCATACGCCCGGTAATCCGCGACAAACTTCTTGTTGGCCGCATTATCGACGGACTCAAAGTAGTTCCAGGCGGCAAGGTTGCCCACCAGCGGTTTGGTATCAATACCGCGTAGCTCCTCCTCACCCACGGAAAAAGCCACCACCGGTACATCGGTGGCTTTCAGCCCCTGATTCGCTAACTCTTTATAGAACGGTACGTTAGAATCCCCATTGATGGTTGATACCACCGCCGTTTTTCCCCCTGTGGCGAATTTTTTAATACTGGCGACAATGGTCTGGTAATCGCTGTGTCCGAATGGGGTGTACACCTCTTCGATGTCTTTATCGGCGACCCCTTTTGAGTGCAAAAAGGCGCGTAAAATTTTGTTGGTCGTGCGTGGATAAACATAATCCGTGCCCAGCAGGAAGAAGCGTTTCGCGCTACCGCCGTCCTCACTCATCAGATACTCAACCGCAGGGATCGCCTGCTGATTGGGGGCTGCGCCGGTATAGAAGACGTTAGGCGACATCTCCTCTCCTTCATATTGCACCGGGTAAAACAGCAGACCGTTTAACTCTTCAAATACCGGTAGAACCGATTTACGCGAAACCGATGTCCAGCAGCCGAAAACTGCCGCCACCTTGTCCTGACTCAGCAGTTGTCTTGCTTTTTCAGCAAATAACGGCCAGTTCGAGGCCGGGTCAACCACCACCGGTTCCAGCTTTTTACCCAACACACCGCCCTGAGCATTTATTTCATCGATGGTCATCAACGCCACATCTTTTAGCGGCGTTTCGGATATGGCCATCGTGCCGGATAACGAATGCATGATGCCAACCTTAATGGTGTCGGCTGCCTGAACGCTAAAACTCACGCCCATTGCGACAACAGAGGCAGAAAGTGCAAAAGCTTTTAAAAATGTACGACGCTGCATAGTTTCACTCCTGAAATTAGACTTGCTGAAAGCTCCGGTGCAGCCGGACAGACAAAACGGTGCAAATTAAGGGTGTTCAGAAGTGATAAGGCAAAAACGATGCCAGATATTAAAACCTCATATAAAATCAACAAATTAGCATCTCGCGCACATAGTTCAGTATTACATTTTCCCGCCAAAAGGATTAATCAAACGAAAAATTGAACCACCATGAGACAACTCTGCATTATAAACGTGCAACAATCTGTATCAGCAGCACACCGTCATAACAGCGTCTCAGGGTTTAAAAACAGGGTTATTTGTGCGCAGATAAATGTGTCTCGTCACTATTATTTATTTTATTCGACGTGATCATGTCAAAAATTTACTTTTCAGTCGAAATAATCACACAGTTCAGCCTTTGTTTAAGATTGAATTGCTACTATAGTCATAAGCGAGGTGAACTTAAGGTAAGAGAGGAAACTCACAGATAAAGGAGCATTTACTATGCTGGGTAATATGAATATTTTTATGGCTGTTCTGGGAATTATTTTATTTTCCGGTTTCCTGGCCGCGTATTTTAGCCACAGATGGGATGATTGATGAACGGAGATAGTCCTGCACCGACCCGGCCCCTTGTAGCGTAACTGCACAAGGGGCCATTTTTTTACCTGAATCGCACTCGCTGTGCCTTTTTCTTGATTTACAGATAAAAAAAACCGCCGGATAAACCAGCGGTAAATGCTTGCATGGATAGATTTGTGTTTTGCTTTTATACGCTATCTGGCAATTCCCTGCGAAGATAACGGATAGTCAGCTAACCTATCACCGACAACCCCAATGAAAGTTAAACGAAACGCAACTACCTCAAAGCGTTTTTCGAAAACTCACGCACTGAGGGGATACGAGGTTCCGTCATTGGTGTCCACCAACGCAATTTGCTCATTTTCATCCATAAACATGCAGCGATTCCTGCCGGTCTGTTTCCCCTGATACATCGCCCTGTCGGCCCGACCAAGCGCGGTATCCAGCGTTTCACCCTGTTGAACCCGGGTTATGCCTGCCGTCACCGTGATACCGATCTCTCCCTCAGCGTAGGGAATTTTTTTCTGACCAATCAGACGACAAAGTCGCAAACCCGCCTGGCATGCCTGCTCGTCCGTTTTTGTCCTGATGATGATAATGAACTCTTCTCCACCGTAGCGGTACGCCGCCTCATCATATCGCGTCCATGACAATAAATTTGATGCCAGAGCCCGCAATACCACGTCACCAACCAAATGGCCGTAGGTATCGTTAACGTATTTAAAACGATCGATATCTAACAACAATATATAAAGATTAAGCGGTTCGGCATCGAGCAACTGCCGATCAAAAGACTCATCGAGCATTCTTCTGCCAGGTAAACCTGTTAATGCGTCGATATTACTGCGGATACTCAATAAATATATTTTGTAGTCCATTACAGATGAGGTAAATGCCAGCAGCGCGTCCTGGAAACTGTCGAAATGCCATGAATGGCTACGATTCTCCACGATAGCCATTAGCAATTTCTTGCCTGATAAATGCATCTTTTCGTGGGTGGCGCTTATCTTGCTTACGTAACTACAATCATCCTCATTGTACCGTGATTGATTATTAAGCCACTGTCCAAATCGACAAGCAAAATGCGAGTTTTCACCCATAATATCTGGCTGCGTAACATCTGAAGACACCACGCAGCGGAACATTGTCACTAACCATTTGTAGTGGGCATCAATGGACTTGTTCAACTCAATCAAAATTGCATCTATTTCCTTCGTATTTCTCATCATCACGTTCTCCCTCCCTGTTCGAGCGTTTCTGATGGAATTATCTTAACGATAAAAAAGAAAATTTATGTAAATTTTTTAATAGTAATTAATAAATCGTAATTAACAGGATATTACGCTATACCATCTGGTGTGGCATAGCGTTGTCACTAAAGCGGTCAAACCAATAACGGTTCATTCAGCATTTCATTAAGCCCAATCACCTCTAATTGATCGGATGTGTAGGTTTTGTCGCCTCTGGCATATTGATACGCAGAACCATGGGAAAACCCGGATTCACGCGCTTCCTTATACCGTGCGATGATTTCAGCATTTGAGCGTGAAACATGTGGCGTAAACGGAGTGACGCTGGATTGCACAATTGTACTATCTGCACATCCGGACATAACAAGCACAGCTATTAGAACCCCTATTTTCATTAACAATTACCTGAGAAACCTGCCCGTACATGAACGCTAATCTTATCAAACATCCAAAGGCATCATCATTATTAAACTAGCATTCCTGAATATATTTCATCATCATTTGTTGATAACCATTATTGTCAACTTTCATATAAAACCCTAAAAATTGCCATCTTTAAAAATAATAAAAAACCGGGCATCACGCCCGGCTCAATATTCTGGCTAATAATCTCTTAGACGCTCAAACCACGATGTTCCAGCATTGGCTCCATTTTTGGAGCACGCCCGCTCCATTGGCGATAAAGTTCAGTTAAATCAGTACCGTTACCGCGGGACAAAATCGCTTCACGGAACTTTTGCCCGTTTTCACGAGTTAATCCGCCCTGCTCTACAAACCACTGATAGCCGTCATCGGCCAGCATTTGCGTCCACAAATAGGCGTAATAACCTGCGGCATAACCGCCGCCGAAGATATGGGCAAAATAGCTGCTGCGATAACGAGGCGGCACAGCCTTGAGATCCAAACCTTCAGCCGCCAGCGCCTGCTGTTCAAATTGATCGACCGAAAGAGATAACGCGCTCTTTTCCAGACTGTGCCAACGCATATCCAACAATGCGGCACTGAGCAGTTCGGTCATGTCGTAACCTTTGTTAAACAGGCTGGCCCGCTGCATCTTATCCCGCAACGCCTGTGGCATTTGCTCCCCGGTATCAACATGACGAGCAAAACGAGCAAAGACCTGCGAATGACTCGCCCAGTGTTCGTTGATCTGCGAAGGAAACTCAACAAAATCACGCGGAGTGTTGGTCCCTGAAAGCGTGGCATAACGCTGAGTGGCGAACAGGCCGTGCAACGTGTGCCCAAACTCATGAAATAACGTAATAACATCATCCCACAATAACAATGCAGGCTGACCCTTTGCCGGTTTTTGATAATTACACACGTTGTAAATAACCGGCCGGGTTTCATTGAGTTGCGATTGCTCAACAAAATTGCCCATCCAGGCACCACCGCTTTTCGATTCCCGGGCAAAGAAATCGCCGTAAAATAACGCCAGCCCTACGCCATCGTGATCGAATATTTCCCATACCCTAACATCCGGGTGATAAACAGGAATGTCGAACCGTTCTATAAATTTTATGCCAAAGAGTTGATTAGCTGTCCAGAAAACGCCCTCGTTCAGCACCGTATCAAGGGCAAAGTAAGGTTTGAGCTGCGCCTCATCAAGTGCATATTTTTCACGACGAACCTGCTCGGCATAAAATGTCCAGTCCCAGGCCTCGACGTTAAATTGCCCCTGTTCGTGATTGATAACATTCTGGATTTCGGCCTGTTCATCCAATGCCCTGGCTCGCGCAGCGGGAACAATCGCCCGCATGAAATTGAGTGCCGCTTCCGGTGTTTTTGCCATCTGATCGGCAATTTTCCATGCAGCGTAATTGGCAAAACCGAGTAGTTTCGCCTGCTGCATCCGGATCTCGACCAGTCGCTGAATAATCGCCCGAGTATCGTTAGCGTCATTGTTTTCTGCTCTCGCCCATGCGCGGTTGAACAGATTCTCACGGGTCTGGCGATCGCGTAACGCCGCAAGCGCCGGTTGCTGAGTCGTGTTCAATAGCGGGATAACCCAACGCGCTTCAAGCCCTTTCTCCTTTGCAGCTTCGGCGGCAACAGCAATTTCCTCTGCGCTGAGTCCGTCCAGGTAACGTGCATCATCCACCACCAGAGCACCGGACTTGTTCGCCGCCAGCAGACGTTGATTAAACTGGCTGGTCAATGTGGCGGACTCTGTATTGAGCGCTTTAAGGTTCGCTTTATCGACCTCATTCAAACGCGCGCCGGCTAATACAAAACGCTGGTGGATGACCTCCAGCAAGCGTAATGATTCGCTATCCAACCCCAGCGAACCTCGCTGTTGCCAGACCGCTTCAACGCGCGAAAAAAGCGCGCCATTGAGATAAATATCATTGGCAAGGTTCGCCAGTTCTGCGGAAAATTCTTCGTCAAGGCGCTGTAGTTCATCGTTGGTGTGCGCCGCCGTCATCGCGAAGAAAACGCTGATTACGCGTGTCAGCAAAGCGCCGCTTTGTTCAAGCGCCAGCAACGTATTGGCAAAATCAGGGGCCTGCGGGTTTTGCACAATCGCCTCGATCTCTGCACGTTTTCGCCGCACGCCTTCATCGAACGCTGGGCGATAGTGCTGCACCTCTATCTGATCAAACTGCGGTGCCTGGTACGGCAACGTGCTGTGACGTAAAAAAGGATTCGTTAACGACATCTTTCACTCCTGAAAACGATTTGTTTACCAGAGTAGACTTCCCAGGAATCAACCGCAATCGCGTTACGCAGGAATAGCTCTGAACGGAAATGACGTGCTATGGTAGTACGACATAAAAAGCGTTGAGGAACAGTGAGATGATCGTTTTAGTAACCGGAGCAACCGCAGGTTTTGGTGAGTGCATTACGCGTCGTTTTATTGAGAATGGGCATAAAGTTATTGCCACCGGACGCCGCCAGGAGCGCCTGCAGGAACTGAAAGAGGAATTGGGTGACCGCCTCTATACCGCGCAACTGGACGTACGTAATCGTGCATCGATTGAAGAGATGATGGACGCCCTTCCTGCTGAATGGCGCAATATTGATGTTCTGGTCAACAACGCGGGTCTGGCGCTGGGCCTTGAGCCTGCTCACAAGGCCAGCATTGAAGACTGGGAGAATATGATCGACACCAACAACAAGGGGCTGGTTTATATGACCCGTGCCGTTCTGCCTGGCATGGTTGAACGCAACCGCGGTCATATTATCAATATCGGTTCTACCGCGGGCAGCTGGCCATACGCTGGCGGTAACGTCTACGGTGCGACCAAAGCGTTTGTTCGCCAGTTTAGCCTGAATTTACGTACTGATTTACACGGCACTGCAATTCGCGTTACCGACATCGAGCCGGGTCTGGTTGGCGGTACGGAGTTCTCTAATGTCCGTTTTAAAGGTGATGACGCCAAAGCTGAAAAAGCCTACGAAAATACCACGGCGCTGACTCCGCAAGATGTTACAGAAGCGGTATGGTGGGTGGCTTCTTTACCGGCTCATGTCAATATCAACACCCTTGAAATGATGCCTGTCACACAGTCTTTTGCCGGGCTGAGTATCCACCGGAGCTAATTTCTCTGCCCGGCCTTGTGCCGGGTATAGATAGCCTGAAAGAAGTGATAAAATATCCGGGTTAACTCTCTAAAAAGTAAGAATGAATGACCGTAGAAACGCAGCTCAACCCTACACAGCCAGTAAATCAACAGATTTACCGTATTCTTCGCCGTGATATCGTGCATTGTCTGATTGCACCCGGTACACCGCTGTCGGAGAAAGAGGTTTCTGTACGCTTTAATGTGTCACGCCAGCCGGTACGAGAAGCATTCATCAAACTGGCCGAGAACGGTCTGATTCAGATCCGCCCGCAGCGTGGCAGCTACGTGAATAAAATTTCGCTGTCGCAAGTGCAAAACGGCTGTTTTGTTCGTCAGGCAATTGAATGTGCTGTGGTACGCCGCGCCGCATCGCTGATCAACGATCAACAGTGCTATCAGCTTGAACAGAATTTGCATCAGCAGCGCATCGCAATTGACCGAAAACAGATTAATGATTTCTTCCAGCTTGATGATGAGTTTCATCAGAAACTGGCTTTAATCGCCGAGTGCCAACTCGCCTGGGATACCGTTGAGAATATAAAGGCTACAATTGACCGCGTTCGTTATATGAGCCTGGATCATATTTCCCCGCCTGAGATGCTGCTACGCCAGCATCACGATATCTTTGCCGCCCTTGAGAAGCATGATGGCGATGCGGTCGAGCGCGCAATGATGCTCCATCTTCAGGAAATTGGTGAGTCCGTTCAGCTTATTCGCCAGGAAAATAGCGACTGGTTCAGCGAAGATTAATACTACGCTCACCTCACTCCGGGGTGAGTTTCTCCTGCGTTTTCCCCGCGCCCGCATAACTGCATAAAAAAAGCTGTGATTTTGATCGAAAACAAAAAAAATCATTAACGAGAAGCGTATTTATATTGCGCCCGTTACGTGGGACTAAAAGCCCACGGGCTTTGACGGTAAGTTGGAAAGGAGAAAACACCATGAAAACATACGATCGTAACCGTAACGCAATCACCACTGGCAGCCGCGTCATGATCAGCGACACCGGACTCACAGGCCGCATTACAGCAATAGATACCGATGGCCTGACCGCTGAGCAGATTCGCCGCGGGAAAACAGTGGAAATCGAAGGATGTGAAGGCAAATACGCCCCCCTCGAGCTGATTCGTTTAGGCATGAACTAATTGGTGTGAATGCCAGAAAACACAGCGCCATCTGGCCGTTGCAAGCCAGATGGCGACATAAAGCATAATCTTCGTTACTTCAGTTTTGCTGCATACTTCGCAACCGTCGCCTTCGCCCCTTCAGCCAGTAAAGTAAGATACGCTTGTGTGACCTGACGGTTGAACAGTTCAACCTGTGGCAGTTCACGGCCAAAAATAGCATCGATTGCCAGCAGCGCCTGAACGCGCTCTTCGCCCTCGTTGCTGCTACGCACCGCATTCTGGATCACCGGCAACAGTGGATCGCTAATTTCAATCGCCTGGCCCTGTTCATCCACACCACCGACGTAACGCATCCAACCAGCGACACCCAGTGCCAGCAGCGCAAAGTCACTACCGTGCACAATGTGCCAACGAATGGAATCAAGCATACGCTGCGGCAGTTTTTGGCTACCGTCCATGGCGATCTGCCAGGTACGATGACGCAGCGCCGGATTGCTGTAGCGTTCAATTAACAGATCGGCGTAGCGCTGTAGGTCAACACCTTTTACTTTCAGCGTAGGTGCTTGTTCCTGCAACATCAGCGCACGTGCAGCAAGACGATAGTGTTCATCGCCCATGCAATCGTTAATATGTTGATATCCCGCCAGATACCCAAGATACGCAAGGAAAGAGTGGCTGCCGTTGAGCATACGCAGTTTCATCTCTTCAAACGGAATGACATCAGCTACCAGTTCCGCCCCGGCCTTTTCCCATTCAGGACGGCCGGCAACAAAGTTATCTTCAATTACCCACTGACGGAACGGTTCGCATGCCACGCCTGCCGGGTCGCGTACACCGGTGATATGTTCAATTTTGTCCAGCGTCTCCTGCGTAACCGCCGGGACAATGCGGTCAACCATTGTTGATGGGAATGTCACATGTTTTTCGATCCACGCGGCCAGTTCCATATCCACCGCTCGGGCATATGCAGTGACAACATTGCGCATCACATGACCGTTTTCTGGCATGTTATCGCAGGACATCACGGTAAAGGCGGCTAAACCCGCAGCTTTGCGACGCGCCAGGGCTTCAACCACCACGCCCGGCGCAGTTTTAGGCTGTTTGGGGTTTTGCAGATCGGCTGCAATCATCGGGTTGTCTAACATCAGTTGGCCGGTCGCCGGAGAATGGCAGTATCCTTTCTCGGTGATGGTCAGGGAAACGATCGCAACCTGCGGTTCACACATCGCTGACAGTACGCTTTCCAGACCATCAACCTGCGCATGCAATGCATTTTTCACCACGCCCACGACTCTCGCAGTCCAGGCATCAGCAGACATCTCTGCAACGGTATACAGATTATCTTGCTGTTTCAGATCGAAAATCTGCTGCTCGCCGCCAATCAGGTTCACCTCGTAGTAGCCCCAGTCACTGCCGTGATCGGCGGCCAGAATGTCAGCGTAAACACCCTGATGTGCGCGGTGAAACGCGCCAAACCCCAGATGAACAATACGCGGAACCAGTTTTGTACGATCGTAGTCAGGAAGTGCAGCCTTTGCCGCTAAGAGCTTGTTTTGCATGGTATGGCCTACTTATAAATGAAATCAGGACTGTTCCAGAGTAACGCCTGTATGGTTGTATGTTTTGATTTGCATTAAGCTTTTTATGATTGGTATGACATCATTTGTTGAGTTATATACCAAAGTCAGTGAATTTGGCGGCATACTGCCGCCAAAGGATATTAATGTTTCTGCCACTGCTGGTATTCACGCTTAAGTCTTTGCGGAGCGGTTTCCGGCATCATCAACAAACCAATAATTGAGATAACTCCAAGTACAATCACATAGGTTGCAAGTCCATAGTAATGTCCACCTGTTACTTGCAGAATTTTTACTGCTACCAAGCCAAGAATGCCACTGCCTATTAGCGACCCCAGTTGCCAAATTAAAGCTATTCCGCTACAGCGAATATGAGTTGGGAAAAGCTCCGGAAAATAAGAAGCCTGAGGTGCATAACACATACTATGCCCAACACTCAGCACCAGGATCATTACTATTTGTGTAAGCCAAAAACTATCCTGATTAATCGCAAGGAAGAAAGGAATAATCATCACGACCTGCAGCAGCGCACCGATAATATAGACTGGTTTACGTCCAATTTTATCGCATAGCAACCCCATCAACGGTATTGCAATTATTTCTATTATGACCGCAACGATCATTGTCTCCATCAAAATATTAGCATCAAGATTGTTTGCCTTACCGTAAGCCAAAACAATCACTGTGAACATTGCAAATGTGCAAGCTTCAATCAGTTTCGCGCAGACCCCCTTGGCAACAATGCCAGGAAAATCGCGTATAACTTCAACTAATGGACGTGATTCTTCTGCTTTTGTCTCCCTAATCTGAGCAAAGACAGGTGATTCATCAATTTTTAAGCGGATAAACAGTCCAACAATAACCAGCAACAGACTCAACAGAAACGGTATACGCCACCCGTAATCCATCATTGCCTCTGGAGAAAGTGTGGCATTTAACAGCGCAAAGAGCGCTAACGGCAGGAGGAAACCAACCGGCGCACCGATTTGAACCCAACTGGAAAAAAATCCACGATGTTTGGGTTCAGAATATTCAGCCGTCATCAGTACTGCACCAGCTTGCTCACCTCCAACGCCAAATCCCTGTAATACACGAATAAAAATAAGTAAAGCTGGAGCCCAGACACCTATTTTCTCATATGTAGGTAATAACCCTATACAGAACGTCCCCAAACCAACAATTAATATAGTAATAACCAGTGCTTTTTTACGCCCAACCTTATCGCCAATATGCCCAAAGACGATTCCTCCTAATGGTCTTGCAAGGAAACCAACAGCATAGGTTGCAAAAGCAGCGAGAGTACTTATTAACGGATCGTCACTCGGGAAAAATAGATGACCAAAAAAGAGTACAGCTGCAGTCCCGTATGCAAAAAAATCATAATACTCAGCAGCAGTACCAATTGCGGATGCTGAAGCCACTCGACGAATAATAGGCTTATTATCTACGTTATTTTTAATATCGACTGAACTAACCATAAGTTTAACCTTCTGTAGGGTATTGGGTTAATCAACATCTTTCGTACGTAAAATTTATATTTACCAGTTCCACAGCGTGCCATCTTCCAGGCGAGCAACGGGCAGATATGCAGGGTCATACGGATATTTCGCCGCCAGTTTTTCGTCAAACTCGATCCCAAGACCAGGTTTGTCTCCTGGGTGCATATAGCCGTTATCAAAGGTCCAGTTATGTGGGAACACCTCCAGCATCTGCTCGGAATAGCCCATATATTCCTGTACGCCGAAGTTCGGTACCCACAGATCAAAATGCAGCGCGGCAGCCATGCACACAGGCGACAGATCGGAAGGTCCATGTGAACCGGTACGAACCTGATACAGCGACGCGAAATCAGCAATCCGGCGCATACCGGTGATACCACCCGCATGGGTGATGGTGGTGCGGATATAGTCGATCAGTTGTTCTTCAATAAGCTGTTTACAGTCCCAGATGCTGTTGAACACTTCCCCTACCGCAATCGGCGTGACGGTATGCTGGCGGATCAGGCGGAAGCACTCCTGGTTTTCAGCTGGCGTTGGGTCTTCCATCCAGAACAAACGGTACTGTTCAATGCTTTTGCCAAAACGGGCCGCTTCAATTGGCGTCAGACGGTGGTGCATGTCGTGCAGGAGATGTTCGTTAAAACCAAACTTGTCACGCACGGCAGCAAACAATTTTGGTGTGAAATCCAGGTATTTCTCCGTTGACCACAACTGCTCTTCCGGCCATTGCCCTTTGGTGGCGGGTTCGTAGGCCTGTCCTTTGCCTTTAGACATACCGTAAGTGGTTTTCATACCCGGCACGCCGCACTGCACGCGAATCGCTTTAAAGCCCATTTCTTTATGACGTGCATAATCTTCGAGTACGTCATCAACGGTATGGCCTGTGGTGTGGCAGTAGACCATAACCCCTTCACGAGAAGCACCGCCGAGCAACTGGTACAACGGCATATTCGCCGCTTTCGCTTTGATATCCCAGAGAGCCATATCCACCGCAGAAATCGCCGACATGGTGACCGGACCACGACGCCAGTAAGCGCCTTTGTAGAAAAACTGCCAGATGTCCTCAATACGATGCGCATCGCGACCAATAAGCTGCGGACACACGTGATCTTTCAGATAGGACGCCACGGACAGCTCGCGTCCATTTAACGTGGCATCTCCCAGCCCGGTGATCCCATCTTCTGTCGTAATTTTCAACGTTACAAAATTACGCCCAGGACAGGTGACAAACACTTCAGCCCCAACAATCTTCATTTCTTATTCCCTACATCTGTTCTTGTGATGCAGGAAATTTACTCAACTGAGCTACTACCATACAAGTATAAAGATCAAAAAAACGCTGTTTGATCACAAAAAAGGCGCTATGCGCGCCCCCATCCAGCCACAATGATCAGCATGCCGCACAACGCCACCAGCGCGCCAGACCAGTCATATAAACTGAGTTTTACACCATCGACAATACGTAGCCATAGCAGCGCGGTCACCACGTAAACACCGCCATAGGCTGCGTATACACGCCCGCTGGCTGCCGGATGCAGTGTCAGCAACCAGACGAATAAAGCCAGTGACACCCCGGCGGGTATCAGCAACCAGGCTGTAGCTCCTCGCTTAAGCCAAAGCCAGGGTAAAAAGCAGCCAATAATTTCGCATAACGCGGTGATGAAAAAAAGAAATGTGGTCTTAAGCATTGATGTTATTCAGTTACCTTCGGTTTAACCATGATACGACAGAATCTCGTTAGCGTATCCATATCCACCGGGTGGGTATGCCCGCAAACTGGAATAGTGTAGAATTTAACCCTGTTTTATCGTTTTTACCCTTTCCCATAAAAGGAATTCACCATGAAAATTACACTGACCAAACGCCTGTGCCTGACGGCTATGCTGACGCTGGCTGCGGCTGTGTGCACCTCTTCCGCATTTGCTGAAACCAGTAAACTGGTCATTGAATCCGGAGACAGTGCGCAAAGTCGTCAACAAGCCGCAATGGAAAAGGAACAATGGAACGATACGCGTCAGCTTCGCCAGAAAGTCAATAAACGTGCAGAGAAAGAGTGGGACAAAGCCGATACGGCCTTTGATAGCCGTGATAAGTGCGAGCAGAGCGCTAATATTAATGCGTACTGGGAACCTAACACCCTGCGCTGCCTCGACCGCCGTACTGGCCGCACCGTTGCCCCATAATCATTGCACTTTGAAGGATATTGAAAGGATACGATATGACTAGCGCCCTCAGTGTTAAGTTGCGCCCGCTGGAGCGTGAAGATTTACGATTCGTCCATCAGCTTGATAATAATGCCAGCGTAATGCGCTACTGGTTCGAAGAGCCTTACGAAGCGTTTGTTGAGCTGTCAGACCTGTATGACAAACACATCCACGACCAAAGCGAACGCCGCTTCGTGGTGGAGTGCGACGGTGAAAAAGCCGGGCTGGTGGAATTGGTTGAAATTAACCATGTACACCGCCGGGCCGAGTTCCAGATTATTATTTCGCCGGAATATCAGGGGAAGGGTCTGGCCTCACGGGCAGCAAAGCTGGCAATGGACTATGGCTTTACCGTGCTCAACCTCTATAAGCTGTATCTGATCGTCGATAAAGAGAACGAAAAGGCTATCCACATTTACCGTAAACTCGGTTTTATGGTCGAAGGCGAGCTGATCCATGAGTTCTTTATCAACGGCCAATACCGCAACACGATTCGTATGTGTATCTTCCAGCAGCAGTATCTGGCAGAGCACAAAACGGCAGGCCCTACTCTGCTGCCGCCTACCGCTCAGTAAACACGACTAGTAGTAGTCGATCGTGTTTTCAATCGAGTAATGATGTTCAACTGCCGGCTTCACGCTCTCATCAACGATAACAAGCTGGCAGTTGACCGGATTTGCGTATTCATCGTATTTGCACGTTTGTTTGACATTGCCTAACGGATGATTGTTGAGCATACTCACCGCGGTGTAATCTAACTTCTTCAATGGATCAACCGACGGTTTAGCATCAACCTGCAAAGTGCTGTCCTTGCTGACGGTTGTTTTGCCCAGCGGGTAGCCTTCGGCATCATATCGATACTGCACCTTCATCTCTTTCCCCGTGGCGGAAACGACAAAACCGTTATCGTCGGTATCCCACACCACACCGGCAGCAGGCAGTTCCGCTAGCTGGCATTTACCTTGTAAGCGGATCTTTTTTTCCAGCGTTTCGGCATCCCGATAGTAGTTAGCATCCAGGACCAGCGCCATACCGGTATTGTTTTCGATATCGTGCAGTTCAAGTGTATCGAAACACCCTTCCTGTGACAGGGTACCAGCGACGCGCTTGGTGACCTCACCTTTGTCGTTGAGCAGCGTTTGACTGAAATCTTTCACCGGCCCGCGCAGCGGATCGAAATCAAACTCATTGGAAAAACTGGCCATTTCCGGCGTAAAGGAAACCAGCCCTTTGGCGTTATCACACCCGACCAGCACGACACACAGGAAACCTAACAGGGTCTGTTTCTTCACATTTTTCACCGGGATAAGAAGATAATTCTCAATCATATTAGCAAATACAGTTATTTACACCAGAAATGCTAATCTTAGTCTATGTCGATCATAAAGGAGCTGATGATGAAATACGTAACAGGAATTGCCGCGATCTTACTGGCAGTTGCATCCCCACAGGTTCTGGCCGCACCTGCGTCATGTGAACGCGTGAAAAGCGATATCGAGCAGCGCATCATCAATAATGGCGTCGCAGAGTCCAGTTTTACGCTGAACATTGTCCCCAACGATCAGGCCGATCAACCTGATTCACTGGTGGTAGGACATTGTGCAAACGATACGCACAAAATTCTCTACACCCGGACTAACAGTGGAAACGCCCCTGCCAACAGCTCGCCTGCACAGGACGGGCACGTCGCCGAACCGCAATAAATCATACCCTCCGTACGCGGAGGGTTACTCCAGTTTGATATGCATTAAGATGCCATACTCATAAATGGGTAAACTCACTCTATTATTAGCATGCTATTAATTTCGCTGTAGAGATTAATATATAGCGATAACTATAATGGAGTGAGTTATGTCTGATACTGAGCAATATGGAGGCATTAGCCGCAGGATGTTAGTGAAATCCTCGGCTATAGGTTCGTTGGCGCTTGCCGCTGGCGGGTTATCGTTACCTTTTGGGATGCGCACCGCAGCTGCTGCGGTACAACAGGCGATACAACCGGCTGAAGAGAAAGTGGTTTGGGGCGCTTGTTCCGTGAACTGCGGCAGTCGTTGTGCCCTGCAACTCCACGTCAAAGATGACGAGGTCGTATGGGTAGAGTCTGATACGACCGGAGACGATATTTATGGTCAGCACCAGGTGCGTGCCTGTTTACGTGGACGCTCAATCCGTCGACGGATCAATCATCCGGATCGCCTCAATTATCCTATGAAGCGCGTGGGCAAACGCGGTGAGGGTAAATTCGAACGCATAACCTGGCAGGAAGCGCTGGATACCATCAGCACCAGTTTAAAAAATACCGTACAAAAATACGGTAATGAGGCCGTGTACATCAACTACACCTCTGGCATTGTCGGCGGCAATATTACTCGCTCCTCCCCTTATGCCTCGCTGGTCGCTCGATTGATGAACTGCTATGGCGGATTCCTGAGCCATTACGGCACATACAGTACCGCACAAATCGCGGCGGCAATGCCTTACACCTACGGCTCAAATGACGGCAACAGTACCTCCGACATTGAAAACACGAAGCTGGTGGTGATGTTCGGCAATAACCCTGCCGAAACGCGCATGAGCGGCGGTGGCATAACATACTTCCTTGAGCAGGCCCGGGAGCGTTCTAACGCCCGCATGATCGTCATCGACCCGCGTTATACCGATACCGCTGCGGGTCGTGAAGATGAGTGGATCCCTATCCGTCCGGGAACCGATGCCGCACTGGTGGCGGGAATCGCCTGGGTCCTGATTAACGAAGATCTCGTCGACCAGGCATTCCTTGACACATATTGCGTCGGTTATGACGAGAAAACCCTACCCGCTGACGCCCCCGCTAACGGACATTACAAGGCCTATATACTTGGCAATGGCGATGACGGTGTCGCTAAAACGCCCCAATGGGCCTCGCATGTCACAGGGATCCCGGCCGAGCGCATCATTAAACTGGCACGAGAAATCGGTAGTACAAAACCGGCGTATATTTGTCAGGGTTGGGGTCCACAACGTCAGGCTAACGGCGAACTGACTTCGCGCGCGATCGCAATGCTGCCAATCCTGACTGGCAACGTTGGCATCAACGGCGGCAATAGCGGTGCACGAGAATCAACCTACACCATCACGATTGAACGCATGCCGCTGCCGGATAATCCCATCAAAACCCAAATATCCTGCTTTAGCTGGACCGACGCCATCGCCCGGGGTCCGGAAATGACCGCAACCCGCGATGGCGTGCGCGGTAAAGATAAGCTCGATGTACCGATTAAATTTATCTGGAACTACGCGGGTAACACCATTACTAATCAGCACTCAGATATCAATAAAACGCATGAGATCCTTCAGGATGATACGAAATGCGAAATGATAGTGGTCATCGAAAATTTCATGACATCTTCGGCGAAATATGCCGATATTCTGCTGCCGGACCTAATGACCGTCGAACAGGAAGACATCATTCCTAACGACTATGCGGGCAACATGGGATACCTCATTTTTATTCAACCCGCGACGTCACCGAAGTTCGAACGCAAACCGATCTACTGGATAATGAGCGAAGTCGCCAAACGCCTTGGCAATGATATCTATCAACGGTTTACGGAAGGCCGTACTCAGGAACAGTGGCTCCAGTATCTGTATGCAAAAATGCTGGCCAAGGACCCCGCGCTCCCTTCTTATGACGAGCTGAAAAAAATGGGGATCTATAAACGCAAAGATCCTAACGGGCATTTTGTCGCTTATAAAAAATTCCGCGACGATCCGCAGGCCAATCCGCTCAAAACACCGTCTGGAAAGATTGAAATTTACTCCAGCAGGCTGGCGAAAATTGCCAACACATGGGAGTTGCAGAAGGATGAAGTAATTAGCCCACTTCCCGTCTACGCCTCCACGTTTGAAGGGTGGGACGATCCCAAACGCAGCGCATTTCCGCTGCAGTTGTTTGGCTTCCATTACAAATCCCGTACGCACTCCAGCTACGGCAATATCGATGTTCTGCAGGCGTCCTGTCGTCAGGAAGTGTGGATCAATCCCGTCGATGCCCAAAAGCGTGGTATTGCAAATGGCGATATGGTGCGGGTCTTTAACGACCGCGGGGAAGTACGTATTCCGGCCAAAGTGACGCCACGGATCCTGCCTGGCGTCAGCGCAATGGGCCAGGGTGCATGGCACGATGCCGATATGGCCGGCGACAAAATTGACCATGGCGCCTGCGTCAATACGCTGACAACACAGCGCCCTTCACCGCTGGCAAAAGGCAACCCACAGCACACTAATCTGGTCGAGATCGAGAAGGTTTAAGGACTAACCCATGACAACTCAGTATGGATTTTTTATTGATTCCAGTCGTTGCACCGGGTGCAAAACCTGCGAGCTGGCCTGCAAAGACTACAAAGACCTCACCCCTGACGTCAGTTTCCGGCGGATTTACGAATACGCAGGTGGTGACTGGCAGGAAGACAACGGCGTCTGGCACCAGAACGTTTTTGCCTACTATCTTTCAATCTCCTGTAACCACTGCGAGGATCCGGCCTGCACCAAGGTTTGTCCAAGTGGTGCGATGCATAAGCGTGAGGATGGTTTTGTGGTGGTCGATGAAGACGTGTGCATTGGCTGTCGCTACTGTCATATGGCCTGCCCGTACGGTGCGCCACAGTACAATGCTGCAAAAGGACATATGACCAAGTGTGATGGCTGCCATGATCGTGTTGCAGACGGCAAAAAGCCCATCTGCGTCCAGTCCTGTCCGCTGCGTGCGCTGGATTTTGGCCCCATCGACGAACTGCGCAAAAAACATGGTGAACTGGCTGCCGTCGCCCCGCTGCCGGGTGCGCACTTCACCAAACCAAATATTGTGATCAAACCAAACGCCAATTGCCGCCCGACCGGGGATACCACGGGTTTTCTGGCTAATCCAAAGGAGGTGTAAAATGGGAAATGGATGGCATGAATGGCCGCTGGTACTGTTCACGGTGCTGGGCCAGTGCGTAGCCGGGGCGCTGATCGTCAGTGGTTACGGCTGGCTGACCGCTAAAGACGAGCTGGTAAAACAACGTATCGTTTGCAGTATGTTTTTTCTCTGGCTGGTAATGGGCATCGCCTTTCTCGCCTCGGTTATGCATTTAGGTTCGCCGCTGCGCGCGTTTAACTCGCTGAACAGAATTGGCGCATCGGCGCTAAGTAACGAAATCGCCAGCGGTTCGCTGTTTTTCGCCGTCGGTGGCCTGTGGTGGCTGGTGGCGTTTCTCGGTAAAATGCCCGCAGCGTTAGGTAAAATCTGGATGCTGTTGAGCATGTTGCTGGGCCTGGTATTTGTCTTTGCGATGACCAACGTCTACCAGATAGACACCGTCCCAACCTGGTATAACGGTTATACTACACTGGCGTTTTTCATGACGATGCTGCTCAGTGGACCGCTATTTGCCGCTCTGCTGCTGCGTGCTGCAGGTGTTTCTTTTAACGCCGCCAGATACGCCGGTATCAGCGTATTGGCTCTGCTGGTTACGGTGGCCGTTATTGTGCTGCAGGGACTGTCGCTCGGCGAGATCCACAGTTCGGTACAATCCGCCAGCGCGCTGGTTCCCGACTACGGCAGTTTACAGGTCTGGCGAGTCCTGCTGCTGGCCGCGGGTCTGGGTTGCTGGATATGTCCGTTGATCCGTCGCAAAGGACCGTCCGTTGGCGGGTTGGCGCTCGGGTTAATTCTGGTGCTTGTCGGTGAAATCATTGGCCGCGGTTTGTTTTACGGTTTACATATGACAGTCGGAATGGCTGTCGCAGGTTAACTTTCGGGTGCGGGGCAACCCGCACTGTTCAGGATTGTTTGCATGACCCATTTTTCACAACGTGACAACTTTTCTACCGCAGCGCGCGTGCTCGGCGCGCTATTTTACTATGCCCCAGACAGTGCAGAAGCTTCGGCACTGGTCAGTGCGTTAAGAACCGATGGCTGGCAGTCGCAGTGGCCGCTTGAAAAAACAACGCTTTCGTCGTTAGTCGATCAGTTTCAGGCTGAGGCTGATGAGTCTCTCCCGCAGGCCTGGCAACGTCTGTTTGTTGGACCTTATGCGCTCCCTTCTCCGCCATGGGGTTCCGTCTGGCTGGATCGTGAAAACGTGTTGTTTGGCGACTCCACGCTAGCATTACGCCAGTGGATGCGGGACAACGGCATCCAGTTTGCCATGCAGCAAAATGAGCCAGAAGATCACTTTGGTTCGCTGCTGTTGCTGACGGCCTGGCTTGCCGAGAACGAACGCCACACCGAGTGCGAGCAACTGCTGGCCTGGCATCTGTTCCCATGGTCATCACGCTTTCTTAATGTGTTTATCGAAAAAGCCGATCACCCGTTCTACCAGGCGCTTGGTGAGCTGGCGCGCCTGACGCTGGCACAGTGGCAATCACAGTTACTGATCCCGGTAGCCGATAAGCCTTTGTTCCGTTAGTTTCGTCACAGGCAGGAATTGTCCTGCCTGTGGTGCATCCTGTTGCGCACGCTGAGCTTTTGCTTCTGTTACCTAATAGCCGCAAAATAGAGCGTCTGAATTTTCCAGTCTGGCCACTCATGCATCATTTACATGCTTACCCTGACCTGCGAGCAATGTTCCGCCGCCTGCTGTTCGCCGCGTTGATTGGCGTCCTTGCTGCGCTGGCCGTCGCAGGATTTCGTCATGCCATGCTGCTTCTCGAATGGTTGTTTCTGAGCAACAACACGGGAAGTCTGGTCAACGCAGCGACAAACCTTTCGCCTTTAAGGCGTATGCTGACACCTGCACTCGGCGGTCTGGCGGCTGGATTACTACTGTGGGGTTGGCAAAAATTTAACCGTTTACGTCCGCAGGCTCCCACTGATTATATGGAAGCCCTGCAAACCGACGGACAATTTGACGTCAGTGCAAGCCTGGTGAAATCGCTGGCCTCGTTACTGGTCGTCGCCAGCGGGAGCGCCATCGGACGTGAAGGTGCCATGATTTTACTGGCGGCGCTGGCGGCCTCCTGCTTTGCTCAACGCTTTACCCCGCGTACAGAATGGAAGTTATGGATTGCCTGCGGCGCCGCTGCAGGTATGGCTGGAGCCTATCATGCCCCGCTGGCGGGCAGTTTATTTATTGCCGAAGTATTGTTTGGCACGCTGATCCTCGCCTCACTGGGACCGGTAGTGGTGTCCGCCGTAGTCGCATTACTCACCACCAATCTGCTTAGCGACAGCAATGCGCTGCTGTATACCGTGCACCTGTCGCGGGAATTACATGCTCTGGAATACGTTATGATTGTCAGCACCGGTCTGGCTGCTGGCATCTGCGGACCGCTCTTCATGTGGTTGATGACCGCCAGCCATAATGTATTTTTGCGCTTAAAACTCTCGCCACCGTGGCAACTGGCGCTTGGCGGGTTGATCGTTGGCCTGCTTTCATTGCTCACGCCTACGGTCTGGGGTAATGGCTACAGCGTGGTGCAGTCATATTTACTTTCACCACCGCTGCTGGCCGTGGTTAGCGGGATTTTTATCTGCAAATTACTGGCGGTGCTTGCCAGCAGTGGATCCGGTGCCCCGGGTGGCGTGTTTACGCCAACGCTGTTTGTCGGCTTGTCGGTGGGCATGTTGCTGGGTCAGGTATGGGGATTATGGCTTCCGGGCTCGGATGAAATTGCCATTTTGCTGGGATTAACGGGGATGGCCACGCTGCTGGCGGCTACCACGCATGCACCAATAATGTCGACGTTGATGGTTTGTGAAATGACCGGGGAGTATCGCCTGCTCCCCGGATTACTGATTGCCTGTGTCCTGGCGTCGGTACTGTCGCGTACGTTACGCCACGACTCTATCTACCGACAGCACGCTGCCGAGCATTGACAGGCGGATGTACTGCGACAACTCACGCTGCTCTGCACGAGGCAGATAAGGCAGTTCACCGATCAGCGGTGCAGGTAATTTTTTACCCAGCACATCAATGATTTCCGCATAATGCGCCAGCCCCGGGTTAATGCGATTCGCAACCCAGCCAATCAACGGCAGTCCGTCGCTGGCTATCGCCTGCGCGGTGAGGATCGCATGATTAATACAGCCTTCCTGTATACCCACTACCATCAGCACCGGCAGTTGTTCCTGCACCACCCACTCCGATAACGGACGCAGATCGTTCATCAAGCTCCGCCAGCCTCCGGTGCCTTCCACGACAACGTGATCGACTTTTTCGCTGAGGCTTGCGAGACCGTTGGATAACAGGGTGTAATTGACCGGACCACTATGCGCCACGCTACTTTCATCTTCGCTCAACGCAATTGGGTTAATCGCCTCATAAGGCAGCTCGATAGATGACACACTTTGCAGTACCAGTGCATCTTTGTTGCGCAGACCTTCGGGCGTCTCTTTGCTGCCTTTGGCTACAGGTTTGTAACCCGCAACGCTTTTACCCCCTGACGCTAACGCTTGTAGTAATGCGCGGGAAACCACGGTCTTCCCAACAGAAGTGTCTGTACCTGTAATAAAGAAACGCTTCAGCATCACTAACTCCACCGTTATGCTTTGAAAATATAAGTCAGGAAAATAAAACAGTGGAGAAAGTCTAAGGTATGACGACCAGGATCAGCTTGAGATAGCGCAATTTTTCGTACAACAGTTAAAAAATGTTAACCCTGTAATAGACGAATCAACAAAGAACCGTTATACATCGCGTCCTTCACGAGCGCCGCCCCCGCCATCGTCCCCTGATTGGTAAACTGGGTACTTTCAACGACTATATGCTGACTGTAAGCCGGAAGCGCCTGCTGACGAATGCTGTCCGCAATGGTAGGGAACAAGATATCTGCCGCTTTACTGAGCGGAGAGCCAATCAATATCTTTTGCGGGTTGAACAAATTCACCATGATGGCAAGAATTCGACCGACGTGGGTCCCAACGCCGCTAATGATATCTTTCGCCAATAAATCACCCTGCATGGCCGCCAGACACAGCGCGTCTACCGTTAACGGTTGTCCATGTAGAGAAGAACTCATTGACTGCTTCAGGCGCACCTGCGCCAATTCGAGCACGCTGTCGACGCTGGCGATTGTTTCCAGACAACCATGGTTGCCGCAGTAGCAGCGTTTACCGTAGGGATCGACCTGCGTATGGCCAATCTCCACCAGGCTACTGCTGCCTGCATGCAGCAAATGGCCGTCAGTGATCACCCCTGCACCCACGTTATGATCGATCACCACCTGAATGACGTCGCGCGCACCGCGCGATGCGCCAAAAAGCGCCTCGGCCATCGTCCAGGCGCTGATATCGTGCTGAATATACACCGGCACGCCGGTATGGTTCTCAAGCGCTTCGCCCAACGGCATCTCTTTGACATCTTCGTAAAATGGCATGCGATGAACGATACCGTTTTCAGTATCAATAATGCCGGGTAAGGTGATGGCGATGGAGGTTAAGCGCTCCAGCTTTTGCTGGTGGCGGATGAAAAACTGATCGACCTGGGTTATCACGCGAGCCAGCAACGGCGTTTCACTGACCAGTGGCATGTCCAGGCAATCTTCAACCACCAGCTTGCTGCTCAGATCGCGTAGCGCCAGAAAAATCTCGCCACGACTGATACGAATGGATAAGTAGTGCCAGGCCTCCGTTTCGACAACCAGCCCAACGGCCGGACGACCACGGCTACCCGCTTCCTTGATTTCCAGCTCTTGCACCAGATGCGCTTCGAGCATTTCGCGGACAATTTTGGTAATGCTGGCAGGCGCCAATTGTGCCAGGCGGGAGAGATCAATACGCGATACCGGACCCAGCTGATCAATCAGGCGATAAACCGCACCCGCATTGGTCTGCTTAATTTGATCGATATGCCCAGGCTGACTATCAGCAACCACCACTTACTCCCTTTATTTTCGCGCTCCGAAATAATCTGCGGGCTATGGTGAAGCACTTCAATGGCTTCCGTCAACTTTTTACTTAGCCTTGTGATTTACTGCACATTTTCGCCCATTTTTAAACTAAATTAACCGCTCTGAACGGCCGCCAGAAGCTGCTCGCGAAAGCGTTGCGCGGCGTGACTTTGCTCATGATGCTTTGGCCACACTAACCACATTTCCGAGACAGCATCTTCTTCCGCTATCGGGATCCAACACATTTCATACAGTTGCACCCGTTTAAAAGAAGCAGGAAGTATAGAAACCCCTAATCCTGCGGCCACCAGCCCAATGATAGTCATCGCCTCGCCAACCTCCTGCGCAATCGTCGGCTTCAGTCCATAGCGACGCATCAGGCCCAGAATATCGTCATACAACCCTGTCCCCACATGGGGGTCAAAAAAGACAAATGGCTCATTCGCCAGTTCGGCCAACGTGACCACGGGTTTTTGCGCCAACGGATGCGCACGTGGGATCATTGCCATCAGTGGTTCATGCAGAATGATTTCACGCTCCAGCGTTTCCGGAAGCTGCGTATTGCGCAGAAGCCCCAAATCCAGCGTTCCTTCATTGAGCGGAGCAATTTGCTCACGCGTGTTCATTTCGCGGGTTTGCATATGCACTGCCGGGTAGCTTTGGCGAAACAGAGATAACGTATCTGAAACCGCTTTGATAAACGGCGCGGACGACGTAAAGCCGATACGCAATTCCCCTGCTTCTCCCAGATGCAAACGCTCAGCCCTGGCGGCGGCTTCATTAACCAGCCCGAGGATCTGCCGACTGTCCGCCAGAAACTGCTTTCCGGCAGAGGTCAGTGCCACGCTACGGTTAGTTCGGGCAAGTAACCGGGCGCCAACCTGCTGTTCAAGGATCTGGATCTGCTGACTTAGCGGCGGTTGCGAAATGTTTAACCGCGCTGCCGCCCGACCAAAATGCAACTCTTCGGCAACGGCCACAAAGTAACGTAAATGACGCAGTTCGATATTCATATTTTTAAAATATTATTTGAGATTATTAATATATTAGACAGAATATTGTGATTTTCATACTCTTAAGGCTGGTCCTGTAGACGTAATTGAATGAGCAAGGATTTCAAGTGAGCCGTACAACAACTGTCGATACCGCGCCAACAAGCGATGTTGATGAACAGATAGTTACCCCGCCGGATGGATTTATCAAACGCGGAACATCCCCATTTATGCGCGTCACGCTGGCGCTGTTTTCCGCCGGACTGGCGACTTTTGCCCTCCTCTATTGCGTACAACCCATACTGCCAGTGCTCTCGCACGAGTTTGGGGTCTCTCCCGCAAGCAGCAGTATCTCGCTTTCCATCTCGACGGCGATGCTGGCGATAGGGTTACTGTTTACCGGCCCACTTTCAGATGCTATTGGCCGCAAGCCGGTGATGGTTACCGCGCTGCTGCTCGCCTCTTGTTGTACGCTGCTTTCAACGATGATGACCAGCTGGCACGGTATTTTAATCATGCGTGCTCTGATAGGACTTTCACTGAGCGGCGTCGCGGCGGTAGGGATGACCTATCTGAGTGAAGAAATTCATCCCAGTTTCGTCGCCTTCTCAATGGGCTTGTATATCAGCGGTAACTCGATTGGCGGTATGAGTGGTCGCTTGATCAGCGGTGTGTTTACCGACTTTTTTAACTGGCGTATCGCGCTGGCGGCGATCGGCTGTTTTGCCCTTGCCTCTGCACTGATGTTCTGGAAAATCTTACCGGAATCCCGTCATTTCAGACCTACGTCGCTGCGCCCGAAAACGTTGTTTATCAACTTCCGCTTGCACTGGCGCGACAAAGGTTTGCCGCTGCTGTTTGCGGAAGGTTTTTTACTGATGGGATCGTTTGTCACGCTGTTTAATTACATCGGCTACCGCCTGATGCTCTATCCGTGGGAGCTCAGCCAGGCGGTTGTCGGTCTGTTATCTGTGGCGTATCTGACCGGGACCTGGAGTTCGCCGAAAGCGGGTTCTATGACCACTCGTTATGGCCGTGGCCCGGTAATGCTCTTTTCAACTGGCGTGATGCTGGTTGGACTGCTGATGACCCTGTTCACATCGCTATGGCTGATCTTCGCCGGGATGCTGCTCTTTTCAGCCGGTTTTTTTGCCGCGCACTCCGTAGCAAGCAGCTGGATTGGACCACGGGCAAAACGCGCTAAAGGCCAGGCTTCTTCCCTGTATCTGTTCAGCTATTATCTGGGATCCAGTATTGCCGGTACGCTGGGCGGTGTGTTCTGGCACAGCTATGGCTGGAACGGCGTGGGCGGATTTATCGCCCTGATGCTGGTGTTGGCGTTGCTGGTCGGTGCGCGTTTGCACCATCGTCTGCACGTATAATCCGCGATGCCCGGGTTCCGGGCATCACCTTCATCACCCTGGCTGTAACGTCTGAGCCGCCATCTGCAGAGCAACAACTGTCCCGTTCATCACTATATGCAGCAAAATTGGCATCAACAGACCGTTGCTTTTCAGTCTGGCCAGGATCAACACCTGCGACACAAGAAACAACATCAGCAACGTGCGTAGATCCACATACTGCGTATGCATGATGGCAAAAATGACCGATACCACCACTGACGACAGCCAGGTTTTATTATTGAACCAGTACTGGAACGCGTTGAATAAACAGCCTCTGAAAACAATTTCTTCATAAACTGGCGCGATAAATATCAGGGTCAACGTAGATAACCACAACGCATAACTACTTAAGGATATTTGGCTGGTCACCCACGCTTCAGTTTGTCTGAGACCCAAAATCAATGGCAGGATAAGCTGAATAAACAGCAGCGCCGCGAACAAAATGGCAAACCACCTGGCGTTGAAAATGCCTTTGCCCAGTCCCTCTCTTTTTCTAAAGAAGAAATAATACAGCGGAACCAGCACAACAAATTCCAGCGCAAACAGCAGCGGAAAAAGTAACCCTTTGGCAAGCAGGTCCTGACTCGCGGGGAAAAACAACGGGGTAAACGTGAGGCCAAACATCAGTAAAAACATTGAAAAGCAGCCAGCAACTGCTTTAGTCCTGACGATATACAGGTTGTCGGCATCCTGTGACATACGATCTCCTTGCGCTCATCGAAGATAAGTTGATGAATTACCTATGCATGATAAAAATTCTCATTATCACTGACAACCTACCAACTTTTACGCAATGCCCATGAGTACAATGCCAAAACCCTCTTTACTCCGGAACTTCACCGTCAACTACTCAGAGGAGAATCTGCCAACGGCAACGAGAAACGGAAGCAGGCCCCTGCCGTTGAGTTAACCAGATGTATATCTCCTCCATGCAGTTCGAGCATTCTACGCACGATCAGTAAGCCCAGGCCGCCGCGCTCGGCCCGCTGCTCACGGGGAATTAACGCGGTCGGGCGCTGAAACAATACTTCTCGCACAGCGTCTTCTACCCCTGGCCCACTGTCCTGCACTTCGGCTAACAAACGGTCTTCATCACGCCAGACTTTTAGCCGCACTTCGCCTCCGTCAGGCGTATGACGGATAGCGTTATCCAGCAAATTCGTCACGACTCTTTCTATCATCGATAAATCGGCATTCACCAGCGGTAACGGCCCCGTTACGTCAAGGTGCAACTGCAAATGACGCGTGGCAACAGGGAGATCAAATTTCTGTGTCACATCCTGGATCAATTCACCAATAGCAAAACGTTCACGCTGCGGTTTTATACCGCCGTGCTCCAGCCTTGCCAGCTCAAACAGCTGTTGTGACAGATGACGAACTTTATGCCCCTGGCGCAGCGCGATGCTAAGATAATGCCGATTTTCCTCCGGCGTCATCGTATCGGCTTTCAGCGACAGCATTTCCAGATATCCCAACAGTGAAGTCAACGGCGTGCGTAAATCGTGCGAAATATTGGCAATAAACTCTCTGCGCTGACGATCGCTGTCTGCTAATAAATCCCACTGCTGGGCAATTTTCTGCGCTAACTCAATAAACGCATTGTTCAGCAGCGCTATTTCATTCTCCGGTACCGGTTCGGGATTTTTTTGTGCCAATTGTTTGATGACGGTAATGCTGTCCTTCTCCAGTTTTACCACCTGTCCGGTTAGCCTTTTTACTGGATTCGTCACCCATCGCCACACCAGAAAACCTGCAATTCCACCGGCTAATAAAACCAGTATTAACGTCCAGGCCACGGTATTCCAGAGCGTTTTTTGCCAGGCGGTATTCGCCAGCATATTCAGATCTTCGCCCTGCAGAATAATGTACAAATAGCCATGTAGCTCACCGTTATATAAAACCGGCGCGGCGCTGAATACCTTTTGCTGGCTGCTACGCGGATCGTTGCCATAGACGGGCAACGCATCTGAATTAAGGAAATTCTGAATCGGCTGTACGCTAATTTTCTGCCGCTGGATATGCCCCGGCGGTGCGGCATCAGCAAGTATTTCACCTGACGGTGAAATCAGATACAGCTCCACGCTGGGGTTGAGCGTCATCAGGTGATTAAACAATCCTTTTAAGGTCTGGCGATTAATCTGCCCGCTGGCATCAATAAGCGACTCACTTTTGACAATCTTGCTCGCCAGCTCCAGCGAGAGCCTTTGCACCATGGCGTCACCATACTGTTTACTGCTGCGAATCTGGACAGCGCTGACGGCAACCGCGCAAATCAGCATAATGGCAGTAAAGACCAGAGTCAGACGCTGGCTCAGCGACAGGCGATAAATCATTGCTGATGCTCCGCATTAACCGCTGCTAACTTATAGCCTCGTCCCCAAACCGTGAGAATAATTTCCGGCTCCGCAGCATCCTTTTCAATTTTGGTCCGCAGGCGATTAATATGACTGTTCACCGTATGCTCATACCCTTCATGCTGGTAGCCCCACACCTGATCTAACAGTGCCTGACGCGAAAAGACCTCGCCTGGATGACGGGCGAAAAAATAGAGCAGATCGAATTCGCGCGGCGTTAAATCGAGGGATTTACCATGCAGCCGGACTTCCCGGGCTAATGGGTCAATCTCTACGCCATGAACGGTGATAATCCCCGCCTCCATACGCAGGTTCTGACTCATCGCTTCCTGACGACGAAACAATGCCTTTACCCGGGCCATCAACTCCAGCACCGAGAAAGGTTTGGCCAGATAATCATCGGCACCCATTTCCAGCCCCAATACACGGTGCGTTTCGCTGGTGCGGGCGCTGATGATAATGACGGGCAAATAAAAACTCATTTGGCGAATGCGACGACAAATCTCCAGCCCGTCGACACCCGGCAGCATCAGATCGAGGATAACGGCATCCCAGACGTGTTTCTCCAGTTGTTCAAGCGCGCGAGCTCCGTCTGCCTCATGAACAATCTCGTAACCCTCATCCTTCAGGCTAAGCTGCAAAAGTGAGGCAATATCGCTGTCATCTTCCACCAAAAATATCTTTTTCGCGCCTGCCATCAGTGTCATCCCCCTCTCGTCGTGCTGAAAGCTTACCTCAGGCAAGGGGCGGAAGTTATCACAAAATTTTTAACTTTTCGTGAGGATCCAGGGATACGCATGCGAGCAGTATGTCGTTACAGACACGTCAGACATCAACAGGGAAACGTCGCTTTGTTTTCCTTAACATGAAAATAAGAAGGAAAAGTCATGCTAAAAAAACGTCCACTTCGGGAAGCAGATGTTACAGCCGAGTCAGTATTTTTTATGCAACGACGACAGATCCTCAAAGCTCTAGGGATAGGTGCGGCTGCGGCCACGCTGTCCTCCCCTACACAGGCTAATTTGCTGGATTGGTTTAAAGGCAACGTTCGTCCACCCGCACCCGCAGGCAAAGCGCTTGAGTTCACAAAGCCCGAACGCTGGCAAAACAGCCTGTCACTGACGCCAGAAGACAAGGTGACGGGCTACAACAATTTCTACGAATTTGGTCTGGATAAAGCCGATCCTGCGGCCAATGCCGGTAGCCTGAAAACCGATCCCTGGACGTTAACCATCAGCGGTGAGGTCAACAAACCTTTAACCTTAGATCATGATGCGCTGACCACACGCTTTCCATTAGAAGAGCGTATTTATCGGATGCGTTGCGTTGAGGCCTGGTCAATGGTTGTGCCGTGGGCGGGTTTTCCGTTGCATAAATTACTGGCGCTGGTTGAGCCAACTAGTCACGCCAAATACGTCGCTTTTGAAACACGCTACGCCCCTGATGAAATGCCGGGCCAGAAAGACCGCTTTATTGGCGGTGGGTTGAAATATCCCTATGTCGAAGGTCTTCGTTTGGATGAGGCTATGCACCCGCTCACACTTCTCACCGTAGGCGTATATGGCAAAGCATTGCCGCCGCAAAACGGGGCGCCGATACGCCTGACCGTACCCTGGAAATACGGCTTCAAGGGCATTAAATCGATAGTCAGTATCAAGCTGACGCGTGAACAGCCGCCGACGACCTGGAATATGTCAGCACCGAATGAATACGGATTTTACGCCAACGTAAATCCGCAGGTGGATCACCCTCGCTGGTCTCAGGCTACTGAGCGTTTTATCGGTTCGGGTGGCATTCTCGATGTACAGCGACAGCCCACGTTACCTTTTAATGGTTATGCCGATGAGGTGGCATCGTTATATCAGGGCATGGATCTTCGGGAGTATTTTTAAGTGAGGTTGACTGCAAAACAGATAACCGGTCTGAAAGTGCTGCTGCATCTCGCCGGTTTTTTACCCCTGCTATGGCTCTTCTGGGCCGCGCAGCATGGCGGGTTGGGCGCCGACCCGGGAAAAGATATCCAGCACTTTACGGGCATTACCGCTCTGAAGTTTTTGCTGGCTACCCTGCTGGTATCGCCGCTTGCGCGCTATGCAAAGCAGCCTTTGTTGTTTCGTACCCGGCGGTTGTTAGGTTTATGGTGCTTTGCCTGGGCCACACTGCATATAACCAGCTATGCTCTGCTGGAACTGGGTATACAAAACCTGGGATTGTTGGGTCGTGAACTGGTTTCACGCCCATGGCTAATGCTGGGTATGGCCGGTTGGATTATCTTATTCCTGTTGACGTTGACCTCGACACAAGCCGCTCAGCGTAAAATGGGCAAACGCTGGCAAACATTGCACAACTACGTCTACCTGGCCGCCATTTTGCTACCGCTGCATTATCTGTGGTCGGTAAAAGTGCTATCACCGCTCCCTATTATCTACGCCATCTGTTTTGTGGTTCTGCTGGCTTTTCGCTATAAAAAGCTGTTACGGAAAACCGGGTACAAAGGTGTGTTTATGAAAAGTGAGTGAATCACGGTAAACTTCTTAACCACACCTAAACAGAACGAGAACAAAAAATGAGTAACAATGATAATTACCATCAGCTCACCCGCACGTTCCAGCGGCTCTCTCGCTTCTCCCACCTCTCGGCAATCGCCAGTTGGGACATGTTTACCATGATGCCGCCAGGAGGCAGTAAAGCCCGGGGCGAAGCGCTGGCCGAGCTGAGCGTGCTTGAGCACCAACTGTTAACCGATCCGAAAGTGGCAATGTGGATCGCCGCAGCGCAACAGGAAGATCTCAACGATGTAGAACAGGCGAACCTGCGCGAAATGTCGCGATTGCATCACCAGGCATCCTTGTTGCCCGAATCGTTGGTAGAAGCAAAATCTCTTGCGGGAAGCCGCTGTGAGCATGCCTGGCGTAGCCAGCGACCAGCTAATGACTGGGAAGGATTTTCCGATAACCTGAAAGAAGTTGTGAAGTACAGCCGCGAAGAAGCCCGACTGCGCGCAGAAGCAAAAGGTTGTTCTCCATATGATGCACTCCTGGACATCTTTGAACCAGGAATGACCAGCGGTCAGTTGGATATCCTTTTCGCGGACGTTAAAAGCTGGCTGCCCGATCTGCTAAACAAGGTGGTGGCAAAGCAGTCTCAACAGTCGCTCATCGCCCCGGTAGGTCCCTTCCCAACAGCTGTACAGCGAGAGCTGGGTCTTGAAACAATGGCACAGCTAGGTTTCGACTTTACCGCTGGTCGGCTGGATATCAGTGCACATCCTTTTTGTGGCGGCGTACCAGAAGATGTCCGCATTACCACCCGCTATGATGAAAACGAATTACTCAGCGCGCTGTTTGGCGTGATCCATGAAACCGGTCATGCGCGCTATGAGCAAAACCTGCCACGCAGCTGGTCTGGGCAACCTATTGCTCTGGCACGCTCAACCGCCATTCATGAGTCCCAGAGTCTGTTCTTTGAGATGCAGCTGGGACGCAGTAAAGCCTTTCTGATGCGGTTGATTCCGGCTGTAACGCGCCACTTTGGCGATCAGGCAGCGTTTGAAGAAAGCAATTTCATCGCCTGGAACCAGCAGGTCAAACCCGGGTTTATCCGTGTTGATGCCGACGAGGTAAGCTATCCCGCTCACGTGATCCTGCGTTATGAAATTGAACGTGCGCTTATTAATGGCGATATTGAAGTGGATGATATCCCGGCATTGTGGAACGAGAAAATGCAGGCCTGGCTGGGGCTGTCAACGATCGGAAACTATCGTAACGGTTGTATGCAGGATATTCACTGGACTGACGGCGGCTTTGGCTACTTCCCTTCCTATACCTTAGGCGCCATGTATGCAGCGCAGTTGTTCAGTGCCGCTAACCGCGCATTGCCTGATTTGAATCAGTCTATTGCCCAAGGTGAGTTTGGTGCTCTGTTTGACTGGTTACGTCAGAATATCTGGCAGCATGGCAGCCGCTTTACTACTGAACAGCTTATTACCCAGGCGACCGGAGAGCCGCTCAGCAGCCGTTATTTCCGTTCTCATCTGGAAGCCCGCTATTTGTAATCTCATACCGTGAGTCATTGTACATATCGTTACACGCCGAAACCAATGACTCACGGAAGCCCTGTGTTTACAGCGATATAGTTATTTCAACGGCCCCGCAGTGGGGTTGAATGAAAAACCAAATCGAGGGTATGAGAATGAAAAAAGTATTAGCTCTGGTTGTTGCCGCTGCTATGGGTCTGTCTTCTGCTGCTTTTGCTGCTGAGACAACTGCTACTACCGCTCCGACTGCTGCTGCAACCACCAAAGCAGCGCCGGCAAAAACCACGCATCACAAAAAACATCACGCTAAAAAATCCACCGCTAAACCAGCGGCAGAACAGAAAGCGCAAGCTGCCAAAAAACACACCAAAAAAGCAGCGACCAAACCGGCTGTAGAACAAAAAGCGCCAGAGCAGAAAGCTCAGGCTGCTAAAAAACACACCAAAAAAGCAGCAACCAAGCCAGCAGCAGAACAAAAAGCACCAGAGCAGAAAGCTCAGGCCGCTAAAAAACACACCAAAAAAGCCGTAAAACACGACACCGCTAAACCAGCAGCTCAACCTGCAGCATAACGCATTTGTAGTCACTATGGCGTCCCCCACGCCATAGCATACGGCGCTAGATCAACCTGATGTAGCGCCGCCTTTCGGAGGGTAAAATGGTGTCACATTACCGCTTTGAGTTCATTCTTATTACTCTGATAATTTGCGCCCTTATTGCCATGCATTTTTATCTTTCCTGAGTGTAGTTATCTGATTTTACTCCCACTTTCTCGCCGTCCCGTCTATAGTATTAACTGAGGGTTTGCTGTTTATAATCATAATTCCCCACCAGAGTGTGATATGCATAAAACCATTGCTGTATTACTGGGCTCAATTTGTTTTTTTCCTGTTGTTGCGCATGCGGATCAGCCAGCAACGACCACCGCTGAAGCAGAAAGCATAAAAACGCTGTTTTTTGGTCATGACGATCGCACGAAAGTAACGGACCCAACGCAATCACCGTGGGACGCTATCGGACAACTGGAAACCGCCAGTGGTAATCTGTGTACCGCCACGCTCATTTCACCGCATCTGGCCCTGACTGCCGGACACTGCTTGCTCGCTCCACCGAAAGGCAAACCGGATAAAGCCGTCGCGTTACGCTTTGTGTCGAAAAAGGGTGTCTGGCGCTATGAAATCCATGGAATCGAAGGACGGGTTGATCCCTCACTAGGTAAGCGTTTGAAAGCCGATGGCGATGGCTGGATTGTGCCGCCATCAGCAGCCCCGTGGGATTTTGGTCTGGTGGTGCTGCGTTACCCGCCTTCCGGAATCACGCCCCTACCATTATTTGAAGGTGATAAAGCGGCGTTAACCGCGGCGCTGAAAACCGCCGATCGTAAAGTCACACAATCGGGCTATCCGGAAGATCATCTGGACGATTTGTACACCCATCAGGATTGCGTGGTGACCGGCTGGGCGCAGAATACCGTCTTGTCGCACCAGTGCGACACGCTCCCGGGCGACAGCGGTTCACCGTTGATGCTGAAGACAGATTCAGGCTGGCAGTTGATTGGCGTACAAAGCTCCGCTCCGGCAGCGAAAGATCGCTGGCGAGCCGATAATCGCGCCATATCCGTGACCGGTTTTCGCGATAAGCTGGAAGAGTTGGCGCAGGAGTAACATATGCTGCCCGCATTAACGGGCAGCACGGATATCAGGCAAGTTTAATCATCACCATTCCGGCCAGCAGCAGCGCCACGCCGATCCAGCCTTTATTATTCAGGCGCTGACCAAACAACACCCAACCAGCCGCTAACGTCGCGGCAATCCCAAACCCGCCCCACAAGGCGTAGGCAACAGAAAGGTCAATACCTTTTACCGCCTGCGACAGCGCACTAAAGGCCGCTAACACGGCAGCCAGCGACAGCACGCCATAAATCTTGCGGCGAAATCCATCAGAAAATTTCAAAAAGACGTTAGCGACTATTTCCAGCACGATGGCCATGCCAAGCCAGGCACCATGAACCCACTCAAACTGCTGCATGGGTCACCTCTTTGCTCGTTTTGGCAGGTTTTCGAGTACCAGATTTGATCAGCACAATGCCTAATACCAGCGAGACCAGTCCAGCCACTTTCATCGTGGACAAGGTTTCGTCAAATAACAACACACTAAACAGCGTAATAAATAAAATACCGATACCTTCCCACAAGGCATAGGCCACACCAAGGGCAATTTTTTTAACAGCGAAACTAAGAAAAATATATGATAAGGCGATCATTACCAGCATTAAAATAAAGCCTGAATTACCATGGCCAACGCTTGCCCATTTCATTGACAGCGTACCAGTAATTTCAGCCGCGATGGCCAGACCTAATAATATCCAGTAAAACATGATGCTTCTCCTGCTTGAGAATATAGTCCTTTAGGCCTACTGCATGCAGTAAACCAAAAAAAAAATTAGTTAGCTCAGCGCACAGCGCCAGCTCAGGCAGAAGAAGGGACTAAAGCGCGTTGCGCCAGTGTTGCTCACCCGCAAGCAAGAAAGTGGAGGAGGTACGAAGAAGTGTAGGTAAACGCAAAAACATCCTGAACATATTGTCCATAATATTACAATTATCCGCAGTGTTGCTTCTCATCATCGCGGATGATAATTGTCCTCGGTAGTTAAACACAGATGATTTGTATCATAGCTTCAAGACGAACTCAAAGTCTTTTCACTTCTTTACCTGCCCCGTTTGATTTTTGTTATAACGGCTCGACGCAAATCACATTATTATGCAGATTCAAAAATGAAAAATGCGGGAATACACATGGCGAAACCGATCATCACGCTTAACGGTCTAAAAATAGTAATTATGCTGGGCATGCTGGTTATCATCCTGAGCGGTATTCGCTTTGCCGCAGATATCATCGTCCCCTTTATTCTGGCGTTATTTATAGCCGTTGTGCTCAATCCCGTGGTGCAGCGGATGGTCAAGCTTCGCATACCGCGCGTAATTGCGGTGTCATTGCTTATCGTTATTATTGTAATGTTAATGGTGCTGCTGTTGGCGTATTTAGGTACATCCTTAAATGAACTTGCGCGAACGCTACCGCAATATCGCTCTTCACTGGTTATCCCACTGAAAAATCTTGAACCATGGTTACAACGCGCAGGGATCGGCGTTACCGTGGACGAGCTCGTCAAATATATCGATCCGAACGCGGCAATGACGCTGGTGACCAATTTACTGGCGCAGCTTTCAAATGCTATGTCATCGATATTTTTACTGCTACTGACTGTAGTTTTTATGCTACTGGAAGTACCGCAACTGCCCAACAAACTCAAACAAATGATGAGTCGCCCCATTGAAGGTATGGCGGCGATTCAACGCGCCATCGACAGCGTCTCCCACTATCTGGTGCTTAAAACGGCAATCAGCATTGTGACCGGGTTGGTCGCCTGGGGCATGCTTGCTGCATTGGATGTGCGCTTTGCCTTTGTCTGGGGATTACTGGCCTTCGCCCTGAACTACATCCCTAATATCGGTTCTGTATTGGCGGCCATTCCCCCTATTGCTCAGGTGCTGGCATTCAGCGGTCTTTACGATGCGCTGGTGGTTCTGGCAGGCTATCTGGTCATCAACCTGGTATTCGGGAATATCCTCGAGCCGCGGATCATGGGCCGCGGGCTGGGGCTGTCTACGCTGGTGGTATTTCTGTCGTTAATCTTCTGGGGCTGGTTGCTCGGTCCCGTGGGGATGCTGCTTTCTGTGCCGCTGACCATCATCGTGAAAATCGCGCTTGAGCAAACCAATGGCGGTCAAAGCATTGCCGTGCTGCTTAGCGATCTGAACAAAGAATGAGTTTTCGCCCCGCCATTACGGGGCATTTCCTTTATCCTTTCACGCGGAAAGCCAAAACGGCGCTTAACAGCGTAAATAGCGCTATTATCCACGCCATGGTCCAGGGCGTGCCATCACTGAAAGCGGCCAGCAGCAACGATGAGATAATACCGCTGCCATATTGCAACGCGCCAATCAGCGCCGAAGCTGAACCCGCAATGTTCGGTACCGCGTCCAACGCCGCAGCAGTCGACGTCGCGGCAATAATGCCATTCATCGAGAACAGCAGAAAAATGGAAACGATAATGGCAACAATTCCGCCTGACTCCAGCTTAACCAGCAGTGCAAGCGCCACTGCGGCCAGCGCCGCCAGCATCGTCGCATATTTCAGCAGTTGTTCCAGAGCATGTCGTTGAACCAGACGACGGTTAACCACGCTCATCGCCATAACACCGATAATGTTTAGCGCAAACAACCAGCCGTAATGCTGTGGATCAACATGGTAATAGCTAATATAAACAAACGGTGACCCGGTAATAAACGCGTACGCACCGACGTAATAAAACGTCAGGCTCAGGGTATAGCGCATAAAACGCCCATTCGTTAACAACGAGCGGTAATTACGAAATGCGCCAGCCAAAGAGGCTTTCACCCGTTTATCTTCCGGCAATGTTTCGGGCAGCCAGTTTAGGGAGATAAACATCAGCGCACCAATCACCACCAGCAGCCAAAAAATAGAGTGCCAGGTGCTCAGGCGAATAATTTGCCCGCCAATCAACGGTCCGGCGATTGGCGCAATCGCCATCACCAACACCAGGGTCGAGAGCATTTGCGCCGCACGAGTACGTGCAAAGAGATCGCGGATCATCGCTCGCGCCAGCATAGGTCCGGTACAGGCTCCAAGCGCCTGAAATACCCGCCAGAAAACAATTTGCGTGATACTTGTAGACAGCGCACACCCTGCGGAACCAATGATAAATAGCACCATGCCGATAAACAGCGGCTTGCGCCGCCCCATATGATCGCTAATCGGCCCCCAAATCAACTGTGCGATAGTAAAACCAATTAAGAAACCAGTAATCGTCAGCTCAACATTGCCATGTAAATCCTCGGCCATCGTCGGCATTGCTGGAAGATAAATATCGGTAGAAAGCGATGTAAAGGCCATCAGGCCACTGAGGATCAGAATAAAAGTAAGACCGGTCTGGCTTGCGGTAGTTACCGGTGAGGCATGTTCACGTGTACGCATAGTGCCCTGTCATGTTCTAAAAAGTCAGGTCGCAGTATATAGACAACGTATTGCCGTGATTAGACGGTTAAAACCGCATGAGTTTATGAACTGAAATCATGAATGGTGAAATCATAGGCGTCATATTTTGTGACTGACTTCCAATAATTACCTTTCAGAAATGAATTCTACTCATAGGTCCATGCGAATTTCACAGACTAATCGTATCAACACAGATTTGCTAATCTGCAGCCAATGCAACGATGATGCTCAGGAGAACCCAATGAATACAACAGTTCTGAATAACGGTGTTGAGATGCCCCTGCTCGGATTTGGCGTTTATCAAATGACTGATGCCAGCGAATGTGAGCAAGCCGTACGGGATGCCATTGATACAGGATATCGCCTGATTGATACCGCAGCCTCCTATCAGAATGAAACTCAGGTCGGCAATGCACTTAAGCAAAGCGGAGTCCCCCGCGAGGCGCTTTTTGTGACTACCAAACTGTGGTTACAGGATACCAACTATGCAGGCGCAAAGGCGCAATTCGCACGTTCTCTGCAACGGCTTCAACTGGATTATATTGACCTTTATTTGATTCATCAGCCCTATGGCGATGTGCACGGTGCCTGGCGCGCGATGGAAGAATTATATGAAGAAGGGAAAATCCGCGCGATTGGCGTGAGTAACTTTCATCCGGATCGTCTGGCGGATTTAATCGCTTTCAATCGCATTATTCCAGCCGTTAACCAGATTGAGGTGAATCCTTTTCATCAGCAACCGCATGCCGTAGCCTGGATGCAGAGCCGGAATATTCAACCGCAAGCCTGGGCGCCGTTCGCTGAAGGACGCAATGACCTGTTTCAGAACCCAGTCTTAGCGGCTATTGGTGAAAAATATGGCAAAAGCGTTGGTCAAGTCGTGCTGCGTTGGATTTATCAACGTGGGATAATTTCGCTGGCGAAAACCGTGCGTAAAACGCGGATGGCCGAGAATATTCAGGTGCTGGACTTTGCCCTAACGGCGGAAGAGATGACGCAAATTGCCGCGATGGACAGCGGAACCAGCGCGTTCTTCTCGCATCGCGATCCGGCTCGTGTGGAATCGATCACCCAACGTAAACTGGATGTTTAAAAAAACGGCCTCCGCAGAGGCCGTCTTACTTTTACTGGCAATTACAGCGCTTTCAGGATCGCATCCACGCTGGCTTTGGCATCGCCAAACAGCATATGGGTGTTGTCTTTAAAGAACAGCGGGTTCTGCACACCTGCATAGCCAGTGTTCATTGAACGTTTGAACACAATTACGTTCTGCGCTTTCCACACTTCCAGCACCGGCATGCCGGCGATCGGGCTGCGCGGGTCATCCTGCGCAGCCGGGTTTACCGTGTCGTTGGCACCAATGACCAGCACGGTATCGGTATCGGCGAAATCATCGTTGATCTCATCCATTTCCAGCACGATGTCATAAGGTACTTTGGCTTCCGCCAGCAGCACGTTCATATGACCTGGCAAGCGCCCTGCTACCGGGTGAATACCAAAACGCACTTTGATGCCGCGCGCGCGAAGTTTCTCAGTAATTTCCGCGACCGGATACTGTGCCTGAGCCACTGCCATGCCGTAGCCCGGGGTGATGATCACGGAGTGCGAGTTCTTCAGCATTTCTGCTGTGTCTTCCGCAGTAATCTCACGATGTTCACCCACTTCTTCATCAGACCCGGTAGAAGAACCGTCAGAACCAAAGCCGCCCGCAATAACGCTGAAAAATGAACGGTTCATCGCCTTACACATAATGTAAGACAGGATCGCACCAGAAGAACCGACCAGCGCACCGGTAACGATCAGCAGATCGTTGCTCAGCATAAAGCCCGCTGCCGCCGCCGCCCATCCTGAATAGGAGTTAAGCATTGACACGACAACCGGCATATCCGCACCGCCAATGGACGCCACCAGATGCCAGCCAAAAGCCAGTGCAATAATGGTCATCACCAGCAGCGCCAGAACCTGCAGGCCCACGCTTTCGGTACGAACAAACACCACCAGCAGCAGGAAAGAAACAACCAGCGCCGCCAGGTTCATTTTGTGACGATTCGGCAGCATCAGCGGTTTAGAGGAGATCTTGCCGCGCAGTTTGCCAAAGGCCACCACAGAACCGGTAAAGGTCACCGCACCGATGAAGATACCCAGGAACACTTCCGTCAGGTGAATGTTCACCAGAATCGGCTCCAGGCCCGTATCGTGATACAGGTAGCTGTTGAACCCCACCAGTACCGCAGCCAGACCGACGAAGCTGTGCAGAATCGCCACCAACTCCGGCATCTCGGTCATTTCGACTTTCTTCGCCAGACGAATACCAATCGCGCCGCCGATGATCATCGCTACCAGGATCCACGCAACGTTGCCGGTATCCGGGCCAAAAATCGTAGCAATCAGCGCAATCGCCATCCCGGCGATGCCGTAGTTGTTACCCTGCTGAGAGGTTTCGTGTTTCGAAAGCCCCGCCAGACTAAAAATAAACAGGATCGCGGCAACAATGTATGCAGCTGTAACTAATCCTCCAGACATATGTTACCCCTTAGTTTTTCCGGAACATTTTCAGCATGCGCTGAGTCACGGTGAAGCCACCGAAAATATTAATGCTGGCAATAAGCACCGCGATAAAGCTCAGGAAACTCACCCAGCCACCCTGGCCAATTTGCAATAACGCCCCAACCACGATAATCCCCGAGATGGCGTTAGTCACAGACATCAGCGGAGTATGCAACGCATGTGACACATTCCAGACCACGTAGTAACCCACCACGCAGGAAAGCGCGAACACCGTAAAGTGACCAAGGAACTCTTTCGGCGCGACGTCGGCGAGCCAGCCAAACAAAATCACTACCAGCGCCATCAGCGCATATTTGCGCCACGGAGAGACAGGCTTTTTCTCTTCTTTCGGCGCTGGTGCGGCTTTTGGCGCAGCCTGCGGCTGAGCAGAAACCTGGATCGGCGGCGCAGGCCAGGTGATTTCACCATCACGAACCACCGTGACACCACGCACAACCACGTCGTCAAAATCGACAGTGATATTGCCGTCTTTCTCTTTGCACAACAGTTTGAGCAGGTTGACGAGGTTCGTGCCGTACAGCTGGGAAGATTGCGTTGGCAAACGGCCAGGCAGATCGGTATAGCCGATAACCTTCACCCCGTTCTCGGTGGTGGTCACCTGATTAGGCACGGTATATTCGCAGTTACCGCCGTTTTGCGCGGCAAGATCGACAATTACGCTGCCCGCTTTCATCGAATCGACCATTTCACGGGTGATCAGTTTCGGGGCCGGTTTGCCCGGAATCAGCGCTGTGGTAACGATAATGTCGACGTCTTTCGCCTGCGCAGCGAAGAGTTCCATTTCAGCTTTGATGAACGCTTCGGACATCACTTTGGCATAGCCATCGCCGCTGCCCGCTTCTTCTTTAAAGTCCAGTTCAAGGAACTCTGCGCCCATACTCTGCACTTGTTCCTTCACTTCCGGACGGGTATCAAAAGCGCGCACGATAGCGCCCAGGCTGTTTGCCGCACCGATCGCCGCAAGACCTGCCACACCCGCACCAATCACCATGACCTTGGCAGGTGGAACCTTACCTGCGGCGGTGATCTGGCCGGTGAAGAAGCGACCGAATTCATGTGCAGCTTCAACAATAGCGCGATACCCGGCGATGTTCGCCATCGAGCTTAAGGCATCCAGCGACTGTGCGCGCGAAATACGCGGCACGGAGTCCATCGCCATGACCGTCACGTTGCGCTCTGCAAGTTTTTGCAGCAGCTCAGGGTTTTGCGCGGGCCAAAGAAAACTCACCAGCGTCGTGCCCGGATTGAGTAACGGAATTTCCGCCTCCTCCGGCGCATTGACCTTCAGGATGATCTCTGACTGCCAGACTGCATTTCCATCAACAATTTCTGCGCCTGCTTGTACAAACGCCTTATCGTCAAAACTCGCCAGTTGACCTGCACCGCTTTCAACCGCGACGCTGAAACCCAGTTTAAGCAGCTGCTCAACCGTCTTCGGCGTGGCTGCAACGCGGGTTTCATTGGTTAACCGTTCTCTTGGTATGCCAATTCGCATAATGTTCCCTTCCATCTGTAATTATGATGATGGTTTATCAATGTTCGCACGAGGCATGCGCGCACTCTCGAAAGAGGTCAGTGTTACCTCAATAAAATAAAACAGTAACAAACTCTGTATAACCTACTGAAAATGACGCCTGTGATCTAGCGCCAAAAAACAGTATTTATTATGAAATTCGCGAAATAGAGATGAATCGAACCTCAGACAGATAAAATGCCCTAAAAATAGCCCACAAAGGCTGATAATTCGCTCAAGCGAAGCGGCAAAACATGATTACCTACCTGCCAAAAACAATTAATTAACATTAAATTAACTTATGAAATTCAACTGCTTTATCAGTTTTGGTCACCAAAAGCCGAAATTTTCGGCATATCACAAAATGTTATCGCTGTTGTTACCTAACGTGACATGATGAGTGAAAAATGACGCAGACACTGACACAATTTAAATGCAATAATCAGCGACGTTTCTAGTCAATAACAATACCAGTACCTGGTTTGCGCAAGGCGAAGGATTATTTTTATGAAGCTTAAGAACACTCTCCTGGCGTCCGCACTAATTTCTGCGACTGCTTTTTCTGTAAATGCAGCGACAGAATTGACGCCGGAGCAAGCGGCTGCCCTGAAACCCTATGACCGCATTGTGGTCACCGGTCGTTTTAATGCTATCGGTGATGCGGTTGCTGCCGTTTCACGCCGTGCAGATAAAGACGGTGCAGCCTCCTTTTATGTTGTTGATACCTCAGATTTTGGCAGCGGCGGTAACTGGCGCGTTGTTGCCGACGTCTATAAAGCCGACGCTGAAAAAGCGGAAGCGTCAAAAAACCGTGTCATTAACGGCGTTATGGAATTGCCAAAAGATCAGGCCGTTCTGATAGAACCTTACGACACCGTTACAGTGCAAGGTTTCTACCGTAGCCAGCCTGAAGTAAACGATGCCATCACCAAAGCAGCGAAAGAGAAAGGTGCTTACTCCTTCTATATCGTGCGTCAGGTCGATGCCAACCAGGGCGGCAACCAGCGTATTACTGCATTCATCTATAAAGCTGATGCGAAAAAACGCATTGTACAAAGCCCTGATGCGATCCCAGCAGATTCAGATGCTGGTCGTGCCGCATTAGCAGCAGGTGGCGAAGCCGCGAAGAAAGTTGAGATCCCGGGCGTAGCAACTACCGCTTCTCCGAGTGCTGAAGTTGGCCGCTTCTTCGAAACGCAATCCACCAAAGGCGGACGTTACACTGTCACGCTGCCGGATGGAACCAAAGTTGAAGAGCTGAACAAAGCGACCGCCGCCATGATGGTACCGTTCGACAGCATCAAGTTCACCGGTAACTACGGCAACATGACGGAAGTCTCTTATCAGGTAGCAAAACGCGCAGCGAAGAAAGGCGCGAAGTACTATCACATTACCCGCCAGTGGTCAGAACGTGGTAACAACGTGACAATCAGCGCCGATCTGTATAAGTAATACCCAATGCCTTATCAGGTCTACAGTCCTTGTAGACCTGATAATTTCGCGCGGTTCTGTTTCCAGATAAAACAAAAACAGCAGTATTAAGACAACTTTTCACACTATTAGTCACAAATCTCTCTATCCCCATTGCATGCGTTCTCTTCTCTCCGTAAAATCCCGCGCCTTAGTGGCTTTCACCATTTTTATGCGGTTTGCCAAAATAATTATTCTCTCACTCTCGTTTTTGTAACTGGATACAAATGGAAAAGAAATTGGGTCTGAGCGCACTGACCGCGCTGGTTTTAAGCTCAATGCTCGGCGCTGGCGTTTTCAGCCTGCCACAAAATATGGCGGCAGTAGCCAGCCCGGCTGCATTACTAATTGGTTGGGCGATTACCGGTGCGGGTATTCTTTTGCTCGCCTTTGCCATGCTGATCCTGACGCGTATCCGTCCTGAACTGGACGGCGGTATCTTCACCTATGCACGTGAAGGTTTCGGCGAGTTGATTGGCTTCTGCTCTGCGTGGGGATACTGGCTGTGCGCTGTTATCGCTAACGTTTCGTATCTGGTCATCGTCTTCTCTGCGCTCAGTTTCTTTACCGACACACCGGAATTACGTCTGTTCGGCGACGGTAATACCTGGCAGTCGATTGTCGGCGCATCGGTACTGTTATGGATAGTCCATTTTCTGGTGTTGCGGGGAGTACAAACCGCGGCCAGCATTAACCTGGTCGCTACTCTGGCAAAACTATTGCCGCTAGGCCTCTTTATCGTGCTGGCGTTCATGCTGTTTAAGCTCGACACCTTTACTCTCGATTTTACCGGCGTCGCGTTGGGCGTGCCTGTCTGGGAGCAGGTCAAAAACACCATGCTCATCACCCTGTGGGTTTTCATTGGTGTGGAAGGCGCGGTGGTGGTATCTGCCCGCGCCAGAAATAAACGCGATGTTGGTCGCGCCACGCTGTTAGCTGTACTCGCCGCACTGGGCGTTTACCTGTTAGTCACCCTGCTATCCCTCGGCGTTGTCGCGCGGCCAGAACTGGCAGAGATCCGCAATCCATCAATGGCCGGTCTGATGGTTAAAATGATGGGGCCATGGGGCGAAATTATTATTGCCGCGGGTCTGATTGTTTCCGTGTGCGGTGCCTATTTAAGCTGGACGATTATGGCGGCGGAAGTGCCGTTCCTCGCCTCCACGCACAAAGCGTTTCCGCGTATTTTTGCGCGACAGAATGCACAGGGTGCGCCATCGGCATCGCTGTGGTTAACCAACATCTGTGTACAAATCTGCCTTGTGCTAATCTGGCTCACAGGCTCCGACTACAATACGTTACTGACAATCGCCTCAGAGATGATTCTGGTGCCCTATTTGCTGGTCGGCGCATTTCTGTTAAAAATTGCCACCCGTCCGATTCATAAGGCTGTCGGTATCGGTGCGAGTATTTATGGCATCTGGTTATTGTATGCGTCAGGTCCGATGCATCTGCTGCTGTCTGTAGTGTTGTATGCGCCAGGGCTGTTGGTTTTCCTTTATGCCCGTAAAACGCACACGCATGAAAACGTATTAAAACGCCAGGAGATGGCGCTGATCGGCCTGTTGCTTGTTGCTGCTGTGCCAGCTACCTGGATGCTGATAGGCTAACGTTATACCCATCGCTGGCTTCGGAAAATATCAGACTATGAATATCCTGATAAAGGATTATCGGGATATCATGGTTAACGCTGATTAATCGAAAATAATCGCTCTCCCTTCATGCTTGCCCCCACACTATTTGTTGCTGCGTGTGAAGCGCTTATCACGGCTCTCCAGATGATGACTCATCACAAGGTGTGATCCCCCTATTGAGTTCGAGTTATTCTTTCTACACTTCACAATCGCAAACTGCTTTACGGCGCAACAGTCAGTCACGATCACCTGCTTTATCTTCTTATGAATCACAACATAACATACAGAAACACATCATAACCTTCTCAATTCTTTGTTCACTTTTCATATTGATAAAAGATAAAAAAGAAACACTTAACGAACACATACACATCATAATATATGGATAAATAAAAGAACAATTAATCATCACACAATTAACTATTTGTGCTTTATCTTGTGTTGAGTTTATCATGCAGTTGTGTTGGTATTTGTGTTTGATGATAATGCAACCCGTGCGCTGGTCCCACCAGCTACACTCCCCTCGTCAATTATGTCGGAAATAAAAAAGGTTTATTAATAGCTGTTACTGCATCGATTAATTATGTAGTCGGCAGTATTTAGTCATTGAAGGACAAACAAAATGATAAATAAAGAATTAATGATGACACCCCCTATTAATCCTAAATGGAGTATTAAAATGTTTAAGAAATCAGTGGTTGCAGTATTAATAGTTCTTCCAATGTCTGCTTTTGCTCATGGTCACGGTGGCCATGGAGGTATGGGCGGTCACAATTTTGGTGGCCATGGCCATGGTGGTAACATTGGTCATGCTTTTAGTGGTCATTCGTTTGGTGGTCACTTTGCGGAGCGCATGAATGCAGGTGGTGGCTTCACAGGATTCTCTAAAGGCTCCATCAATATGAGCGATCACCCCATTGCAGATAACACGACACGTTCCATCAGTGTGAAAGATGGTGTCGTTACTAAAAACATTGCCTACAACGGTGTTAATGAACAATATTCTGCGACAACCACAATCAGTCAAGAAACAGGTGTGGTTCGTACCTCAACAGTTACTCGTGATGGTGTGACCAAAACAGCATCAACTGTTGTGTCGCCTGAAATGCGTTCCCACACGGTTGACGTGACGAACGGTGATGTAACGCATTTCTCCGATCATAGCTATGTTGAAGGTGTTGGCGGCCTGTCGATTCACGGCACTAAAGAAGGTGATGAGGCTTTTGGTACAGTCACTGCATACAACGATGTATCCAACGCAGTGAAAACTACCCACGCGCTCAAAAATGCTGACCTGACTCGTGTAGCATCAACAGTGATTGCACCAACCATGCGTACTCATAATGTTATGGTGAAAGAAGGTGATCTCACAATCACTCACCTTCGTGGTTATGTTGGAAATGAGACTGTTGGGTATGGTTTCTCTAAGGGCGTAGCTAAAGAAGATGGTTATGCAATCGAAACTTCAGTCAACTCACTTGGCATAGCAACTGTTGGGGCATATGGCCCTAGTCACTATGCAGAGAAGGCAGAAAATCTGAAAACGGGTGAAGTGAAAACAATCACCGATATCACTCCGCCACAACCAACTCCTGTTGTCGTACACGTTGTACCCGTAACTCCTCTGACTCCTGCGACGCCTGTAAATCCTCCTGTCGTGGTTCACGTTGTTCCAGCATCAACGATTACCCCAGCCACTCCAGCGACTACCGTGTATAACGATAAACTCGGTGATAGTGTCATCTTGTATTGGAATATCTAAACTAAATGAGGCTGGAGCAATCCAGCCTTTTTAGAGGAAATAATTATGTCAGTTTTAACAGCAGCAGATTTTCTAAAACTTATTGATCTTGAACCATTCAAGAAGCCAAACAATGAAGCAGGTGTCTCTGTTCAGCGTGGTATTGAATTAGAAAAGCTACGCCTTGCTGTAAAAGAAGGTCATGTAAATCTCCGTTTTTTCCTCAAATGGTTAAATGCATCTGCTGGCTGCCGTTTACAAGAGCGATGGTTAAACAAGTTTTTCGCCGATGATCTCGGAGAAATTCCCGCACGATTTCAGCAGTCCCCCAGTAAGAGCACAGAAGAAAAGCTAAAGGAAGAAGTTGCCCGTCTCACAGCGGAACTGAGAGCGTCACAGCAACAAAATCAGGTTATTGCTTCTATCGCTTCTGAGGACAATCAGAAAGCCATTTTTGCGGGTATCGTCGAACGTATCGAAGAAGAATCACAAGCTGAACTAAAAGCCTTTGCAGAGAAGGCAGCAACACGGGCAAAACAGAAAGCAATAGAGATGATGATGGCTATCTTTCCTAATTGGAAGCCATCAGATTGAACACAAGAGGCTGTGTGTATTATCATGCTTCCTTAATCATTTAAGGGTAGACAATGAAGAACGTAAATCTGATCTTACTCGGAGACAGCACACAGCCACAAGAACGCCGAATGAAAGAAGCGTTAAAGATAAGCAAGGACGTAAAACCTGCCGCTGTGTTAGATGCTGTGAAAGAGGCGTATGAAGGCACAGGCAAGAAACCTAAGCTGAACTATGCACAACTATCACGATGGAGAAAAGGTTTAACCTTCTATCGTTCACCACCGCCAGAAGACGCTGTAGATCAGTATTCAGATTTATTTTCCCCACTCTACCAACTCTTAGAGAATCCGGTGATTGTTGCTTCTATCGACATATCAGAATTTGAACAGAGATTGAAGATTCAGATTAAAGAACGAGAACAAAGATTGATTGAAGCAAGAAGGCTTGAAGCCGCTCGTATTATGCAAGAAGCAGAAGAAAGAGATCACAGAAAGTTCACAGAAGAATTCAATAAAATAATGGATAAACTGAGAGAGCTTAGGAAAACATAGCTACAATGGGGAGCCTGTTTTCTGGTTCCCTTTTTTAATGACTAATCATTCTATTACGTTAATCCCCCTCTCTCTATTACTCCTTCGACTATAGCCCGACTAAAATGTGCTCGCCGCTAAATCAGGATGCTGTAACAAACCCCAACGACTTTATTCCTGTGTGCTACTGTGTACACATGAGTTTGTACTGATCACTACACCACTTACACCCTTTTTCTTGTAAGATGCTGTTTTTAACGGAGCCTGAGTATAACAATGGGTAAAAAACCTCCTTTGCCAATTCTTATCACCGGAGGTGGTCGTCGTATCGGCCTCGCCGTCGCATGGCACTTTCTGAACCAAAAACAGCCAGTTATCGTCAGCTACCGAACTCACTATCCTGCCATTGACGGCCTGCGAGAAGCGGGCGCGATTTGTATCCCGGCTGACTTTTCCACGGATGAAGGCGTACTGGCCTTTGCTGATGAGGTCAAAGCGCAGACGGATGGCTTGCGCGCCATTGTGCATAATGCCAGCGCCTGGGTCGCCGAAAAACCCGGCACACCGCTTAGCGAAGTACTGTCACGTATGATGCAGATCCACGTCAATACGCCCTACCTGCTCAACCACGCGCTGGAAGGATTGCTACGCGGTCATGGGCACGCAGCCAGCGACATCATTCATTTTACGGATTATGTTGTGGAGCGTGGCAGCGACAAACACATTGCTTATGCTGCCAGCAAAGCGGCGCTGGATAATATGACCCGCTCGTTCGCGCGCAAACTGGCACCGGAAGTGAAAGTGAACGCGATTGCCCCCTCACTTATCCTGTTTAACGAGGGCGACGATGCAGAGTATCGCCAGCAGGCACTAAACAAATCACTGATGAAAACCGCGCCTGGTGAAAAAGAGGTCATTGATTTAATTGACTACCTACTAACCAGTTGTTTTGTCACCGGACGTAGTTTTGCCCTTGATGGCGGGCGCCATCTGCGTTAGTGCAGTTTGATCCAACAAAAGATCAGCAACCACGCGCTCAGGCTCCAGCACACTACTGCACCGCCGAGCGCGATAGGTAAGCGCATAAAACCGGTGAAATACCACAGTGAAACAAGGTAGACAAAATAGGGAATAATCGACCACATACTGAATACAATGGTTGTACGTAACGCCTCGATCCCACGCTCACTGGCCACGATGTAGTGGGCAATCAACGCAAACGTCGGGAACAGTGGAATTAATCCAGCAATATAGTAATTCTTTGTTTTCGCCAGCAAACCTATCAACACCACCACCAGCGCACCGAGCGCCGCTTTTATAACGAGTCCCATCACTCTGCCTTAACACATCAATAACATCAGCCTCTAGCATAACGGAAGCGTTCTTGTTTAGAAAAGATTAATGGAAGGAAAAACCGGGGCGGTGTATGTTGGCGTTTTATATTCAAAATGAATGATATGAACACCATCGTATTTGTTGAAGATGATCCCGAAGTTGGCTCACTGATTGCAGCCTATCTGGCCCGGCATGATATTGAGGTTATCCTTGAACCTCGTGGTGATTTGGCCGAGGAGAAAATCCTGCACGTTCAACCCGATCTGGTGTTATTAGATATCATGCTGCCGGGCAAAGACGGGATGACTATCTGCCGCGATTTACGCGGACGCTGGCAAGGCCCGATTGTTCTGCTCACCTCGCTGGACAGCGACATGAACCATATCCTGGCGCTGGAAATGGGCGCCTGTGACTACATCCTGAAGACAACGCCGCCAGCTGTGCTGCTGGCTCGCCTGCGCCTGCACCTGCGCCAGAATGAACACTCAGCACAGTCTAAAGGCATTCAAGCGGCAACCATCACACCGCACACAACGCTGCGCTTTGGCACACTCACTATCGATCCCACCAACCGCTCCGTGCTGCTCGGCGGCGAGCAAATCTCTCTTTCCACCGCTGATTTTGAATTACTGTGGGAGTTGGCAACCCATGCCGGGCAGATTATGGACCGTGATGCGTTGCTAAAAAACCTGCGTGGCGTAAGTTATGACGGTATGGATCGCAGCGTCGATGTCGCGATTTCCCGCTTACGCAAAAAACTTCTCGATAACGCGACTGAACCCTATCGAATCAAAACGGTACGCAACAAAGGTTATCTGTTCGCACCGCACGCCTGGGACGACGAGCCTCATAAGTAATCCAACCGGGCCGATCTCATTGGTCGGCGGGATTGTTCACAATACGTTACACCGTCACGTAAAATCGTCTACAGAACAGGCATATAAACGCCATCCGACGCCGTTCCACACTTTTTGTGTGGCTGTCACCCTCCCCCCTCCCTATAATCCGTCGCGGTCCTGAACCCTTATGGTTCATAGGTTTTTTTCGCACTAACAAATCTCTTTCCGGCATTTCAGGTGCTGAATGAGGCAAGAGGCTACAATATGTTCGTAACGCTCGCGTATATCGCGTTCTTTTTGGTTTGTTCATGGGCAATTTTTAGAATCAACCAAAAAAGTCACTCTCTTTCAAAAAGCGTCTTCATCGCTATTTTTATGGGTGCCGTTATCGGCTTATCCCTGCATCTCATTGCTGCTGACGAAAGTAAAACAGTTATCGACTGGTATAATGTTATCGGCAACGGTTATGTTAATTTACTGAAGCTGGTTGCGGTTCCGCTGATTTTCATCTCTATTCTCTCAGCCATTAATAAGCTCGAAAACAGCGCTGGCATTGGGAAAATGTCGTTAACCATTGTCGGATGCATGCTCTGTCTGGTAATGATTGCCGGTTTTATTGGGCTGTTGACTGCACATGTATTAGGTCTGGACGCCAGTGCGTTTGTTCATATGCAGTCCACACTGACGGCAGACGATGTGAGTAAAACTGCCGCCATTTCACTGCCTAAACTGGTTACATCTCTGATCCCAACGAATATCTTCCTTGATCTAACAGGAGCCAGAAGCGTTTCCGTCATTGGCATTGTTATCTTCACCCTGCTTGCCGGCGTGGCATTATTAAAGGTTAAACAAGACGCCCCGCAAGAAGGTAAAAAATTAGGTGCTGGCATTAACGCTATCCAGATTTGGGTGATGAAAATGGTGCGTATCGTTATTGCCCTCACCCCTTATGGTGTGATGGCATTAATGGCAGGCGTATTTTCCGCGTATCGATTTGAACAATTTGCCAGTCTGTTAGGCTTTATTGCTGCCTGTTACCTTGCGATTCTGATGATGTTTATCGTCCACGCACTGATACTGGTTCTGAGCGGTAATAATCCCGTTCACTATTTTAAAACTGTCTGGCCAGTTTTAACCTTTGCATTTGTTTCACGCAGCAGTGCAGCATCTATTCCACTGGCTATTTCCGCACAAGAAAAATTTGGCGTGCAAAACACCATAGCTAATATTGCAGCTTCATTCGGCTCCAGCATGGGTCAAAACGGCTGTGCCGGGATCTATCCGGCTATTATGGTGGCGATGATTGCTCCAACAATTGGGATTGATCCGCTATCAGTACATTTTTTACTCGCCATGCTGCCTGCGATTGCGCTGGGTTCTATTGGGGTGGCGGGTGTCGGCGGTGGCGGAACATTTGCTGCGCTGATCGTCCTTTCAACGCTGAACTTCCCGGTCGCGCTGGTGGGGATTTTCATTGCTATTGAGCCTGTCGTCGATATGGCCAGAACGGCATTAAACGTGAACGGTTCGATGATGTCTGGCGTGCTGGCTAACAGGCTCCTGAAAAAGAGTGCTGAAAAACCACAACCCGTGAACGCGAATTAGTCAGTCCTAAAAAGATCAAAGCCTTCCTGTTCCTGGAAGGCTTTCTTTCGTGTCAACTAAACGTCAGTCCGTCGTATTTTTTCCAACGGTAGTTTACGGCGGAGATAATCCAGCAGCCGATAAAGACGCCAATAATCGCAAAACCGACATTCCCCATATGGTCACTCAAATTGCTGACGGTATCCCACAAACCACCCTGAAGCGAAAACGCGTCAGAGAGAAGTCCCAGCGCCTCCAGCCCGCCAATAAATAGCGCAACAATCACGGAAGTCCCGGTAATGGTCATATTGTAATAGAGCTTACGTTGCGGCTTATTGAACGCCCATCCGTAGGCCTCAACCATCAGAATACTGTCGAGACAATCAATTAACGCCATACCGCAGGTAAACAGCGCCGGGAAAACGAGAATTGACCAAATCGACATGCCGCTGGACGCGCTTGAAGCAGAAATTCCCAGCAGAGAAATTTCAGTGGCGGTATCAAAACCCAAACCAAACAGAAAGCCGACAAAATACATATGCCAGTCTTTACCTACCAGCCGAAACGCTGAGCGGAAAAGCCAGTTCAGAGGGCCTGAAACTGTAATGTCTTCCGTGGTGCCATCGTAAGTACCGGTGCGTTTAAGATGGCGGAATGCCTTCCAGACCTGGCAGAAAATAATGAGATTGATGGCAGCCAGAATCAGCAAAAATACGGCAGAAACCGTAGTTCCGATCAGACCACCGACATTCTGAAACCATGCCATATGTTGCTTAAACACGCTGGTAGTTAGCGCAATGCCAATGCTGGCTAGCACCACAATGGTAGAGTGTCCCAGAGAAAACCAGGCCCCCGTTGTCAGGGCACGTTTTTTCTGCTGCATGAGTTTACGCGTCGCGCTGTCTATCGCGGCGATATGATCGGCATCGACGGCATGGCGCAAACCATAGCACCACGCAATCAGACTCAGTGCCAATAAGGAAGTATTGTTGCTAAACGCGGTGAAAGCCCACAGCCACGCTACGATGTTTGCCCCGATGAGTAAGACCATCAACAAAAGAATATTCGGGCGTTTTTTTAATAATGAAAACAATGCGTTCATTGTTTCCGGCCTGTCAAATTTTCGCTCAACAACACACCACACCGCCGTTCATTAATTGATTAATACAACGTTTACCAGGCTAATGATAACTCTTAAGAATTACTAACCCAGTGTCGTAGATCAAAGTTGATTACCACCTGAAGCAAGTTCTGCCATCGCTAGCTCCGCAATACGCAGAGGTACCGTTGCGCTGTCACCCTCTTGCAGAAACCAGACGGACGACAACCCACACCAGGCAACAATCCACATCAGTAAACGCTGCCGTTCAATTCTGGCGATTTCAGACACAATGTTGACTCGTTGCGTGAATCTTTCCGGCTCAATGGCGACAGGTCTGGTAGGTTCGGCAAGATCGGGATTAGTAAAGATATTGGCGTAATCAAAGCCACGCTCGCCCACCAGCCCTTTGGGATCGATAGCCAGCCATCCTCTCGTTCCGAAATCAAGAATATTGCCGTGGTGTAGATCGCCATGTAATACGACTGCATCATGGGGTGAGGATAGCAGTACGTTTGCCACCGCAGCACAACGCGTCAGGATACCGCCATGCTTTTTCGCGGCAGGAGCCAGATCGCGAAACCAATGGTGCAGAGGTGTTAACGCAGGCGTAGACGCATTTCGGGAGAGATGGAGTCTACTGGCAGCATGGCAAATAATGCGACAGGCCTGCGCATCGTTGCCAGTCCAGGACATGTCCGCTAAAGACTCTGTCCCTGTCGCACGTTCCAGCAGAATCGCCCCTGCTGCATGAGCAAGTACTTTCGCTGCGCCATTTCCGTTCCACCAGACCATGAGTTCACAGCCGATCCGTTCACTGTCATCATCGGTGATCTTTAGTATGGCTTTCTGCCCGTCCTTGACCACCACCACAGGCAAAAGCTGCGATGTGTGCGTTTCAAACGGTTCACCATCTGGAGTGAGCCCCCAACGGTTGAGCCAGGTGTTGAACAGACGATTTTCCAAACAATATCCTCATTTTTCTCTGGAAGATGGTAATCAAAAGGATCCGTGTTGGCATTATTCCTGTTTTCTTTTGGTTGAGCCACAACCCCCACTTCCATCATCACTGACTTATCGGGTAGAGCACTAACAGGCACATCCTTGTGTATCTGTGTGCCATGCTGACTGTGTTCGGTATATGAGGAGGACACGATGATCACGTTATGCAAAACCTGTGGAACATCCTATGAGGTAACTGGCGCCCATCCGGAACATTGCGATATCTGCCTGGATGAACGTCAATATGTCCCCACAAGCGGGCAGAAATGGATCGATTTTGACACCCTGTGTGCATCGCATACAAATAAGTGGAAGCAACACGACAGTACCCTCCTCAGCATCCGCACCGTTCCTGATTTTGCAATTGATCAGCGCGCGTTTCTTGTGCGTACCCCAGAAGGAAATATTCTGTGGGACTGCATTGCCACGCTCGACGATGCCACAAAAACGCTAATAACGTCCCTTGGCGGCCTTAAGGCTATCGCGATTTCGCATCCTCATTACTACACCACCATGCAGGACTGGGCTGCGGAATTTAGCGCGCCGATTTACCTTCATGCCAGCGACAGAAGGTGGGTAATGCGTGACAGCCCGTGGATTAGATTCTGGGATGGCGACACCATTGAGTTAACCCGTGACGTCACGATGATACGTCTCGGCGGGCACTTTGCTGGCGGCTGCGTCCTGCACTGGGCGCGTGACGAAGGCGTGGTGCTTTCTGGCGACATCGTTCAAGTTACACCAGGTGCCCATGCAGTCTCATTTATGTGGAGCTACCCCAATATGCTACCGTTGCCAGCCGCCACCGTCAGCGACATCATCCAACGCCTGAGAACAGTGAAATTTAAGCAACTTTACGGCGCATTTGAAGGTAAAGATATTACGCAAAATGCCGATGAAATTGTGCGCCGTTCAGGTGAAAAATATATTTCCTGCCTCAAATAAACCGGCAGTTTATTCACCAACCATGCTCAGGAAGGAAAAATGGATAGAACTTATAAATCATGCCCATCACAGAAATACTGACTATCACACTGATAATAAAGTAGGTTTTGAAAGGCTGCTTTTGTGTTTTATGGCGAAAGATTTGTTGACCCGCTATCGCGCCGCCCCACCCGCCCACAACGCCAAACACCAGCAATGTGGATTCCGGCACTCTGCGCCAGTCCTTGCGTGCCGCCATTTTGTCCACGCCGTATAACAGCAGCGTCAGAACGTTGGCGAGTAGAAACCATATAACAAGAGGATAAGCGGTGAAAATGCAGCCGACCGCTGCAAAAATGAGTAGCGAATAACAACAGCGATTGAGATTCATATTTTCAGTCACAGCACTTTTCAGGAGGTATCGGCACGCATTATACGCAAGGTCAGTCATCCCTGCCACGGGTGAGAATATCCCTTTTATTATTATGCCTATATCCCCAAAGATAGCGCAAATTCTCTGGTCTGCGGGGTACCTAACAATTCAAACAAGAGAGCCGTTTTCATTATTCAAAACAAATGGTAATTTATTAAACCCAAATGGAGAAATTGTTCTGGAGTCACAAGGATGAGAAAATACTCATATCCATATTTGTTTTTTGTTACCGTCTCATCTCTCGGTGCAATATTTCTCTTTTACTGGTGGAAGGTAACGATTTACAGAGCGACATTTCTCTACCCGCTCACATCCAAATACCTCATGCTTATTTCTCTGGCAGTGTCATTGTTAATTACCTTATTTCTGGTAGGTAATGGGATAATGAAAAAAAGTCCCTTCCAAACCTATCTGAAATTATTTGGTGGCATCAGCATTGCCATGGTGCTGTTTTCAGTGATCATGGTTATGGCGATAACCTGGTTCATTCCGGGTGTCCCCTCGTCCTATACCGCCACATACGTCTATGCTACAGGAAGTTCTAAAAGCTGTTCGGGGGCTGATGTTGACGATCCGGATCTCGGGACTAACATCAGAATTTGCTATCCCGAAGGTAACTACGAATATAACAACACCATCTACGTTGAGAAACGAAGTAACCTTTTAGGTGCGGTCGTGACATACGCCAGAACAACCCCATCCCGATTTTGATTAACTTACAGCGTAGAAAGCAATGCGTGATCCAGCGAAAGGTCATTCCGCGCCCGTAGGAGCCATAAGAATGCAGAAAAGAGATATACAGTGTACTCTGCGTGGACAAGCACGCCGGATGGTGATCGGAGAACCTTTTTGAACCCACGCATCGGCGGATACCGCTGTGCTCACTTTTCCCCTGTGGGACACGTGCACTCGCTAACTTATTGAGCGTTCGGTGATTTTTTATGAAGAAACTGTTTGTGCAGTTTTACCTCCTGCTGTTTGTCTGCTTTTTGGTGATGACCCTGTTGGTCGGTCTGGTATACAAATTCACCGCAGAACGCGCAGGCAGACAGTCGCTCGACGATTTGATGAAAAGCTCGTTGTACCTGATGCGCAGTGAACTACGCGAAATCCCGCCACGCGACTGGGGTAAGACGCTGAAGGAGATGGATTTAAACCTCTCATTTGACCTGCGCGTTGAACCGCTGAATAAGTACACACTGGATGCCCCAACCATGCAGCGTTTGCGCGAAGGCGATATTGTGGCACTTGACGATCAATACACCTTCATTCAACGCATTCCTCGCAGCCATTATGTGCTGGCCGTCGGTCCGGTTCCCTACCTCTATTTTCTCCATCAAATGCGCTTGCTGGACATCGCGCTGATGGCGTTTATTGCTATCTCACTGGCCTTCCCGGTACTGATCTGGATGCGCCCGCACTGGCAGGAAATGCTCAGACTCGAATCCGCCGCACAACGTTTTGGTGAAGGACATCTGAGTGAACGCCTTCATTTTGACAGCGGTTCCAGCTTTGAGCGCCTGGGCGTAGCGTTTAACCAAATGGCCGACAATATCAATGCGCTGATCGCCAGTAAAAAACAGCTCATCGATGGTATTGCCCATGAGCTTCGTACCCCGCTGGTACGTTTACGTTACCGGCTGGAAATGAGTGATAACCTCACCGAGCAGGAATCTCAGGCGCTGAATCGTGATATCGGCCAACTGGAAGCGTTGATAGAAGAGTTACTGACCTACGCCCGCCTGGATCGCCCGCAAAATGAACTGAAACTCAGCGTACCGGACCTGCCTGCTTGGTTAACCACCCATCTGGAGGATGTGCAAAGCGTAAATCCTGACCGTGCGGTGCAATTACGTCATCTCGAAACTGGCGACTACGGCGCGTTGGATATGCGTCTGATGGAGCGGGTCCTGGATAATTTGCTGAATAATGCCCTACGCTATTGCCAGTCAACGGTGCAAGCCAGTCTGCTGCTGAACGGCAATCAAGCCACGCTGGTAGTGGAAGACGACGGTCCCGGTATTGCACCAGACGCTCGCGAACAGGTTTTTGAACCGTTTGTACGCCTTGACCCCAGCCGTGACCGAGCGACCGGGGGTTGTGGGCTTGGGTTAGCCATCGTCCACTCAATAGCGTTGGCTATGGGAGGGACGGTCGTCTGTGATGAAAGTGAACTTGGCGGCGCCCGGTTTACTTTCCGTTGGCCCGTCTGGCATAACATTCCTGAAATTTCGGCTGCCTGACCTATTCTGCTCGGTGGCCAGGCGGTGAATGTTGTGCTATAAAAAAGTATGTTGTAACTAAAATGGTAAATCTATGGCCCGTTACGATCTCGTTGACCGCCTGAACGGCACCTTTCGCCAGATGGAACAAGAATTGGCGCTTCTGAACGAAAACCTGTTGCAGCAAACGCTGCTGATTGCCCGCGTATTCTCGTTACCGGAAGTGGTCAAAGAGGCAGAGCATGCCCCTCTGCAGAGCATTGATGTTAAGCAGCATTTAGGCAAAGAGGCTGAAGCGCTGGCACTGCGCCATTACCGTCACCTGTTTATTCAGCAGCAGTCCGAAAACCGCAGCAGCAAAGCGGCCGTCCGCCTACCGGGTGTATTGTGCTACCAGGTTGATAATGCGGCGCAATGTGCTCTGGAAGAACAAATCCAGCGTATAAACCAGTTGAAAACCACCTTCGAGCGCATTGTTACAGTAGAGTCAGGGCTGGCGCCGGCAGCACGTTTCGAATGGGTGCATCGCCACCTGCCGGGGCTGATTACACTGAATGCCTATCGCACGCTCACCGTTGTCAGAGATCCTGCCACCCTGCGATTCGGCTGGGCTAACAAGCACATTATTAAAAACCTGAAACGTGATGAAGTACTGCAGCAACTGGAAAAAAGCCTGACCTCACCGCGCAGCGTACATCCCTGGACACGTGAAGAATGGCAGGCGAAGCTTGAACGCGAATATCAGGATATCGCCGACTTACCGCAGCAGGCCCGCCTGAAAATTAAAAGGCCGGTAAAAGTGCAGCCTATTGCCCGTGTCTGGTACAAAGGAGAGCAAAAACAGGTGCAATATGCCTGCCCGACGCCACTGATTGCTTTGCTTAATAACGACAACGGTATGACCGTACCGGATATCGGCGAGTTACTGAATTACGATGCCGATAACGTTCAGCATCGCTTTAAACCTCAGGCGCAGCCGTTGAGATTGATTATTCCCCGGCTGCACCTGTACGTTGCGGATTAACTGCCTGGCCGCATGCTGCCAACCATCAGCTCCGGACGTACCCAGCTGTCGAACTCCGCTTCGGTTAGATATCCCAGCGCCAGAGCGGAGGCTTTTAGCGTCAGCCCTTCTTTATGCGCTTTTTTGGCAATTTCAGCCGCTTTATCGTAACCGATATGGGTGTTGAGCGCGGTCACCAGCATCAGCGACTCATTGAGCAGTTGATCTATTCGTTCACGGTTGGGCTCGATTCCCATCGCGCAATGTTCATTGAAGCTTTCCATACCGTCCGCCAGCAGGCGTACCGACTGCAGGAAGTTGTGGATGACCATCGGTCGATAGACGTTGAGCTCAAAGTTACCTGACGCCCCGCCCATATTGATGGCGACATCGTTGCCCATCACCTGGCAGCACAACATGGTCAGCGCTTCACACTGGGTAGGATTGACTTTACCCGGCATGATCGAGCTGCCCGGTTCATTTTCCGGAATTGAAATTTCGCCAATACCACAGCGCGGGCCAGATGCCAGCCAGCGTACATCGTTGGCGATTTTCATCAGCGACGCTGCCAGCCCTTTTAGCGCTCCGTGGGCATGAACCAGGGCATCGCAGGTGGCCAGCGCTTCAAATTTATTCGGAGCGGTAACGAACGGCGCGCAGGTAATGACCCGCAGTTCATCCGCGACCCGGCGGGCGTATTCGGGATGAGTGTTCAGTCCGGTACCTACCGCGGTTCCCCCCAACGCCAGTTCTGCCACATGCGGTAAACTGTTTTCAATGTGTCTGAGGTTATGTTCAAGCATTGCTACCCAGCCGGAAATCTCCTGGCCAAGCGTTAGTGGAGTTGCATCTTGCAGATGTGTACGACCAATTTTAACGATATCGGCGAAAGCGTGGGACTTATCACTGAGCGTTTTGGTCAACACATTTAATTGTGGGATCAAAGATTTACGCAGCGCCAGCAGTGCGGCAACGTGCATTGCGGTTGGGAAGACATCGTTCGAGCTTTGGCTTTTATTGACATCATCGTTGGGGTGTACTTTTCGCTCCATCCCCCGCACGCCGCCCAGCAATTCGCTGGCCCGGTTTGCCAGCACCTCGTTCATATTCATATTGCTTTGCGTGCCTGAGCCGGTTTGCCAGATGGCCAGCGGAAACTCATCGCGGTGTTTATCTGCCAACACCTCATCTGCAGCCTGCATAATAGCCCTGGCTTTATCCTCCGCCAGCAGCCCCAGATCCAGGTTAACCTTTGCCGCGGCGCGTTTCGTCAGCGCCAGCGCATGGATCAGCGAGACCGGCATTTTCTCCGTAGAGATACGAAAATGCTCCAGCGAACGTTGGGTTTGCGCGCCCCAAAGCTTATCGGCAGGAACATCAATCGCCCCCATTGAATCATTCTCGCGGCGTACCGTTACCATTACCTGCTCCTTACATTAACAGTTGATTAGGTTATGTTTCGACATTGCCCATTTGCATTGGTCTTATGAGTATTAACGAGGATAAAGCTGTCGTTTGGTGGTTCGTGCGGTAAAAAAAACCGCCCCGAAGGGCGGCTGACGTTACTTAACGCAGCGTGCGCACTGCGACGTCTGAATTTGCTTGAAGAAATCGTTGCCTTTGTCATCTACCAGGATAAATGCCGGGAAATCTTCTACTTCAATTTTCCAGATGGCTTCCATCCCGAGTTCCGGGTATTCCACGCACTCCAGGCTCTTGATACTGCCCTGAGCCAGCACCGCAGCGGGGCCGCCAATACTGCCCAAATAGAAGCCGCCATGTTTATGGCAAGCATCGGTCACCTGCTGGCTGCGATTGCCTTTCGCCAGCATAATCATGCTCCCACCAGCGGCCTGAAGCTGGTCAACATACGAGTCCATACGTCCGGCAGTGGTTGGCCCCAGCGAACCAGAGGCATAGCCTTCCGGCGTTTTTGCCGGACCGGCGTAATAGATCGGGTGATCTTTAACATACTGCGGCAAACTTTCGCCGTTATCCAGACGTTCTTTCAGTTTCGCATGCGCAATATCACGGCCAACGATAATTGTACCGTTGAGCGACAGACGCGTGGAAACCGGATACTGGGAAAGCTGAGCCAGAATCTCTTTCATCGGACGATTGAGGTCAACGCGCACCGCTTCCCCCTCTCCCGCCTGGCGCAGTTCTTCCGGTATAAATTTCCCAGGATTATGCTCCAGTTTTTCGATCCAGATACCTTCGCGGTTGATCTTGGCTTTGATATTTCGATCGGCTGAGCAAGAAACGCCCATACCAACCGGACACGACGCGCCGTGACGCGGCAGGCGGATCACGCGGATATCATGCGCGAAGTACTTCCCACCAAACTGCGCGCCAAGCCCCAAATTCTGCGCCTCAATCAGCAGCTCTTTTTCCAGCTCTACATCGCGGAATGCCTGACCATGTTCGTTACCTTCTGTCGGCAGTTCGTCGTAGTATTTTGCAGAAGCCAGTTTGACCGTTTTCAGTGTGGCTTCTGCCGATGTTCCACCGATTACGAACGCGATGTGATACGGCGGACAAGCCGCAGTGCCCAACGTACGCATTTTCTCAACCAGGTAATCTTTTAATTTGCCCGGTGTTAGCAGCGCTTTGGTTTCCTGGTACAGATAGGTTTTATTCGCCGAACCACCACCTTTGGCAATACACAGGAATTTGTATTCATCTCCGTCGACGGTATACAAATCGATTTGTGCTGGCAGGTTGGTACCGGTGTTCACCTCTTTATACATATCCAGCGCTGCGTTTTGTGAATAGCGCAGGTTGTCTTCGATGTAGGTGTTATAAACGCCTCGTGCCAGCGCCTCCTCATCACCCCCACCGGTCCAGACACGCTGACCTTTTTTACCCACGATAATCGCAGTTCCGGTGTCCTGACAGGTCGGCAAAATGCCTTTTGCCGCGATGTCAGAGTTACGCAGGAATTGCAGGGCCACATATTTGTCGTTTTCGCTGGCCTCCGGGTCGCGCAGAATATCAGCTACCTGCTGTTGATGTGCGGGACGCAGCATAAACGACGCATCATGAAAGGCCTGACGAGCCAGCAGGGTTAAGGCTTGCGGTGCAACTTTAACAATCTCCTGCCCTTCAAATTCGGCAACAGAGACATAGTCGCTGGTCAGCAGATAGTATTCGGTATCATCCTTTTTGAGGGGGAAAGGATGCTGATAATGAAAGGGTTTGTTTGACATTGTGCTCTCACTTACTGCTCGGTCTGGTTATTCTCTGGGCAGATGTTCCATTGCCCTGCTTCCCTGCCGCAGATCCGGTTGTAGAAGGAAGAGCTTTCTGCAACCGGAATTACTCAGGGTATTAAAAGCGAGTCACCATATCCTACACATTTTTTTAACAAAAACTGAGACAAGTACGACTTTTTACATGTGCAGGTTACTTCCCTCAGGGTTTCTTGGTTTAATAGCCGTAGAAAATTCAACATTGAAACAGGGCTTGATAATGCAAAAACTCATCAACTCAGTGCAGAACTACGCCTGGGGAAGTAAAACGGCGTTAACGGAACTCTATGGCATTGCCAACCCCACTCAGCAACCGATGGCTGAGTTGTGGATGGGCGCGCATCCGAAAAGCAGTTCGCAGGTTCTGGGCGCTGACGGTCAGACGGTTGCTCTGCGCGACGTTATCGAGCACGATAAATCCGCACTGCTAGGCGAAGCCGTAGCGCAACGTTTTGGTGAACTGCCCTTCCTGTTTAAAGTACTCTGCGCTGCTCAACCACTTTCGATTCAGGTTCATCCTAACAAGCACAATTCTGAAATTGGATTTGCCAAAGAAAACGCCGCGGGGATCCCGATGGATGCCGCCGAGCGCAACTACAAAGATCCTAACCACAAACCAGAACTGGTATTTGCTTTGACGCCTTTCCTGGCGATGAACGCATTCCGCGAGTTCTCTGACATTGTTGCATTGTTACAACCCGTTTCCGCCGCACATCCAGCTATTGCACATTTCCTGGAAGAACCGAGTGCGGAACGTCTGAGCTATCTTTTCGCCAGCTTGCTGAATATGCAGGATGAGGAGAAATCCCATGCGTTGGCGATCCTGAAATCAGCGCTGAACAGCCAGCAGGGTGAACCCTGGCAAACCATCCGTTTGATCGCTGACGTCTACCCGAACGACAGTGGGCTTTTCTCCCCGCTGCTGCTCAATGTGGTGAAACTCAATCCAGGCGAGGCTATGTTCTTATTTGCCGAAACCCCGCACGCTTACCTGCAAGGTGTGGCGCTTGAGGTGATGGCTAACTCGGACAACGTGCTGCGTGCCGGACTGACGCCAAAATATATTGATATCCCGGAACTGGTCGCCAACGTGAAGTTTGTCGCCAAGCCAGCAAACCAGTTACTGACCACGCCGGTTGAATCTGATGGTGAACTGGACTTCCCAATCCCGGTTGATGATTTTGCGTTCTCCCTGCATGAGCTTACTACCAGTGGCGCAGATATCAGCCAGCAAAGTGCGGCTATTTTGTTCTGCATCGAGGGTGAAGCCGTGCTGAGCAAAGGCGAGCAACGTCTGGTTCTGCGACCGGGTGAATCGGCCTTTATTGGCGCGAATGAATCGCCGGTTAACATCAGTGGCGCAGGTCGTTTAGCCCGGGTTTATAACAAGCTATAGCAAGATACTGATATTTTTAACAACTCTTGCTAAGCTGTAGTGTGTTAAAGACATGTCACTCCTCCAGGCGTCTTCAAACGCCTGGTTTTATTTTATGGATATCGAAATGAAAAAATCGCTGGTAGCTGCGGGTGTGGTGGTTGCGCTGGGTATCGTCTGGACGGGCGGCGCCTGGTACACAGGTAAGAAACTTGAAACGCATCTCGCCGAGATGGTGACACAGGCAAACGATCAGTTAAAACGTTTCTCCCCTGAGGCGGGCATTGAACTGAGTTATCAAAACTACCAGCGCGGGGTGTTCAATAGCCAACTGCAATTGGTGGTGAAACCAATCGCCGGGCAGGCAGATTCCTGGCTAAAACCGGGGCAAAGTATTGTCCTGAATGAAACCGTCGATCACGGTCCATTCCCGCTGGCTCAGTTGAAATCACTGAATCTGGTCCCGGCTATGGCCTCCGTGAAAACGACTCTGGTCAATAACGACGTTACCAAACCGCTGTTTGATATTGCTAAAGGTGAGTCGCCATTTGTCATTAACTCCCGTATCAGCTACAGCGGCGATACCCGTTCCGATCTCTCCCTCAAACCACTGAACTATGAGAAAGGCGACGAAAAAGTAGCCTTCAGTGGCGGGGAATTCCAGTTTACAGCAGACAAAGAAGGTAATGCTGTCTCGCTGACAGGCAATGCGCAAAGCGGCGTGGTCAATGCGGTCAACGAGTATGACCAGAAAGTACAAATGACTTTCAATAACCTGAAAACTGAGGGTTCCAGCAGTATTGCCAGCTTTGGTGAGCGCATCGGCGACCAAAAATTGTCACTCGATAAACTGTCGATTTCCGTCGAAGGTAAAGAGTTGGCGGTACTGGAAGGCATGGGTATTGATGGCAAATCCGATCTGATCAACGAGGGTAAAACTGTCAACAGCCAGTTGGATTACACGCTGAACAGTCTGAAATTGCAGGGTCAGGATATGGGTAGCGGTAAACTGACGCTGAAAGTTGGCCAGATTGACGGTGAAGCATTACACCAGTTCAGTCAGCAATATAGCGCCCAAACCAAGGCGCTGATGGCGCAGATTGATGTGGTACAAAATCCTGAGCTTTATCAGCAAAAAGTCACTGAAGCCTTCTTCAATGCGCTGCCGATTCTGATGAAAGGCGAGCCGGTTATCACCATTGCCCCGCTGAGCTGGAAAAATGCAAAAGGTGAAACTGCATTTAATCTGTCACTGCTGCTAAAAGATCCGACAGCAAATACTGAGGAACCACAAACGCTGGCTCAGGAAGTGGATCGTTCGGTCAAATCACTGGATGCTAAGCTGACGATTCCGGTTGATATGGCGACTGAGTTCATGACGCAGATTGCCAAAATTGAAGGCTATCAGCAGGAGCAAGCGGCCGATCTGGCGAAGCAACAGGTGAATGGCCTGGCGGCAATGGGTCAGATGTTCCGGATTACAACGATGCAGGACAACGTCATCGGCTCCAGCCTGCAATACGCAAACGGCCAGGTTACGTTAAACGGACAAAAAATGCCGCTGGATGAGTTTGTTGGCATGTTCGGTATGCCTTCTCTCGGCGAACCGGATGCCCCGGCTATTCCGCAACAGTAAATACGCGTGACAACAGGCCCGATAACCGTGTGTTTATCGGGCCTTTTTTATTTTGCCACCACCAGACGGGCGGAAAGCGTTAAGTTACGTGAATGACCATCATCGTGCCCAATGCGCTGTAGCATGCGCTCAGCAAGGGTATATCCCATTTCACGCGCGGGCGTACAGGCCCAAATAATGGGGATATCGTCCAGTGCATTTTCCGCTACATCGGCAAATCCAGCTAACGAGATCTGCTGTTCGAAGTAGCGATCTACGCCAATTTCACCACTCTGACGCCCTGCTCTCATCAGGCCAAACCAGGCGCCAACGGCTATGATTTCGTTGTAGCACACCACTGCGCTGATCGTTGGGTTACGACGTAACAGCGCGGTCACCTCCTCTGCGGCCTGCTTTTGGCTGGATGAGCACTCCAGCACCCAGTCGCTATGAAACGGTAAACCATACTTTAGCAACGTCGTACAATAGCCGCCGACACGCTCTGCACGGGTCAATGAAGAACTCTGCCCCCCCAACCACGCGATGCGCTGATGCCCATGGCTTATCAGATGTTCAACCAGCAATTGCGCTGCCTGCATGTTGTCAGGCCTGACGGTGTCAACGTCATCCAGGTAGCTGGCCCGAGACGCAAACACTACCGGAATCCCTTTCTCCGCGGCCAGTTGTTGTAGGTCGTCGCTACTGCCGGCAGCCCCGGCGATCACCACACCATCAACCCCTTGATTAAGCAGCATAGCGAAACGCTGTGCCAGCTGTTCGCCATCTCTGCCACCATGTAATAAAAAGACCATGCGCCCCTGCGCTTCTAAAGCTTCCGTCAGACCCGCCGTCAACTCGGCGTAAAACGGGGTGGAAAGGTCGCGCACGATCAAACCAATTACCCCGCTCTGCCCGCCACGCAGCGCTGATGCCTGGCGATTACGCACAAACCCCAGTTGCTCAATAGCGGCATTCACCCGTTCGCCGGTCGCGGATGAAATACGGCCTTTTCCACTGAGCACCAATGAGACGGTACTAACCGAAACGCCCGCGGCCAGCGCAACATCATGGATGGTTATTTTTTTGGCTATAGCCATAAAAACGGAAAACTCCCTGATAACGTGACGGATAAAACGTTTTATCAATCACATATATTTATACGCCCTATTATCGTTCGATAATGTGATTTATACCGCACTAAAATTAGGTAAAACGTTTTATCTTCTCGCCATCATTAGTCAGCTAGCTTTTACGAGGAGTCGTTTGATGACGACGAGAACCACACCAAAAATTACGTTATGGGAATTTTTCCAGCAGTTGGGCAAAACCTTTATGCTGCCCGTGGCTCTGCTCTCATTCTGCGGGATCATGTTAGGGATCGGCAGCTCGTTAAGTAGTCATGATGTCTTAACGCTGATTCCGGCATTGGGTAATCCGGTACTGCAGGCTATTTTTACCTGGATGAGCAAAGTAGGCTCATTTGCGTTTAGCTTCTTACCGGTGATGTTCTGTATTGCCATACCTCTCGGCCTGGCCCGCGAGAACAAAGGCGTAGCGGCATTTGCCGGTTTTGTTGGTTATGCGGTGATGAACCTTGCCGTCAACTTCTGGTTAACCGCGAAAGGTATCTTGCCTACCACGGATGCCACGATCCTGAAGGCTAACAACGTGCAGAATATCCTGGGGATCCAGTCGATCGACACCGGGATCCTCGGCGCTGTTATTGCCGGGATCATCGTCTGGATGCTGCATGAACGTTTCCACAACATTCGCCTGCCGGATGCACTGGCGTTCTTCGGCGGTACCCGCTTTGTACCAATTATCTCTTCGGTGGTGATGGGACTGGTCGGCCTGGTCATTCCCCTGGTTTGGCCGGTTTTCGCCATGGGCATTAACGGGCTCGGCCACATCATCAACAGCGCGGGCGAATTTGGTCCAATGCTGTTTGGTACCGGTGAACGTCTGCTGCTGCCGTTTGGTCTGCATCATATTCTGGTGGCGCTCATTCGCTTCACCGAAGCTGGCGGCACGCAGGAAGTCTGCGGTCACAGCGTGAGCGGCGCACTGACTATTTTCCAGGCTCAACTGAGCTGCCCGACAACACAAGGTTTCTCTGAAAGCGCAACCCGCTTCCTGTCGCAGGGTAAAATGCCGGCGTTCCTCGGTGGTTTGCCGGGGGCAGCGCTCGCTATGTACCACTGTGCTCGCCCTGAAAATCGTCATAAAATTAAAGGGCTGTTAATTTCTGGTCTCATTGCCTGCGTGATCGGCGGTACAACCGAACCACTCGAGTTCTTATTCCTGTTCGTTGCCCCTGTTTTGTATGTAATCCACGCCCTGCTGACCGGTCTTGGTTTCACCGTGATGGCGGTGTTAGGCGTCACCATCGGCAACACTAAAGTAAAATACACCTCATTAAGAATTGAGGCGTAAAAACAGCTATACCTGTCGCCCCAATGGATTACCAAGGAGGTGATGACCAATGTCTGCACATGTTACAATCTTAAGAAATACAGTACTTCCAGTGAAATTCAATACCATGAATCGTCCACGCTTATATTCATATATCCGTTACTCCAGCGAACGACAAGGTAAAGGTAGTTCGATTGAGCGTCAGAAGAGCTACATTGCTGAAATGGCAAAACAGATTGCTACTGAGTACGATCTGGAGATTTTCGAGGAATACCAAGATTTAGGGGTATCCGCGTACAAGGGTAAAAACGTTCAGGAAGGAGCTTTATCGGATTTCATAGACCAAGTTGAATCCGGTTTGATCCCAAAGGGGTCTTTCCTCTTGATTGAATCCCTTGATCGCTTCTCACGCCAGAACGCCATGCAAGCGGTTAACCTTTTCACCAGCTTATTACTTAATGGCATCACGGTAATTACCGGGATTGATAAACAGGTTTACAGACAGACTGAAGTAAACACCGAGACATTGCAGCAACTGATGTTTAGCGTGATGTTGTTCAGCCGTGCAAACGAAGAAAGTTCAACCAAATCACACCGCACCATTGCAAGTGCTCTGTCCAAGATCAGACGTCACCAGGAACGGAAACCAGGTGATCCTGTAGTCGCAATTAAAGAGTTAGGGTCGGATAAATGGTGGACAGATTCAAGTACTGGATATGTCAATCCGCATCCAGTCCTGTTCCCCATAGCAAAAAAAATTATCCAGTTAAAACAAGACGGTTGGTCAAATCGGATGATCCTTCAACATCTGAAAAACAACTACGATGGACCGGTTATTGGCAACAAAAAATCAAAAGGTATATGGAATATGCAGCATTGTTCCAGAATCCTTGAACCTGCCATTTATGGACGAAAAGTAATCACTGTAAACAATGCAGAATACGTTCTGGATGATTATTACCCTGCGATCATCAGCAAAGATGAATATGAAGCGTTAAAGCTCCAAGTTGGAAACAAAGGATTTGCCCCGAATCGCGAGAGTAATCCAGAAATACCATTACTTTCCGGTATTGGTATTTTGCACTGTGCGCACTGCTCATGTTACATGGTTAAGGCTAAATCAACCCTTAAAAACCATCCACATGCTTACCGTTACCAATGTGCATCCAGAGATTTACATCAAGATTGTAATAAGTGGGGATTCAGGGCAAGCACCCTTGAAAGGACGATTTTACAACTAATAGCCGATAGAATATTCTTACAGACGAAATATCAACCATCTGGTTTAGAAGGGAAAATAGCGGACATACAATCGCAAATTGAGAACTATGTATTGGCTATAGGTTCAGCTAAAAGCCCTGAGATCATTAATAGCCTCACTTCGCAAATTGATCAACTAGAACAAGAAAAACAAAGTCTGATAGTGGAAAAAAGACTATACGATGAATCAATCGTGCAAATGAACACTGAAGGTTGGGACAAGTTCAGGAAGTTTGACATTGATGACGCACTTAACCCTTTACGCACAAAAATAAGAGCAAACATTAAGACCGTTATTATGCGCGTAGATTGCTCCAGAATAGATAAGAAACACAACTTGTTTACCATCACATACCGCGATCAGCATAAACAGCGTATCGTTATCGAAAACAACTCAGGCTGGAAGAAGGGTAAGATTTATGTTGAAGCGCAGACTATCAACGATATTCAAATTCTTGAATCTGAAGGTTTGATACTGCATGACCATATTGACATATTGATCAACCGAGACAAGTTCATGACGGAAGCGAAAAAACGACTAGATCATCCCCGAACACTGATCGATGAACTGACGAAATAAAGGTAAGTGTTAGTGCCATTGTAAAATTGCCCCACAGAAATGTTAGCGTAATCCATCGCTATATAGCCATGAATCGCTCTGTATCTTGTCAGAGCGATTAAAGCAGACTTCAGGCATCGTTCAATATAAAACCCCCGTAAAACTTGATACAGAGCGTTGTAGAGCAAGGGTTCAAAATTACATCGTATTCATTCTGTCAACGAACTGTACTTATTGCACCGCTCCTTATCGAAACACCTCTATGGTTGCCGGAAACCCCGCACAAAATAGATTGTTATGTCTTTCAATCGCAGTATTCAAGACTAACCGCTGCCCGCCGCCCGACGTTAACACCAAGCATATGAACCATTTTAAAACCCTTTAAAAACAATACCCTTCGCATCTTCCCCCTCTTCTCCCCATGTTAATCGATCGTTTTTACAGATCAATTATACGATATTGATAGATTTCATAGATCAATGTAAGATCATGATTCTTCGGTTAGTGTTTCTCGTAAACAAGACTCACGGAATGAATACTCTGTCCACGATGGAGTGCGAAAGAAAGAAGGTATCCAGAATGACAATTCTTATTAAAACGCTAAAAATCATGGCGTCAGGTGTTGTTTTCGTTTCAGGTATAACCACCGCCTCCAGTACCGTCTATTTCTTGCCAGAGGCAAAATCAGCAGGTGTCGCAAGCAGCGACAAAAACGCCCTGATGTTTCTCGGGATGGACAGGGATGTAAATCTGAAGGGGATATGCTTCGCGATGACAAAGCAATCCTCATCAATCGTTCCGCTGGTAGATATCACTGCTACAACTGATAACGGTAGATTCACGATGCACGGGTTACGCCCTAATGTCAGTGATACTAAAGAAGTCGCTTGTTCCTTCGGGTCCGAAGCTGGTGATTTCTTGACTGGCATTTCGAAGTCAACAGCCGTTAACGTGAAGCTGGATTTCAATGGCGAGATCCGCAATTACAGTTTCGACACCACAGAGTTCGGAAAAATGTTGACTGCCAATGGGAAAGGCCTGTGGGAAAAAGCAGCTAAAGACTACGCTCAGGGAGTACGTGCACCCGTTTTCTATAGCAGCGGTAGCGAAGCTCCCAAAAACAATGCAGTAACCTCAAACGTCGATACACACAGTTATAAAGCAAGCGATGAGAAACTTAATTCGGTCTGGAAAAGCCTTAGCCCTGAAACCCGAAAACGATTGCTTCCTTCTCAAAGAGAATGGATAAAGCACAAATCCGGCTGCAATAATGAACAGAAATGTCTTACCGACATGACGAACAATCGCATTCGTGAACTGGAGTCTGAAAATGGAAAATAATGCACTGACTTTGGTTTTAAAAAACGATTGGGTAGCTTCGTCTTCTGGTAATAACTATACCGGAAAATACACGGTTGGACGGTTTCACCTGACAGGTGCTTTCATCGTTGTGTATATGAAGCTGATACATGGAATTGAAATACCCGATTTATGGGTCAGTAGCAGCTTCACTAACATACCAGATACCGATACCCGAAGGGTTATGTATATGGAAGGCTGCGATATGTTATCGAAAGATACAATGAACGAAATCCGTAATGCAGTGAAGTCCCCGCCTGACAAGCTGAAAATATATCGTAATGGAGAGCGTATTGTTAAGATAGAAGTTATGGAGAAACAAAATGATCTCAAAATTTAAAAAGTCAACGAAAATTGTTGCCTTCTTCGGACTTTATATATTGAACGGAATAGCAATAACACCCAGCCAAGCCAGAACATCTGAATCAATACATTTCTCGAACGGAGGTTCAGCATCTTTACAACAAAACGAACAATCAACAAAGCCATCTATAATCGATATACTTCCAAGACTCTATACAACCGAAGAAGTTTATGCACGATTTCAGGAACATGAGTTCAGAGCAACAAATGACTTCAAAAAGTGCCGATTGATGGTTACAGGAAAAATAAAAAAGATTAGCGCAGCCACCTTCAGTAAAAATCCGTTAGTAACGTTACACATCCCTGATTCAAGTGAAGGCTTAAAGTTCTTTTTCGAAAATACGGAATACAATAACAATACTGTAGCAGCATTAAACGTGGGCGATACAGTGATTATTTCTGGCTGGAATGCACGACCAGGAACATTTGGGGGCATTTTCTTCGATGATTCGCAAATCATGACAAAAATGGTTTCAAAGAAGAAGAGGCAAATGCTGGCTTTAAATGGCGGAATTTATGATCGGGAAATTTGTCATAAGTAGCATTTTTGTCGTTTAATATTATAAATAGTAGAAATCCACCTTCATAGAAGGTGGCATATACTCCTCCCTAGATAAGTTTTGCAAACAGCTAAAAAGAAGTCTCTGCCAACCCTGTAAAATTTTAGTATAAAATAGAAAATCCCAGAATCAAAACTCTTAATTTTAGTGAGTATGTGTTCATTGGCTATATTCACCACTTATCGATGATAACAAATTATTTCTTCTATCTTTTGCATAGGAACGCCAAGCCTAATCAATAGTGCCAGTTTTGTAAGTATCTCCGTAGCCTGCATATGTTTATAGATTTTGCTTGGTGTTTCTGAAAATAATGGCTGGTGTATAATTTGATTTCGCGACTTACATACTTCATTGATACTTATTTTTTTAAGATCTAACTTAATAACAACCGATTCAGGAAGGCTTTTTATAAAATGATGGATGCAACTTTCAGTATTGTGCTTACTCTTATTTGTTCTCTTTATCGCACGAATGAAATCACCAAGTGGTGCGCCTGGAAATTTCTTGGCTAATAAACACCTTGATCTATTCAACAATTTTGATAATAACGCTTCATCGACATAACATGATTTTCTTATCGTCATGGATTCAATCATCCTATAAAAACCAAGAAACTTTTCTTCATTGCTGTGAACCATGGAGTAAGTCACATATTTTTTAACGAGTTCTTTGATCTCGTGGTTTTCAGGATTAAAATATCCCTCCCAAACAGAATCAGGAAAATTTTTCTCTGAGTCATCGTGATATATAGTCGAATAGGTTAAAAACATGCCAGCATTGATAGTTTTATGATCTTCTTTTTTTTCTTTTATGTAAATCTGAATGTTTTCTCGCCCATAGTTAGAAACACTATTAGTTTTAATATTTGATATCATTAGCGAACCACCAATGAAGAACCTTAATATCATATATAAATCAATATAGTTTTCGATTAACCTATCAAGTCCAACAGGCTTTTCAAAGGAAACCGTAACATGAGGTTCAACGTCCATTCCTACTGTATGCAAACCACTTAAGCCACCGTATCGATATGAATAATACAATCCAATCTTTCCGAGTCCGTCTATATTTTTCTCAAACTCAACACAATCATCATCATTAGGTAATTTATTTGAAAACCCAAGCCCACATTCTATTATTTTATCTAACTTACGAGTACTGCCAGACCATTTTTTTATATTTTCTCCATGAATGCTTACACTGGTAAATAAAGAGTTAGTATTCACCCTTGATTTTGAATATAAGAAACCCTGAGCGGAGAATGTATAAGTATTGAATCTTCCATCAACCCCCATTCTCATAAAAGAGCTTTCATGTAATTCCAAACCAAACAAAAGATAATAGCGAGTGCCTTTCTGAAACAAAATTGAATTCAATGCCATAACTTCTGAGTATGCACGATTCATTTTACTATTAAAATCAAGCAATCGAATTTCTATTCCATCATCATCTATTGACAATTCTGAAACATAATTACCTCCATCTATTGTTACATACCCTGTAAGACACTCATTGACATTATCTGTATAATAATCAATCTCATCCATAATCATTCATCCTGTTCATGCATCAAACTTTAAACTCGTTAGATTATGTTTATAACAATAGCACGTAAAGATCATCACTTTGATGGTTTTAGTGAGAATAAACCCGCTACTACACACAGAAGACAGCATCCCAATATTGATTAGACTTTATGAATCATCTTGCTCATGTTGTATCCCATTGGCTATTTTAGCCAAGATTCAAACAGAAGTTGCTCATGATCACAAGATATCAATAGGGTATACCTGATAAAGACCATGACACACAGTATCAATAGGGTTAAATTTGACTCTATTGACAATAAAAACACGCACTGTATCATATGGGTATCAATTTAATACTCAAAAGAGAATGCATAATGAATGTCCGTATCTATTGCCGTGCATCTACCGAAGGCCAACATGCTGATCGTGCATTAGTTAGCCTGCGCGAATTTGCGCAAAGCAAAAACTGGCAAGTAGCCGGAGAATACATTGAGAATGCCAGCGGTGCGAAGCTGGAACGTGTGGAACTGATGCACCTACTTGCCGAAGCACGGCCTGGCGATTTGCTTCTAATTGAAGCGATTGACCGTCTCAGTCGTCTTCAACATGAAGAATGGGCTGAACTCAAAGCTACGCTGAACAGTAAAGGACTGGTTATTGTTTCGATGGATTTGCCAACAAGCTGGCAGATGGTTGAAATGTCTGGTAACGACCTTACTAGCGGCATTCTTCGGGCAGTCAATGCTATGCTGATCGATATCCTTGCGACAATGGCACGACAAGATTATGAAACCCGCCGTAAACGCCAGGCACAGGGGATCGAGAGAGCAAAACTGGCAGGTTTGTATACGGGGAAAGAAAAAGATATGGAAGCCCGTGAAACTGTTCGCGAAATGCTGGCGCAGAATGTTAAACCAGCCCACATCATGAAAGCGGCAGGTATCAGCCGCGCCACCTTTTACCGAATCAAGAAAGAGCTTTTGTGTTAAAAACGGACTTGATAACAGTATTTGCTGCCCATATGTCCTGACTTTGAAACGCTCATATTATAATTAAGGATATCCCATGGTAGGTAACTCATTCTTCAAAGGTGTTGATGAAAAAATAGGCAGACAAAAACAAGAGCAGATTGAAGAAAAAGAAACGTTAGCCCAGGAACGAGAACGCTTATCGGAAATTATTGAATCTCTCGTACCAGAAGTTGAAACGTACAAAAATGGTTTACTTGAAAGAGGAATCCACGCTGAAATTTCTGCATCTGCACGGCATATAAGCTTCAATATGAAGTATAAAGACGGCGGGAAGCATGAACTTTTATTATCAGAAACTGAGCGATTTGATGGCCGCTATTCGATAACGACATTTTCTACAAACGATAATGGTCGTACTTTTAGTTCTACAAACGGTGCATCTTATAGTTCAACTACTTGGTCGAATGATGATTTCTTTAAAGCTTTAGAACGGCATATCAATGATTTCTTGTTCTATGCGAATCGTCATGGTGGTCTTTAAACAACGACCGTTGTATAACAAGCCTCGCTGAAGTGCGAGGCTTTATTTTATCCATACCGATGCTCGATTTCGATAACACCAACACATTCATCAAACCAGCAACAGTCAAATACTTTCATATATTCAGTCTAAACTGTTGTAAAATTTATCAATAGTCTGACTTTGACAAATTCATTTAATCTAATTCGTAATTTTACTTTTCAAATTAGGTTATGAATGCATCAAATCCAATTCAACCTGTGGCAGATCAAAAAAACAACCATACCTAAAATTATAATCAAAAATATTTTTAATGTATTTGGAAATTTATCTTTCCAAAAAGTTAAGGATAACTGTTCCTCAATCCATCGCTTCTCCAATTCACTGTAAAATTTATAGTGAGCATACCAATTACTACCACAAATTTGTTTAGTAATTGTGCTATTATCAAAATCTTGCATCAGAACTTCAAGTTCCTGAATATACTTAGCTGAATCTGGCTGGCTCTCTGATTTTGCATCGTAATACAGTCGTTCAATCTTTCTGAAGATGTCAGTTTGCCTTTTCCCCGCCTCTTCATATTTACTTTTATCACCATCATAGAAATTAATGTATAGGCTACCAATGCTCAGAATAATAAAAATTGCAGAAATATTCTTAGAACTCATTTCATCCATATAAAGACCAAGAACAGATACTGCGAGTGATATTATGCCAATCCAGCCAGGAAGCTTACTTACAATGTCAAATGTTGCAAAGGTTTTCTTTGCTCCGAACCCAACGTTGTATCCAGCAGAAGCAATATGATTCAGCAAGTCATTTTTTAGCATGTTTTTCACTCAATTGGAATGTCGATAGTAGCCTGGGCAATTACTATATGATTCTTAACGATATAACACCACACCTTATGACTACCTCTGAACTTTGTATGTTCAGTATGGGTAGTTTGACCTAAAATTATTTGACCTCGAATTTCATCACGTTCTTCAGCCTCTTTACCTCTATTCAATACTTTCCAGTATATGTCATAAGGTTCAGGAATCAGATCTAAACTTGCTTGATTGATCGAGAATGATAAAGTCTTATTAGGAGGTAACCAAGGTCGAGCTATATCCGAAAGGTAAGCTCTAATCGAGCGTTCCCTATACCCACTTTCTTTGACAATACAGTTGACTTCAAGTGGATATCTAATATCGACATCATCAAATTTTTCATCCGTAAATTCTTCCGTATTACGCCATGTGCGGGCAAAATATGATTCATTAACGAAATTATCTGACCCCAGCCCCAGAGAGTCTTGCATTTCCGTTGCTGCTTTAGGAAAAGTAAGTCCGAAAACTTCCCGCCAAAGTTCATGACATTTCTTTGTATAGCCATTCTCGTACGCGTCAATCGCTTGCGTGCATAGTTTGAAGGCACGTTTTGATTGTCGCTGGAAATTTTTGTAGACCTTAACCCTTTGTCCACTGCCTATTGCAGCATAGTGTTCATGAACGTCTTCTTTTTGCAAAAAATCAAAAAAGTCACGGCACATGAAACCATAACTAACCATTCCAGTTTCATCATAATCATCGGTTTGTTTAAGGAACCTCCATGCTAACGTGTCAATAAGAAGTCCTCCCATGTCTACTGTATTTCTGTTTTTCCAAGCTCGCAACATGCGACAAAGATTATGGAGATTACGACTTTTGTTATTTCGGAAATTCCTCATTTCGGTAATTTCCATACGAGGTTTAGTTACTCGCCACCCACCATTACCATTGTCAGCTTTCGTATCAGGGTATTTAAAATGATCTCCGTCAGCAAAGACTGGTTGCACCTCTATATGGAAAGAGTCAAAAACAATCTGCACTACTAATCGATCAACCTTGACTTCTTGCTGCGAAAAGGTTTGTTTTAAAGCATCTTTTACATCACGAAGTAAACGTCGTTGAGGATTCAAACCTACTTGATAAGCCTCCCACAACCCTGAAGGCATAATGTACAGCATATCTAAATCTGACGTTTTGCTGACCGCCGTACGACGACCTGCTGAACCAACCTTCAGTCGATTATTGAAACCGTTTTCAGTTTCCCGAAACCTTATGTTAAGCCTTCTTGTGGCATTTTTATAATGTGTTGCAATTGCCGTCATTCGTTCATTAGGTATTTTCAAATTGTCCAGGAAAATACGAAACATCTCTGCTGTTTGCATCTAATTATCCTTAACTGTCCAGAGGTTACACAATGTGCTGGTACTAACGCTAGTAATCACACCTTTTCATTACTTTCGTAAAATCAAGCACTTTTGAAGCCTGCATTTTAGAAAGCTTTAGAAGGCATACGGAGGCTAATGCTAATACAAAAAGTGTATTTTTCATCCTTTTTCACACAATTACATAATCTCGAATAAAATACTAATTATATCAATAGACTACACATTGCATAGAGAACTAAAGAAGGTCTTGACCGAGCAAGGAAGGTAGGTAAAAGTTAGGCGGTTGCAACAGATATTCGTAAGCGACTTCTGGAAGCCAATATGAAGAGGTCTCAGCCAAGCAAAAAGTGGGATTAAGTCTTCCTACGATCAAAGGGAACTGGAACATGCATCAAGAATGACGGGCACGTTCCAACAACCCAAAAACAAGACCGCGAGCGAAGCGAGTTCCGTCAAGCGAAGCGAAGACGGATAGTTAGCGTTGATTAAAAAACATACGGAAATGTACTGTTTTTTCTATATATAAAATATAAATATTATAAACAGTACATAGTACACAGACACTCACTACGTTCGTGTCCCTCGCTTCGCTCGGAATTTTGAAGGAATGTATTATTCTATAAGCAAAGCAACTATAGTTGAACTATCATGCATCTGACCGAAGCATAAAGTTAACCAGCTACAAATTATGCCTTAAAACGCTCTGAGCGAGGCTGTAAGCGATTTTCATGATATGGGTAATGCGATTGCATACCTTGGAAAGAAAAACGCGCTACGGGCTTCCTGTGCGATATTTACGAATTTAGTGCTTTACAACTCAATTTTGATGTTGAGTACATGCGTGTTCCCTTCCCTGTTTGCGCTTTACCACGTTCTTTTGCCAGGTAAGAAAGCCAGAATACCGGACCTTCGAGTGATGAAGGATGTTCACGATGAATGACGTAGTGATCGGGATAGTCTTTAGTGGCTTTAGACAAGTTTACCAGCGTTGCTTTACCACCTGTCAGTTTCATCCAGATTTCCGTAATAATACCAGCGATCCCTCTTTCTGGCGTTCCAAACCATCTTACCGAACGATGTGGAAGTGCAATCCAGCAATGGTAATGGGGTTGTGAAGCCTTTTCCTGTTCGCAAACCCAACCGTAAGCAAAATCGATGATAGGTTCTGATAAACCGTTGTTTCCAGACTCCAGGCGGTCACGTAATCGTTTGAACAGGTTGCGTATGTATTTGTTACCTGCTTCAACAGAAGTGAACTCAGGGAGGTGGAGATCAAAACGGGTCAGGAACACTCGACTGTAGAGCTTCAGGATTGCGTTCAGTTCGTTGATTGTTGAAATAAGTATGTCATGACGAACACCAGAGCCGATTCTTGTGTTAATCCGGTATGCATGACCATCATGAACAAAGGAGTTGCCATTAATTGTTTTGTAACGTCCGTGTTCATGGTAGACGGTACGAAAACTTGTTGCCGATAAAACCGACGATTCGAATAGGGTTTGTGATTGTTGCATCATTGTTAAATTAACCTTTTTGTACTCAGAAAGAGATCACACCTCCTACATAGTTACTACCTAAAACCACGGTAAAACGATGGCATTTGCGATAGCGCAAAGCCGCCTTGCATCTGACGTTGGGGATGTTTTCGAGGAGAGAAATACTACGGAACAAAGTTTACGGAAATATTTATAATAACTAGTTATCATATCAGAAGGAGTGAAAGGGGGCAACGGAAATCATGCCTTGATAAAAGAGGGATGATGATTGTGTGGGGTGTTGGTAACAACGGAGAAATTCAAAGGGATTTACAATCTTGTCTTTGGCTTCCTTCCGGCATACACAGTTGAGTGGGAGCTGTAATTTTCAACATTGCAGTAACCTGATTGTTCACAGTGTACATCGGCAAATATCAATTATACCTATTACACTTCAGTGAACACGGACGGTAACCTGATTGACTTTGTTGTATTCGGCATCCTGCACGGACTCTCTACCAAGTGGTATTTGGTCCCTGTCGTGGCTGCGATCTGGTTCGCGGTGTACTACGTGATCTTCCGTTTCGCCATCACACGCTTCAATCTGAAGACCCCGGGGCGGGACGTCGAAATTGCCAGCAATATCGATAAAGTCATGGCGGGAGCACCGGGTAAATCCGGTTACAACGTCCCTGCCATTCTGGCGGCGCTGGGCGGTGCGGAAAACATTGTCAGCCTTGATAACTGCATTACCCGTCTGCGCTTGTCAGTGAAGGATATGTCGCTTGTGAACGTACAGGCACTGAAGGACAATCGCGCCATTGGCGTAGTGCAACTCAATCAGCATAATCTTCAGGTTGTTATTGGTCCGCAGGTCCAGTCAGTGAAAGACGAGATCGCAGTTCTGATGAACACCGTACAGGCTTAAGGACAACAATATGTTTGATTTTTCAAAGGTTGTGGACAGGCATGGTACCTGGTGTACTCAGTGGGATTACGTTGCCGACCGTTTTGGTTCAGCCGACCTTCTGCCGTTCACCATCTCCGATATGGATTTTGCCACCGCCCCCTGCATTCTGGAGGCGCTGACTCAGCGCCTGTCACATGGCGTGTTGGGTTACAGTCGCTGGAAAAATGATGAATTTCTGGCGGCGATTAGCCACTGGTTTCTATCGCGTCATAATACCCAAATCGATCCTCAGTCGCTGGTTTATGGCCCCTCGGTCATCTATATGGTATCGGAGCTAATCCGCCAGTGGTCTTCTGCGGGTGATGCGGTGGTTATTCATACGCCGGCTTACGACGCGTTTTACAAAGCGATTGAAGGTAATCAGCGCCAGGTATGCGCTGTCGGACTTGAAAAACGCGCTGACGGCTGGTTTTGCGACATGGTTGCACTAGAGAAAGCCCTGTCCCGGCCTGAAAGCAAAATTCTCCTGCTTTGCAGCCCGCACAACCCAACCGGTAAGGTGTGGACGCGCGATGAACTGGAAACCATGGCGGAGCTGTGTCAGCGCCACGGTGTAAAAGTCATCTCTGATGAGATCCATATGGATATGGTATGGGCAGACCAGCCACACATCCCGTGGAGTAACGTCGCGCGCGACAGTTGGGCGCTGTTCACTTCCGGTTCAAAGAGCTTCAATATTCCGGCATTAACCGGGGCTTACGGGATTATTGAGGATGAGCAGAGTCGCAACGATTACCTCAGTGCGTTAAAGGGTCGGGATGGTCTTTCCTCACCTGCAGTGCTCGCGCTTAGCGCACATATCGCAGCCTACCAACAGGGCGCTAGCTGGCTTGATGCGCTGCGGGATTATCTTGCCAGTAACCTGGATTACATCGCGCACGAGCTGAATAACGCATTCCCCGAACTGAACTGGCAGGTTCCGCAATCCACCTATCTGGCATGGATTGACTTGCGTCCACTCAACCTTGATGACCACGCACTGCAGGAAGCACTCATCCATCAGCAGAAAGTCGCCATCATGCCCGGATACACATACGGAGAAGAAGGACGCGGTTTTGTGCGCCTCAATGCCGGATGTCCACGTTCCAAGCTTGAAAAAGGCGTTCAGGGGTTGATTAACGCCATCCGCACAATACGTTAAATAGTCTTGCGCAATGAAGAACTCATTGCGCAACTCCTTATATAAAAAAACAAATCTGTTTTTTATCGTTTTTTTTAATACCAATTCCTCCCTGACTTTTCCTGCCAGTCAAAATCAACAGCAATAAAAATCAAAAAGACAAAATACAAAGCTGAGAAGATAGCCGAAATATAGCGCTGTTTTATATACATAAAAATCATGAATACAACACAAATAAACATTCACAAAAAGAATTTAACTTTTTTTTTACTCCTGTCCCTAACAACATCCATTTTTCTTTGGTATATCCCTTTTAGTAATCAGCGTTATAGCCTATCTTTTTACCCGGTTATTGCAACCTTTGCTGGTGTATTGCACATTCAGACTGGGTGCTTTATGACGATGAATTACATGAGTTATCGGCGCAAAAAATATCTTTTACCCTTGGCCTGCGCGTTTTATTTCTCAGGGGTTTTCTTATTTCTTGCGCTCTATATTTATTTTTATAAAAACGGTCTTCCTGGTGTCATCTACAATGACATTGCTGTTTTATACTTTATGAGGAACATGTTAATTACGGGGTTGTTCTTTGCAACATACTATTTATATACGTTTACAAATAAAAAAGAAAAGCATGGTAAAACAGTTATTTACGCCACTTATTTATGGTGCATGTTGCATCTGGTAATGGCTATCCTCTACTCCATCCGTATTACGCCAATATCGTTTCAGTTGGTTGACACAGAAACGTTTGAATGGCTTAGACCCTGGCGCGGTAGCTTTATTTATGTCCTCATTATCTTGTGGACCTGTATCGTTTTATTAGGGGCAAAATTAACCCGGCTAAAAACACAGTTTTGGGTAAGTATGTCACTGGTTGCCCTGAGCAATCTGTTAAGTGTCATCATTATGCTGAAGTACACGCATATAGACTCCGCTGGATGGTATCTCGCCAGAGGCCTGGAGTGCCTTAGCGCAATGGCCGTGATGATCGTGCTCATGTCTGATATTTTCAAGCGTTACAAAGCCTCACGTCAGGCCTATGAATTATCCTATGAAAATTCAGTCCGCGACCCGATGACCCGACTTTTCAACCGTGGCTATTTTTATAACGCACTCAGCAATGAGATTAAAATGACAGCGACCCATAAACCCCTGAGCATTGTCTTTTGCGACATTGATTTCTTTAAGTCGGTCAATGACACCTGGGGACATTTGCAGGGTGACAGAGTGATAATTAAACTGTCAGAAATTATGCAGCGACTGAGTCGACGTAACGACATCGTGGCGCGTATTGGCGGAGAAGAGTTTGCTATTTTGCTACCTGAAACTAACGCTGATGCAGCATTTAACATCGCAGAGCGAATCAGAAAACACGTAGAACAACAAACTCAGGCCACGACTAAAGGTGATTTTCCACGCATCATCACCATCAGCCTGGGTATCGTAACCTCGCTTGATAACCGTTCAGCCCCTGAACAACTTGCTGATTGCGCAGACCGCGCCCTGTATATGGCAAAAAACCGAGGCCGTAATTGCGTTGTGGCTTATTCTGGCGAAGAAGTTTAATAGCAAAGGAAAAGATCACCACCAGGGCGATCTTTTCCTCATGATCAGTTGGTAATTTTCATGTGCAGCTGGAATGCGTTGGTTTTCCCCTCATCCTTCGCCGCGCCTTTTTGATATATTCTGATGGTATACTTACCGCTGGCAGGCAGCGTATTTTTATAAGTGTCACCACTCATCATGCCATCAAAAATGAATTGTTCGCCCGGTGCAATAATACTCATGAAAGGATGAGGCCAGGCGCTTTTCAGAACTGCTTGCATGGTCTGCCCTTTTTTGGCGACAAACGTATAATCTTTTGTTTTATCACCCGTAATTGTCCCCTTGATATCTGCGCCACTGGTACCTTTCTTAAACTGGATTACATGCGTTTCATCCGCTTTATACGCCGCATGCGCAGGCACAGTTGCCAGCAGCAAACTTCCACAGAACATTGTACTGACAATTAGCTTTACACTTTTCACTTTATTAATACCCTCAGTCGTTATTGTGTTTTTATAACATACCTCGCAGCACATTCATAAACTGGAAAGTGTCCATTTTTCGCTATTAGCAATGTTATTCAATAAATATCCGAATGAAATAACACTGACAGACAGTAATTAAATAAAAACGAGGTAAATAATCTTAAATTAAAATCATTTTATTACACACATGCTGCAGGAAATGCGTTATTGCTTACTTTACGCCCGTCTTACCACCGCAAGGCAAAAGCATCGTGATACGTTCTCAAGGATCAGGGAGTCGGAACACCACTCTGTTGGTACGCTAACAGCATGGTCAACAATTTGGCGATGCTTGCTTCCCCATAACCCCGAACTCTGCACTGCTTTTTTTAAAGTTTTTAGAGGAACATTTTTCTGTTGTATAATGGCCTGCACTTTACCTAAATACACGAGTGCGACCATGATTGATACTTCCCTCCCCCTGACCGACGTCCATCGCCACCTTGATGGTAACATCCGTGCACAAACGATCCTGGATCTGGGCCGTCAGTTCAACTTAACGCTTCCGGCACAAACGTTGGAAACGCTGATCCCTCATGTGCAAGTCACATCAACTGAGCCAGATTTAGTGAGTTTTTTATCCAAGCTCGACTGGGGCGTGAAGGTACTGGCCTCGCTGGATGCGTGTCGTCGCGTGGCATTTGAAAATATTGAGGATGCAGCACGTAACGGCCTGCACTATGTTGAACTGCGTTTTTCCCCAGGCTACATGGCGATGGCGCATCAGCTCCCGGTTGCAGGTGTGGTTGAAGCCGTCATCGCAGGCGTACGCGAGGGCTGCAAGACCTTTGGCGTCGAAGCTCGCTTAATTGGCATTATGAGCCGTACTTTCGGCGAAGCCGCCTGTCTGCAGGAACTGGATGCGCTGTTAGCCCACCGAGACCATATTACGGCACTGGATCTGGCCGGTGACGAACAGGGGTTCCCGGGCAGCCTGTTCCTGTCTCACTTCAACCAGGCACGCGATGCCGGCTGGCATATCACCGTACATGCGGGCGAAGCCGCGGGACCAGAAAGCATCTGGCAGGCCATTAAAGAGCTAGGCGCTGAGCGTATTGGTCACGGCGTTAAAGCCGTTGAAGATCGTGCGTTGATGGATTACCTCGCCGAACACCGTATCGGCATCGAATCCTGCCTGACATCAAACATTCAGACCAGCACCGTTGCCTCACTAGCGAACCATCCGCTGAAAACGTTCCTTGAGCATGGCGTTATCGCCAGTTTGAATACGGACGACCCGGCTGTTCAGGGTGTGGATATTATTCACGAGTACACCATTGCCGCACCAGCTGCAGGCCTAACGCCCGAACAGATCCGCCAGGCGCAAATCAACGGTCTGGAAATGGCATTCCTGAGTAACGAGGAAAAACGAGCCTTGCGCGAGAAAGTCGCCGCAGCGTAACAGGTAAAGTGCCGCATAGCGCTAACGCTTATCCGGCCTACGTTGGTTTTCATTGTAGGCCGGATACAATGCCAGGAAGGTATCGCCTTGCGCCATTTACCTAATCAGGCAAGGCACAGCGTCGAACGATGTTTCGCAGATTCTATACCCAGCTCAATCAGCTCCATAATTTGGATAGCCTGTCTCGCCGGTACCGGGTTTTCACCGTTGCCGTTTAGCGCATCCCGAATGCCAGCATAGTACGCCGGATAGTTGCCCGGTACGGTCAGCCAGGTTTCTTCAACCTGCTCTTCGCCTTCGACTCGCGTCAATACGCCATCGCGCATATCATAACCCCAGTCTTCCTGTGGAAGTCGCTCGCCATTTTTCAGGCGCTCTTCCTGCGGGTCAAGACCATACTTCACATAGCTGCCACGCGATCCATGCACAATATAACGGGCCGATTCTGCGGCAGCGAGCATGGTGCCATGCAGGATCACACGACGCTGCGGATACGTCAGGATGGCATGGAAGTAATCCGTCGCCTGCGCGCCCGGACGCAGCTGGGCCAGGTCTACCGTCAGGCTGACGGGCAAACCAAACAGATTAATCGCCTGATCCAAAAGATGCGGTGCTAAATCGTACCAGATACCGCTTCCCGGACCGCCCTGTTCACGCCAACGGTCACGAATCTGTGGGCGGAAACGATCGAAATGGGATTCGAAATACGCTACCTCACCTAAAACACCATCCGCCAGCAGAGCTTTCAGCGTCAGAAAATCACTGTCCCAGCGACGGTTATGGAACACAGACAGCACGCGCCCGAGGCTGCGCGCCAGCGCATCCAACTCACGCGCCTGTGACAGTGTCACGGTAAAGGGCTTATCAACAACCACATGTTTGCCCGCTTCCAACGCTGCTTTCGCTAACGGGAAGTGCGTGTCGTTTGGCGTGGGGATCACAATCAGGTCGATATTTGGATCGTTAAAAAGATGCTTAGGCTCAGCAACAACCGCCACCGTAGGCCAGTCTGCCTTCACTTTTGCTTCATCACTACTGGACACTGCAGCCAGTTCCAGACCCGGTGTGCCCACAATCAGTGGAGCATGGAAGGTTTTGCTGGCATAACCATAGCCAATTAGCCCAACGCGGATGTTGTCACTCATGTTATTGCCTCTCAATTCAGGACTGACCTATTTCACACCATACCTTGCAACGTCTCAATAGTTTAATAACCTTTGCGCTACAAAGGTTGTTTTTTAACTTAAGTCAAACATATGCCACTTATGCTTAACTTGCAGCGAAAAAGAGGTAGAAATCGTTCCCAATCATCTTGCTGTATTAATGAGAGATTAGTAACATTTGCAGCCTGTGTTTATGGATAAATCAAAACAAATGTCATCAGTAATGAATCGTCTTATTGAATTAACAGGTTGGATTGTTCTCGCCGTCTCCGTGATCCTGCTGGGTGTTGCCAATCATATTGACAATTACCAGCCACCAGAGCCCGTTGCGGCAGTGCAGAAGAAATAAGCATCCGCAGCCTTTTATTGCCCGGCAATTAACATTGGTAGTTGCAGGGTCTGCCGGCAAAAGATCGCTTTCTGTCAAAAAAAGCGAATTATGCCGCGTCCCGCTCCGCTGCATATTGCCAGCGATCGCTAAGCGCGTTACCCTTGCTCAAGACGCGCATAGCGCCTGATTTTTCACAGGTATGAACACTCTTCTTACATTTGCACGTAAATGCGTTTTTACCTGTGCTCGTTGTTTATTTTTATATTTTCTACTCCGTTGGTATTATTTTATTAATATGGATCTGCATTTATGACCGTTCAGGATTACTTATTAAAATTCCGCAAAATCAGTTCGCTCGAAAGTCTGGAAAAACTGTTTGACCATCTTAACTACACGCTCACCGATGATAACGACATTATCAATATGTACCGTGCCGCAGACCATCGCCGTGCGGAGCTTATCTCCGGAGGTCGTCTGTTTGATGTTGGTCAGGTACCTAAATCAGTCTGGCATTACGTGCAATAAAGAAGAAAGTAGCGCTCAACGTTAAAAGCTTTATAATAATTGCCCCAAAATGAATGGCATGATTGATTGCGCGCGTAAACCTGGAGAAGAGATGACTACAACACCGGCACAACGTATCGGAGGCTGGCTACTTGGGCCACTGGCCTGGCTGTTAGTCGCGTTGTTGAGCGCTTCGCTGGCGTTATTACTTTATGTCACTGCGCTGGCTACACCGCAAACCTTCAAAACGCTGGGTGAGCAAAGTACGGCCAATTTGCTGTTATGGGGTGTCTCCTTTGTTACCGCGATCGCCATGTGGTATTACACACTGTGGCTGACGATTGCGTTTTTCAAACGCAGAGCCTGTGTACCTAAGCATTATATTCTGTGGCTGCTGATCTCCGTGTTGCTGGCGATTAAAGCGTTTGCGTTTTCACCCGTCCCAGACGCTTTTGCCGTGCGCCAACTGCTGTTCCCATTACTGGCTGCAGCACTGTTGGTGCCCTACTTCAAACGATCGCAGCGCGTTAAATCGACGTTTGTGAACCCGTAATAACCCTACAGTTAACCTGTTGTCGCCTGTTGAAGATTGTCAGATAATAGGCGGCTTTTTATTTCAGGCCGAAAAATGACTGATTACCTGCTGCTGTTTGTCGGAACTGTACTGGTCAATAACTTTGTACTGGTGAAGTTTCTGGGCCTTTGCCCGTTTATGGGCGTTTCCAAAAAACTGGAAACCGCAATGGGTATGGGCCTTGCCACGACGTTTGTCATGACACTGGCATCCATCTGCGCTTGGCTGATTGATACCTGGATCCTAATTCCGCTCAATCTCATCTATCTGCGCACGCTGGCTTTTATTCTGGTTATCGCCGTCGTCGTGCAGTTTACCGAAATGGTTGTGCGCAAAACCAGCCCTGCGCTGTACCGCCTGCTGGGGATCTTCCTGCCGCTGATCACCACTAACTGCGCAGTGTTAGGTGTGGCGCTACTGAACATCAACCTCGGCCATAACTTTTTACAGTCGGCGCTATACGGTTTTTCCGCCGCCGTCGGCTTCTCGCTGGTGATGGTACTGTTCGCCGCGATCCGCGAACGCCTCGCCGTGGCGGACGTCCCAGCGCCGTTTCGCGGCAATGCGATTGCGCTGATTACCGCTGGTTTAATGTCATTGGCCTTTATGGGCTTTAGTGGTTTGGTGAAGTTGTAATGAATGCTATCTGGATTGCCGTTGCCGCAGTGAGTCTACTGGGTCTGGCGTTCGGCGCTATTTTGGGGTACGCCTCACGACGTTTTGCCGTTGAAGATGATCCGGTCGTGGAGAAAATTGATGAAATTCTCCCGCAAAGCCAGTGTGGCCAGTGCGGCTATCCGGGCTGTCATCCTTATGCTGAAGCGATCGGGTCTCAGGGTGAAAAAATTAACCGTTGCGCCCCCGGCGGCGAAGCGGTGATGTTAAAAATTGCCGCCCTGCTGAATGTCGATCCGCAGCCTATTGATGGCGATGAACAAGACGTTACGCCGGTGCGAATGCTGGCGGTCATTGATGAAAATAACTGTATTGGGTGCACTAAGTGTATTCAGGCCTGCCCGGTCGATGCCATCGTGGGCGCGACCCGCGCCATGCACACGGTAGTGAGCGATCTCTGCACCGGGTGCAACCTGTGCGTTGACCCGTGCCCGACGCAATGTATTGAATTACGCCCGGTAGCCGAGACACCCGATAGCTGGAAATGGGATTTAAACACCATCCCTGTGCGCATCATTCCCGTGGAACAACATGTTTAAGTTATTCTCTGCATTCAGAAAAAATAAAATCTGGGACTTTGATGGCGGCATTCATCCACCAGAAATGAAAACCCAATCAAACGGAACACCGTTGCGACAGGTTCCGCTGGCACCGCGTTTCGTTATTCCGCTGAAACAACATATTGGTGCGGAGGGTGAACTGTGCGTAAACGTGGGTGACACCGTGCTGCGTGGTCAGCCCTTAACCCGCGGACGTGGCAGAATGCTTCCAGTCCATGCGCCAACATCAGGCACCGTTGTTGCCATTGCCCCGCACTCCACCGCGCATCCTTCGGCACTGGCTGAGTTGAGCGTCATCATAGACGCCGATGGCGAAGATCGCTGGATTGAGCGAGACGGCTGGACCGATTATCGCACCCACAGCCGGGAAGAGCTGATTGCGCGTATTCATCAGTACGGCGTTGCCGGGCTGGGTGGCGCAGGTTTTCCCACCGGCGTTAAACTGCAGGGCGGCGGAGATAAAATTGAAACGCTGATCATTAACGCCGCCGAATGCGAGCCGTACATTACGGCAGATGACCGCCTGATGCAGGACTGTGCCGCTCAGGTCGTCGAAGGTATCCGCATCCTGGCGCACATTCTTCAGCCACGCGAGATCCTCCTGGGTATCGAAGATAACAAACCGCAGGCAATATCTATGCTGCGCGCGGTGCTGGCTGATTCACACGACATTAGCCTACGCGTGATCCCCACCAAGTACCCGTCCGGCGGGGCCAAGCAGTTAACACAAATCCTGACCGGCAAGCAGGTTCCCCACGGCGGACGCTCCTCTGATATCGGCGTATTGATGCAAAACGTCGGAACCGCCTATGCAATTAAACGTGCAGTAATCGACGGAGAGCCGATCACCGAACGTGTCGTGACCCTAACTGGTGAAGCAGTCAGTCGTCCGGGCAACGTCTGGGCGCGTTTAGGTACGCCGGTTCGTCATCTGCTCAACGACGCGGGCTTCTGCCCTTCCGCCGACCAGATGGTGATTATGGGCGGGCCGCTGATGGGCTTTACGCTGCCGTGGCTGGATGTCCCGGTGGTGAAGATAACCAACTGTCTTCTGGCCCCCTCTGCCAGTGAAATGGGTGAAACGCCAGAAGAGAAAGGCTGCATTCGCTGTAGCGCATGCGCCGATGCCTGTCCGGCCGATCTCCTGCCACAACAGCTTTACTGGTTCAGTAAAGGGCAACAGCACGACAAAGCGACGGCCCACAATATCGCCGACTGTATTGAATGCGGTGCCTGCGCCTGGGTATGCCCAAGCAATATTCCACTGGTACAGTATTTCCGTCAGGAAAAAGCCGAGATTTACGCCATTAGTCAGGAAGAAAAGCGCGCCGCAGAAGCAAAAGCTCGGTTTGAAGCCCGACAGGCGCGCCTTGAACGTGAAAAAGCAGCACGTCTTGAACGCCATAAGAGCGCCGCTGCTCAGCCGGCGGCCAAAGATCATGATGCCATTGCCGCCGCGCTGGCTCGCGTAAAAGAAAAGCAGGCTCAGGCACTGCAACCGGTGGTCATTCAGGCAGGTGAAAAACCTGACAATAGCGCCGTGATTGCCGCACGCGAGGCGCGTAAGGCGCAAGCTCGTGCTTCCCGTAAGGAAAATCCGCCGCAAAGTGAAGGCAGCAGCACGGGTACAGACCCGCGTAAAGCTGCCGTGGAAGCGGCAATTGCCCGCGCCAAAGCCCGCAAGCTTGAGCAAGAAACGGTAACAGAAACGGCCGAGCCGGTTGACCCGCGTAAAGCCGCCGTCGAAGCAGCAATCGCTCGCGCCAAGGCCCGCAAGCTCGAGCAAGAAGCGGTAACGGAAACGGCCGAACCGGTTGATCCGCGTAAAGCTGCCGTGGAAGCGGCAATCGCCCGCGCCAAAGCTCGCAAGCTCGAGCAGCAGGCGGTAACAGAAACAACCGAACCGGTTGATCCGCGTAAAGCTGCCGTCGAAGCGGCAATCGCCCGCGCCAAAGCCCGCAAGCTTGAACAAGAAGCGGTAACAGAAACAGCCGAGCCGGTTGATCCACGTAAAGCCGCCGTCGCGGCTGCCATCGCACGCGCTCAGGCAAAGAAAGCCGCACAGCAGCAGGTTGTAAACGAGGAATAAATGGTATTCAGAATAGCAAGCTCCCCTTATACCCATAACCAGCGCCAGACATCGCGTATCATGATGCTGGTGTTACTTGCTGCATTGCCGGGGATCGCCGCTCAGCTGTGGTTCTTCGGCTGGGGCACGTTGTTCCAGATCGTTCTCGCTGCCATCAGCGCTATTGCTGCCGAAGCGGGTGTGCTTAAACTGCGTAAACAACCCATTGTGGCAATTTTAAAAGACAACTCTGCGTTACTCACTGGGTTGCTTTTGGCCGTCAGTATTCCGCCCCTCGCGCCATGGTGGATGGTGGTATTAGGCACGATATTTGCGGTTATCATTGCGAAACAGCTGTATGGCGGGCTCGGGCAGAACCCGTTTAACCCTGCCATGATTGGCTATGTCGTGCTGCTCATCTCATTTCCGGTACAGATGACCAGTTGGCTGCCGCCGCATGAAATTGCGGCCACGGTGCCTGGTTTCTTTGACGCCCTGAACGTTATCTTTAACGGGCATACCGCCAGCGGAGGGGATATGAATTCGCTGCGTATGGGTATCGATGGTATCAGTCAGGCAACACCTCTTGATACCTTTAAGACATCCCTGCATGCCGGACGTACCGTTGAGCAGGTGATGCAATACCCGATCTACAGCGGCATGCTGGCAGGCGCTGGCTGGCAGTGGGTGAACCTTGCCTGGCTGGTTGGTGGCATCGTGCTGTTATGGCAAAAAGCGATTCGCTGGCATATCCCGGTTAGCTTCCTGCTGTCGCTCGCCGTTTGCGCCACTTTAGGTTGGATTTTTTCGCCAGACTCACTGGCATCACCTCAGTTGCACTTGCTTTCCGGCGCGACGATGTTAGGTGCGTTCTTTATTCTTACCGATCCCGTTACAGCATCAACAACCAACCGTGGTCGTCTGATTTTTGGCGCGCTTGCGGGCCTGTTAGTGTGGTTGATACGCAGTTTTGGTGGTTATCCTGATGGCGTGGCTTTTGCCGTGTTGCTGGCAAATATCACGGTTCCCCTGATTGATTATTACACCCGCCCTCGCGTGTACGGACATCGCTAAGGACTAGATATGCTGAAAACGATTCGTAAACACGGTATTACGCTGGCGCTGTTTGCTGCGGGCTCAACGGGGTTAACCGCAGCAATCAATCAATTAACCAAGTCAACCATTGATGAACAGGCCGCGATACAGCAAAAAACGCTGTTCGATCAGGTTCTGCCTGGCGATCGCTACAATAATAACTTGTCTGAAAGTTGTTATCTGGTCAATGCGCCAGCGTTAGGCAAAGGTACGCACCGTGTATATATTGCCCGCCAGGACGATCGTCCTGTTGCTGCGATTCTTGAAGCTACGGCGCCAGATGGTTATTCCGGGGCGATTCAACTGCTGGTGGGTGTCGATTTCACGGGTACCGTGTTGGGTACGCGGGTTACCGAACACCATGAAACACCTGGGCTGGGCGATAAAATCGAACTGCGACTGTCCGACTGGATCACCCATTTTAGCGGTAAAACAATTTCTGCGGATAACACCTCTCACTGGGCAGTGAAAAAAGATGGCGGCGACTTTGACCAGTTTACTGGCGCAACCATTACACCACGTGCGGTGGTTAACGCGGTTAAACGTGCCGGCCTGTATGCGCAGACGCTGCCTGCGCAACTCCCTCAACTTAGCGCCTGTGGAGAATAACCATGAGCGAAATTAAAGACGTGATTGTCCAGGGGTTATGGAAAAATAACTCCGCGCTTGTGCAACTACTCGGGATGTGTCCGCTGTTGGCCGTCACTTCTACCGCAACTAACGCGCTGGGTCTTGGACTTGCGACTACGCTCGTCCTGACGCTGACCAACCTGACGATTTCAGCCCTTCGCCGCTGGACACCGCCAGAAATTCGTATTCCGATTTATGTCATGATTATCGCCTCCGTGGTGAGTGCGGTACAGATGTTGATCAATGCCTACGCCTTCGGCCTGTATCAGTCTCTGGGTATCTTCATCCCGCTGATTGTAACCAACTGCATTGTTGTTGGCCGTGCAGAAGCCTTCGCCGCCAAAAAGGGCCCTGCGTTATCCGCACTTGATGGTTTCTCCATCGGCATGGGCGCAACAGGTGCCATGTTTGTTCTGGGCTCGCTGCGTGAAATAATTGGTAACGGTACACTGTTTGATGGTGCAGACGGTTTATTGGGTAGCTGGGCCAAAGTCTTGCGCGTTGAGATCTTCCATACTGATACGCCGTTTCTGCTGGCCATGCTGCCACCGGGCGCGTTTATTGGCCTGGGTCTGATGCTGGCGGTGAAGTATCTGATTGATGAGAAAATGAAGAAACGTCGTGCCGAGGCGGCTGTCGTGGACAGCCCCGCGGGTGAAACAGGGAATGCGTAATGAACAAAGCAAAACGTCTGGAAATACTGACGCGCCTGCGGGATAACAACCCGCATCCGACAACCGAGCTTAATTTTACATCGCCGTTTGAACTGTTGATTTCGGTCTTGCTCTCCGCACAAGCGACCGATGTCAGCGTCAATAAAGCGACAGCTAAGCTATACCCCGTCGCCAATACGCCGGCTGCGATGCTGGAGCTCGGTGTTGAAGGTGTTAAGTCCTACATCAAGACAATCGGTTTGTTTAACAGCAAAGCAGAAAACGTAATTAAAACCTGCCGCATTCTGCTGGAACAACATAATGGTGAAGTGCCTGAAGACCGTGCGGCGTTAGAAGCTCTCCCTGGAGTTGGGCGAAAGACGGCTAATGTGGTGTTAAATACCGCCTTTGGTTGGCCCACTATCGCTGTAGATACCCACATTTTTCGTGTCTGTAATCGCACGCAATTCGCCCCGGGTAAAAACGTCGAGCAGGTTGAAGAGAAGCTGCTGAAAGTCGTACCCAGTGAATTTAAAGTCGATTGCCATCACTGGTTAATTCTTCATGGCCGCTACACCTGCATCGCCAGAAAGCCGCGCTGTGGTTCCTGTATTATTGAAGATCTCTGCGAATTCAAAGAGAAAGTCGATATCTAATGCTGCCGGGGCATCCTCCTCGCCCCTTACATACATAACGATTAGTTATGCACTCCCCTGCGTTTATTTTCCCGACAATGATGCCATTCAATTGCTCATATCTAATGCAATATTCTTGTTAATTAACACCTGAGCAGGTTAATCGTTTTTTTAGCAAAAGAAATTTCTATCTATACGTGATCCAGATCATCCAGCTAACATAATGTTAATAAATTTTTATTTTTTAGTTAAGGTGACAATTAGATGACCTAACTGCACAGTTTCTAAACAAAACATTACACTGCCTATTTTTCAGATAATGGCCTATATCACTGGATTCAACCTTAAATAGCAGAACATATCGCCACATTGCGGTTATGGCGGTGATTAAACAGTGTAAAAATCTGCCATTTTAGAAATGAAGAAATTTAACGCTAGATAACATTTCACAGCCCCGACGATTTCACCAGTCATGATATATGTAACAGATTATTACAAACCACTTGTCTGAATGGTCAAGATAGTGAACATTACTTGCCGTTTCCCCTCCCACTATAACAATCGGACGGATGAACTTGACTCATCACGTACCTGAACACCCCCGTTGATATGGGATGTAAAAAAAGAGGTAAAAGTGTCTACTGCAAACAATAAACCAACAGAAAGCGTAAGTTTAAACGCCTTCAAACAACCAAAAGCGTTCTATCTCATTTTCTCTATTGAGCTGTGGGAACGTTTTGGTTATTACGGCCTGCAAGGGATTATGGCCGTCTACCTGGTTAAACAGCTGGGTATGTCAGAAGCGGATTCCATCACCCTTTTCTCGTCCTTTAGCGCCCTGGTGTACGGTCTGGTTGCCATTGGCGGCTGGTTAGGTGATAAAGTTCTGGGAACAAAACGTGTCATTATGCTGGGCGCCGTTGTGCTGGCCATCGGTTATGCGTTGGTAGCATGGTCCGGTCACGATGCGGGTATCGTTTATATGGGCATGGCGGCCATCGCGGTCGGTAACGGCCTGTTTAAAGCAAACCCATCCTCCCTGCTCTCTACCTGCTATGCCAAAGATGACCCGCGTCTTGATGGTGCATTTACCATGTACTACATGTCCGTCAACATCGGGTCATTCTTCTCTATGCTGGCAACGCCATGGTTAGCTGCGCGTTACGGCTGGAGCACCGCGTTCGCTCTGAGCGTCGTGGGTATGCTGATTACCGTTGTTAACTTCGCATTCTGTCAGCGCTGGGTTAAACAGTACGGTTCTAAACCTGACTTTGAACCGATCAACTTCCGTAACCTGCTGCTGACCATTGCTGGCGTTGTGGTACTGATCGCGATTGCAACCTGGTTGCTGCACAACCAGCAGATCGCACGTATGGTTCTGGGCGTCATTGCACTGGGTATCGTGTTCATCTTCGGTAAAGAAGCCTTCACCATGCACGGTGCTGCGCGTCGTAAAATGATCGTCGCCTTCATCCTGATGCTGGAAGCGATTATCTTCTTCGTGCTGTACAGCCAGATGCCGACTTCGCTGAACTTCTTTGCGATTCGTAACGTTGAGCACTCTATTCTTGGCATTGCTTTTGAACCTGAACAGTACCAGGCGCTGAACCCGTTCTGGATCATCATTGGTAGCCCAATCCTCGCTGCTATCTATAACAAGATGGGCGATACCCTGCCAATGCCGACCAAGTTTGCGATTGGTATGGTGCTGTGTTCCGGTGCGTTCCTGATCCTGCCACTGGGCGCGAAATTCGCTACCGATGCGGGCATCGTTTCCGTTAACTGGCTGATTATCTGCTACGGTCTGCAAAGTATCGGTGAGCTGATGATCTCCGGTCTGGGTCTGGCAATGGTGGCACAGTTAGTTCCACAACGCCTGATGGGCTTCATCATGGGTAGCTGGTTCCTGACCACTGCCGGTGCAAACATCATCGGTGGCTACGTCGCTAACATGATGGCTGTACCAGAGAACGTGACTGACCCGCTGATGTCCCTTGAAGTCTACGGTCGTGTGTTCCTGCAGATTGGTGTCGCAACGGCTGTTATCGCTGTTCTGATGCTGCTGACGGCTCCGAAACTGAACCGTATGACTCAGGACGATGACGTCAATGAGAAAGCCTCTAAGGCCGCGACAGCGTAATTCTCAGGGAAACTCATTTTCAGGCCGCTAACTGTTGTTAGCGGCTTTTTTTTTGCCTGAGGTAGCACTACCATACGATATACCTCAGCCAAAAGGAGTTACCGATGAAACTGTTCTACAAACCGGGCGCTTGTTCTCTCGCTTCCCACATCACACTTCGTGAGAGCGGTAAAGATTTCACGCTGGATGGTGTTGATCTGATGAAGAAACGTCTGGAAAATGGCGATGATTTTTTCGCGGTAAACCCAAAAGGGCAAGTTCCCGCACTGTTGCTGGATGACGGTACGCTACTTACCGAAGGTGTCGCCATCATGCAATACCTGGCGGACAGCGTGCCAGACCGCCAGCTCCTTGCCCCTACCAGCAGCCTCTCCCGTTACAAAACCATCGAATGGCTTAACTACATTGCGACTGAACTGCATAAAGGCTTTACGCCACTGTTCCGTCCCGATACGCCGGAAGACTTTAAGCCAACCGTTCGTGCGCTGCTGGAGAAAAAAATGCAGTATGTGAACGACTCGCTGAAAGATAACCAATGGATCTGCGGCCCGCGCTTCAGCATCGCCGATGCCTATCTGTTTACCGTACTGCGTTGGGCCTATGCGGTTAAGCTGAATATGGCAGGATTAAGTAATATCGACGCCTATATGGCGCGAATGGCTGAACGCCCGGCGGTTGCCGCTGCGCTGAAAGCAGAAGGGTTAAATTAATTGTTGTTGCCGGGTGGCACTTGCACATACCCGGCCTACAGCTAAAAATATGCCCGATAAGCGTGAGCGCCATCGGGCATCGATTACAGCTGCGTTGCGCTAAAGTAGTGTTCAGGCTTGGCGATACGGTCCTGCGCGGCCACGACCTGCAGCTCATACTCGTGCATCTCTTTGGTAGTGATCATCACTTCGTACACCGCCGCAGTCACATGCTCAAGCGCCTGTTGTAAAGATGCGCCCTGCAGCAGTTTCACCAGCAACAAGCCACTCGTCACATCACCCACACCAACCGGTTGACGTGCGCCAAAATCGACTAACGGACGACTGATATGCCACGCCTGTTCAGCGGTGACCAGCAGCATTTCGAAACGGTCGGTGCTGATACCTGCGCGTGCCAGATGCTTCACCAGTACAATTTCAGGTCCCTGAGCGATCAGTTCACGCGCTGCTGCAACGGCCTCATCGACGTTGTTCACCGCATGCTCGCACAGAATTTCGAGCTCAACCAGATTTGGGGCAATAATGTCACTGGCCGGAAGCGCATGGCGTACATGAAATTCCGCCACTCCGGGTGCAACAATACACCCCTTTTCAGGGTGTCCCATCACCGGATCGCAAAAGTATTTTGCCTGCGGGTTTGCCGCTTTTACCTTGCGTACAATACCCAGAATATGCTCGCCCTGTTCTGCTGAGCCAAGATAGCCGCTCAGTACTGCGTCACAGGTCTGGAGTTTATCAATATCAGCAATGCCCTGAACAATTTCAGTCAGGTGGCTCGGCGGCATAACGCAACCGGTCCATTTGCCATACTGCGTGTGGTTTGAAAACTGAACGGTATTCAGCGGCCAGACATTTGCGCCAAGACGACGCATCGGAAATTCTGCTGCACTGTTGCCCGCATGACCAAAAACAACGTGGGACTGGATGGCGAGGATATTCTTCATTTTACTTACCACAACCCTGAAAAAATAAAGGGGCGTAGTTTCCCACGCCCCTGCTAACTCAATCTTACTTCCAGCAAATCAGACAATAGTTCTTCTTGCCACGGCGCAGTAAGGTATAGCGCCCGAACAGGATATCACTATCCTGGAAGAAATATTCCGGATCGGACTGCTTCTCACCGTTGATGGTTACCGCGTTTGACGCAATGGTCTTACGTGCCTGACCGCGAGAAGGTTGCAGCTCGGAGTCCACCAGCGCCTGCATCAAATCGGCACCTTTGTCCATCTCGATCATCGGCACACCATCCTGCGCCAGCTGTTCGAAATCTGCTTCACTCAAATCGCTGAGATTGCCGTTGAACAAGCTTTCGGTAATGCGTTTTGCCGCGACCAGACCTTCTTCACCGTGAACCAGACGCGTAACCTGTTCGGCCAGAACATACTGGGCACGCGGCGCTTTACCGCTGTTTTTATCTTCTTCTTCCAGCGCATTGATTTCTTCAATGTCCATGAAAGTGAAGAATTTCAGGAAGCGATAAACGTCCGCATCGGCGGTGTTGATCCAGAACTGGTAGAATTTGTATGGACTGGTTTTCTTCGGATCCAGCCACACTGCGCCGCCTTCCGTCTTACCGAATTTGGTGCCATCAGCTTTAGTGATCAGCGGAACGGTCAGACCAAACACCTGATTCTGGTGCAAACGACGGGTTAAATCGATACCCGAAGTAATGTTACCCCACTGGTCAGAACCACCAATCTGCAGTGCCACGCCGTGCAGTTTGTTCAGGCAGGCAAAGTCATAACCCTGCAGCAGGTTGTAAGAAAACTCGGTAAAGGAGATCCCCTGATCGTCACGGTTCAGACGCTGCTTAACCGCTTCTTTGTTGATCATCTGGTTAACGGAGAAGTGTTTGCCGATATCACGCAGGAAAGTCAGTACGTTCATACCGCCAAACCAGTCGTAGTTGTTCGCAGCAATCGCCGAGTTGTCGCCACAGTCGAAATCGAGGAACGGTGCAACCTGTTTGCGGATTTTATCCACCCACTCCTGCACGGTGTCTTCGGTATTCAGTTTACGCTCGGCGGCTTTAAAGCTCGGGTCACCAATCAGACCGGTTGCGCCACCTACCAGTGCAACAGGCTTATGGCCTGCCTGCTGGAAGCGTTTCAGGCATAACAATGGAACCAGATGCCCCAAATGCAAGCTGTCAGCGGTAGGATCGAAGCCGCAATAGAGCGCGATCGGGCCTTGCGCCAGTCGCTCTGCTAACGCTTCCTCGTCCGTCACCTGGGCCACCAGCCCCCGCTCTTGCAATTGTTTAATCAAGTTACTGCTTGCCATCAAAATCTCCATGTATAAAACGACTGCACCTTTGCCGGTACACGACTTTTCGCCTGATGCGAAAGAAACATAGAATAAAGCGCCGGATTGATCAGCACCAGCGCTTAAAACAAGAAATTTGCATCTTTAGGGGGCCAGACGATCAATTTTCCACGCGTTATCTTCGCGTTGGTATAAAAAACGATCGTGCAGACGGTTTTCACCGCCCTGCCAGAACTCCATTTGTTCAATACTCACGCGAAAGCCGCCCCAGAAACTGGGCAGAGGAACTTCCCCTTGCTGAAACTTCTGCTTCAGTTCGAGGAATTTGCTTTCGAGAATACCGCGCGCGGAGATTCGACTGGATTGTTTTGAGACCCAGGCGCCAATCTGACTGTCGCGTGGGCGACTGTGGAAGTATTTCACCACTTCGAGTGTGGAAAGACGCTCTGCCTTGCCGATCACCATCACCTGCCGTTCCAGCGTATGCCAGGGAAATAAAAGGCTGATGCGTGGATTTTTCTCGATCTGATGCGCCTTACGGCTACCAAGGTTGGTATAGAACACCAGCCCTTTGTCATCATAATGTTTGAGTAACACGATGCGCTGATACGGCTGACCATTTTCATCGACGGTCGCAACGACCATTGCGGTGGGATCGGCCAGTTTGGCATCACAGGCTTGCCCCAGCCAGCGCTCAAACAGCGCAAGGGGTTCGGCGGGAAGATCGCGGCGGCGAAGACCGCCTTTCGTGTATTCACGGCGCAGATGCGCGATTTGCTGCAATTCGTCGTTATCAGACATGATGTTGGGCTACGGATTGTCAGTGGGTGACGCTATTGTGCGCCGCCCAGGTGAAAATCTCAACGCTTCGGGTTCTGTAACTGACAGTTATTTAGCACAATTCTGTCTCGTTTATAGACCGTTGCCTCGTCGCCTTTAGACCAAAATACGTAGATACCATCGGTATAACGTGCACCTGATGCCGACACGCCCTGTTTGAGGTTCAATAGCTGATTATCATAAACAAAGCTTGCCGTCTGGCGGGTATTGTTCAGCTTCACGGTCAGCGGTTTTTCGTCGCAGCGGTATTCAAGCGTATCCGTTTGCATACGCTCGACAAATTGGTTGTACACACTACAACCGCTAAGCAGTACGGGCAGACACACTAACAACAGTTTTTTCATAGCCATATCCTGAAGACTTTCCTGGTCCTGGAGGGTAATGGCACCCTCCCTAATATCCTTAGTTTACCGGCATACCGCGCTGAATAATTTCAGTTAACTCTGAGTTCGCGGATTGGCAGGATAAATTGCCCCTAAAACACTCGGCTCTGACGCCCCCGTCACAGAAGGTAAATTTCCCGGTAATCCGGCCAGCGTTCGCCACGCCAGCCAGGCAAAGGCTAACGCTTCCATATCATCACCGCTGATCCCGGCTTCATCAGTAGAGGTAACCTCTGTACCCGGTAATAATGCCGCCAGACGCATCATCAGCAGTGGATTACGACTGCCACCACCACATACCATGAGTCGATCACAGCCGCCGCTTAACAAGACCTGCTCTGAAATGGTTACTGCCGTCAGTTCGGCAAGCGTCGCCTGTACATCTCGTGGGCTAATTCCCGGAAACTGCGCCAGATGACGCTCTATCCAGCCGTAATTAAAATACTCACGGCCGGTGCTTTTCGGCGCAGGCGCGGAAAAATAAGGGTCGTTAAGCATATTCTGCAGCAACGGCAGGATCACCGTTCCTGAAATGGCCCACTGCGCATCTTTGTCGTAGGGCTGGCCACATTGCCGCCAGATCCATGCATCCATCAGCATATTGCCCGGCCCGGTGTCGTATCCGCGAACGGGTTGTTGCGGAATAAGCAGAGACAGATTGGCAATTCCGCCGATGTTTAACACCATTCGCCGTTCCGTTGGATGTGCCAGAAGTGCCTGGTGAAACGCGGGAACGAGCGGTGCACCCTGCCCGCCGAGGGCGATATCACGTCGACGAAAATCGCCGACTACGGTTATCCCAGTACGCGCGACAATCTGGTTATTATCACCAATTTGCAGCGTGTGCGGCGCAGCACCGTTCGGTTCATGCCACACGGTTTGCCCGTGGCAACCAATCGCAACGATATCCTGCGGTTTCAATTTTTCTTGCGCCAACAGCGCATTCACCGCCTCAGCAAATAGATAACCGAGCTGTGCATCTAACTGACCAAACTGAGAAAGTGTAAGCTGCTGCCCCTGGCAGATATCCAGAATCGCTTGTTTAACATGAATGGGGATGGGCCAGGTCAGACTCGCCTGCTGCGCAACCATCGTTTCATCTATTGTCGCCAGCACAACATCGACGCCATCAAGGCTGGTTCCAGACATTACACCGATAAAACGGCCCGATTTCATAGGTCATCCTTTTAAGCAAATTAGCCTTGACACTCAACCATAAAGTGTCGACTAATGCCATGCTTCCTTAATGATTTTTGGTGGCTAATCATTACAATGATCGTTTAATTACATCAATTACATGAATGATTCGTTTATACTCGGTTGATCCGATTTCGGTTAAGATTTTCATATTGTTCCAGTAGAACATGTGACCTTAGGCTCACAAATGCCATATAATTTAGCCATGAAAGGTGCTTTATTAGCGTTTCGTGGTGACAAAGGAGATTTGTAAATGATTAAACGTGTGCTGATTGTTTCATTAATGGGCGTATCTTTAGCGGGTTGCGTTAACAATGACAGCCTTTCAGGCGACGTATATACCGCATCCGAAGCGAAACAAGTTCAGAACGTTACCTACGGTACGATTGTTCATGTTCGTCCGGTGCAAATCCAGGGTGGCGATGACGCAAACGTGATTGGTGCTATTGGTGGTGCGGTACTCGGCGGGTTCCTTGGTAACACCGTCGGCGGCGGTACGGGTCGTTCATTAGCCACAGCGGCAGGTGCAGTTGCCGGTGGCGTAGCGGGTCAAGGCGTACAAGGTGCGATGAATAAAACCCAGGGTGTGGAACTGGAAATCCGTAAGGATGATGGTAATACCATCATGGTGGTTCAGAAACAGGGTGCGACCAAGTTTTCAGCCGGCCAGCGCGTTGTTATGGCTAACAACGGCAGCCAGGTTACCGTGTCTCCACGCTAATCGAATTCACGTGTGGTCAGGCTCTGGCCACACGTAACTTATCGTTTCAACCTTGTGACTGCAGTTCAATAATATTGTGTTCGAGTTTGGCAACCAGCTTAATCAGCAGATCAATTTCCTCAGCTGAAATCCCTTCCAGAATTTCTCCACGTGTTTTGTTGATCACCGCTTCCATATCAGCGATCAGCGGCTCAGCCTTCTCTGTCAGTTTAATTCTCTTAGCTCGACGATCGCTGGCGCAAGTCTGTCGTGAAATGAGTCCCTTTTCTTCCAACTGGTCAAGCGTACGTACCAGCGAAGGCTGCTCGATGCCAATCGCTTTAGCCAACTGAATCTGCGATTGATCCGGCGGCAACTGATGAATGTTGTGCAGCGTAACCCAATGCGTCTGCGTCAACTCCAGAGGTTTCAGGCGATGGTCAATCAGAGCACGCCAAATGCGCACCAACCGTGCCAGATCAGAACCTAATGGCGATTCCAATTTCATCTCCTTATAATTAGCTTGCTAAGTTATTGTACTGATTTTAGAATAGTGTGCAGCATTTGTATTCCCAAAACAAATGTATTGCCAAATTTGCTTACCGGCTGACATTTTTTCAGACATTATGCGTTACGGAGACTCATTGTCTCTTTTTTGCTAAACCTATAGCAATGCTCTCTTCCGTCAAGGATTTTGCCCGTGAAGTTTATGTTTAATGCAACAGGATTGCCCCTACAAGATTTAATGATCGGCGCATCTGTCTACTTTCCTCCTGTTTTCAAGGCGATTGTAGCAGGATTTATTCTCTGGCTGGTTGTTCATCGCCTGCTGCGCGACTGGATTTACTCCGGCGAAATCTGGCATCCCCTGCTAATGGATCTGTCACTCTTTACGCTTTGCGTATGTCTGGCCTTTGTTATGCTGATAGCGTGGTGATTATGTCGCTTAAAACCATTAAATACTTCTCAACTATTATAGTCGCTGCAATCGCAGTTTTCGCCGGATGGTGGATGTGGAATTACTATATGCAATCGCCCTGGACACGTGATGGCAAAGTACGTGCTGAGCAGGTCAGCATCACGCCGCAGGTGTCAGGCAGCATTAGCGAACTCTATATAAAAGATAACCAGTTTGTGAATAAAGGCGATGTCCTTTTTATTATCGACAAGACGCCATTTCACATTGCTGAACTGAATGCGCAAGCGCAACTGGCAAAAGCGCAGTCTGACCTGGCGAAAGCCAATAACGAAGCCAACCGCCGCCGTCATTTATCGCAAAATTACATCTCAGCCGAGGATCTGGATACCGCAAATCTCAACGTGAAAGCCATGCAGGCAAGCGTTGAAGCGGCTGAGGCCAGTTTGCGCCAGGCCCAGTGGCAACTGACGCAAACGGTGGTCAAAGCCCCCGTGGCGGGTTGGGTCACAAACCTGTCTACCCGTACCGGTGATTACGCCTCAACCGGTAAGCCCCTGTTTGCCCTTGTCGACAGTCACTCTTTTTATGTGATGGGATATTTTGAAGAAACCAAATTGCGCCATATTCGAGAAGGCGCACCTGCGACGATTACACTCTACAGCGGCAATGTAAAGTTACAGGGTCACGTTTCCAGTATTGGCCGTGCCATCTACGATCAAAGTGTGGAAAGTGATTCCGGCCTGATTCCCGACATCAAACCCAACGTGCCGTGGGTGCGTCTGGCGCAGCGTGTCCCGGTACGCATCGAATTCGACGCCCTGCCGCGGGAGGTCACGCTGGTGTCAGGTACAACCTGCAGCGTATCCATCGGCCAGCGTAAATGAAACTGCCCCGCCTGACACCAGGCAATTTGCCGTGGTTTAAAGCCACGGCGGCACAGTGGCGTTATGCGCTGCGTAACACCATTGCGATGTGCCTGGCGTTAACTTTTGCTTATTATCTGAATCTGGATGAGCCCTACTGGGCGATGACCTCTGCGGCGGTGGTTAGTTTTCCCACCGTTGGCGGGGTTATCAGCAAAAGTCTGGGTCGCGTGGCGGGTAGCCTACTGGGAGCCACCGCCGCACTGATTATTGCCGGTCATACTCTCAATGAGCCGTGGCTGTTTTTGCTGAGCATGTCAGTGTGGATCGGTTTTTGTACCTGGGCATGCGCGCACTTCACCAATAACGTTGCCTACGCCTTTCAACTGGCGGGTTATACGGCGGCGATCATTGCTTTTCCCATGGTCAATACCGTGGAAATTACGCAGTTATGGGATATCGCGCAGGCACGCGTGTGTGAAGTCATCGTCGGTATCCTGTGTGGCGGCGTGATGATGATGATCCTGCCCAGCACCTCCGATGGCACCACGTTACTGGCTGCATTGAAAAACATGCATTCACGTTTACTGGAACATGCCAGCCTACTCTGGCAACCAGAAACCACGGATGCCATTCGCACAGCCCATGAAGGTGTTATCGGGCAGATTCTGACCATGAACCTGCTGCGTATTCAGGCTTTCTGGAGTCATTACCGCTTTCGTCGCCAGAATGCTTTGCTCAATTCGCTGTTGCACCAGCAGTTACGGATGACCAGCGTGATTTCCAGTCTGCGCAGGATGCTGCTGAACTGGCCTAATCCGCCGTCCAACACACGGGAAATCATTGAGCAGTTGCTCAGCGAACTAATAAAATCCAATGCGAATAGCTACACCGTCGCACGTATAATTGCCCCACTGCGGCCCGTCGATGCCCGCGACTATCGACACGTCGCCTTCTGGCAACGACTGCGTTATTTTTGTCGGCTCTACCTGCGCAGCAGTCATTATCTGCATTTACTGGAAAATGGTGTTACCGCCGAGCGTATTAATATCGCCCGCACGCCGGGACTTGCCCGTCATACCGATAATGCGGAAGCTATCTGGAGCGGGTTGCGTACGTTCTGCACTTTGATGCTTATCGGCGCATGGAGCATTGGTGCACAATGGGAATCAGGCTCTGGCGCACTCACGCTCGCCGCGATCAGCAGTGTGCTGTATTCCGCCGTTGCCACACCGTTCAAGTCGCTTTCTTTGCTGATGCGTACGCTGGTTCTACTGTCGCTATTTAGCTTTGTGGTTAAGTTTGGCCTGATGGTGCAAATTTCCGACCTCTGGCAGTTTATTCTCTTTCTCTTCCCACTACTCGCCACCATGCAACTGTTGAAGCTACAAATGCCTGCCCTGGCAGGTCTTTGGGGGCAGCTGATTGTATTTATGGGTTCATTTATCGCGGTGACCAATCCGCCGGTATATGATTTTGCTGATTTCCTGAATGACAATATGGCGAAAATCACCGGCGTGGCGCTGTCATGGCTGGCCTTCGCCATTCTGCGCCCCGGATCGGATGCACGGAAAAGTCGCCGCCATATTCGCGCCCTGCGCCGGGATTTTGTCGATCAGCTCAGCCGACATCCATCACTGAGTGAAAACGAATTTGAATCGCTGACCTATCATCACGTCAGCCAGCTCAGCAACAGTCAGGATGCGCTGGCGCGACGCTGGTTATTACGTTGGGGGGTCGTTTTACTGAACTGCTCGCATGTGGTGTGGCAACTGCGCACCTGGGAGGCGCGTTCCGATCCGCTGGCTCGCGTCAGGGACGTGTGTATCTCGCTGCTACGCGATGTAATGAGCGAACGTGGCGTCCAGCAACGACCACTGAATGCCACGCTGAATGAGCTACAGCGCATCTGCGATACGCTTGCCCACCATCATCAACCCGCTGCGCAGGAACTGTCGGCACTGGTCTGGCGACTACACTGCTCGCTTTCACAACTCGAACAGGCGCCGCCGCCGGGTACTCTCAGTCGTTGATTATTTGATAACACCACAGGCGTAGCGCGCTCCGCCACCGCCAAGCGGTTTCGGTTGATCGGACATATTATCGCCGCCCACATGGATCATCAGCGCTTTGCCTTTAACCTCATCGATCGTTTTCAGACGCGGCGCAACGACCGGCGTTGTGGCGTTACCGTCGTTATTCACCACCAATAGCGGCAGGTCGCCCATATGACCTGCGCCTTCCGGGCCTTCATGTTTACCGGTTTGATGCGGATCGTAATGGCCACCAGCCGATTCTGCGGCTGAGGCTTTCCCTTCTTTAATCGCGGGTTGGCAACTGCCGTTCATATGCACATGGAAGCCATGTTCACCTGGCGGCAACGCTTTCAGATCGGGCGTAAACTTCAGCCCCTTTGCGGTTTCAGCAATAGTGACCGTACCAATCGCCTGGCCGACGCCTTGCGATGTGACCAGATTCATCGTCACTTTTTCTTCACTGGCAGCCTGCGCACCTGCACAGACAAGGAGAGTGATAATGGCCAAACTCAAACGCTTCATAAGACCTCCGTCCAAAAGGTGTCTGATTGTTAAGTGTAAACCAATGACACAAATTTGAACGGAGATGCGCCAAAAACGCGATTAGGGTACGTCGTAACCCAGCGCCGCTTTACGAATGCGGAACCATTGCTGGCGAGACATGTTCAGCGACTCAGACTCAATGGCAGCACGTACACGCTCTATTTTTCCTGAGCCAATAATCGGCAGCGGCTGAGACGGCAGACGTAAAATCCAGGCGTATACCACCTGCTCAATAGATTGCGCATTCAACTCTTCAGCAATCACGGCAAGCTCATTACGTAAAGGCTGGAAAGCATCATCATTAAACAGGCGACCACCGCCGAGACAGGACCAGGCCATCGGGCGAATGCGCAGCTGTTGCAGTTGATCTAAAGTACCATCCAACAGGAGCGGCTGATGTACTGGTGAAATTTCTACCTGGTTGGTCGCCAGAGTAAACGGCAGACGCGATTGCAGCAATGAGAACTGTGCCGGGGTGAAGTTGGAGACGCCAAAGTGACGCACTTTGCCACTATGGTGCAATTTTTTAAAAGCGTCGGCGACATCGTCAGCATCCATAAGCGGATCGGGACGGTGGATCAGCAGCAGATCAATATGATCGGTCGCCAGCAGCTTCAGCGACTCTTCCGCACTGGCAATAATATGTGCACTGTCGGTGATGTAGTGGCCCAGCGCATTTTCCGCGCGCGCCGTCGTCGCGATCCCGCATTTAGTCACAATCTGCATTTTTTCACGCAAATGCGGAGCCAGTTTCATTGCCTCACCAAACGCCGCTTCACACTGGTAGCCACCGTAAATATCGGCGTGATCGACGGTGGTCACGCCAAGATCCAGATGCTCTTCAATAAAGCTGACTAGCTGGCGCGCGGACATATTCCAGTCCATCAGGCGCCAGTACCCCATCACAAAGCGAGAAAATTCCGGGCCTTGCGGCGCAATAGTAATACGCTGAACCATAGCAGCTTCCTTTTAAGTGAATGTGCCTCGAGTATACGCAATTACGCTTTTAAAAGAGTGAAGGTTGTTGCGGTTCTTCCGAAGGGTTGGCATTGTTTGCACGTAATTTACGCATCAGGCGCTGACGACAAAGCCGCAGCACTTCCTGCTTTTGGGTATCGCTCATCTTTTGCCAGTTAAAACGCTCATCCCGACTGCGAAAACAGCCACGGCAAAAGCCGCGTTCGTCAGACTGACATATTCCACGGCATGGGCTCTGGACGGGGAAAAACTCCAGCTGTTCGGCCACATCCCCTCCTTTAATAAGATTGATATACCTATTGAAGACGTTAACTGAATTTCTCGCAAGCGCTATTGCATTAGACCGACTGGTCTATTACACTCGTTTTCATGAACAAAATCACTGAACACGATACACGCGAACATCTGCTGGCGACTGGCGAACTGCTGTGTATGCAGCGCGGCTTCACCGGCATGGGTTTAAGCGAACTACTGAAAACCGCTGAAGTACCCAAAGGTTCGTTTTATCATTATTTTCGCTCTAAAGAAGCGTTCGGTGTCGCGATGCTGGAACGCCACTATGCGGCCTATCATCGGCGACTGGCTACGCACTTTGATACGGGAGCGGGAAACTATCGCGACCGCATTCTGGCCTACTATCAGGAAACCCTGAATCAGTTTAGTCAGCACGGCATTATTAGCGGCTGTTTAACAGTAAAACTGTCTGCCGAAGTGTGCGATCTGTCAGAAGATATGCGCACTGCGATGGATAAAGGCGCGCGGCACATTATTGTGCTGTTAGCGCAGGCGCTGGAGAAAGGTCAGGCCAGCCATTGTCTGTCTTTTGTTGGCGAGCCGTTACAGCAGGCGCAGGTACTGTATGCGCTGTGGCTTGGCGCCAACCTGCAGGCCAAGATTTCTCGTAGCGCCACTCCGCTGGAAAATGCGCTGGCGCACGTTAAAAACATCATCACAACGCCTGCCGTTTAACAGGCGTTTTTATTTTCTTTATTACTAGACGACCGGTCTATTCAGGAGTGCACATGTCATCTGAAAAACTGTTTTCCCCACTGAAAGTGGGTGCCATTACGGCAGCAAACCGCGTATTTATGGCGCCACTGACGCGTCTGCGCAGTATTGAGCCTGGCGACATCCCTACTCCGCTGATGGCCGAGTATTACCGTCAACGCGCCAGCGCGGGGCTTATCATCAGCGAAGCGACGCAGATTTCCGCACAGGCGAAAGGCTATGCCGGAGCACCCGGCTTACATAGCGAAGCGCAAATTGCCGCATGGAAGAAAATCACTGCTGCCGTACACGCTGAGCAAGGTCATATTGCTGTCCAGTTGTGGCACACTGGACGCATCTCTCACGCCAGTCTGCAGCCAAACGGTCAAGCTCCAGTTGCACCTTCCGCGATTAGCGCTGGAACCCGCACCTCGCTGCGCGATGAAAACGGCCTGGCAACGCGTGCCGATACCTCAATGCCACGTGCGCTGGAAACTGAAGAGATTCCGGGCATCGTTAATGACTTCCGTCTGGCGATAGCCAATGCGCGCGAAGCGGGTTTCGATATGGTTGAACTGCACTCTGCCCACGGCTACCTGCTGCACCAGTTCCTGTCGCCAACGTCTAACCAGCGTACCGATCAATACGGTGGCAGCGTCGAAAATCGTGCGCGTCTGGTGCTGGAAGTGGTTGATGCCGGTATTAAAGAATGGGGTGCCGATCGCATTGGTATTCGCGTCTCCCCGATTGGCACTTTCCAGAACGTAGACAATGGTCCGAACGAAGAAGCCGATGCGCTGTATCTGATTGAACAATTGGGCAAGCGTGGAATCGCTTACCTGCACATGTCTGAGCCGGACTGGGCCGGTGGCGAGCCGTATTCCGATGCGTTCCGCGAAAAAGTGCGCGCGCGCTTCCACGGCCCTATCATTGGTGCTGGTGCTTACACCCCAGAAAAAGCAGAAGCGCTGATCGAGAAAGGTCTGATCGACGCCGTTGCTTTTGGTCGCGCCTATATTGCTAACCCGGATCTGGTGGCGCGTCTGCAACGCAAAGCAGAACTGAATCCGCAACGTGCCGAGAGCTTCTACGGCGGCGGCGCGGAAGGTTACACCGACTATCCTACCCTCTAACGTCACAATCTCCGTTCTGCCATTGATAGCGGCGTAACAACGCCGCTATACTAAAACAACATTTTGAATGTATTAGCCATTTTCGAAGGGGAAAAAGATGCGTTTACTCCATACCATGCTGCGCGTGGGTGACCTGCAGCGTTCCATCGAGTTTTATACCAACGTGCTGGGCATGAAGCTGCTGCGTACCAGCGAAAACCCTGAATACAAGTACTCTCTGGCTTTTGTCGGCTACGGTCCTGAAACCAGTGAAGCAGTAATCGAACTGACCTATAACTGGGGTGTCGACAAGTATGATCTGGGTACTGCCTATGGCCATATCGCCCTGAGCGTAGACAACGCGGCTGAAGCCTGTGAACGTATTCGCCAGAATGGCGGTAACGTAACGCGTGAAGCAGGTCCAGTAAAAGGCGGCACCACAGTGATTGCGTTCGTTGAAGATCCGGACGGCTACAAAATTGAGCTGATCGAAGAGAAAGACGCCGGGCGCGGCCTGGGCGATTAATCACCCCCTCGGGCGCAGATCGTCTGTGCCCATAGTTTTATACTCATCATTTTGCCATAATACGCGCTGCAATTTTCCCGTATTAAGAGACCCAGATGTCCGATAACGCTCAACTTTCCGGTCTGTGTGACCGTTTTCGTGGTTTTTATCCTGTCGTCATTGATGTCGAAACCGCAGGGTTCAATGCCAAAACCGATGCGCTGCTTGAGATTGCCGCCATCACACTGAAAATGGATGAACAAGGCTGGCTGATGCCGGACACAACGTTACATTTCCACGTAGAGCCGTTTGAAGGTGCCAATTTGCAACCGGAAGCGCTCGCCTTTAACGGTATTGACCCTAACAATCCGCTACGCGGTGCGGTCAGCGAATATGATGCTCTGCATGCCATCTTCAAAATGGTGCGTAAAGGCATTAAAGACAGCGGCTGCAATCGGGCAATCATGGTGGCGCATAACGCTACGTTCGACCACAGTTTCATGATGGCTGCAGCAGAACGCGCCTCGCTCAAACGTAATCCGTTCCACCCATTTGTCACCTTTGATACGGCGGCATTAAGCGGTCTGTCTCTGGGGCAGACGGTGTTGTCAAAAGCGTGCCTGGCGGCGGGAATGGAGTTTGACGGGAATCAGGCGCACTCGGCGCTGTATGACACCGAACGCACGGCCGTGCTGTTTTGCGAAATCGTTAACCGCTGGAAACGTCTCGGCGGTTGGCCTCTTCCCGTGCCTGAAGAAGCGTAACGGCGACATAAAAAAAGCGACCATTTCAGGTCGCTTTTTTACTTCTGCTGGTATTACTCAGCGTCCGGCTCTTCGGTTTTGTATTTCGCTGCTGTTTCTTTAATCAGCTGCTGCAACTCACCGCGCTGGTACATTTCGATCAGAATGTCACAACCGCCAACCAGCTCACCATCAACCCACAGCTGTGGGAAAGTTGGCCAGTTTGCGTATTTCGGCAGTTCGGCGCGAATATCCGGGTTCTGCAGAATATCAACATAAGCAAAGCGTTCACCACAGGCTGACAGCGCCTGCACAGCCTGTGCGGAGAAACCGCAGCTTGGCAGTTTAGGGGAACCTTTCATGTACAGGAGAATCGGGTTTTCAGCGATCTGGCGCTGGATTTTTTCGATAGTGGTGCTCATTATCTTGCTTCCTTAAACTTCTTTTACGGCAGTAGTCTGACATTGTAACGGGTCAGACAGGCAACGGAAAATAACATTTTCATTACGCGTTATTATTTTATCCCCTGACGCTAAAAGTTGCATTCACAATCTCACTTATCCCCTTCAAACATGTGGATTTGATTATCTGTTCACCAATTCTATCTCTATTTGCTGTTTTTTTTTGCGGTCGGTTACGAAACGCAGTTTTAAACTAAAAAAGCTATTAACTTTCCCTCTTTCTATAGATTAGAATCGTCAAGTTTTGAAAATCACACGCAGGCACGATAGACCTGCCTTACCAGAGGACTGCTCAGTGGCGCGGATAAACCGAATCTCGATCACGCTCTGTGCTTTACTTTTTACTACACTGCCCTTTACGCCTATGGCTCATGCTTCCAAGCAGGCCAGGACGACACCTACCAATTCTCACACCATCAAAACGGTAGATAAAAAGAAAAGCGCAACAACCAGCCAAAAAACAACAAAGACCAGTAAGAAAACGGCGACAAAAACCACCAGCAAAACCAGCACCAAAACCGCTTCCTCTTCTAAAAAACGCACTGCCACTCCGGCAAAGTCGACTAAAACTGCAAATCGCCGTGGTAAAACTGCCGCAGCACAAACCGCAGCCGTTACCTGGACGGAAAAATGCACACCGCGCAAAGGTCATAAACCACGCTGCGTGAAGGTGAAAACCACTGCACCGACTACGCTTGCTGATGCACATAAAGTGAAAGTGCAGAAAGCGACTAAAACCGCTATGTCCACCTTGATGAACCAAATCGGCAAACCTTATCGTTGGGGCGGCTCCTCGCCAAGAACCGGGTTTGACTGCAGCGGTCTGGTTTATTACGCCTATAAAGATCTGGTGAAGTTCCGCATTCCGCGTACCGCGAATGAAATGTACCATCTGCGTGATGCCGCACCAATTGAACGTGGCGAACTGAAAAATGGCGATCTGGTATTCTTTCGTACCCAGGGTCGCGGCACAGCCGATCACGTCGGCGTCTACGTCGGCAACGGTAAGTTTATTCAGTCACCGCGCAGCGGGCAGGAAATTCAAATCACCTCTCTGAGCGAAGATTACTGGCAGCGCCACTATGTGGGCGCTCGTCGGGTAATGACGCCAAAAACAATTCGCTAAAAACTTACCCTACAGAACATGCTGTAGGGTAAGTTCTTCTTTTGCATAACCTTTCAATTTGCTACCCTATCCTTACTCACAATGAGGCTATTGTGTGTACTCAATATAAATAATAAGGAGAGAAGCAATGTCGTTTGAATTACCTGCATTACCGTATGCCAAAGATGCTCTGGCACCGCACATTTCTGCCGAAACGCTGGAATATCACTATGGCAAACACCATCAAACCTACGTGACCAATCTGAACAATCTGATTAAAGGCACGGCGTTTGAAGGCAAATCACTGGAAGAGATCGTTCGTAGCTCTGAAGGCGGTGTATTCAATAACGCAGCACAAGTATGGAACCACACGTTCTACTGGAACTGCCTGGCACCGAACGCAGGTGGCGAACCAACCGGTAAACTGGCTGATGCAATCGCCGCTTCCTTTGGCAGCTTTGCAGATTTCAAAGCGCAGTTCACCGATGCCGCTATCAAAAACTTCGGTTCTGGCTGGACCTGGCTGGTTAAAGGAACGGATGGCAAACTGGCTATCGTCTCCACCTCCAACGCAGGTACTCCGCTGACTACCGACGCGACGCCGCTGATGACCGTTGACGTATGGGAACACGCCTACTACATCGATTATCGCAATGCTCGTCCTGGCTACCTGGAACATTTCTGGGCACTGGTGAACTGGGAATTTGTTGCGAAGAACTTCGCAGCATAAAAAAGATAACGCAGAAGGACTTCCTTCTGCGTTTTTGCATTAATTCGCGGTAGTGAAAGCCTCTTCAGGCTGTCTTCTTGCGGAAATGAACACCAGCAGCAGCGCAAGACCCGCCACAATCGCCCCCATTACCGGCACAAAACTGTAGCCCAGGCCTCCAGATATTACCGCCCCACCGGCCGCAGCCCCCAGAGCGTTCCCCAGATTAAACGCGCCAATATTGACTGACGATGATAATCCAGGTGCTTCGCTGGCAACGCGCATCACACGCATCTGCAACGGTGGAACGACCGCAAACGTCGCCGCGCCCCAGACCACCATACTGACCGCCGCTCCCAGCTCATTACGCGCAAGGAAAGGAATGGCCAGCATAATAACCATCAGCAGCAGCAAAAAGCCTTTCAGCGTACCGTTGACTGAATGGTCAGCCAGTTTGCCGCCAAAATAGTTACCGATCGAGAAGCCAACGCCTATCAACACCAGCATGCCGGTAACAAATGCCGGTGTAGCATGAGTGATAGTATGCAGAACCGGCGAGATGTAGGTATACAGCGTGAACATCGCCCCAGCACCCAGTACGGTAGTCAGTAACGCCGACAGCACCTGTGGGCGCATCAACACCGCCAGTTCGCTACGGACATCCGGGCGCTCTCCTGCTCCACCCTTGGGTAATGAGAAGAACAGGCTGACCATCGCAATGACACCCAGCCCTGCAGTGGCCATAAATGACATGCGCCAGCCGATGGTTTCACCAAGCCAGGTCGCCGCCGGAACGCCGCCAATATTGGCGATGGTTAACCCCATAAACATCGTTGCCACGGCGCTGGCCTGTTTATGTTTGGGTACCACACTGGCTGCAACCACAGAACCGAGACCAAAAAAGGCTCCATGGTTAAGACTGGTCAAAATACGCGATAGCATCAGCGTTGTGTAATCCGGCGAGATAGCCGAAAGCACATTACCCAGCGTGAAAATCGCCATCAGGAATATCAAAGCATTACGTCGCGCACGATGAGACAGCAGCAATGTCATCAGCGGTGCACCTACCATCACACCTACCGCATAAGCGCTGATCAGCATGCCAGCCGCCGGAATCGAGACGTCCATACCTTTAGCAATGACGGGCAATAACCCCATTGGCGAAAACTCGGTGGTGCCAATACCAAACGCCCCGATTGCTAGCGCCAGTAAAGGGTAATTGATTTTCATATTTCGACTCCGTATCGTCGAGCCGTGGCACGACATAAAATAAGAGTCAAAAGCATGACATTGATCGCAAAATTAATAAAGTTAACAAAACTGCAAAAGACTTTTGCTTATTCGCAAACAATAGAGGGGAAAAACGAGTCGAAGGGATGAGGGAGAGCTAACTCCCTCGGGGGGAATCAATGCAGCGCTGCGGTCAGACCACCCGCGACGATCAAACCCAGAACAATAATGGTAGTCACTAACGAAAATTTCAGATCGGTGCTCATCAAGTTTTCTCCTTTTTATTCCCACACAAAAAGTGATATTGCGCATTTTTACACACTTGAAAGCAAAAATCTCTCACGATTTATATTGATAACTGCTTTTAACTCTTCCCCTTTTCGTTAAGATCAGACAAAATTCCACGCTTACTTGATTAGCGTACCGGCCATTGACCCCTTCCTGACGTTCCGTGTCGTTTTCCCGGCGTGCCGCAACCCTTACGTTGCGATAAGGGTGTGTAAAGGCAAACGTTTACCTGGAGTATTCTCAGGAGTTTAGGATATGGTCTGGAGTGAGATGTAATGGCAACAATTAAAGATGTAGCGAAGCGAGCAAACGTTTCCACTACAACCGTATCACACGTAATTAACAAGACGCGCTTTGTCGCGGAAGAAACACGTAATGCTGTCTGGGCAGCAATCAAAGAACTGCACTATTCTCCGAGCGCAGTTGCCCGCAGCCTGAAGGTAAATCACACCAAGTCTATCGGCTTGCTGGCGACCAGCAGCGAAGCGGCCTATTTCGCCGAAATTATCGAAGCCGTTGAGAAAAACTGTTTCCAGAAAGGCTATACCCTGATCCTGGGTAACGCATGGAACAGTCTCGAAAAACAGCAGGCTTATCTGTCGATGATGGCGCAAAAGCGCGTTGATGGTCTGCTGGTGATGTGTTCTGAGTATCCGGAGTCGCTGCTTTCGATGCTCGAAGAGTATCGCCATATCCCGATGGTCGTCATGGACTGGGGCGAAGCAAAAGCCGACTTTACCGACACAGTCATTGATAACGCCTTCGAAGGCGGTTACATGGCGGGCCGGTATCTGGTAGAACGCGGTCATCGTGAGATTGGCGTGATCCCTGGCCCAATGGAACGTAACACCGGGGCTGGGCGTCTGGCTGGCTTTATGAAAGCGATGGAAGAAGCGCTGATTAAAGTGCCTGAAAACTGGATTGTTCAGGGCGATTTCGAGCCTGAATCCGGCTATCGCGCTATGCAGCAAATTCTGTCGCAGTCTCATCGTCCGACCGCGGTATTCTGCGGTGGCGATATTATGGCAATGGGTGCGCTGTGCGCCGCTGACGAAATGGGGCTGCGCGTACCGCAGGATGTCTCACTCATCGGCTACGACAACGTGCGCAACGCCCGCTTCTTCACGCCGGCCTTGACGACCATTCACCAGCCGAAGGATTCACTGGGTGAAACGGCCTTCAACATGCTGTTAGACCGTATCGTGAATAAACGTGAAGAGTCACAGTCTATCGAGGTGCATCCGCGCCTGGTTGAGCGTCGCTCCGTTGCCGACGGTCCGTTCCGCGATTACCGCCGTTAAGCCTGTTGTGCGGGAGTCTCATCTGGCTCCCGCAGCCATTCCTTGTTCAACGTTTCACTATCCCCTAAATAGTCCAGCAGCCAACTCAATGCCGGTGACGTATCGTTCTGCTGCCATGTCAGACAGCATGCGGCATCAGGAAAAGGGTTCTCCAGTTGCAGCGCAACCCATTTACCACTATCGATCCACGGCTTGGCAAAATGCGTCGGTACCATGCCCACGCACAATCCCGCGGACAAACAGGTCGCAGAGGATTCCCAATCCGGCACGACGACGCGCTTTTGGTTGTCCAGCAGCCAGGTAATACGCTTCGGCAATGTTCGGGAGGTATCTTCGCGCACCAGTGACGGCCAGTTGCGCAACGTGTCATCACTTAACGGTCCGGGCATTGACGCCAGTGGGTGATGACTGGCTACCACGCAGCTCCAGCTCAGCATTCCCATATCGCGGAAGGTATAGCGCCCCCCGACCGGAATGGCCTGTGTGGCCCCGATGGCCAGCTCCACACGCCCATCAGACAGTGCGTCCCACACGCCGTTAAACACTTCCTGAAAAACTAACAACTCCACATCATCAAAGTGACGGTAGAAATCCACGATCATCTGTCGGGTACGATCCGGGCGGACAATGTTATCGACGGCGATCGCCAGCTGTCCGCGCCAGCCGTTGGCAATTTGCTGACATTGCTGGCGCGTGATCTGCATTTTTTTGATAACAGAGCGGCCTTCTTTTAAAAACCATGCCCCGGCAGGCGTTAATTCCACATCCCGATGGCGTCGCTCAAAAAGTGGCACCGCTAGCCATTCTTCCAGCTGGCGTACGGTGTAGCTTACTGCCGAAGGTACACGGTGCAGCTCCTGCGCGGCCGAACTAAAACTGCCGTTACGCGCAACCGCATCAACCACTTCAAGTGAATATTCCGACCACATATTCTGCCTGCAAAAAATTTGAAATCAGTAAGCAAATATTAGCGTTTCACAGCGAGAATTACACTCACTACACTCAGCGGCATTGTTCTACTGCTAAAAAAGAGAAATGATGATGCAACCTGGGAAAGGGTTTTTAGTCTGGCTGGCAGGTCTTAGCGTGCTCGGTTTTCTGGCAACGGATATGTATCTACCCGCCTTTGCTGCTATTCAGTCCGATCTGCAAACACCTGCATCTGCCGTCAGCGCCAGCCTGAGCTTGTTCTTAGCGGGGTTTGCCGTCGCGCAACTGCTGTGGGGGCCGCTTTCTGACCACTATGGTCGCAAGCCTATTTTGCTGCTGGGTTTATCTATCTTCGCACTGGGCAGTCTGGGCATGCTATGGGTTGAAAACGCCACTGGTCTGCTGGTACTGCGATTTGTTCAGGCCGTTGGCGTCTGTGCGGCATCGGTTATCTGGCAAGCGCTGGTTACCGATTATTATCCTTCACAAAAAGTAAACCGCATCTTTGCCACTATTATGCCGCTGGTCGGGTTATCTCCTGCACTCGCCCCGCTTTTAGGCAGTTGGATCCTGGTACATTTTTCCTGGCAGGCCATTTTTGCAACTCTGTTTGCCATTACTCTGATTCTGATGCTTCCGGCTCTGCGTCTAAAGCCAACGGCTAAAGCGCGCGATGACAGCCAGGATAAACTGACTTTCGCCACCTTGCTGCGCTCGAAAACTTACCGTGGAAACGTGCTGATTTATGCCGCCTGTTCCGCGAGCTTTTTCGCATGGCTGACAGGTTCCCCGTTCATCCTCAGCGAAATGGGTTATAGCCCAGCGGTAATTGGTCTGAGCTATGTTCCGCAAACTATCGCCTTCTTAATTGGTGGTTACGGCTGTCGTGCAGCGCTGCAAAAATGGCAGGGTCGTCAGCTGCTGCCCTGGTTACTCATTCTGTATGCCTTCAGCGTTGTAGGCACCTGGGCGACCGGCTTTATTCATCATGTTGCATTGGCTGAAATCCTGATCCCATTCTGCGTTATGGCGATTGCGAACGGCGCAATCTACCCTATCGTTGTCGCGCAGGCATTACGCCCTTTCCCACAGGCCACGGGACGCGCAGCCGCATTGCAGAATACGCTGCAACTGGGTTTATGCTTCCTGGCAAGCCTTGTCGTTTCCTGGTTGATTGCCACCCCACTGCTCACCACCACCAGCGTTATGCTGACAACAGTATTGCTGGCTGCTGTGGGTTACAAAATGCAGTCGCAGAAAACTGACGCCCCGCAAACAGATGATCGTGCGCAAGTTGCCCACGGAGAGTCGCACTAATAATGGTTGCGGGCATTTAGTTAGCCCGCTAACAATTATTGGTTGAATCGTCAAAAATTCAGGCATATACTGATTTTCAGTTGTTAAAAAAACGATAATTTTAATGCGTTAACGGGGACAAGAACGTTCCCGTTTTACCACGGATGGCCTTTTCGGCAAGGGTTTCTCCCTTCCTCTGTTCTACGTCGGATTATAGATTCGCGGATTAATTCCGTGAGATTTCTCACAAAGCCCAAAAAAGCGTCTACGCTGTTTTAAGGTTCTGATCACCGACCAGTGATGGAGAAGCTATGAGTTCATCATGTATAGAAGACGTCAGCGTACCGGATGATGACTGGTACCGCATTACTAATGAATTATTGAGCCGTGCAGGCATTGCCATTAATGGCAATGCACCGGCTGATATTCGAGTAAAGAACCCCGATTTTTTCAAACGCGTATTGCAGGAAGGATCGTTAGGATTGGGTGAAAGTTATATGGATGGCTGGTGGGAATGCGACCGGCTGGACATGTTTTTTAGTAAAGTCTTGCGCGCCGGTCTTGAAAACCAACTCCCCCGCCACTTTAAAGATACGCTACGTATCGCCACGGCTCGCCTGTTCAATTTACAGACCAAAAAACGTGCGTGGATGGTCGGCAAAGAACATTACGATTTGGGCAACGATCTCTTTACCCGCATGCTTGACCCCTATATGCAGTATTCCTGCGCCTACTGGAAAGATGCCAACACTCTGGAATCTGCCCAGCAGGCGAAGCTCAAAATGATTGCTGAAAAATTGCAACTGAAGCCAGGAATGCGGGTGCTTGATATTGGCTGTGGCTGGGGTGGTTTATCCCAGTTTATGGCATCGCAATATGGCGTGAGCGTGGTGGGTGTGACCATTTCGGCAGAACAGCAGAAAATGGCACAGGAACGTTGCGCTGGGCTGGATGTCACCATTTTGCTGCAGGATTATCGCGACCTGAACGACAAATTCGACCGCATTGTCTCCGTCGGCATGTTTGAACATGTTGGACCGAAGAACTACGCCACCTATTTTGAGGTGGTCGATCGTAATTTAAAACCGGATGGTCTCTTTTTACTGCATAGCATCGGCTCCAAAAAGACCGACAATAACGTTGATCCGTGGATCAATAAGTATATCTTCCCAAACGGGTGTTTGCCGTCAGTTCGCCAGATTGCCAACGCCAGCGAACCACATTTTGTGATGGAGGACTGGCATAATTTTGGCGCGGATTACGACACGACGCTGATGGCATGGCACGAGCGTTTCATGAGCTCCTGGCCTGAAATCGCCGATAACTACACCGAACGTTTCAAGCGGATGTTCAGCTATTATCTGAACGCCTGCGCCGGGGCGTTTCGTGCTCGAGATATTCAGCTATGGCAGGTGGTCTTTTCCCGCGGTGTTGAACACGGCCTGCGCGTTCCCCGCTAATCGTTTTCGCCCCCGTAGCAACGGGGGCTTTACTCTCAGGCTTAGGCTCCCGCTTCGCCCGTTATGTTGCTGATGGCGCTTTCACGCGCCGCCAGGACACGCTCAACGGTATCAACCACCGCCTGCGTTTGGGGATCGATTTCGATATTAACCCGTGCGCCCAGCTTTTTCTTGCCAAGCGTCGTACGCTCCAGCGTTTCCGGAATCAAATGCACACAGAAACGCGTCGGCGTCACTTCACCGACCGTCAGACTGATACCGTCAATACCAATAAATCCTTTGTACAGGATATATTTCATCAGCGACGGATCCTGGACTTTAAACCACACCTGACGGTTATTCTCCGAGGTCAGAATTTTCGACACTTCGGCAGTGGTCATAATATGGCCCGACATTAAATGTCCGCCAATCTCATCACTGAATTTTGCCGCACGTTCAACGTTAACCAAATCTCCGACCTTCAGATCGCCCAGGTTGGTGATACGCAGCGTTTCTTTCATCAGGTCGAAGCTTATCTGGTTACCGTTAATTTCGGTGACCGTCAGGCAGCATCCATTGTGGGCAACCGATGCGCCGGTCTCCAGCGCATCCAGCATATATTCAGGCAACTCCACAACATGCGTACGAAAATTCGGTTTTTCATCAATGGACACCAATTTTGCAGTGCCCTGCACAATACCCGTAAACATACTTCCTACTCCTGAACTCAATTAAGACATCTCTGCACAGCACAATAGCAGGTGGAAATTCAGGTTGCCAGCAATGCGCCACCAGCGCCTGTTTTTTCACTGGAGAATTACGTATTCCTCGCTACAATAGACTGAAATTTCCCCTGCTTTTTCTCCTTGCTGCCATATAAGGCGGCTTTTTTAGTCTCTCAAATAACAACAATATAGTGGTGTACACGTGCAAAAGTATGTAAGTGAAGCGCGTCAGTTATTAGCTCTGGCAATTCCGGTGATTCTTGCGCAAATCGCTCAAACCGCAATGGGATTCGTTGATACCGTCATGGCGGGCGGATACAGCGCGACGGATATGGCGGCAGTCGCCATTGGTACGTCCATCTGGCTACCGGCCATTCTGTTTGGTCACGGACTACTGCTGGCGTTAACGCCGGTAATTGCGCAACTCAATGGTTCCGGACGCCGCGACCGTATCGCCCATCAAATACGTCAGGGATTCTGGCTGGCGGGCAGCGTCTCCGTGCTGATTATGGTTGTGCTATGGAACGCGGGGTACATTATTCGCTCCATGCATAACATCGACCCGGCGCTGGCAGATAAAGCCGTTGGCTACCTGCGTGCCCTGCTGTGGGGCGCACCGGGTTATCTGTTCTTCCAGGTAGCCCGTAACCAGTGCGAAGGATTAGCCAAGACTAAACCGGCGATGGTGATGGGATTTCTCGGCCTGCTGGTGAACATTCCGGTTAACTATGTTTTCATCTATGGGCATTTAGGCATGCCGGAACTGGGTGGCGTGGGTTGTGGTGTGGCAACAGCAGCGGTTTACTGGGTGATGTTTATCGCCATGCTCTCTTACATCAAACGTGCGCGTTCAATGCGCGATATCCGTAATGAGCGTGGTTTCCAGAAACCTGACACCGCAGTAATGAAGCGTCTGGTACAGCTGGGTTTACCTATCGCGCTGGCGTTATTTTTCGAAGTGACGTTGTTTGCGGTGGTCGCGCTGCTGGTTTCTCCATTGGGGATTGTCGACGTAGCCGGACACCAAATCGCACTGAACTTCAGCTCGTTAATGTTCGTCCTGCCAATGTCTCTGGCTGCCGCCGTCACCATTCGTGTCGGTTATCGTCTGGGCCAGGGTTCCACGCTGGATGCGCAAACCGCAGCCAGAACGGGTCTGGGTGTTGGTGTGTGCATGGCGGTCGTAACAGCGATTTTCACCGTGACATTCCGCGAGCATATTGCCCTGCTCTATAACAATAACCCGGAAGTTGTCGCCCTGGCGGCTCAGCTCATGTTACTGGCCGCTGTGTATCAAATTTCGGACTCTATCCAGGTTATTGGCAGCGGGATCCTGCGTGGTTATAAAGATACGCGTTCCATTTTCTTTATTACCTTTACGGCATACTGGGTGCTGGGCCTGCCGAGCGGTTATATTCTGGCGCTTACCGATCTGGTAGTTGACCGGATGGGACCGGCGGGATTCTGGATGGGCTTTATTATCGGCCTGACCTCTGCGGCGATACTGATGATGCTGCGGATGCGGTTTCTACAACGCCAGCCGTCAGCGGTTATTTTACAACGCGCTGCACGATAACCTCATAAAAGCCGCCACCAGGCGGCTTTTTTTCGCCTCAAAACGGGCTGGCGTTTTTGGCGTTCATCCACGCTTCACTAATGGGATGCCTGAAATGCAGTTCACTGGCATGCAGCATCAGCCGTGGCGTTTGTTCAGTCCCCGGCAGCAGACGTCCACCGTACAGATCACACCCCAAAATAGGATGTCCCAACTGCTGACAATGGATCCGTAGTTGATGGGTGCGCCCGGTTTCAGGGGTCAATTGCACCCGCGTCAAGGGCAGCAACGTCCCCTCTTCCTGACGATGATAAAAACGCTCGACAACCTGATAGCGCGAGCGCGCGGGTTTGCCGTTGAGAGCACAAATCGACATCAATGGAAACAGCGCCGGGTCTTTGGCAATTGCGGCGTCGATAACCCCTTCGTCGTTTTCCAGATGCCCGCATAACAGCGCACTGTACACCTTAGTGATCGTCCGCTGGCTGAACTGCTGGCAAAGCGCGGCGTTGATAGCCTTGTTACGAGCGACCACCATCAGCCCAGAGGTGCCGAAATCAAGCCGATGTACCAGCGTGCAGCCAGGGTAAATCTGTACCAGCCGGTGATGTACCGAATCGAGATTCTGCGGATTTTTGCCCGACAGGCTAAGCAACCCGCTGGGTTTATTGATGAGCACCAGATGCTCGTCCTGATAGAGGGTCTCTATCTCGTCATGGCAAGGCGGGGCAATAAAGGTATCGAAGATCGTAGACATCAGGCGACCAGAATGAGGTGTGGGAACGGATGATAACGAATTTTCACCACAGTGGCGAATCTGAGCATTGACCCAATGGCTGGCATGGTAGAGTGTGATTTATCCTGAGTGCGATGAGAGGGTTACTCTGTGCAACAAATCGATTTTTACATGGTGGATGCCTTTACCACCACGACATTTGGCGGTAATGCAGCAGCAGTCTGTCCGCTCACGGACTGGTTGCCCGATGAAACATTATTAAAGATGGCGCAGCAGCATAACCAGTCAGAAACTGCTTTTTTTGTCGCCAATGAGAATGGCTTTGAGCTGCGTTGGTTTACCACTCAAGGTGAAATCAATCTGTGTGGGCATGCCACGCTTGCCGCTGCGCATGTCATCTTTGAACATCTGGATTACCCGGATACGAAAATCCATTTTGCTACCCGCTTTGTAGGACCGCTGACGGTCACCCGCTGCGGTGAATGGCTGACGCTTGATTTTCCAGCCTGGCAAAGCGAATCTGCCATGCCGCCCGCTTTACTGCTGGAAACATTAGGCATCACCGAATACAAAGAGGTGCGTGTGGCACGCGATTACATGGTGGTGCTGGAAAATCAACAGCAGGTTGAGGCTGTGCGCCCCAACATCCACGCCATGATTCCGCTGGGGAAAATGGTATGCATCACCGCGTCGGGTGACGGGGAATACGATTTTGTCAGCCGTTTCTTCTGCCCGGGCGAAGCCGTCGCGGAAGACCCGGTCACAGGCTCGGCACATAGCATGCTGATCCCTTACTGGGCTGGAAAACTGAATAAAACACAGATGCTGGCACGCCAGGTCTCTGAACGCGGCGGGGATTTACGCTGTCAGTTAGCAGGAACGCGTGTATATATCAGTGGGCAGGCGATAACTTATCTGACCGGTAAAGTGCTGTTGCGCTAGCAGCCTTACCCAAAATAACCAATCCATGGAGGATTTATGTCGAACAAACTCGTGCAGATACACTTTGATTTTCATGGTCCGTTTGGGGCTGAGATGTCGAATCAGCTCGTTGAACTGGCCGAATCAATCAACCAGGAGCCGGGGTTCATCTGGAAAATCTGGACCGAGAACGAAGCAAATCACGAAGCGGGAGGCATCTACCTGTTCCAGGACGAAGACACCGCTCAGGCCTATATCAAAAAGCATACAGCCCGCCTGAAGCACCTGGGTGTGGAGGAAGTAACGTTCAAAATCTTCGATATCAATGAACCGCTAAGTAAAATTAACCACGGTCATATCAGCTAAACTTTTGCCTTAGACGCCCCCTCCCGGGGCGTTTCTTCATTTCCCCCTGCTTTCCCCTTTCAACAGCGATATCCCCGTCACCGCTCCAGGACAGTGATTTAGCCTGGGCCACGTTTGCAGTAGTTCACAAAATCAGCGTTAGCGAAAACTATCGCTGGCCGAACGCACTATGAAGGAGTATAAAATAATACAAACAGTATTATTTTATACAAAATGAATCACAAACGGCGACTGGAGATTCTCATATGACCGCGGACATTACACTGAACTCATCTGCTGGAAGCTTCCCGCCAGCAGGTCATTACTCGCACAGTACAACGGCTGGCGGATTCGTCTTCATTTCCGGGCAATTGCCGGTCACTTTCGACGGCGAGAAAAAAGCGGATGCCTCTTTTGAAGATCAAACCCGGCTGGTACTCAAGAATATTGATGCTTGTCTGGCTGGTGCTGGGGCATCACGTCAGCATCTGGTGTCTGTTCGCGTCTATGTGACGGATATGAACCAGTGGCCGACGTTTAACAAAATCTATGGAGAGTGGATCGGCGATTTCCGTCCATCTCGTGCAGTAGCAGGTGTTGCGGAACTTCATTATGGTTTTGCGCTGGAAGTTGAAGCTATTGCGTTGGCCCCGCAAGCGTGACGTTTAACAACATACAGGTGAACAACAATGACTGAAATGACACTGCCTGATTATTACGATGTTGCCGCTGCGGCAGAGCGCATCGCAGATTATGCTAACAAAACGCCGGTGATGACCTCCCGAACGGTTAACGAAGAATTTGGCGCGGAAGTCTTCTTTAAGTGCGAAAACTTCCAGAGAATGGGCGCCTTCAAATTTCGCGGCGCTATGAATGCGCTACGCCAGTTCACCCCACAACAACGCGCTGCGGGCGTCGTGACGTTTTCTTCCGGCAACCATGCACAGGCCATTGCCCTGTCGGCAAAGTTGTTGGGTATTCCAGCAACAATTATCATGCCGCATGATGCCCCGGCGGCCAAAGTTGCGGCGACGAAAGGCTATGGCGGAAAAGTGGTAACTTACGATCGCTATACTGAAGATCGTGAAAAAATTGGTCGGGACCTGGCAGAGAAACAGGGGTTAACGCTAATCCCCCCTTACGACCATCCGCACGTGATAGCAGGCCAGGGCACCGCCACAAAAGAGCTAATTGAAGAAGTGGGTCAGTTAGACGCTCTTTTCGTGTGTCTGGGCGGTGGCGGCCTGCTCTCAGGATCCGCCCTGGCGGCCAGACATCTGTCTCCTGACTGCATCATCTATGGTGTCGAACCTGAGGCGGGTAACGATGGTCAACAGTCGTTCCGAAGTGGAAAAATAGTTCATATCAATACGCCCAAAACCATTGCTGACGGTGCTCAGACTCAACATCTCGGGAACTATACATTTCAGATTATCCAGCAAAACGTGAACGATATTCTGACTGTTTCAGACGCTGAGTTAGTTGCCTCAATGAAATTTATCGCTGAACGCATGAAAATCGTCGTAGAGCCGACCGGGTGTCTGGGTTTTGCTGCCGCCAGAGCGCGTAAAGCTGAGCTTCGCGGCAAGAAAATCGGCATTATCATCAGCGGCGGAAATGTGGATATCAGTCGCTACAGTGAATTTCTGGCCGGATGATAAACAGGGTATCTGCCATGCAGATGCCCTACTTTTACTGTCTGTACACTCCCGTCTGGAAAAACGCTCCCAGGTCACTGTAAACTGCTCGCAATCATGGCAACAGACATCACCGCAGGAGACTGGCATGCCAAAAACCGACAATAACTCGCTTCTCAGCCAAATTGATACTATCGCCAGGGGATTGAGTGAGACCTTCTCTCCGTTTTGCGAAGTGGTGGTTCATGACCTCAAAAATCCTGATCATGCCATTTTGTCCATCCATAATAATCTTTCCGGACGTCACCCCGGCCAGCCAGCAACCGAGCTTGGCCTGGCGAGAATCGCATCACCTGACTTTCCCAGCATCATTGCGAACTACAGTAATCAGTTTGCCGATGGCCGCCCGGTGAAAAGTACATCGATTGGCATCAAGGACGAAGACGGCAAATACGTAGCGGCACTTTGCCTGAATGTCGATATGACGCTGTTCCGTGGTATGCAGAGTGCTCTTGCGCGTTTTACTGAAACTGAAAATTCCCCCATTAAGGAACATATCGATCCCGGCAGTAATGAAGTCATCCGCCAGCGTATTGATGACTTTGCCGCTAAACGCGCGACGACGGCCCGAGCCCTTAAACCTCAAGACCGTAAGCTGCTGATTCAACAATTACGCCAGGACGGTTTGCTGAACGTACGCAAATCTATGGATACGGTTGCACAGCATCTGGGCGTATCGAGGGCCACCGCCTATCTGTATGCCCGCCAGTCAGCTCAGGCGGGTGAATAAACGGATTCAGATAGACCACACTTGCCACGTAGAGAATTTCTGTCCTTGATTACCGACGCGAAGCGCTCCCGCTCCACTAAAGGCGGCTTCGTGCCCGATATAGTTACCCACCAGTAAACAACCAAATCCAGCTGCAGTGAAAAAAATTAACCTTTATTTTCGTGCGCATTTATTGGCACTGAGTAAATAGATGATTTATTTTTGTACATACATAGTGAAATTTAGCTTTACTCAAATAACACACTAGCATTTTAATGCACCACAGCAGAACAGGTAACAACTAACTCACTGATTTAAAAGAGTTAAAAAGCTATTGAAGTTATTACACCAATAATACCCATGCAATATATATAAATAGCGTGATATCTAAATTATAATTCTTTAACATCCGGCTGATTGGTGAGGTAAGAATGCGATTAATGGTCATGTTGGTAAGCTTTGTACTCTCCACCCAGCTATGGGCAGGTGAACTTTCCAGGCCCACCGGTAAAGTGCTTTTAACGCTGTCGGGTAATATTGAAAATACAAATGCAGACGGGAAAGCCGTTTTTGATACCGCCAGCCTTGAGAAGCTGGGCATGGTCAGTTTCCAGACCACCTCCCCCTGGTATAATGGGCGCACTACCTTTACGGGTATTCCGCTACAAAAGCTCATGGATTATGTCGGGGCGAACGGCTCTGTTGTTAAGGTCACTGCACTCAATGACTACACCACTGTTATCCCTCTTAGTGATTTCAAAAAATACAATGCTATCCTTGCGTTAAAAATCAACGGAAAATATATGCGCATCCGTGACAAAGGCCCGTTATTCATTGTGTACCCCTATGACAGCATGCCAGAATTGAATAATCAGATTTATTATTCAAGGTCTGCATGGCAGGTCAGTAGTATGGATATTGAGTAAGCGTTCAGAGGAACATCATGAACAGAATACTGGCTGGCATCATCTTTTTTCTTTTTATATCTACCGGGTATATCTCTTTCCTCGTGCATGAACGGCAACAAGAGTTACAGAAACTGACTCACTACACCGATTCCTGGTCTGCTGCTCAGCTGGTATCACAATATTACCGATTTGAATCGTTGCTTGGTCTTTACACTATCGATGATACGATGAATCTCGATGATGTACGCATGCGCCTCGACATTATGCTTAGCCAGAGTGATTTGATAAAAGAAGGTGACCTGGGGCGCTACATCGAAAGCAATATAGCCCACCGTGAACTGGCGGTAAAACTTGAAAATACCCTTAGTTTTCTGGATGTTAATCTAGAAAAAATGAACCGTTCAGCACTCCAGGCTTATCTGAAAAAAATGCATACTCTGGATGCGCCACTGGGTCGTCTTTCATCTGGTGCGTTAAACAAAGATGTTAACTCGATCAATAACGCCAACCAAAAAATTCAGACGCTGTACTATATTTATTCTGCAACCTCTGTGCTGCTGATAATACTGAGTGCGATTCTGGGCGTGCTCATTTTCTATCAAAACAGAAATATTCTGCGGGCGCACCTGCAGGTCAAGAGTCTTGCCGAAGAACTGCAGAAATCTAAAGAAAAACTGCAAATTCAGAATGCTAAACTGGAATATGACGTCTACCATGACTCTCTTACCGAGATGAATAACCGTCAGCTATTCTGGAGCGATTTAAATAAAACAATTGAGAGAGCAGAAAAAAATCACGATTCTGTGACTGTGATGTTGTTTGATTTAGATCGATTCAAAGAAGTAAATGATACGTATGGTCATGATGCCGGTGATATGTTGCTACGCCAGATATCTGACCGACTGGTTTCGATGAGTCTTACTTCGGATACGCTGTATCGCCTGGGTGGAGATGAATTTGCGTTTCTCTCAAGTGGCCTGACAGAAAGCCACGCCGTTTCGCGCGCCCAGAAAATATGTGAATTTATCAGCCAGCCCTACACTATTTATAACACGATTATCAACATAACCACCTGTGTTGGCATTGTTATCTCAGACACTGAACGTCGTTCCGACTATCTTTATAAATTTGCCGATCTGGCCCTTTATGAAGCCAAAGGTGAAGGCTCTGGTAAGATAAAAGTCTTCCGACAACGAATGTTAGAAAAGCTACAAGAAAGCAGAACGCTTGAGCATGATATGGCATTGGCAATAGTGAACAAAGAATTCGTGGTTTATTATCAGCCCATTGTTGACTCCTTCAGCCAGGAAATTTATAGCTATGAAGCCCTAATTCGTTGGCTCCATCCTCTAAAGGGCCTCCTGTCGCCGGATAACTTTATTCCTGTTGCTGAAAAAACCGGAATGATTAATGAGATGGGGAAAGCTGTGCTTGAAATTGCCTGCCGGGAAGCGGCTTGTTGGGCGGTTCCGGCTAAAATTTCAGTGAATGTCTCTCCTGTCCAGCTAAGCAGCAAAGCCTTTGTCGGTATCGTACTGTCTATTCTGAAAGAAACTGGACTCCCAGCCGATCGTCTTGAACTGGAAGTAACAGAATCCTCTCTCTTCACTGAGAGTACGACGCCGATGAATACACTTAATAAACTCAGAGCCATGGGTGTAAAAATCTCCATCGATGATTTTGGCACCGGATATTCTTCCCTTTCGCGCCTGAGCAGGCTTGCCTTCGATAAAATTAAAATAGACAAGTCGTTTGTCCATTCAATATCCACACAGGAAGATGCGCTTAATATCATCAAACTGATCACCGGCATGGCGAAATCCCTCAATATGAAGGCTGTTGCTGAAGGTGTTGAAACGCAGGAACAACTAAAAAGCCTTCAGGCGCTGGGCTGCGATTTCGCCCAAGGATATCTGTTTGGTAAACCTCAGCCTTGTATCGATGAGAAAATCAGAAACGGTTGAATCGCTCTCAGACTATTTGATCATCAACCGTAGCGCTAAATCATTCGGATAAGGATCAAAATAGTTCTGGGTAAGCAGATAGCTGTCTGGGTATTCAGCCAGATAGTGCTTGAGTAGCGTCAGAGGCGCCAATATTGGCAGCAGCCCACCGTTATAGTTGAGGATAACGTCACGTAACTCTCCGCGCTGGCGGGTGTTCAACTGTTCGCGGAAGTAGCCCTGGATATGCATCAGTACATTGGTGTGATTTTTTCGTGAGGCGGGCTTTTTGAGGATCGTCATGAGCTTTTCACGATAGACAACGAAAAAAGCGTCCAAATCATCCCACTGGTGAAGCGAGGCAACGAATGGGCCGATTTCCCGGTAACCGGCCTGGTGATGAGCCAGAAGCTGTAGCTTATAGCGACTGTGAAAGTTGAGTAAGCCATGGCGAGTAAGACCATTGGCCCGCAGCCTATTAAGCTCATGCAATGCGAACACGCGTTCGACAAAGTTCTCCCTCAGCACTGGATCGTGCAAGCGGCCATCTTCTTCGACTGGCAACCACGGGTAGGTTTCCATTAACGCGCCAGTAAACAGACCAGTCCCTTCTTTTCGCCCACGATTTCCCTTCTCGTCATACAGTCTCACTCTTTCCATACCGCAACTCGGTGATTTAGCACAGACGATAAAACCCGAGAGGCCACCAAGTCCCTGAAGATATGAGTTGGTGAAATCGGACATTTTATCGGTTACATCCTCACCAGGCGCATGGCTAAAACAGATGCGGACATTCCCTTGGGCGGTTTGAACCAGACGCAACGCGGGACGTGGTACAGGCAAACCGATGGACATCTCTGGGCAGACAGGTTTGAAAGTCACCCACTGAGCCAGGTCGTCCATCACAAACCCCATCCGTTTATGCCCACCGTCGAATCGCACGGCTGAACCAGTTAAACATCCACTAATCCCGATGACAGGCTGAGTGTTCATAGCGACCCCCTCGTTAATTGACGACCCTTTTCGGGAAAAAATGACGGTTTCACTATTAAATCATAGCGTAAGTTATCTGCTGTGAGTTGAACTGATAGATGCAAGTGTAAGTATCCCCCATAATCGTGCCATTCCTAATGAATATTTAGGCGGGATACAAACCAGGCAATCAAAGAATCCAATTAAAACAGCAAAGGCAGGTACTGTAGATATATAGATCTCTAAATTGATGTTCATCACATTGACAGGTTCTTACGTGAATGCGACTTCAATCTCTTTATATACTCTTTATTTGTTCATATCTTCATGAGGAATAAAGTATGTTCGATCATGTGAAAATCGGTGTAAGTGATTACGAAAAAAGTAAAATTTTCTTTCTCAACGCGCTTCAGCCGCTTGGCGTAGAACTCATCGATGAAGGCACACCAAACTACGGTGTTGAAATGGGCTCCGAGAATGTTTCACTTTGTCTGTTCCAGACGAATGACAAGCCGGCTCCTCTGCATCTGGCGTTTGTCGCAAAAACCCGGCAGCAAGTTGATGAATTTTACAATGCTGCTTTGCGCACGGGAGCCCAGGATAACGGAGCACCTGGCTTACGTTCCTATAGTGAAAACTACTATGCCGCATTTGTCATTGCACCTGATGGCCATAATATTGAGGCTGTCTGCCATGCGCCGGACTGATTAAGGTGCAGTTTGGATATCGAAAAATTATTCGACGTTGATATTGAATCTGTCTGAAGAGCTGTAATAACGCTGCTTATTTGAAGTCAAGACATAAGAGTATCGTTGAAAAGAAGGAATTCGTATATGTCTAAGATTAAGTTTGAACTGAGGCGAGGATAGCTCTCCCGCCAGTGAAGCAAGGACAATAAGAATGTAGCCTTAGTGCAACATCTTTATTCTAAATATCTGCAGCTAAAGTTGGTAAATCCCCTGAACGGTTCTATAGTCGGGACTGCTTCTCATTACAGGGTTTACTAATGCGATTTAACGGACTGACTAAAGGTTTCTTCATTTTCATACTTGCCCTCGTGACCTGGGCGTTCTTCGATGTATTGTCCCCCTACTTTTCCGCCATTTTGTGGGCCGCGATATTAACGACTATCTTTAACCCGGTAAAAAACAGACTGCGTAGCGCGCTTGGCGAACGCAACGGGCTGGCATCGTTGATTACCATCGTCATTATCTGTCTGATTGTCTTTATCCCGCTGATGGTAATCCTGTCATCGCTGGCCATTGAACTGAACGTGGTGTACACCAAACTGCAACAGAATGACACGCAGTTCCCGGAAGTCGTCACTTCTATTCTTTCGTACCTTCCTGATTGGGCCAGAGGATTTCTGGCAGAACACAATCTGGATGATGTCGCGCAGATCCAGAAAAAACTGTCCGATGTCGTGCTGCAAGGCGGGCAGTACCTTGCTGGCAGTGCATTTCTGATTGGGAAAGGGACATTCGGCTTTGCTATCAGTTTTGGCATCATGCTGTATCTGCTGTTCTTCTTACTGAAGGATGGACCGTATCTGGTGCGCCAGATTCTGGACTCATTACCCCTTTCTGATTTTGCCAAACAGCACCTGTTTGCCAAATTCGTCGGCGTGACGCGGGCAACCGTTAAGGGCACGGCGGTCGTCGCTTTGGTTCAGGGTATTCTTGGCGGCATCGCGTTTGCAATTGTGGATATCGACGGCAGCGTTCTGTGGGGTGCGTTGATGGCGTTTCTCTCCCTCGTGCCTGCCGTGGGCTCAGCGATCGTCTGGGTACCAGCAGCAATATTCCTGTTCGCCACCCACCAGCTATGGCAAGGGCTGTTTATCGTTGGCTTCTTCGTGATTATCGTTGGGCTGGTGGACAATATCCTGCGCCCGCTGCTGGTAGGTAAAGACACCAAAATGCCGGACTATCTGATTTTGATTACCACTCTCGGCGGCATGGAGATCTACGGCATTAACGGCTTTGTGATTGGCCCCCTGATTGCTGCACTATTCATAACCTGCTGGAACCTGTTTTCCGGGCGTGACCATGAAGGTAACGTGGAAGGAATCGACGAAGCCTTTATGGAAGAAGGAAAAAATCCTCCAGATTTATGATTGCAGGACGATAACAGAAGGCGGTTTCTGGACCGCCTTTTTTATTTTCACTCAAAATCATGCGTTTCCTATAATTGCAATCATGCGTATTCATTAATCGTCGCAGAAGGAACTAATCAGTGCGAATTGCCACAATCACCAACTGGGCCTATAGCGCGACGGTATGCCTGACCATCGCTTCAGGCGTTGTCATGCTGATGGCATCCAGCGCCGATAACACAGAACGCCAGGTGGTAGAACAGCGTTATCAGTTCGATCAACTTACCGAAGAAGTCGAACTCGATGCCTGGTCGCTGTCCGACCTGGCGCGCGACTATGTTATTGCAAAAGATCCTGAGGTGCTTAACGCCTACCGTCAGAAAGAAGCGACGCTGAAAGCTGTTGAGCATCGGCTGTCAAAGCTCAAAGACCTTGGGGCAACGGATGAAGAGCTGGCGCTATTGCACGAAGGGCTACAGATTGTTGATGCCCTGCAGGACGAGCAAGCTGCGGCGCTTGCCAGCGTCGCGCGCGCAGAAGAGTCGCAGGCTATTGCCCTGCTCTATGGGAAAAGCTATGAACAGGAACTGGAACGCGCCCAGGACCGGATAGATCATTTCCGCCAACTGCTCGATAACCGCGTACGCAATACAATTGAAGATGCAACCCAGTCATCCCGCATGCTGCGGACAGCCTCTGAAGTGATGGTCGGTCTGACAGCGCTGCTGTTTTTATTCGTTCTCGGTTTCATTTTAAAGCGTCGCGTCCTGCGCCCCGTCGTGCGTTTGAGCGATGTCGTAAACCGTCTCGCATCGCAGGATTATGCCGTTGAGACGCCCAGCTTTAACCAGATAGATGAAATAGGTGATATGGCGCAGGCGATCCGGATATTTCGCGAGAACGGTCTGGCGCGTCAGAGACTGGAGAAAGAGCGAGATGCCGACTGGGCAATCCGCGATCTGCTGGCGCGCATGACGCAGCGTCTGCAAGGCTGCGAGAGTTTTGCCGATGTCATCAATGTGGCAGAGCTGTTTGCACCGAATATTGCTCCAGGTATTGCCGGGCGGCTTTACATACTGGACCAGGAACCCTGGCAAATGCGCTGCGTTGCACAATGGCTTTCTCCGCAGGGTAAAGCGGATGCGTTCCACCCGGACGAATGCTGGGCTGTGCGCCGCGGCCAGAGTCATCCTCCGGTACAAGGTGAACCCGATATCGCCTGCTACCATCTGCCAGAGTCATGCCAGCACCACACCCTGTGTGTTCCGCTGATTGCCCAGGGCGAAGCCATCGGCCTGCTCTCATTCCAGAACCTTAGCGATGATTCCGCCCCCTCCCGTGCATATCTGGAGCTGATGGCAGAAGCACTCGGCCTCGCATTAGCCAACCAGCGTCTGCGTGACGCCCTGCTGGAGAAAGCGCTCTACGATCCGCTAACCGGACTGCGCAACCGTCATCATCTTGAAGATACACTGCGTACCCAGATGAGCCAGGCAGTGCGTAACAAAGAACCGATCAGTTGCCTGATGATCGATATCGATCATTTTAAAAGTATTAATGACCGCTTTGGCCATGAGGCAGGCGATAGCGTAATCAAAAGTATCGCTGCGACTATTCAGCGCGTTGTCCACGACAGCGGCATGGCCTTCCGCTACGGCGGTGAAGAGTTTCTGGTACTGCTGGCCAATACGGATGAACAGGCCGCTAACCGCTTTGCTACGGAAATCTACAACGGCGTACGCGAACTGTCGCTGCGCTTTGGCGTTTCCGATATTGGACACGTGGATGTCTCTATAGGTGTCGCCAGTTACCCGCAGCATGCCCAGAGCGACAACCTGTTACGCGCCGCAGATGTCGCACTGTACCGCGCGAAAGAGTTAGGTCGTTCGCGCATTGTGAGCTTTGGCATGCTGGAAGCGAGTTGATATGCGCCAGCACTTCGGGCATTGCTTTACCTCTACACCAGGTGGTATGTTAATTGGATGAACACAAAACACGATATCAACGGTTTTAATCACAACCTGTGGTGGCTGCCTTCTTAAAGGCGGTCAGAATGTGTTTTCCTCATTTTAAATAACCGCCGAAAGGCGGTTATTTGCATTTAGAGACCCCTTTCGGTTTTATGACTAAGGAGTCTTACATGAACAATAAAACCATCATCCTCACTGGCGATCGTCCCACCGGCCCGCTGCATCTTGGCCATTATGTGGGGTCATTGCGCCAGCGCGCCACGCTGCAACACGATTATCAGCAGTTTATATTGGTGGCTGACCTACAAGGGTTAACCGATAACGGCAGCACACCGCAAAAGATCCGCAACAATATTCCCGAAGTACTTGCCGACTATCTTGCCGCAGGAATAGACCCGTCACTTACCACCATCTGTCTGCAATCTGCACTGCCTGCTCTCGCAGAGTTAACCGCGCTTTATATGAACATCGTCACCGTGGCTCGCGTGGAGCGTAATCCTACGGTCAAAAACGAAATTGCGCAGAAAGGGTTCGCCCGCTCGTTACCGGTTGGTTTTCTGGTTTATCCCATCAGTCAGGCGGCAGATATTACGGCCTTCAAAGCCGAAGTCGTTCCCGTCGGCGACGATCAGTTGCCAATGATTGAACAGACTAATGAGATAGTACATAAGATGAATAGCCTGTTACCGGCCCCCGTCTTATCGCACTGCAAAGCGCTGCTGAGTGAAACCAGCCGCCTTCCAGGGATCGACGGAAATGCCAAAATGTCAAAATCGCTTGGTAACACATTGCTCCTGTCAGCCAGCGAAGAAACCATTCACCGCGCGGTCAGCGCAATGTACACCGACCCTAATCATCTGAAAGTGTCCGACCCAGGGCAAATAGACGGCAATATGGTATTCACTTACCTCGATGCTTTTCATCCGGATAAAGCAAAAGTGGCGGAAATGAAAGCGCATTACCAACGGGGTGGACTGGGTGACCGGACATGCAAAAACGAGCTGGAAGTGTGCTTGCAAGAACTCATCGCGCCTATGCGCGAGCGGCGTGCAACCTACATTCAGGATAAAGGCATGCTGATGGCGATGCTCAAAAAAGGAAGCGAGCAGGCGCACGAGATTACGCAGCAGACATTAAGAGAAGTGAAGCAAGGACTGGGTTTGCCGGTGTTCTGATATCGAGTTGCAACAGGAGCGATAAGTAACGATGACTCCCGTCTGAATGCCACCGCCGGGAGTTATCAGAAGCAGGCTCGCGTTATATCGACAAAATGTAGGGTAAAAATCAATCGCCCTTAACCCGCTGAAAAATCTTGTCCCGATACGCATCAAGATGATGTTTTTGCAGATAACGTTCCACCTCAGTAGCCCATTGGGTTCCCTCACCAAGAGTAACGCGGCTATGCGTTGACGCGTAAAGATATCGTCTGTCATAGAGACTAATCAGCGTCTGATTTACCGCATTGACACTGTAATTGGGGTTGTTAGCCAGCTGCTTTTCCAGCGACTGAACGATACGCGCCTGATGGGCAGCATCGGCAGGATATTCCGTTTCATTAAGCTCGCTCAACACCAGAAATAAAGGGGGGATCTGCTCTTCAATCGCCGCCTGTAATCGATAATGCCCATCAAGGATCACATAAGATCCTAATCCGGCGATATACCAGACCAGTATCGGCGGCAACGTCCCCTCTCGGCATTTTTTACGCCACCATTTTACTCTCCCCGTATTGGGTTGAATGGCATAACGCCCCCGCAGCAAATAACCGCCCCACCACCAGTCAACCAATCTGACGTTTTCCGGCTGCGTCAGATCTGGGAAATCTTCACCGTACAGCGTCCACTGGCAGTTAATATTTTCAGTGCTTTCTGGCGCTGAGAAACGCCAGTTTTCTAACGCAATGGGTTGGGGACTGGAATAGCGCGATGAACATTGAATCGGTAACATCGGTCTTATCAACCAACGCTGCGGTGAGAGTAATGGTGTTGGCGCATTCATTAACTGACGAACAAAATACCGGCACCATTCGCCGATCCGCACCTGCTCGCCTTTGGCTTTTATCCGTTCAATATCTTCAGAAGTTACCGCAGGTAATATCTCCTGGCTCCGTGGATAATCTGCATTAAAAACCAGCCAAACGCCGGAATGATCTTCAAGCATTGAAGCCCAGAATAACGGCTCTCCGGCGAGCTGCAATGCCATACGCCCAAAATGGCCACTGAGCATTTCCATCGCTGGCTCAGTTCTTTGATTTTCTTTGAAGATCAGTTCCAACCCTTGCCACTGGTTATTACGATCAACCAGGTCTTTCCACCAATAATCTGTCATTGCCGCCTTCCCTGAGTAACGGGTTAATATCCCATGAGCTTCGCCATCGGTCAGCAAGGGTGTCTTGCGTTGAGAATAAGATGCATTGTGTCAAAATCCAACCTCCCTATCGATGAGTGGCGTCAATCCCCCTCCAGAGAGGGGGTTGATTAGCGTCAGTATGAGGTCCGTCTGTATTGACGATACTGCGGATGCCAAAAAATCTCGTCAATTTTGCCTCGTAATGATTCCTCCGGTATACGAATGGCTACGCCATCGCGTTGCGCTGCAATACCAACACTAAAGGCAATGGCCTTTGTTACCTCCTGAATATTATTTATATCCGGTAATAATGGAGAATCTTTATTGCTTTTCATTGGCGAAAAAGAAGCTAACGTTCGGCTTGCCGTTATTAACATATTTTCTGTAATTCGTGTGGCGCGGCTTGCCAGACACCCTAGACCAATACCAGGGAAGATGTAAACATTATTACATTGTGCAACGGGATACTCCTTTCCTTTGTATATTACGGGATTAAATGGACTTCCCGTTGCAACAATGGCGTTTCCCTCTGTCCATTCAATAATATCTTCCGGCCTCGCCTCGACCCGTGAAGTTGGGTTGGATAACGGCATGATTATTGGGAGCTTACAGTACTTGTACATTCCCCTAATAATAGCTTCGCTAAACAAGCCTGGTTGGCCGGTAACACCTATCAACACCGTAGGATGCGCGTGACAAACAACATCCATCAGCGTCATTTTTTCGCTTTCCACACCCCAGCTTTCGACGATCGTTCGAGGCTGTGACAGTTGTCGCTGAAAAGGTGGAAGGTTTGCCTGGTCATCAGTCAACAATCCGAACCGATCCACCATAAAAATTCTGGCGCGAGCTTCCACTTCAGACAAGCCTTCAGCGACCATCTGTTGAACAATATGCTCAGCAATACCGCAACCAGCCGATCCGGCCCCCAGAAAAACGACTGTTTGCTCGCATAATGAACGACCAGAGACTGAGCTTGCCGCCATTAAACATCCTAGCGCGACGGCAGCAGTTCCCTGGATGTCGTCATTAAAACAGCACATCTCATCTCTGTATCGCTCCAGAAGAGGAAGTGCCGTTTGCTGAGCAAAATCCTCGAATTGCAGTAGGACCTCAGGCCATCGACGTTTAACCGCGTTTATGAACATATCCACAAACTCAAAATATTCCTCCCCGGTAATTCTTGGGTGACGCCATCCCATATAAAGAGGATCATTTAGCAGTTGAGAATTATTGGTTCCAACATCCAGCAGAATGGGTAATGTATTTGCCGGATTTATACCACCGCAGACGGTATACAAAGACAGTTTGCCGATTGGAATCCCCATACCGCCAATACCTTGATCCCCAAGTCCCAGGATCCGTTCACCATCGGTGACGACGATGACACGAATATGCTGTTTCGTGGCATTATGCAATATATCATCAATTTTATGGCGATCCGGCCATGCGATAAATAACCCTCTGGCCCTACGGTAAATATCAGAAAAATGTTCACATGCATGGCCAACAACAGGTGTATAAATAATAGGGAGCATTTCTGCTAAATGTTTATTTACCAGATAATAGAATAGCGTTTCGTTAGTGTCCTGAATGTTCCTAAGGTAGATATGCTGTGCGATAGCAGACTTAAAATCGCTAAACTGGCGATATGCTCGATGGGATTGTTCCTCAATTGTTTCAACTGCATTGGGTAGCAATCCTTCCAGATTGAATATCACTCGTTCCTCTTTGCTAAAAGCACTTCCTTTATTAAGAAGAGGAGATTCGAGTAGGACAGAACCTGAGTAAGGAATATAGAGTAAATTATCTACATTTTCATTTAACATAGTGTTCATCCAGATAAAAACCTTCCGTATTCAGTTACTATTACATACTGGAAATTAGCGTATTAGCGATTAGCATAGTTATGATTCCACCAAGTGCCGGAATGACCGTTCTGCGCACGATCATAAATGGGGAACACTCACCCGATTTACTGACGGCAATAATAATACCGGCAACAGGCGACATTGCGCGTCCCATCCCAGCCATCAGTTGCATCGGCAGAAGCATATGTACGGCGTTCATACCAAACTTTGTTGCAATAGACTGCGCCATACCGGCAAATGAAAAGAAGGCTGCAACCCCCGATCCTGTCAGTACGGCCGTTACCCCAACCAAACATGCCATTACAATCGTCATGCTGGTGAAACCAAAGCCAGCGTTATGTGTCGCATCGAGTAAATAATCCACTGCACCAATTTTTTGTAATCCCTGTGCGAAAATTTCGGCGCATACCAGTAATGAAACGATACTGGTAAACATACTCCCCATACCTTTAAAGAAGACTTGTACTCCCTTGCAGCACTCTTTAAAGTTTCGTTTTACACATAGCTCAAAAATAAAGGCGACAATAGTTCCGATAACCATTGCAGTCACGACATCGACTTTAATGGTATCAACAACCAACGGACTGAACACCAATACCAGAACGACAGGAAAAATGGGCAATAACCCGTAGAACTTAGGTGCTGGCACGTCATCTTTTTCAGCAATCTCGGGTTGCACAGCACATTGTGACGCAACAACATGTCCATCTTTTTTGTCAAAATATTTCGCCGTAAAATAGATTAATATAGAAACGACAACCATCACCGCCGCAGCTACCGGCATCTGATAATGAGCAAAATACAGTGCTGTTTCCATGCCAGCATATTCAGCAGCTAAGTTCGCGGTGCCAACGGCCGGCCCAAGATCCATAAAGGCACACATGCCAATCATAGCCGCGGCAGCAGCCTTACTTACCCCAAGCCGAACCAAGACCGGGAAAAATGTCACCAGCAATAACATTGCAAGGCCCGCAGCACTGGAGATGGCAACATGGAGCAATTGCGCAAAAATGTAGCCGATGGCAAGGATCAGGTAAGGTGCTTTTAAAGCCTCCAGCGGCCTAATGCAGACGTCAACCATGGCCTTTGAAGCTTTAATATGATCCATATAGCTGGCGAAACCACCGGCCGCCATAATAATCAAACCGATCCCTGCTACCTGCGTTGATAATGAACCTTTTACAAAAGCAAATATATCAATCCAGACAGACCCTGTGGATTTTGCATTTCCATATAAGATACTTTTTTCAGGGTAGAAAATGGCTGTAATTGTTAACAAGGAAAGCCCCGCTAACAGCAAAATAGTTTGCGGCTGGTAATTCTTGATAATTAACCAAGCCGCAACGACAGTAATAACTATCGCAATAATAAAAGCACTCATGGATATGTCCTGTTATTTATTCGTCAAGATATTAATAATCCATATAGCCACAGTGGTTACATGAGGATAACAAACAATAATGTCGTTGAGTGTGCATGATGTATTTAGCTAAAATTATGACCCATCATCAGAATTAATATCGTTAAGCATCATTCCAGCAACCAGTGCGGTTCTGGTAACGATATTTTCGGGTAATATATGCTCATGGAGCGCATGGATACCGGCTCCTGTCGCACCAAGGCCATCTAATGTAGGAATACCTAACGCCGCGGTGAAGTTTCCATCACTACCACCTCCAGCCGATTTCGCGGTAATCGTAATACCCAGTATTTCCGCAATCTTTTGCGCTTTTTCAAATAGCTGTTCGGAAGCTGAAGAACGTTCCATCGGTGGGCGAGTTTGCCCTCCTTCAACCCTGAGTTGGCTACCCTGCAAATGAGGTGTCAAACGGGTGATAGCATCATGGATCCGTGCAGCTTCTGACTCATTTTCCACTCTGGTATCAATTTCTAATTCGGCAGAATCCGCGACGACATTGACCCTACTGCCACCCCGTACAATACCAACGTTAACGGTGGTACCGCGCTCAGGATCATTCAACTCTCGCAATTTGAGGATCTGAAAAGCCATTTCCTCAATAGCACTAACCCCCTCATCAGGATTATTGCCTGCATGCGCAGCAAGACCTGTGATAGCAATGCGGTAACGGCCAGTGCCTTTACGGGCAATTTTTAAATCACCATGAGTTGTCGCCGGTTCAACAACCAATACTTGCTCAGATCCTGTAGCATTACGGATAATCCATTCCTTCGAACTTGGACTTCCGAGTTCTTCATCACTATTGCACAGGAAAACAATGCGCTTACCACCGAGATGCCCGCTCTCTTTTAACGCACGAACCGCCCAGATAGACTGAATCATCCCGGCTTTCATATCGAGGATCCCCGGGCCATACCATTTCCCCTCTTCTTCGCGAAGTGAGAGTACCCCTTTATCCCAGACCGTATCAAAATGCCCCAAAATTGTGGTTTGCGGGCCCTCTTTTCCCAGAACAAATTTTAACTGGTTACCGTAATGTGTCTGTTTTTCAGTTTCAGCCTGTATACCCAGACGCTTTTCGAAAATAGCTTTTAAAACGTCACCACAGTGGTCAACAGCAGCTTTATCAGTTGAAGGAGACTCAGCCAGTACCAAATCGCTGATATCTTCCATGATAAGGTCAGTATGTTTCTGTAAGTAATTAACAACGCTCTTCATTGCCACACTCTCCGCATAGGTATTTAGCATTAGTATGTGATGAATCCCGGTTGAAAAAGAATCAGGCTCCTATGCTATTATTGTTGCTTTCAGGTCAACAATAATGGCAAAAACATGACATTGAGCACCTATCCAGAAAAAGCGATCCGTTATTTATATATGGTCGGATTGTACGGTGGGATCCGCAGAGCCGCCGACATCCTTGGCTTTAACCCTTCGGTTGTCAGTCGCCAAATCTCTCTTCTGGAAAGAACAATACAGCTGCCATTATTGGAGAAAAGAGGACGTAACGTTGTCCTCACCGAGGCGGGAAGATTACTGGCTGATGACTACGCCATTACTCAACAAAAACGCAATGAACTTGAGCGGCAACTCAGCGATATGCGCCATATGCGTGGAGGGACAGTTACGCTGCGCGTTGGACAAGGGATGGTCCAGGAAATCATTACCCACGTCGTGAGCGATTTTGCCCAAATCTACCCGAATGTGTTTGTAGATATCACTTCTGGCAACATGGAAACGTCGATGGAACTCATTGCAAGAGGTGAAGTGGATATGGCCGTGGGATTTGGTCCCGTTGGGCAACCGGCACTTAAACGATATAGCTATAACCGGGGAGCCATTTGTGCCATTGTCAGGAAGGATCATGTTATTTCTGATTTAAAGAAAGTAACGCTTCAGGAACTTTCCCGGCATCGCCTGATTGCTATGCATGACAATTTTGGGCTTCAGCGATATCTCACTGCGATGTTTCGCGATGAAGCGATTATGTTCAGGCCATCCTACTGCTGTAATTTGTTTACCAGCGCAATAGCCCTGTGCCGTGCGGGACTGGGGATTGCTTTTATGACAGAACAAACTGCTAATGCTAATTCTTATCCTGGGGAATTGACGGCAATACCGATTGATCATCATATTGCCAGAGAGTGTCAGTGGCATGTATTGCGTAGCTCCGATCATCGTTTTACACCGGCTGCTCATTACCTATGGAAGTTGCTGTGTAATTATTTAAGTGACTCCAGCACGTAGGAATGCAAAACATCACGCAGTTTAACAATCAGGTGCGACTCGCCCGGCGCACAGCCTGAGTAAATAGCATTCTGCAAAATTAACAAAATATAATCATTTAAAAACAAAAAAAATACATATAAATCAGTATGATAAAAAACTTCAGGGACAGTTGATAGCGGGTTATAGCAGCTATTAATGTGTCCCTTTTTATGTCCCTGCTCCTAAAGATGCCCCCAAAATCACGCCTCAAGTGGGGTAAAACCACTCCAAAACCACACAGGTTATTCAAGCCTCTCATCATCCGTACTTATGGCCTTCAACTATTCAAATTTCACGTGAAAAACAGTACCTCCTCATACGACTGCTCAGTGCCAGAAGCGGACGTTAACTATATCAATTACCGCTACAGATAGACTCTTTGTTGAATGGGGATGCAGGGTTATGGCTCAGGAAAAACATAGTATGAACAATACAGATCGACATCGAGCGCGGCTTTGTAAATCTGTTGGAACTCGATTTCGCCCATATTTGCAAAGGAGATACTGTGGGATGTTTTCGGAGTTTAAATCCCCCTTAAATGCGCAGAAGTCACCGGAGTTGTTCAGGCTCCGATGACATGATTATGTCAGTTGATTATGAAAAATAAATTTTAAAATTTCATGTTGAAGCCACTAAAATCACTTTTTTTCTTGTACGGTATGGTCGTGTACTGATCTGTTGATGTTTTGCTCATAACATGTGCAAGATTAAGTTCATCTCCAGTATCCAGCCAAAACTCAACAGTCAAATGAATTTTTGGTTTAAGGCCATGCATTAATGCAATCATTTGTACGCTGAATGCATCCCCCGTATTTAGTTTGTAGTCTGAACGGAACCCTTGGATGAAACCACTTTCACCTAATACATTATACCTTAATTCATTATCATTTAATTTATTAGTAAATAAGAACAAGAAATCAGCAGTAACTTCACTGAAGTGGTCAGCGGAAACCCTGACGATTATTTTATTCGATTCAGTTTTAAAGTCATATGTGAGATTGGAGAATAATTCGTCCTGAGGTTTATAAGTGCTTTTGCCAGAGATAATGTCATTCATTTGAGCTATAACTACATCAACGCCATTTGTGTAAAGGTCCAAATAGACTTTTTGAGTAAGAAGCGCAGGCATAGGTGATTCATCGCAACGTATAGCAACGAATTTGACGTCTCCAATTGCAGCTTTCATAAGGGCATTTTGCCACTCTAAAGACACCATATTACTTTTAAGGCTATTCTCTGTTACAAAGAAAAAGAAAATCTTAACGGATTCGATGCCATCATTCATGCGATCAATAATCCCTTCACCAGGTTGAATTGACCAAGAATCATAAAATACGTTAGACCTGCCATATATATTTGCAATTTTATCTGCAATATGACCAACGAAGGCTTTGTCTTTGTAATTGTGACTAATGAAAATCATCGCCTAAATCCTTAATTCGTGTGTAAAAGAAGTAAAAATTCAACAATTGAAGTCTCGTTATTATAACTATAAATTTTGAAATTTCATTGACTTCATACCCCTGCAATCCCCCAAACCGTCAAAACTCACTTTATCGCCGCGCTGTTGCGGCATTCCTAGCAGATCACCTTTTATCCGTCCGCTGGATTTGTAAGTATCCCTGCAAAAGGAACCATTCACTTTAACAGATATGTCAACTTCCGCTTCTCGCTCACAGCAGACCTTCTGTCCGCAAAACCTCGAGTTATTTCTCTTTCCTGTAGCTGGAAAGGCGGTGCTCAAGGTTGGTCCGAACCTGCGGCCACTCATCATCAATTATGCTGTACCGTATGGAAGTACGTTTTCGACCATCAGGCATAATTCGTTCATTTCTGATGATGCTTTCCTGGATCGCACCAATACGGAGAATGGCAGCCTGCGAGCGCTCATTCAATACATCAGTCGTAAACTGAACGCGAACACACTTCAGTTGCTCAAAGGCGTACCGCAGCAATAACAGTTTACTCTCGGTATTTGCAGCTGTTTTTTGCCAGCTTTGTGAATACCAGGTGTGACCAATTTCGAGCTTTCGGTTTTCTCTATCAATCTTCCAGAAACGTGTTGATCCAATGACACGTTGATCGGACGAAAGCGTTACAGCAAACGGCATGACTGTGCCTTCGATCTGCCCCTTGAGGGCTTTCTGAATGTACGAATCTGCGGTGTCAGCAGACGGAACCACCGTAAATGGCAGGGACCAGAGTTCCCCATCCGCAGCCGCATCAATCAATAGCTGAGCATCTGTCTCAAGCAGAGGACGGAGCGTGACAAGAGATCCTTGCAATGTAGGCGTCATATTTGTGACCTCACAATTATTTTGTGTCGATTGATTGAGCTGCATAATCCTGTACTGAATGAATTACTATGCCCCGTTTGCATTGAATAATCGACTCATCAAGAGTCGATTATCTGCTCACTGCTCATGATGGTAACTTGTCAACTCCGTGCCAGTAATGGACTTCCCTCTTTTGTTAAACAACGATGTTGAAACGAAACCGTTTCATGATAAATCTATAAATGTAATGAGGCGATTAAAAGAGGGCTGAAACAGTTAACCTTGACCTCAACACCAAACGCACAAACTTTCTACGAAAAGCATGGTTTTATGTTTATCAAGGAAACGACATCCCCATCAAGACTTGCCCAAACAGATCTGCGTTGTATGGATATGTCCATCGCATTATCAGCCTGAGTTTTCTTATGCTCTTGGCAGGAGAACTCACCAACGGAAATCTAATCGCTATGAGTTCAGTACGGCAGCTTCGAGGTCTTGGGCGGATAACTCCTGTGTTCAAACTCACCCACCCCTTTGTGATACGATATTTGCTTTAGATTGTCACATGGGGTCAGATTTTGAATTCATACATTTTCCTTGCCGGGGCCATCGTAGCTGAAGTCATAGGTACAACCCTGATGAAGTTCTCTGACGGATTCACACGCCTATGGCCATCTGTAGCAACTATTGTGTGCTACTGCACAGCCTTTTATCTTCTCTCTCAGACCCTGTCGACTATTCCAACGGGTATTGCGTACGCAATTTGGTCAGGTGCTGGAATCGTATTAATCAGTCTTTTGGGCTGGTTGGTAAGTGGGCAAAAGCTAGATTTTCCGGCGATCGCAGGTATGCTTCTTATTTGTGCTGGGGTTCTGGTTATTAATATTTTTTCAAAATCCTCCCCACATTGATCCTCTTATCTTGATCGAGTAGGAAAAGTGCATATGAAAATACCAATACTCCATACGGAACGCTTGCTGTTAAAACCATTAGAAGCCGAAGATGCCTCGCAGATTCAGGTGCTTTATCCCCGCTGGGAGATAGTTCGCTATATGGTCTCCTCAGTACCCTGGCCCTATCCTGATAACGGCGCGGAGAATTACGTCAATAACGTTGCCCTGCCTGATATGGATAAAGGGATTGCGTGGATCTGGACTATCAGACTCCGTGAGGCCCCTGACGATCTCATAGGTTTAATATGCCTTTATGACGTTGAGGATAATAACCGTGGATTTTGGTTAGCTCCGGAATATCAGGGGCAGGGTTTTATGCGTGAAGCCAGTAATGTCGCTACGGATTACTGGTTTAATACGTTAAATAAGACGGTATTGCGTGCGCCGAAAGCCTCTCTTAATGTCCGTTCCAAACGTATTTCAGACAGTAGCGGCATGCGGCTTATCAAAACGGAAAAGAAAGAGTATGTCAGCGGTTTGCTGGATTCTGAACTTTGGGAAATCACGCGCGACGAATGGAACGATCGTCAGGTTGGTTAAAATAAATTATGGAATGTCCATAACCGAACCGCAGAAAATTTCTATTTTTGCCCTGCACCAATGGCAAGTTTATTAAAACTGCAGTTGCGATCATAATAAATAGATACGCAGCGAAGCCTGTCACTCGCGGGCAACATGAGTAATGCTATCTTATTTGAGGATTCTGGCATGGCCCCCTTTCATCAACTGACTGCCACCAGTTTGCATGGCCAGCCCATCTGTATGGCCGACTACGCTGGCAAACTGGTTCTGGTGGTTAATACCGCCAGCCATTGTGGTTTCACTCCACAATATGCAGGCCTCGAAGCGCTCTACAAGAAGTACGCCGCGCAGGGTCTGGTGGTGCTTGGTTTTCCCTGCAACCAGTTCGGTAACCAGGAGCCCGGTGGAGCCGACGAAATCGCGCAAACCTGTCACATCAACTACGGTGTGAGCTTCCCGATGTTTGAGAAAGTGGAAGTCAACGGTGCCGCTACGCACCCGGTATTTCGTTACCTGAAAGACGAATTACCCGGCGTGCTGGGTGGGCGGATCAAGTGGAATTTTACTAAGTTCCTGATCGGGCGTGACGGCAAGCCGCTTAAGCGATTTGCCCCCTTCACTACCCCAGAGAAAATAGATACCACCATCCTTACATTGCTTAAAGTCTGAGCGCCTCTGTAATTCAAACCGTCCCTGGTATGCCCCAGTTCGCTGTCTGAATAAAAAACACGCTGCAAAATCAACAAAATATAATCAACTTGCTTAATTACTCTGCAATCGCGTGAGATCAGGAAGAAAAATGCTATTTCCCTCTTGCCTCATTCGGTCTGTGCCGCTAATATTCGTCCCCGTTGTCACCTACAACGTTGCGTTCATAGCTCAGTTGGTTAGAGCACCACCTTGACATGGTGGGGGTCGTTGGTTCGAGTCCAATTGAACGCACCATTTTGCGTCCGTAGCTCAGTTGGTTAGAGCACCACCTTGACATGGTGGGGGTCGGTGGTTCGAGTCCACTCGGACGCACCAAATCATATCCCTTTGATTTGGTGCTATTTCACTTCAAAACTATTTTTTTATCTTCAGTTTGTATCCGTCAGTTTTATCATTTCCTTTGATGATTCAATAGCACTGCGCTAAATCATTCTAAATTCCATGCTCAACGCGTATCATTCACCTTCTTCGCATAATGTCATTCGCCAGAGATCGGATACCATGCCCTCTTCCATATTCCTGTTAGCCGCAGGCAGTTTGCGCCCTGCATTTACGCCATTGATAAGCCAGTTCACGCGCATGAGTGGAATAGACGTTAAGGTTGAATATGGTCCGGCCGGTTTATTGCGTGAGCGTATTGAAGCGGGAGAACCGTGTGCGCTCTTTGCCTCGGCCAACCGGGAACATCCGCAAAACCTGTTAGCACGTAATATAGCCGTCTCTACGCACACTTTTTGCTGGAACAAACTGAGCCTGGTCAGCAACCGAACCGGTGTCTGGCTGGATTTACTCCGCGACCCTACGCTGCGACCAGGTACATCAACGCCCGGCAGCGACCCTTCCGGAGACTATACCTGGGCATTTTTCGACAATATGGATGTACTGGAACCAGGACTCGGGCAACAGCTTCGGACGCGCGCAATCCCGCTGGTGGGTGGTCGTGATACGATAAAAATCCCGCAAGGTGAACTGGCGAGCGCCTGGATCCTGCGCCAGGGGCTGGCCGATCTGTTTATCGGTTACGCGCATTACGTACACGCGCTGCGCGCGATGCCCGACGTACATTACGTGGCTATTCCCGATGAGCACAATATTCGCTGCGAATACCAACTGGCGGTGCTTGATGCATCCAATGAAGTCATGGCACTGGTTGAATTCATACTCTCCCGCGGCGGGCAGGAATTTCTTAGCGCCGCAGGATTCTTAACGCTTAACGGCGAATAGAAAACAACGGTGCGATAAACGGCGTCTGGTAGTTCTCCACGCTGAGTTTTCTCAGCGTTAAGCCATAGGCCAGGAATAAATTCTCCTCCGTCACAATGCTGTTCGTGGGCCCTGCCCGCCATTTTCCTTCAGGGAGTAGCAGCAAAGTATGGGAAGCAACCTGTAACGCATGAAGCGGATCGTGAGTCGAAAAGAGAATACTGCATCCCTGTTGATGGGCCAGATCGCTGATGAGCTGCAGCACCACCTGCTGATTGGCGAGATCCAGCGCGGAACACGGTTCATCCAGTAACAGCGTTTGACACTCCGTCACCAGAGCCCGGGCAATCATCACCAACTGTTGCTGCCCGCCAGAAAGTGAGCCAAATGAGCTGGAGGCGAGATGCGCGATATTCAACTGCTCTAACGCCTGCATTGCTCTTTTTTGATCCTGCGGACTGGGTTGCGCAAACAGCTTCACGTGCTGTGCTCGCCCCATCAACACCACGTCGCTGACCGTGTACGGAAACGGCAGATGGCTATGCTGTGCCACAATCCCTATCCCACCGTTATTTTCAATATTCCCGCCTAAAGCAGGCAGCGTGCCGGTTAGCGTATCGAGCAGTGTACTTTTACCCAGGCCATTGCGTCCCAGCACGGCCCAGATCTCACCTTTCTGGCAACAGAACGTTAGCGGCTCAAATAGTGGCGCGCGATACCCATAAGTAAGCTGATGTACACGCAGTGCGGCAGGTATCATGATTTCTCCCGACGGCTGGTACGTATGAGTAAGAAAGCAAACAACGGCGCGCCGAACAATGCGGTAATAATCCCCAACGGTATCTCCGCGTGCATCAGGGTGCGAGCAATATCGTCCACCACAATCATAAATCCGCCCCCCAACCAGAAGGCGCACGGTAGTAAACGACGATGATCAACCCCCACCAGCAAACGCGCCAGATGCGGAATCACTAATCCAACCCAGGCAATACTGCCGCTGACCGCCACCTGAGCCGCGACCAAAAATGCGCAGCACACCAAAACGCTGCGTCGCAGAGGAACCACCGCCACACCCAGTGCTCTGGCATCTTTGTCATTGAGCGACAACAGGTTTATCCGCCAGCGTAGCTGGTACAAAACCGTCGCGGCGATACCGACCGGGACCGCCAACAGCAGCACTTTATGCCAGTTGGCCGTCGCGAAGCTGCCCAGTAGCCAGAACACAATATTAGGTAACGTCTCTTCGGTATCAGCCTGATACTGGATCAGGCTCACCAGCGCGGCAAAAAAACCGCTCAAAATGATACCCGACAGGATCAATACCAGCGTATTCTCCAGCCCCTGTAACGCAGCAATAGCATACACCAGGATCAACGCTGTCAGACCAAAGAAAAACGTTGATCCCATCATCAGCCAGGGCGAAAGTCCGAGCAGGATGGCCAGTGTTCCACCAAAGGCCGCCCCCGACGTCACGCCGATAATATGCGGGTCGACCAGAGGGTTATGAAATACCCCTTGCAGCGTCGCGCCGCATAACCCAAGCGCGCCCCCCGCCAGCAGTGCCATCAGAATACGCGGTAGCCTGACCGTCCAGATAACCTGGCTGCCTATTCCCTCAGCGTCGCTATAGTGCGTCAGGTGGTAAAACACCTCGCTTAACGACAGCGGATACTGTCCGAGGCATAGCGAACTGACGCCCAGCAACAGGACCACAACGATTAAGAGCGGTTGCTGGGGCAAAATACGGTTACTTAGCTGCATCAGACTGCCAGTTCACACGATAAAAACGTTGATAGTAGTCCTTGGCCTGCGCATCAACGTCCACGTTTTTATAGGCATCCGGATACAGTTTTTTGGCCATCCAAAGTTCACCGATCGCCAACGCTTCCGGCATCGGATAGCCCCAGGCTTTGGCATATTCAGGCATCAACCAGACGCGATGATTTTTCACCGCATCAATCCCCTGCCAGTTCGGATCGTTTTGGATCTCAGTTACCACCTGCGGATAGCGATCCTGGACAAAAATCACCTGCGGGTTCCACGCTAATACCTGCTCCAGCGCAACCTGACGGGCACCTTTCACACTGGCAGCCGCCACATTTAATCCCCCCGCGTGCTGCATCATCAGTCCCGTGTACTTCCCGGAGCCGTAAGTCATCAGATCGGGGTTAGCCATATAAATACGGACTTTTTGTGCATCCGGGATTTTTGCAACCGGCGCATTGAATTTTGCCCGCGCGGTAAAAACGTAGTCGATTAACGTTTCGGCCTGCGGTTTGCGCCCAACCACGTCAGCGATCAGGCGAATACCCTGCTTCAACCCTTCGTTGTAGACCTGCTCTTCATCGGCCATGGTCGGGTTCATTTTATTCTGTTGCCCGGTGGCATCCTTGCGTAATGAGATAGCCACGACCGGAATACCGGCGTTCTGAATCTGCTGGATCATTTCCGCGGGCGCATAGTTGGCGACAAAAACCACCTGCGGATGAATCGCCAACAAGCTTTCGATGTTCACGCTGGTGAGATCGCCTGGCGTCGGCAATGTAGTAATCGTCGGCATAAAGCGCGCAAATTCAGGCCCGAGCTGCTTTTTCCAGCTCGACATCACACCAACAATGTCCTGCTGGGCATTGAGCTGGACCAGAATATTCAACGTCTGATGTTGCAGCACGACCACTTTGTCCACGTGGTCAGGAATCGTGACCTGTCGACCAAGCTGATCGGTGATCGTTCGGTCGGCCTGAGCAGAAAACGCAAACAACATGCTGGCGCAAACCAGCACAAAAGAGCGGAAAGTTAACATGGGATACCATCTGAATAGAGGAGTAAAAACGATATGCATTAAATTATATAACGAGAGTCCTGGCAAACCATTTTCATCATGAGCGCACCAAACCCCACATTTCAGAGGGGTAAAAATGGCGTGCAATCCTTATCACGCCTGTCTTTATACGTGAGCGCTACTCCTGTGGGGGTAACGCGTTTAAAACTCGCATCGCCTGCTCCTGAGTGAGCGAATAATCGAAGAACTGGCGATAAAAATCTCGCGTTACGCTGACCATATCCAGGCCGCTAAACAATGCCGGATGCAGTTTCGATGCAGCCCACTGTAGCTGCAACGCGCTTTCAGTGCCGTAGCGATCCCAGGGGAACACGCCCGCCGGATTGCGCCAGACGTTACCCTGTTTCACTGCGTTAAGTTCTTTGAACAATGCTGCGTATGGCGAACTGGCGATATCACCACACCCCGCACCGAGAATAATGACCTGCGGTTGCCAGTAGAGCACCCTCTCGGGCGACACCTCTTTCATGTTGCCGTCAACTTCACCTGCCGCATTCCGTCCACCCGCCAGCGTAATCCAGGTATCGATCAACGTGTTCCTGCCGTCGACTTTAAGCGGATTTAGCGATTGAATATGAAGTACCCGAGGGCGCTGATTTTCCGCCAGCTCCGCAGTTTTAGCCTGCACATCCGCGAGTACACGGTTGAGATACTGATTGTAAGCCGTTGCACGGACGCGAGCCTGCTCGGTACCCAGAACCTCTGCGGTCGTAGTGACCGATTTTTCCATCGAAGCATAGTCAGTAAATGCCATTTCAAGGGCCGGAATACCCGCCTGACTGTAGCTTTGAGCATCCCCTTTTCCTTTTGCCACAAACACGACGTCGACGTGCCGGGCCAGCAAATCCTCGCTATTAAATGATGTTCCTCGTATCTGTAAGGCTTGTCTCAGAGAAGGATTGATTTTGAACATCCATGGCTGGTTTTCCTCATGGTTGACCGTCGCAACAATGTTACGACCAGCACCCAGCGTCATCAGCACCGAATGATGGGCAAACCAGCCATCCGCGATACGTTCAACATGCGCGGGAACGGTAACTGTGTGACCAGCATCATCCACAACCTGGCGTGTTGCCAGGGCAGGAAACGCCAGCCACACACAAAGCAGCCATGTGTGGCACGTTTTCATAAGCAACCCCTAAAAATCAACCTGAACAGAAAACTGAGCCTGGCGCGGTGCACCAAGTTGAGCGCTGGCAGCCCCTGCGCCCGTGTAACCAGTCAATGCGCCCGGAACGATATTGGTCCAATAGTGACGGTCGGTGAGATTGGTGATATCAAACCGGAAAGTGGTTGGTGTGTTCCACAGTCTGGTGGCATAACGCGTACCGATGTCCACCGTGGTGTAACTCCCGACCCAGCTGTCGTTGGCATTATCGGTAGCCCGACGTCCGACGTAATGCACGTTCGTGTCGATATCCAGTCCCGGAACCCGTTCGATGGTGTAGATTGCGAGGATATTCGAGGCGAAGCGCGGCAAACCAACAACTTGCTTACCATCCGCATTGCTGGCCGCGGTATTATGAAGCGTTGGATCAAGCCAGGCTCCGCCGCCTAACACGCGCAAATTACGGGTGATATGCCCATCAGCCATCAGTTCCAGCCCACGGTTTTTCTGCGTACCATCCTGAGCAAAATCGCCATTGTCGTTGGTATAGGCAAAGGGGCGTTTGGCTTCAAAAAGCGCAGCGGTAAGCAGCAGATCTTTTACTGGCGCATATTTTGCGCCCACCTCCAGTTGATGGCTACGGTAGGGATCTAACACCTGCCCGGCATTGCGCGCCCCGGCGGGCGCGGTATCGCCCTGCTGCAAACTGTCCGCCCAGGTGGTATACAGTGTGACGTTCTCCACCGGTTTATACATCAGGCTGGTAGAACCGCTCATGCCATTGTCCTGCTGATGGCTGCTTTCATGTCCAGCTTTGTTGTAGTTACTGACGGTAAACAGGTTCTCACTGCCGGAAAGCAGCAAACTCCACTGCGGGGAAAAATGCAGCGTATCGCTGAGCAAAAATGCATGTTGAGTGGTGGTCGCTGAATGATAGCGATCGTTAAAATCTGGATACGGTGGTCGTGGATAGTCGGGATGTTGATCGAGGGAAGAATGCCCCAGAGTGAAAGTGCCGCCGTTTCTTGGATTATAGTTTTTCCACACAAATCCACGCATTCCGGTAGCAATATCCTGGGTCAGCCAGCCGGTATCAATGCTACCGGTCAGGTTCGCTAAATAACTGTTGATGGTAAACCGACTGGCCGCCGAATTAGAGGTTGTAGTGGTGTAATCGCCCCGGTTATCCGTCAGGGTGTTGGTCACGGCCGTCGACTCGCGGTCTGCAACCTGGTGCAGCGCCCCCAGGTCCAGCATCCAGTTGCCGTCAAAATCATGCTTAATATGCATATCGACGGTAGTCGTTTCGTCATCATGACCCGCATAAGATTGACCATATTTACTGTCCGTAGGATCAAATGCCGCGGGAAAGTGAACGCCTTTCGCCAGGGCAAAGCTACCCGGCATGCCTTTTTCGTAATAATGGTAATAGCTGAAATTACTCTCCAGCACCGTTTGATCTGTCAGTTGAAAGTCCAGCCCCAAGCCAGCGTACTGTCGACGGACATGGCTATCGGTGGTGTAGCTATGGCCCTCATCGTTCAGCAAGTTGAGGCGATATTTCACCCGGTCTCCCGCATCGATTGGGCCGCTGAAATCCATCGATGCCAACGTTCCCGACCCTGTACCTTGCCCTACTGTGACACGATGCAACGGTGTATCGACAGGTCGTTTAGACACCAAATTAAACATCCCTGCTGGATTAGCAGGGCCATACAGCGATCCAGCGATGCCGCTCAACACCTCAATGTTCTGGAACTGTTCGGTCGAATATTCCGTCGTGGAGACGGCGTTCAGGCCATCAATCATATGGTTTTGTACCACGCTCCCCTGCATGCCGCGGGTTTGTGGGCGGACGCCGTCACCCTGAACGGACGGTAGGTAGCGATAGGCGTCTTTCACATCTTTGATTTGTTGCTGATCCAGCACTTTTTTCGACAACGTCTGCACCGACCAGGGAACGTCTATCAACTCTCGCTCGCCGAGGCTACCTAACGTGACTTTTTTTTCGCTCGCCGGAGGTTCATGTTCCGATAACGAGGATTGTGACGTGGCTGGCGCCGAAACGATGACGGTATCTTCAGCATGAGCCGTGACGGCGGTGGAAAAACAGGCAAAGGTTAACAACCCAGAGGCCACTGGGGTAAATTTGTTATTTAACATTCGTTAATTCAATTCGTTAGATAGAAAGACTGGAGGCCGCTAACGCAAGCGCCTTCTCTTGAAGAGTACAGTTATTATATTTGTATGATGAATAGAATAGATCCAATCGATATATATGTAAATATATAACGGCATGTGGTTGGTAAATCCACGGCAACAAAAAAGCCGACGGTGATGACGACCGTCGGCTTTGGGTAAATGACAACTAACGAATTACTTGGTTGCTGCTTTGATAATATCGAGCGCTTTGGCGAACTGATCCTGCGGAATTGTCAGCGGGTAAAGGAAACGAATAACGTTGCCATACTGACCGCAGGTCAGCAGCAGTAATCCTTGCTCAAGGGCTTTCTTCTGCACGCGTTGTGCGGCAGCAGCGTTGGGTTCTCCTGTCGCTGCATCACAGAATTCAGCAGCAATCATAGAGCCTAAACCTCGCACTTCGGCCAGTTCAGGACACCCTGCTTGCGCGTCTGTCAGAGCGGCGCGCAGCTGTTCGCCGAGAGCCGCCGCACGCTGGCATAGCTGCTCATCACGAATGATATCCAGCACCGCATGGGCCGCTGCGATCGACAGCGGGTTTCCGGCGTAGGTTCCCCCCAGACCACCCGGCGCAGGCGCATCCATAATTTCGGCTTTGCCCACGACGCCTGACAGCGGCATGCCGCCCGCAAGGCTTTTCGCCATGGTCATCAGGTCCGCTTTATCGGCGTAATGATCCATCGCAAACAGCTGACCCGTACGGGCAAACCCGCTTTGTACTTCATCAGCGATCATCACGATGCCATGCTCGTCGCAAATACGGCGGATGGCAGCCACAAATTCTGGCGGTGCCACCACGAAGCCTCCTTCGCCCTGGACGGGTTCGAAAATAATCGCCGCAACCTGGGTTGGATCGATATCGGCTTTAAACAGACGCTCAATCGCTTTTAGGGAATCCGCCGTGGAAATACCCTGCAATTCAGAAGGATACGGCGCATGGTAAACAGAGCCAGGGAACGGGCCGAAACCTTTTTTATAGGGTGCCACCTTGCCGGTTAACGCCATCGTCATGTAAGTACGCCCATGAAAACCACCGCCAAATGCGATAACGCCAGGACGGCCGGTATGCGCGCGCGCAATTTTCACCGCGTTTTCTACCGCTTCAGCCCCGGTAGTGAAGAATGTGGTTTTACGCTTGCCGTCGATTGGCGCAACGGCGTTGATTTTCTCAGCTAAAGACACATAGCTTTCGTACGGGACAATCTGATAAGCCGTATGGGTAAAAGCCTGAAGTTGCGCTTCGACTGCCTGCACCAGGCGAGGATGGCGGTGTCCGGTGTTCAGCACGGCGATCCCGGCGGCAAAATCGATGTACTGATTGCCTTCGATATCGGTAATCGTGCTGTTTTCTGCCGACTGGGCATAAAAATCACACATCACACCCACGCCACGCGGGGTGGCATCCAGACGACGTTGTTGCAGGTTTTTATTGTTCATTCTCTACACCTTGTCCATTAATACATTTCGGTTGAATTACCCTTTAAATTTAGACGCCGTCTGGTACTTTAATCGAGAGCCAAATCGTTTTATTTTAAGGATCCAAATGCGTTCACTTGCCGGAGATGTGATCAAGCATGCATTTAATCAGCAGACTGACGAAAAACTACATCGCCGCCTGTATGCCGCCATTTGTAGTTGCATCCTCGAAGGTAGCCTGAAACCGGCTACCCGAATGCCTCCGTCGCGTGACCTGGCAGGAGAGCTGACGCTATCGCGCAATACCGTCCTGCGGGTGTACGAACAGTTGCAAGCTGAAGGGTATATTTCCGCGCGCACCAGCAGCGGCACATTTGTGACCGACAGCGTGCTGGACAATCTCGACCTGCGTCCTGACAAAGAGCCTGTTGCTGCCGCTCTGGAAGATCATACCCGCTTATCCGCCCGCTGCCTTGAGCTGCTGGGTCATGCCAGCGCCAGTCCCCGTCAGTGGGGGGCATTTATTCCAGGCGTACCTGATGTAGAGCATTTCCCGCACCGGGTGCTCAAGAAAATTCAGGACAGGCTGGCAAGACGACTGCGCCCGGAGTATCTCACTTACGATGCCACAGGCGGCGTGAATGAGCTAAAAGAAGCACTGGCAGACTATCTGCGCACCGCTCGCGGCGTACGGTGCTCACCGGAGCAAATTCTGATTACTGAAGGTATTCACCAGGCCCTGGATCTGGTGACCCGGACTTTATGCAACCCTGGCGATCACGCCTGGATTGAAGAACCGGGCTACTGGGGAATCAAAAATATTCTGCGCATCAATGCCGTTAATTTTTCGGCTATCCCGGTTGATGAACAAGGCATGGTCCCGCCGGATGCCGGCGAAACACCACCAAAACTTATTTTTGTGACACCGTCACATCAATACCCACTCGGTTCGGTAATGAGTCTGAGCCGCCGCCGGCAACTTCTCTTTCGCGCACGTGAAACGCGAAGCTGGATAGTGGAAGATGATTACGACAGTGAGTTCCGCTTTTCCGGCCAGCCGATTCCCTCTTTGCAGGGGCTGGAAGAAGAGACACCGGTCATTTACATCGGGACATTCAGTAAGACACTCTATCCCGCACTACGACTCGGGTATGTCGTGCTACCTAAATCGTTAGCCGCTCCGCTGAAAAAGGTTCATAACGACCTCTATCGTGGTGGGCATCTGTTGATTCAGGCCGCACTGGCGGAGTTTATTCGCGAGGGTTATTACGCGGCACACATTCGGAAAATGCGTCAGCTATACAGTCGTCGTCGCCAGATGCTGGTAGAGCTTATCAGCCGCCAACTTGGTGAACATTTTCTTGGTTCCTTCAGCAGCAACGCCGGGCTGCATATGATCTTACAGTTACCCGCCGGGAGCGATGACACGGTCATTGCCCAACAGGCGAATGCGCAAGGGTTGTTGGTGCGCCCGCTGTCACGCTATTACGTAAATGAAGGGAAACGCAGCGGCCTGCTGCTGGGGTTTGCCAGTATTGAAGAGCATGAAATGACGGCGGCGTTTACCCGACTCGTGGATATTATCAGGGTAAACACCGTGTAAGCACTGCCGGATGAAGGTGCAAGCACCTTATCCGGCATACTGTTTAATGTGACGCTTTTTTAACGCCAGCCAGGTCTTCCTGGCTTACTTCGCTATTCCCTTCACCCCAACTTTTACGCACGTAGTTAATCACGTCGCGCATTTCGTTGTCGCTTAACAAGCCACCGTAGGCAGGCATCTTAAAGGAGACGCTGCCACGCGTTGTCGGTGTTTCTGCGCCGTGGGCAATCACTCTGAACAGCGGTGTCGGGTCATCAACCATCACCAGTGGATTGTTAACTAAAGAAGGCGCGTTATCATCCGTACCTTTCCCTTCCAGACCGTGACAAGTTGAACAGTAGCGGTTATAGGTCACTCTGCCCGCCTCAGGTGAATTCGACCAGGATGCTGTAGTCGCCGCAGCACGTACCGTTTCAGGCTTCGCACTTTTCAGGCTCAACAGATATTGGGCGATCGCCGTGGCATCTTCGTCGGTCAGATACTGTGTACTCTGCGTGACGACTTCAGCCATCGAACCTGAAACCGCGGCATGCTTGCTTTTACCGGTCAGCAACAGCGATTTTAACTCCTGCTCAGACATACCGGTGCCGCGCAGCGACGGTGCATACCAGCCGTCAATCATCGCGCCGCTCAGGTATTCGGCATCAGCATTAGTATACGCTTTTTCGTTCATCGCCATGCCTCTCGGGGTATGGCATGAACCGCAGTGTCCGGGGCCTTCCACCAGATAAGCACCCCGTTTTACCAGGGCAGCATTATCATCCGTTTTCGCGCCCTCTACAGCCGTCACTGGCGCGTCGGTAAACAGCCAGTTCCAGATATGCAGCGGCCAGCGGGCGGAGAGTAGCCACGGAATGGCATTCTCTTTATTGGGCTGTGCTGACGGCGTGACGTCATGCATAAAATAGCTATACAGCGCCTTAACATCCTCGTCAGAAAGTTTCGCATAGGAGGGATAAGGCATAGCCGGATAGAGCGGATGACCATCTTTGGCGATCCCCTGCCGTACGGCCTTTTCAAAATCCTCGTAAGAATAATTTCCAATACCCTGCGTTTTGTCCGGGGTAATGTTGGTCGAATAAATATCCCCCACCGGAGTAGGAAACTTTTTGCCCCCCGCCATCGCCGCACCACCTTCAGCTGTGTGACAGGCGACGCAGTCTGAAATTCGCGCGATGTATTCACCGTTAGATTCAGCAGCGGAAACCGAAGCGGTAAATAAACAGGCGGCGAGAATGGTTACATTACGCATAGATCACCCCATATCCTTGAGTTCATTAACCGCACGCCATGCCTGATCGATTGCCGTGTGGGCATAAGCACTCCAGTCAGAATCGGAGTTAGCGATGGCAATGCGACCGACTGGCTTACGCGCCCGTTCGATAATTTCTGGCATCTTATCCATATCATCGAACAGCGAGTTGGCGTAGTACGCATAGCCATGCGCCCAGCGGTTAACCGTAATGGCGGCAATATCGCGTTGATTATCAAATCCGGTTGAGCCGAACATCTCCTGCAACTGGGAGCGAATCATCTCCTCATGCGCGGCAAAAGTGGTCCCCAGCAAATAGGCTCGTCCCAGACGGAACTGCTCTCTGGCCGACAAGTTACTGCCCGGATAAGTCGGCACATAGACCATATGAATGACCATCGGATCGTCCGGGGAGGCCGGATGTTGATACCCACCAATACTGACCGGGTAGTCGAGCTTGACCCTGCTATAAGGTGCCGCCGGAGAATAAAACTCATGTACGCCAAGCTGTTTGAACGCCTGCCAGTTTTTGACCACCACGTTGGTGTACACCAGCGGTGCCTTCACGTTCAGTTTAAGATCCGCCTGCTGCTGTTCCGGCATCTCAGGCACCAGATACGGGATCATCATGTTATAGCCTGCCATGATGGTGTTCTTACCGCGCACACGGTGCATTTTACCGTCACGCAGATAGGTCACCGCCACGCCATCCTGCACGTTGGCCGCATTAATCACCGTGCTGTTCAGGCGAAGGCGCGTGGTGTTTTCCGGCAGATCCAGCTTTTCGTAATGTAGTCTGGCGAGGACAGAGTCTTCCATCGTGTTGCCCGGTAGCGCATCCGGCAGCATATATCTGACTAACAGGCGGGCTAACCCGGCGTTACCGTCCGGGAAGTGGTAAACATACGGCTCTTCGAGGTCGGCCAGCGACTCTCCGTCCAACGGCGGTAACCCCATCCCTTCCATGCCGGGTAAGGCGCACGCACGGGCATCGCTACAGGAAATACCTTCAATACCAATAGCAAAGAAGTCGTTGGAACGCTGCTGGAAATAGAGCAGCGCCATTTTGCTCAAACCAACTTTTGTTGCCAAAAATTCACTGTAGCTGTGGGTATCCAGCCATTCCATTTTCTCATCGACCGTCATCCCCGGCAGGTAATCACCGGGCCGGACGTGCAGGTCGATCAGCGCTTTTCTGTCGTTCTCACTTAGCGGAAAATCATTGATAAAGTCTTCAATTTTACGCCCATTGAGCCTGTCCGGCGGAATATCATCAGATACCGCGCGGCCCGGATCGCCGCTGACGATTTTTGTTTCGCCAAAATTCTTCTTATCGAAGAAAACGCCGCGACTGAGCTGCCAGTCGGGGTAGAAGTTTACGTCAAAACTCTCTTTCAACCGCGTGACGCTGACACCCACGGTTTCCATCAACTTTTGTACTTCAGGGCTGAAATTATGCGCAGGTGACTGGAATGCTTCGCTGCCACCATAACCGAGTAATTTCTTACCCGAGCTGGTAAATTCATTACGTTTGGCGTGTCCACCAAAGTCGTCATGGTTATCGAGGATCAGGATCCGGCTATTTTGCCCGGCAACTTGACGCCAAAAACAACCGGCAGCTAACCCGCTAATACCACCACCCACAATCACCAGATCGTACTCTTCCTCAACGGGCAGAGCGTTTAAATCAAAATGTTTATGCTCGCGACCTAGCGCATGCGCCATTTCAAACGATCCAGGATGATTACCCCGCAGCCCCGTCAGTGCAGGAGGATAATAATTTCCATCTATAAATGCGTTTCCCTTTCCTGCCGCCCTGACCCACTCCAGCGGGGTAAGTCCCGCCGCAATAGTCACCGCGACGCCGTTGAGAAAATCACGTCTGGTAATTGCCATTAACTTTTTTCCTTATTGCTACACACTGCCTTTAATACGACACAAATAAGAGAGATACCCCTTCTTATTTATAAAGGGGTACAACCGACTACTTCACTGGCTTTAACTCTTCATCCAGTTTTTTAGAATCATAATAATCACCCTGCCAGGTGATTTTTCCTGCTTTAACATGAATATAGCTGACGCCTTCAAATTTGATCGGATTATTTGTCGGCGGACTCCCTGCCCATTCACCACTATTTTTGCCTGAAAATTCCCAACGAAAGGCCACGGTATCTTCGTCGTAGACGGGTTTTCCAACCATTTTCCAGCTAAGATCTGGAACCGCCTTAATAAAAGCGCCGATAACCTCTTTTTCTGCTTTTTCCCTGCCGTTTATCGGTTCTCCTGCGGCGGCATCATAATAGACCGCATCATCAGCAAGAAATTGAGCGGCTCGCGAAGCATCATGCGCATTCCACGCCGCCATATACTCTTTTACGGTATTCAGCGATGTACTTTCTGCCAGGCTATAGCCCGAGAACATCACTAATGAAAGCACCGCGATTTTTAATGTTTTCATCGTAATCCTCTCTATTCAGAAATGTCGCACATGATATGTTTCACCCGAGTGTATTCCTCGAGTGAATAAGATGAGAGATCTTTGCCGTACCCCGATTTTTTGAACCCGCCGTGCGGCATCTCGGCACACAGAGGAATGTGATTGTTAATCCACACCGTGCCAAAATCGAGGTCAATGCTGAAGCGTTGGGCGCGACCATGGTTACTGGTCCAGACGCTGGCGGCAAGACCATACTCCACATCATTCGCTTTGTGTAGTACCTCTTCGTCAGTAGAAAACGACTGAATAGTCATTACCGGGCCAAATACTTCATGCTGAATAGCTTCATCATTTTGATGCAAACCGGAGACGATCGTCGGCTCAAAATAGAAGCCTGGACCAGATCCTGCGCGCCCACCGGTTTCAATTTTTGCATGTGCCGGTAAACGCTCAATAAAGCCTTTCACCTGCTCCAGCTGATTCCGGCTATTTAATGCGCCGTACAGTGCATTTTGATCTTCTGGCGGCCCAAATTTGATACTTTTTGTTTTCTGGATCAGTTTTTCCAGAAACTCAGCGTAGATAGATTGCTCTACCAGAATCCGCGTTGCCGCTGTGCAATCCTGCCCGGCATTGAAAAAGCCTGCTGTGGTAATCGTCGCAATCGCCTTGTCCATATCCGCATCGGCGAATACGATTGCGGGCGCTTTCCCACCCAATTCCAGGTGTGCTCGGGTCAGATTTGCCGCCGCCGAAGCCGCAACCTGCAAACCCGCACGGACCGAACCGGTAATCGAGACCAGTGAGGCTTTCGGGTTTGAAACCACCAGCGAACCAGTGCTGGCTTTGCCCAACACAACGTTAAACGCCCCTCTCGGGAACAACGGTGCGGCCAGTTCAGCCAACAGCAGCGTACTAACTGGCGTGGTGTCGCTTGGTTTTAACACCACCGTGTTGCCTGCCGCCAGCGCTGGTGCAATCTTCCACACCGCCATCATGAACGGGTAGTTCCACGGCGTCACTTGCCCAACAATACCCAGCGGTTCACGACGAATGGTTGAAGTAAATCCTGAGGAATATTCTCCGGCCGCCTTTCCTTCAAGACAGCGCGCCGCACCGGCAAAAAAGCGGATGGCATCGCAAGATGCTGCGATCTCCTCTTTCTCAATAAAATGGCGAAGCTGACCGGTTTCCTGACTCTGCGCGGTTACCAGTCGCTCAACGTTGCGTTCAATCTCATCGGCCAGCCGCAATAACGCCTTTTGCCGCTGTGCCGGCGTCGATTTTCTCCAGATGCTAAACGCCGCCTCCGCTGCTGAGTAAGCCTGCTCTACCTCCACCTCGTTAGCGTTGGGAGATATTGCGTACGTTTCACCATCAACCGGACTCACCAGTTCGAAGCTATCTTCGCTACTGCCTGCTACATAGTGCCCATTAATAAAATGCTTCAGGGTTTTCATGTTTGTCTCCTGCCAATTAATACATAAATAATATTATGTAATATATATATTGTAAAATTTTTTCAAATGCGCAACATTGACACTATGATAAGCCTCGCATTTTTAACTTAATTTTCACATTTGCAGGGTGAGGCTTTTTATTGCCAGCTGACGCGTTACGCCCAGCTCATCATAAGGTTATCGGGACACACATCCGCTTGTGCAGTGACGTTGCGCCCAGGCATGTAAAATAACTCGGCCATTCTTACCTTCCTTGCCCGACGGGCATGTGTTAAAAATGGTCGTTGTTTCAGGGAATTGAGTACAGAAAAGATTATGATTACTCACGCGGTCATATTTGCGCCTATCGGGCAGGTCAGTCGTTCAGACCAGATAGTCCAACGCCTTTCAAATGCCATTATCACGGGGTTGCTGGAGCCAAAAGAACAGCTCCCCAACGAAACTGATTTGGCAAAGATGATGGGTGTCTCACATATCACTATCAGGGAAGCGCTAAACACGCTTCGGGCTAATAATCTTATCCATACGGTTCGTGGTCGTAATGGCGGGAGTTTCGTTTGCGAAAATATTGATGGCAAAAATAGCGCCCTGCATCCGTTCAAGGCGATCAGTACGGATTATCTGTCTGATCTGGGTGAAATGCATTGCGCCATTATTAGCCATAGCGCGAGGCTGGCTTCCCGACGGATGACCGGTGCGGATATCGCCAAATTTCGCGAGTTTGTCGAGGTGCTCAGAAAGGCAAACTCACCTGAGCTGATGACTCAGGCCGATATGCGTTGTCTGCTGGCGATTGCCGCCAGTTCGCATTCAGCGCGACTGGCCAATCAGGAGCTGCAGGTTCAGGCTGAATGGGCATCGCTGGTGGCGATACTTTATCGCACAGACAGTATTCATGCAGAAATTATCGCGCTTTATTCGGCGCTGGCCGATGCGCTGGCTGCTCACAACGAGGCAGAGTCAGTACAGTTTGCCACGCAGATCATCGACACGTTTACCTACTACCTTATTGAAAAAAAGCTGAAATATAACTCGAACTGACAATCAGTGAAGGCAGGACAGACAATGAGCTCTTCGACATCCCTAAGCGCATTAATTCGTAAAATTGATGATATTACTGTTTCTACCGTAGATTCTACCGTTGCGCTGGCGAGGAGCATCCATGAGGCGATTTCAGGGGTACAAAAGGCCTCAGCCGAGGTCGTTCTCGACCCCTCAGTCAGATCCACCGTTCAACAGCACATCAAGCGCACGCTCAATAACAACCATTACTGCTCAGGGGCAGGATTCGCCAGCCATATTGAGAGCACCGCAACCACAAAAGAGTACTGGTTGCTGGAGTGGTGGTATAAGAAAGATAATGGTTTAAGCCAGGCGCATCTGGATTTGGATCAGGCCACGCAACAACGACTGGATTTCAGAACCTTTGAGTGGTTTAAGCATTCTCCTCCGGCAGGCAAAGCCTATATCCACGGTCCCTACGTCGACTATATTTGCAATATCTCCTATACCCTAACGTCAGCCGTCCCGGTCTACTACAACGACCAGTTTCTCGGTGTTGCCGCGGTCGATCTGCTGGTCAGTCAGATAGAAGCCGAACTGCTTTCCTGTGCCCATCCTGACTATGTGATTCTGACTAATCTGGAAAACAGGATCATTTTCTCCAGTTGGCCACGTTTTCGCGTGGGTGAATTGCTATCACCTGCAAACAGTACCGTGGTGTATCGGAGCGACTACTTTATCCTTTATCACTATCAAAACTAAGGGCCCGAAGGCCCTTAGTTTTTAGTTATCCTGCCCCATATTGAGCTTATTGGCGTAGGCAATGGCGTCGTTTTCCGGCGCCGCTGAACGACCAAACGGACGGGTCAGGAACATATAAATAAGCCCCGAGCCAACAACAATCGCCAGGCCGAACAGGACCGTCCAACGGTCGATGAAGTCGCTGCTGTCTGCCGGTTGCGCCAGTAACCAGATCCCGCACAATCCGTAAGCTAACGCCAGCACATTCACGATTACGCCCCAACCGCCAATGGTCCACTCCCCCGCCGGTTTCCAGCCTTTCAGACGCTGACGCAGCGCGGCCAGCACAACCATCTGGAACGAGATGTATATCCCGATAACAGCAAACGCGGTGATACGCGACAGGTTATCTGGCTGGAAATAAACCCAAACGCAGATGATCACTGGCAGCAGGCAACTGACGACCATGGCATTATCCGGAACACCATTTTTAGAGATTTTGGCCATCCATTCACTTCCCGGCAGCATTCTGTCGCGGGAGAAAGAAAAGATAAGACGGCTTAACGCAGCCTGCAGAGATAAAATGCACGACAACATGGCGATAATTGCGACGACGATAAAGACAGTCGCGCCAGTTTCGCCCAGAGCTTCATTAAGGATTGCCGGGATCGGATCGGACGTTTTGCCATTCACGATGCTGACCAGATTCGGTGATGCCAGCAAATAACCCATAACAGAAATAATGGCGGAAATCGCGCCGAATACGATGCTTAAAATCATCGCCACCGGGATCTTTTTACTCGGATTCTGCACCTCTTCCGCAACGTTACCGCAGGCCTCAAAGCCAAAGAACATAAACAGTCCCATCAGCGCAGCAGACATAAATGCGGTGGAGTAGCTGCCGTCATGAGCCAGCACGCCCATCGAGTCAAAAATCACAGAGAACGGCTGTGAACGGTGGAAAATCAGCAGATAAATCCCCAGCGCGATCACGCTGACAATTTCACACCAGAAGCCAATTTTTGCCACCCGGGCCAGATTTTTAGTCCCGGACATATTAACGGCCATCATCAACAGCAGCAGCAGGACGGAAGTCACCAACATCGTGGCCGGCGTCTGACCATAGTGGAAGAGTGATTCAACAAACGTTGATGTATATTCCGCGATCGACGTAATGGTGACCACCAGCGCCCACAGGTAGATCCAGGCGGCGATCCACGCATACTTCTTGCCCCACAACCTTCTGGCCCAGGGGTAAAGCCCGCCGGTTATCGGATACTGGGAAGCGACCTCACCAAACACCAATGCCACCAAAAGTTGCCCACATGCGACGATTAAAATCCACCATACTGCGGGCGGCCCCGCCAGCGTTACGGCCAGCGCAAACAGCGAATAGACGGCAGTAAGCGGCGACAGGTAGGTAAAACCCAACGCAAAGTTTGAAATAAGACCGATCGAGCGATTGAACTGTTCTTTGCCATCTTTTTGAAAATTATCATTTTTCTTATCAGGTGTCTGTTCCATATTGCTTTCTCTTTTGTGGAATAGTCGCAGGGTTGAACAATTAATGTATAAAAGATATTAAGTTATATGTATAGTGATTTTGTCGCAGATTTGTTAAAAATGATCGCGCATCACGTTAATGAAAAAGTGGAGATAAAACGGTAGAGAGAGCGAGGATTTTGCGGTATTTACAACCAACGATTCTTTAGCAATTGCGAACCATAGGCTATTTTGGCGGATAAATACGCACAGCGGATTGCGTTCGATGCTAAGTAGCAAGAATCGCTGCTGTTAAGCAACATTTTTGCAATATAATAACGTGATGTTAAACGCTGAACCTGAGCAGGTGAATGATGGAAATTGATCTCGATAATCTGGTCTTTGATGGACTGGAAGAAGCGCAAGAGCGTAACGCTGAACGTCAGGAAGATGCAGACAAGAAAGCGCAGGAAATTATTGCTGATAATGACTGCGGCGACGCCTGCAAAATCTGATTTCCAAACCGGCGCAATGCCGGTTTTTTATCGCCTGTTAACCCCACCCACTTCAGCCCGTATACCGTAAGGCCTCAATCAGTTGCGCAAAGGCGGCGGTATGTTGTTTTCGGCTGGGATAGTACAAATAATAGCCAGGGAAAGGTTCGCACCAGTCCTCCAACACTTTTTCCAATGCCCCCTCTGCAACAGCCTGCTCGACGGTGTCTTCCGGCACAAAAGCCAGCCCCATTCCCGCCATCGCTGCGCTAATTCGCGGGGGTAGATTGTTAAAAATAAGCTGCCCTTCCACCCGTACGCGCAAATCTTGCCCATCTTTAGCAAACTCCCAAGCGTATAATCCGCCCAACGTCGGCATGCGCATGTTAATACAGCTGTGATTTTGCAGGTCGTGAGGGGTTTGCGGTTTGCCATGACGAGCAAAATACGCCGGTGACCCCACCACTACCATGCGCCAGTCCGGGCCAATTCTGACGGCGACCATGTCTTTTGCCACCTGCTCACCGAGCCGAATACCCGCGTCATAGCGGCCAGTCACAATATCCGTCAGACTATTGTCGATGGTCATTTCCACATTAACATCAGGGTAAGCCTGCAAAAACGGCTCCAGCGCGGGCCAGACGGTAGATTGCAATGCATGTTCGCCCAGCGTCAGGCGGATGTTACCGGCCACGCGCTGACGGACATCGGTTAATGCCAGCAGCTCTGTTTCAATGTCATCAAAACGCGGGCTGATACTGTTGATAAGCCGTTCTCCGGCTTCGGTCGGCGCAACGCTGCGCGTGGTGCGGGTCAGAAGCCGTACATCCAGCCGCTCTTCAAGCCCACGAATCGCATGGCTTAGCGCGGATTGCGAAACCCCAAGTTTTGCCGCTGCCCGGGTAAAACTACGCTCGCGGGCAACGATAATGAGATAATAGAGATCGTTAAAATTATCACGCAGCATGCTTATCCCCACTCCAGACCTGTTGTGATATATGGTACAGGTCCGGAGGGTATTCCAGTAGCATTTCTGGACATTAGCACAGCTCAATCTTATTCAAGCGTGCTCTCACACAAAAACAAAATGCGAATTATTACCAGGCTTATGCACGATTTTACCTTTCACTCCTGCATTATTTTCACCCGCTATTAACACATCCTTCACTAATAACATTTTGTATATAGATAAGAATTTTTTCTTATTTTGTCCCAACCGTAAGTTATGGGAGCGTAAAAAGCACAAACCAAAAAACTACAGGGATTTCATACAATGATGGCAACGAAAACTTACCGCGCTAAAAAAACACTGCTGGCATTGGGCGTGCTGCTGGCCTCAGGACTTACCGTCTCGCAGGTTCAGGCTGACCAACTGGCCGATATCAAAGCCGCAGGCGTCGTAAAAGTCGCGACATTTGACGCGAATCCTCCGTTTGGCTCCGTCGATGCCAAAACCCATAAGATTGTCGGCTACGACGTTGATTTTGCCGAAGCGCTGGCCAAATCCCTTGGTGTAAAACTGGAACTGGTAGCGACCAATCCGGCAAACCGCATTCCGTTATTACAATCTGGTAAAGCTGATTTAATCGTCGCGGATATCACGATTACACCTGAACGGGCGCAGGTAATAGATTTCTCCGTCCCATATTTTGTTACCGGCCAGCAGTTCCTTGTGCCAGCAAAATCTCCGGATAAGCTCGATGAATACAGCAAAGCACGCATCGGCGCGGTAAAAGGCACTACTGGTGAACAGGCACTGCATCAGCGCTTCCCGCAGTCGCGCGTGTTGGCCTACGACGATATCCCGCTGGCGTTAACCGCGCTACGCAACGGCAATGTTCAGGCCATTACCCAGGACAGTACGATTCTGGCCGGGTTATTAGGCGCTGCGCCGGATAAAGCTGATTTCAAAATTCTGCCGGACCTGCTGAGCAAAGAAGAGATCGGCGTGGGGGTGAAAAAAGGTGAGCCAGCGTTGTTAAAAGCCGTCAACGATGAACTTTTGAAGCTGGAATCTACCGGGCAGGCAGCCAAAATTTATGATGTCTGGTTTGGTCCTGAAACCAAAAATCCGCAAGCCCGCGCCTTTAAAATAGAAGCCAAGTAATATGCTCTCAGCCCTTTTTCATCGTTCCGCAGCTTCGGCTGCGGATTTTACCCATTTGCGCCAGGCGAGCGTCGAACTACGCAATGTGATTAAACAGTATGACGCTCATACCGTACTTAACGGCGTCAGCCTGGCAGTTGAACCTGGTGAAGTGGTGACCATTCTGGGGCCTTCCGGCTCAGGAAAATCCACTCTTATACGTCTTATCAACCAGCTTGAGTCGCTCAGCGGTGGCGAAATTTTCATTGATGGTAAACCGATTAGTCAGTTGCGCGGGGCGGCATTACGCCAGTTACGCAGCCGTATCGGTTTCGTATTTCAGCAATTCAATCTCTATTCGCATCTGACTGCGCTGCAGAACATCGCACTGGCGTTGGAATATGTTCACGGCTGGAACAAGACGGAAGCGGATCGTCGGGCACTTGAGTTGCTGGAAAAAGTGGGACTGGCGGAAAAAGCCAACGCCTATGCCGCGCAGTTGTCCGGTGGGCAGCAGCAGCGCGTGGCCATCGCCCGCGCACTGGCCTCGTCGCCACAAATTATTCTGTTTGATGAGCCCACTTCCGCGCTGGATCCGGAAATGATCGGCGAGGTATTACAGGTAATGAAAAATTTGGCCCACAGCGGTATCACCATGATCGTCGTGACCCACGAAATGCATTTTGCCCGCGAAATTGCCGATCGGGTGGTTTTCATCGATGGTGGCGATATTCTGGAAGTGGCCGCGCCGGAGGATTTTTTCGTCCGACCACAGCACCCGAGAACCCAGCGTTTCCTGAAAAAAGTGCTCGACCCGTTACACCAGGAGTCATCGTCATAATGCATGCAATGGACTGGCAGGGAGTGCTGAGCGGGCAACCCCTGCAATGGATAATTTCCGGTTTTCTCACCACGCTCTGGGTGACGCTGGCAGGTATCGTGCTCGCCACGCTCATTGCCATCTCACTGCTCGGCCTGCGCCTGACGGGCAATCGTCTCGCTAAAACGATGGTCGGGGTTTGGGTCTCGGTGTTTCGCAACACGCCTTTACTGGTGCAACTGATGTTCTGGTATTTTGCCGCCTGGAACTGGCTACCCCGTAACGTCATTAGCTTTATCAATGCCGATCATCCATGGTCAATTTTGCCGGGTGATGTCTGGTGGTTAACACCGGAGTTTATCTGTTCAGCATGGGGGCTTGGGGTATTTACATCAGCATTTTTGGTTGAAGAGATCGCTTCGGGTTTACAGGCTGTTTCTGCCGGACAACGCGAGGCTGCCGTGGCGCAGGGGTTTTCATCCTGGGCGATATTTCGTCACATTCTGCTGCCTCAGGGGCTGGCAAACGCCTGGCAACCGATTGTTGGGCAATATCTCAACCTGATGAAGCTTTCCTCGCTTGCCAGCGGTATTGGATTTGCTGAGCTCACCTACCAGGTACGGCAAATTGAGAGCTACAACGCGCACGCGCTGGAAGCCTTTGCCGTTGGCACTGCACTCTATCTGTTTACCGGCATCGTTCTGGGTATGCTGCTTACCCGTCTTGGCCCGCAGTCTGCGTCGGGTAAATCGTCAAAGATAAGAATGCGCATCTTCAGCGTCAGGAGCATACTGCATGATCGCTAATGTTTCGGTCATTACCGACAATCTTGACTATCTCCTGTGGGGACGTGTAGCTGAGGGGCAACCCGGTGGCGTCCTGCTCACTTTGCTGATGGCTATCGGTGCGGCATTGCTGGCGCTGCCTGGCGGGATCGTTCTTGCCTGTTGCGCCTGGCGATTTCCGGGCGCGGTTCGCAACGGATTGTTTTTCTGGGCGGAATTTATTCGCGGCATTCCGCTCATCTTTGTGATTTTCTGGATGTGGTATTTGCTACCCATGCTGACCGGAAGCGATCTGCCCGGTGCCGTTACCGTGACGCTGGCGCTGGCATGGTTCACCGCCGCCTCGGTGATGCACTCGGTGTATGCTGGAATTAGCGCACTGCCTGGCGGGCAGTATGAAGCGGCAGTTGTTCAGGGTTTTCGCCCGGATCAGGCCCTGTGGCTTATCTTGCTGCCGCAGGTGCTGCGTAACGTACTGCCGTCGCTGACAGGGATTTTTATTGGGCTACTGAAGGACACGTCACTGGCGTTTATCGTTAACGTGCCGGAACTCACGACGGTTGCCGGTCAGGTTAACAGCCGGGTGCAAATTTACCCCGCAGCCATTTTTATCTTTACCGGGCTGGTTTATTACCTGCTGTGCTTTAGCCTTGAAAAAATCACCCAGCGTCGATTCGCACTAAAATGACCTCTCGGCTCAACATTCCACGAACTGATGGTCTTCGTTGAGCCGATATTTCACGCCCGCCCGAATGTTATTTTCCCCTTCAACGGCAAGCGCAAAACGCATTCTTTCGCCATCGTGATAAGCCAGCGCCGCACATCCACCGGGACCAAGAATTATCGAGTCGACAGCACCGGTACTGGCAACAACGGCGTTCTCTCCGCTGGCAATAATGTGGATATTGTCCGCGCAGTTAGCGATTTTCGCCTCTGCGCCAAAACAGGCCAGTTGGGTTAAATCACCGCTACTGGCAATCCGATTTCGGTCGCCGAGCGAACTGATACGTACGCGCATGCCGGTACTGGCGATACGCGTTCCGTCGCCCACACTGCTGATACGCGCCGAGTTTCCCGCAATCGCTATTCGCCCGCGATCGCCTGAACTGCCGATATGCGTGTTATAGCCTACACTGCCAATCCGTGCGCTGTAACCGGCACAGGCGATCTGTGCAGCATACCCGGCGCTGGCAATTTTAACGTTGTCACACGCACTGCTAAATCGGGCATAATCTTCCGCACTCGCCAACGGACGACTAGTTTCCCCCGCGGCTTGCTCACAGGAAATATTCCCCATTGCGTCAATATCCTGCTGAGCAAAACTCGCCTCTTCCCGCCATTTTGACCAGCCGTATTCCACCAGGCTATTTGCCCAATCGGTATACCCTTCCCGCTGGAGCGCGCGATGAACATCGGCATAGCTTCCTCCTGCGGGAAACGCGCGTAGAAACCAACGATACATGACGGGCCCAACGCGCCAGGCCCGTAAGTCACTTCGCGTAATCATCATCGCTTAATGCCGGTGGTAGCCATCCACCATACACTTAAAGGTTTCGCCCGGCGTGCGCCCCGTAGTGCAGAGATAAAGATGCCCAAAAATGAAAAACAGACTGACTATTGCCAGCGCAAAGTGCGCCTGAAGCAGCCAGTAACGCACTCCGGGGAACAGATCGCCGACAGCTACCGGGTAAAGCGATAACAATCCAGTGATCAGTAGCAGTGGCAACAAACCATACATCACGCCAACATAGGCCGCCTGCTGTAACGGATTAAATTTAGAGCGAGGTGAGGCCGGAAATGGGTGTGACTCGCCCTGCATAATGCCAAACAGGTAAAAACGAGTTTGTCTTTGCGCACGAGCGATCCAGCCCTGACGTTGAATAATATAGTGATGTCCGTTGCCGCCAATCAGGTTGATCAGCACAAAACCAATCCAGCAGGCAAGTAGCAAAAAGCCACAAACCTCATGAACGGTGAGCAGGCTTTTCATTACCGGTGTGCTAACGGCAGAGAAGTGATTGACCAGGCCACTAACCAGAAGCAACAGAAATAACAGCGCATTCGACCAGTGCCACAGGCGGACAGCCTTCGAATATAAATAGACCTTCTCACCATGCCCTGCCGACGCTTTATGCGCCGCCCGAAAGCGCAGCATGGCGTGAAGCGCCAGCACCAGCCACATTCCCACCAGCATTAACCCGGCAACGACTAACCACACAGGCCAGTAGTCCGGTGAAAACAGTGGAACATACTGTGCAAGCTGGGCGTGAAACTGTTCGGCATTCTGCGACGCGTTCATACATTTTCCTTTTTAATCAAATGTTGACCGAACCGACGATACAGATGGGGCTTCCCGGCGCCTGCAAGTTGATATTCGTAATACTTGTTTTCTCGCAACCAGGTCTGAATTTCCGGGCTATCTTCACGACCGAAAATCAGCGCATGTTCCGGGCAAGCGTTAACACAGATCGGAGGGAAACCTTTCGCCAGCCGAGATTCAGCGCAGAAGTCGCATTTATCCGCCACTTTGGTTTGCGGGTTGAGATAGCGCACCTGATAAGGACACGCGCCAATACAGTAACTGCAACCAATACAGCAAGACGTATCTACTCGCACAATACCGTTCTCATCTCGCCAGGAGGCACCGGTCGGACACACCTCAATACAAGGTGCATCATCACAATGCTGGCAGGACTGACGGAAGTAGTGATACAGCGTTTCGTTGTCGTTATCGGTTACAGGAATATGAGCGATCGACAAACGGCTGCCCTGGTCAGGTACATGGTTGGTTTTCCGGCATGCACGAGCGCAAATATTGCATCCGTTACATAGTGATTCGTCGTGAATCATGACGTAACGAACGGCTTTAGGGCTCCTGGTACTCGCTAACAGATTTTGACCTGGGCCGGTAAAAAAAATCACCGTCCCCATGCCAATGACAAATTTTCGTCGGGTGAAGGACATCGGGTTATCCTCTAATGCTGTGACAGTGGTCGTCCACACATTCCATGACATCAACCTGAATAATTCAGGGGTTCTGATACTGCTCAACCTCAAGCCATTCACACAGGCCGTACGCTTTGCCATAACTCATAAAACGTTCGCTGAACAAATAAGGCTCCGCATTTGACGATTCCACAGTACGTATATCTGCGTAATCAGGGTGCGTTTCCATGGCCGTGAGCGCCGCTGAAATCTGCTGAGACTCAAAGCTGTACGGCGGTTGCGTCAACATGGCGACCTTATAGGGGCGAGGATACGTTCGACAGTCGAAGCGTACCGCCTCGGCAATCGCACGACAGATGTCGTTTTCCACCACCTGTACGCACATGTCGGCGTAGTTTGCCGTCATGGTTTGAGTTGAGTAGAAATAGACATCTTCCGCACCCTGCACACGGGTGATATCTGCGTTATTCGCGTCCTGGCACAGCGTTTCCAGCAGCGCGCTAAGATCGGTTTCAGGGACCGAATAAGGTGGCTGCAGAAACACGCTGCGCGCCACCAGGTGCCCCGATGCCGAATGCTGGCGGATAAAATCTGCCACAATCGACTCCGGGTTGGCGGCTTCCTGAACCTGCGGCGCAGTCACCCGCTCGACCGGCGGGTGAAACGCCTGTAGCCAGTGTCTCTTTTGGCTATCAACCTCGTCAGGAAGCGCCTCAACGGGTGCCTGAACGCTGCTCACGTTAGTCATCTCGCGTTCCTTACGCTGGCAACAGATCCTGCGCAGCCAAATCGGCTGCCACGTCTTCAAGTCCGAGTCGATTCAGGGTTTCACGCGTTGGGCAACCCAACTCGGGATCCCAGCCCATTTCCTGATAGAACATCGTCAGTGACTGGCGCATATCCTCCCTGTCCATCTTGTCGGTGCCTTCGGTGAAGACCGGAATTTTCGGATCTTTATCAAACACCCAGGAGCAGATGAGATCGTGTTCATTACGCATATCTTTGGTTTGCATCAGTTTGACCGTATAGGCACGATGCAGGGTAAAGATGCGTTCAGCGGCCAGGTCCAGACTCGCCTGCGTGGTTTCATCACCGGTGACTGCCTGGAAGAATTTCGCTTCCAGATCCAAATCTCCGCGATAGTTGCGGCTCTTGAGTGGTGAAACCGTCATCGGCCAAACCCAGTTACACAGCGTAACCGCGTTATGCAGGCAGACTTTCAGCAGCGTCCATTTGGCATATTTGATCTTGGCGGCATTGATTGGGGTATAGTTTTTGGTTTCGTCGTAGGCGTCCTGCGACCCAAATAACTCACCCGCCACTTCGCGCTGTAATTTCAGCGGCAAACCGGAACCGATGAAGTTGATATGGGTGTGCGCCATACAGTCACGGTTAAACATACAGTTGGTGATCGCCCCCACCTGCGCCGAGGCTTCGTTTGCATGATGGACCGGAAAACCAAACGGCGACCACAGTTTATTTTTGGCATAACCCCAGTACTCTTCGCCCAAATCCCAGCGTTCAGCAATGGCATACGAGCCGTCCGCAAGATGACTGAGTTCCCCCACGCGATGCGCCAGTCGATAGTAAAAATCTTTGATAAAGTTAGGATCGCCCGCCTCCAGTTGATCCCAACGGATCTCCGCGTACTCTTCGGCTGGCAGCACGCGTTTAAAGACGCCTTTCGAATAGCAGTAGGTAAAGTCACGGTGCAACTGGCCGTAGTTACACCAGATACCGTAATCGTCAAACAGGTTCAGTCCGATCAGGTTCCCTACGACTCGCCCATCGTCTTTATCGTCAAAATCTTTCGGGCCATTGGGGAAAATGGTGGTGTGAACAAAGTTCGCCACGCAGGTGTTGCCGCCGGTACTCGGCACGCCAAAATCCTTCACCCGCGGGACATTGAGCTGCGACATACAACGAATAGGGCATGAATGGCAGCCGCTCATTTTGACCGTGTATTTTTCTGCGGCTGGACCCAGATCGAACACCGATTTATAGGTACGGAAACCCACTGTATTTTGGTTGCCCGGCGGGATTTCACCGGTTTCGATTGGCCCCCCTTCTGCCGCACCCCAGAAAAGTCCCTTACGGGCTGTCCAGCGCGAGTTTGGCGAAGAGTATTCTGCCCATGCCTGCGGGGTGCTTGGCACAACGTGGTTGTTGTTGGCGCCGATAAGCTCGGTCATCATGTAGTCATTGAGCCGCTTCATCTCTTTACGATCGGCAATGTTGACGCCTTTAGTCCCTTCTACCGCAATGGCCTTCAGGTTTTTCGAACCCATCACCGCCCCCGTACCGGCGCCGCCGCTATGGTTGCGGCTGTTGATCATGCAGGACAGTGGCACCAGATTCTCACCCGCCTGCCCAATCGCGGCAACGCAGGTTTCCGGGCTGGTAATCCGACAAATCTCTTCGGTTGTGGCGCGAGTCCCCTTGCCCCACAAGAAATCGGCTTTTTCGATGCTGACTTTATCGTCTTTGATGTTGATCCAGACCGGTGATGCAGACTTGCCTTCAATAATAATGGCGTCGTAACCGGCGAATTTCATTTGTGCAGCAAAGAAACCGCCCATATGGGCATCTACGACTAAGTTACCTTTGGTAAACGTCGATAAGGAGGTGATATTGACGCGGGAGCTACAGGGAGCGCCAGACCCCGTCAATGGTCCGGTGGCAAAAACCAGTTTATTCCCTTCATCAAAAGGCATGGTGCCTGGCGGGACTTCGTCATACATAATTTTATAACCAAAGCCCATCCCACCGACAAATTTTTTAAATTTACTGGAATCTTCAAGGGTGATATTACCCGTGGTGAGATTGACCCGTAAAATATTACCTGTCCAACCATTAGCCATCATGTTTTCCTTTGCAAGAAGGTTTAATAGATATACCCGCCATTCTTCAGGCAGTTTTTTATCCAAAACTGCAGTATTTTTGGCAATTAATGGCGCGAATCAGGTATGCCTGTTATCTATCAAACAGTAATATCTTTCCACTCGATAATTTTTAATGCTCCAGTCGGACAAGCATTGGCGCATTCCCCGCATAACACACATTTTGAGGACTTTTTCGTTTCGGTATTTACGGTCGCCATCATCCACGGGCAGGCTGTGGTACACGCGCTACAGCCAATACAGCGTTTGTGGTCCACCGCAATACAACCGTCTTCCTGTTTCCAGGTAATTGCACCAATTGGGCAGACCTTCATGCACTGCGGATCTTTACATTGTCGGCAGGTATCAGCGGTATAGTTTAAATCGCCATACAGCCCACCACCGGACCCGACGCCATCATCGCCAAAGAAGAAATTGCGATGGATTTTTATCCGGGAAAAGAAGGTCCCTACGGCACCATCGTTATAATTGGTACAGGATATTTCACAGCGGTGACAGCCCGTACAGCGGGCTCGCTGGGTCACCAGAACCCCTTTCGGCGTATTGATAAGCCCCACGGTCCCACTATCGACATCTTCCTGCTTACAACCAAATAGGGATAACAGCGCGGGGGCAATCGTTAATCCCGCCAGTCCTTTCCCTGATATCCGCAGGAATTCTAGTCGCGTTAAACCACAATCTAAAAATGGACGATCAACCTGGTTCATTTATTTCGCATCCTCTTCGCAAATGCTGTGGTAGCAACACATCCAGGCTAATTTAAACCAGCGCAGCTCAAGCCATATCGGGCGGTTAATGTTGCCAACAACACGTAAATTTTTGCCCTAACCTGATCGCGTAAATGACGGTGGTTAAACTGAATGAATCTAATCCTTTAGGGTTAGGCGCAGAAATAATGTGGTTATTCAGCATGCATAGTCTTGATCGTCATCAATTAAAAAACGGAAGGGATATAATTAATGCTGAGTGAGATTTATTATCATTAAGAAATAGAGTGAAATAGCAGCCTATTTAAATTACAAATATTTGTGAACCCTCTCCCAAATATAATACTGCACGGCCATCGATATATAAATAAATACATATCGTTTTATAGTTCTCTACAACCAATTATTAACGGAGATAAATTATATAGATTGATAGATTAACGTATCGAGAATAAGAGGACGGCAAAAAATTTCTGCGGTCCTCTTTTTATAAATTAACCGGCCAATGCTTTAATTACGGTCTCAATAGCCTGTTTTTCTAACTCACTGCGCTTCACGCGCTGGTTAGCAAGGGTGGTTCTCAGTACTCCCGCAATGACGATATGCTTAGGTTCTTGTCCCAGATCGCGCATTTCCAGCACTACTTTACCGACTACTCTGCACATTTCACGGTACAACTCGTCGTCTTTTGTCTGATTTCCCATTTTTGCCCGCTCGTCATTAACTCAAACCAACAGCATATATCACTCTGAGGGTTTAGACAAAATTCAATGAAAATCAAATAAATGTCATCATTCTACTGAATTCTCTGAAGTCGATTAACGAGCTCAGCAAGACTTCCTGCCTGCATTTTTTCCATCACCCGCGCCCGGTGCACTTCAACCGTACGCACGGCAATATTCATGGCATCAGCAATTTCCCGATTCATTAACCCTTTTGCTACCAGATGCGCCAGTTCCCGTTCTTTTGGCGTAAGTTGTTGGTAGCATGAGATGATCTCTTGTCGCGAGAACGCCGCTGCCGAGACCTGCAAGGCATGTTCTAATGCTGCCTGAAGCGGCACGGCTGACACGGGTTTTTGCAAAAAATCGACCGCGCCACGTTTCATTTGCTCAACCGCCATCGGCACGTCGCCGTGCCCGGTGAGAAAGACCACCGCCAGCGTACTTGCTTTCTGACGCATGATTTCATGCACTGCGTGCCCATCCAGTACCGGCATACGCATATCCAGCAGTAGTACGCCCACCTGGTGCAAATTTGCCTCGGCGAGGAATTTCTCGCCTTGCTCCCAGCAAGACACTTCATATCCCAGACTTTCCAATAAAAACGCACAGGCCTGGGTAACAGCAATGTCGTCATCCAGCAGATGAATTATCGCCACTACGGCCTCCTTCCTGATTTGGCTTAAAATACAATGTCACTCTCGCCCCCGCTTTGCCGTCTGGGGCCTGCTGATTTTTGATCTCAATATCTCCGTTTGCGTAGCGTACCAGTCGCTGACAAATGGCCAGTCCTAGTCCCATACCTTCTTTGCGGGTGGTCATAAACGGCTGAAACGCCTGATACAACTGAGCCTCGTCAATGCCTCCGGCATTATCCTGCACCTGAATACGCACGCCACCATCCTTGTGCAGGGCGCTAAACCATACTGTCGTAGCGCCTGCCTGGGCGGCATTGAGTACCAGATTAGCCAGCACCTGCTCAAGAAGAACGCTTGGCAGCATCAACGTTAACGCCTTGCTAACCTGCGTGTGCAGCGTTACCGCCGGGAATTGCTGGGGCATGCGCAGTAATTGCCAGACGTGATGGATAGCATCGTGAACGTTGATGGCTTGCCAGCCATCGGTGAGTACCGGATTGCCCTGTGCCTGGCTGACCCACTGCCGGAGATTGCGCAGCGTATCGGCTCCTCGTTGTGCCTGGGCGTCTATGTGCTCAAGCGCGGGCAACAACGGATGCTGCTCATCCTGACCACGCAGGCGAATCAGACAGCCTTGGGCATAATGGCGGATAGCCGACAACGGCTGATTGAGCTCATGGGCAAAACCGGAGGTCATCTCCCCCAGCACGCTCATTTGGCGGGCAGTCTCCAGCGCCTGTTCCTGTTTGTGCAACAACACGTTGTTCCGCTCTAACTGCCTGCCGCGTCGGCGAACCAACAGCATCACCCAGATGTAATTGAGCGTAAGCAACAGCAGCACGATGGCCACGCCCCCCATCGCCAGTCGGTGTTGAATAAACCAGCTTTTGACGTCCAGCCACAGCTGACGCTGCTGCGGATGCTGGCGGACGTCGCGCAGCAACGCTTCTACTTCGCGGGTCGAGGCGGGCGCGCCCCAGCGAAACGCCGCGTTTTGCGGTGCATTGAACAGTACCCGCGTCACGCGATCGGCCAACTCGTCACTCACTGCAGGTAGTGCGGCAAATGACCAGTCCGGATAGAGCGGCGTACTGGTTAAACAGGGAATTGAAGTCGGATGATTCAACACGGTCATAAAATCGGTTTTACGGATGAGGCCTTCTTCATCCATTTTTTCCAGCAGGCACACCGGCACGATCACCGCCTGCACGGCTTTTTCACGTAATAAATAGAGTAAGGCATCGGCGGGAAATCCGGTAAACGTCAGACGCAAATCGCGCTCCGGGCGCAGACCGGCATCACTGAGCGCTTTATATCCCAGCAAATAGCCACCAAACGCCTGAGCATCAATGGCGCCAACCGTTTTGCCGATCAGATCGTGTGCGGAGGTTATCCCGCTGTCGCGCCTGACGAGAATGGCGCTGCCAATCACGTTACTGGTGGCTTTCCCACCACGGGTGGAGCGTAACGACGCCAGCCAGCGTAACGCCGAGCGGCTGTTAAGCTGGACAAACTGCGCCGGATTGGTGACCACAAAGTGTACCGTTCCACGATTCACCGCCTCCTGCATCTGCCGCAGGTCCAGCGGTTGAATATGAAACTGCTCACCGGGGATTTGCTGATTCAACAAGGTTTCCAGCGGCTGCCAGTGATTACGTGTTGAAACCTCCCCGCGCATCGCCAAAACGCCAATGTTCCATGTCTGCGCCCTGACCGCGCCGCTTAGCATCCACAGCGACGCCAGCACCGTCAGACATCTTACTACGTTGCGTCCCACTCAATTGTCCCTGTCAATTATGTTGTTTTAGATCAACAACAAGCCGGGTATGTGGTTAACCACAATAGAGTATACCCCGTCACGATTTTTACACTGTAAATCATTGAGATTCTTTATTCATCACACGCAAATCAACGGCGTGACCAATGTTTCGTTGTTGCATCGTGACGGGAGAAAATATGGACAGCAGTAAACGGCAGTTTCTCCAGCAACTGGGCGTCCTGACCGCTGGCGCATCACTGGTTCCGCTGGCTCAGGCGCAATTTCCCTTTTCGCCTGAACGCCACGAAGGCTCACAACAGCATCGCTACGCCATGCTGGTTGACCTGCGACGCTGTATCGGCTGCCAGGCCTGTACCGTCAGTTGCGCCATTGAAAACCAGACGCCACTGGGCGAATTTCGTACCCTCGTCAACCAGTATCAAGTACAGATTGAAGGCCAGCAAAGCGTTACCAACGTCCTGCTGCCGCGACTGTGCAACCATTGTGATAATCCCCCTTGCGTGCCCGTTTGCCCGGTACAAGCCACTTTCCAACGAGAAGACGGCATTGTGGTGGTCGACAACACACGCTGCGTGGGCTGCGCCTATTGCGTGCAGGCCTGCCCTTATGATGCGCGATTCATCAACCATGAAACGCAAACCGCCGATAAATGTACCTTTTGCGTTCACCGCCTCGAAGCGGGGCTGCTCCCGGCCTGTGTGGAATCCTGCGTCGGCGGCGCGCGCATCATTGGCGATATTAAAGATCCGCACAGCCGCATTTCACAAATGCTGCATGAACACCATGACGCCATCAAAGTCCTGAAGCCGGAAAGCGGTACGTCTCCTCACGTGTTCTATCTGGGACTGGATGAGGCGTTTGTCACCCCATTGATGGGACGAGCTCAACCCGCTCTCTGGCAGGAGGTTTAAATGAACCATTCACTGATTATCGACGAGGTTCTGGCCCATCCCCAGGACGTAAGCTGGTTACCCTGGGCCGTACAGTACTTCTTTTTCATCGGCATTGCCGCCTGCGCCGCGCTGTTCGCATGCGTTCTCCACTGGCGCAAAAAAGAAACGGCAGACCTGGAGAATCTGACGCTGTTAATCGCCCTGACCTGCGCGATTACCGCGCCGCTGGCGCTGACCGCTGATCTACACCAAACAGCCCGAGTCTGGCACTTCTATGCGTATCCGACGCCATGGTCCTGGATGCCGTGGGGCGCGCTGTTTTTACCGCTGTTTACCGGTTTTTTAGGTCTGTGGTTTCTGGCGCAGCATGTGAAATGGTTAACGCTAAAAAGTTACAGCGTCACAAAATGGTTGGCACTTGGTAGCGCGCTGTCCGCCATCGGATTGCTGGTTTACACCGGCCGTGAAGTGTCGGTGGTACAGGCACGTCCCATTTGGTTCAGTTACGCCTTTCCGGTTGCGATGTTCCTCAGCGCGCTGCAAACATTTCTTGCCCTGCTTATTGCCACGACAAATAGCAAGGACGCACTACCGCGTAAGCTAGCGTGGGGGCAAATGGTCACGTTGATCGCGCTGGCTATCGTGGTGGCGATCTGGGCGAGTGGTAATACGCTTTCCGGTTCGGCTATCCGTCAGTGGCTGGATGTTGCCTCTTCAGCACAACACTACGCTATCGGTTGGGTTGCGCTATGGCTTGTTTCGCTTGCTCTTTGCGGGTTGGTTGTACGTTACCCCTTGTCGCTACCGCTGCGCATATTACTCGCTTTTAGCGCTATGGCGCTGTGCTGGCTAATGCGCTGGACGTTACTCATCCAGGTGCAGACCGTACCGAAATTTAACGCGCAGTTTAATCCCTATACCCTCCCCGGCGGCACCGATGGCTGGCTGGCTATTGTGGGTACCTTCGGCCTGTGGATAGCACTGATTATTATTGTTCGTGAAGCCCTGAACGCGATCGCAAGGAGAATGCAACATGGCTAATTTAACCCGTCGTCAGTGGCTTAAAGTGGGCCTTGCCGTAGGTGGCATGGTGACTTTTGGCCTGAGTTATCGGGATGTGGCAAAGCGCGCGATAGACGGTTTGTTGGACGGAACCTCGGGCAAAATTACCCGTGACCGCATTTTTGCCAACGCGCTCATCCCAGAAGCCAACGCCCGGCCTCACTGGCAGCAAAACCCGCAGCAGGTGATCTCGATGACGCAGTGCTTTGGTTGCTGGACGCAGTGTGGTGTACGGGTTCGCGTTGACACTGAGCAAGGCAAAGTGCTGCGCATTGCGGGCAACCCTTATCATCCGTTGTCGCACGAGCACCATATAGACGCCTCTGTCCCCTTTGCCACGGCAATGGAACAGTTGACCGGGGAGTCAGGTCTTGACGCACGTTCTACCGCCTGCGCCCGTGGTGCAACCTTACTCGAAGGTTTGTACAGCCCGCTACGTATTCTGGAGCCTATGAAGCGCGTCGGTAAACGCGGTGAAGGAAAATGGCAGCGCATCAGCTTCGAACAACTGATCAAAGAGGTGGTGGAAGGTGGCGATTTGTTTGGTGAAGGCCACGTTGATGGTCTGAGAGCCATCCACGATCCCACTACACCGCTTGATGCGAAACATCCCGGCTTTGGCCCAAAATCCAATCAACTGCTGGTCACCAATACCAGCGATGAAGGACGTGATACCTTTTTACGTCGCTTCGCACTGAACAGTTTCGGCAGTAAAAACTTCGGCGCTCATGGCGCTTACTGCGGTCTGGCCTATCGGGCCGGTTCAGGTGCGTTAATGGGCGATCTGGATAAAAATACCCACGTAAAACCCGACTGGGATAACGTCGAATTCGCACTGTTTATGGGCACCTCTCCGGCGCAATCCGGCAACCCGTTTAAGCGCCAGGCCCGCCAGCTGGCCAGCGCCCGTTTACGTGACGACTTCCGCTATGTTGTGGTGGCGCCAGCCCTGCCATTAACCACGGTGCTGGCTGACGATCGCGGCCACTGGCAGCCCGTACGACCGGGAAGCGACTCCGCGCTGGCTATGGGGATGATAAGCTGGATTATCGATAAACAACGCTATAACGCTGATTATCTCGCCATTCCCGGCGTGCAGGCCATGCAGCAGGCAGGAGAAAAAAGCTGGACTAATGCAACGCATCTGGTGATTACCGATGAAATTCCAACGCTTGCCGGACAACACCTGACCCTCGCCCATCTGAGTGCAAACGCAGCCCAGGAGCCGATGGTCGTCAACGAGGCCGGTGAGATTGTCGTCGCCAGCAGTTGCCCGCGCGCTCAGCTGTTTGTTACCCGTGAAGTGACGCTGGCCGACGGGCAGACAGTAACGGTAAAAAGCAGCTTCCAGTGTCTGCGTGAGTCCGCAGAGAAACTGTCGCTAACGCAGTACAGCCAGCAGTGTGGGGTGTCAGAAGCAGACATTGCCGCTCTGGCCGACGCATTCACCCGCCACGGGCGTAAAGCGGCGGTGATCACGCACGGCGGAATGATGGCAGGCAATGGATTTTATAACGCCTGGTCGGTGATGATGCTCAATGCGCTTATTGGTAACCTCAGCCTTGAAGGCGGCGTGTTCGTCGGCGGCGGCAAATTTAATGGTGCCACCGACGGTCCGCGCTACAACATGGACAGCTTCGCCGGGAAGGTAAAACCGAAAGGGTTAAGCATCGCGCGCAGTAAAACCGCTTATGAGTCTTCGGAAGAGTACCGCAATAAGGTGGCTGCCGGGCAATCGCCCTTCCCGGCTAAAGCGCCGTGGTATCCGTTTGTCGCCGGTCAGCTTACCGAACTCCTCGTCTCGGCGCTTGAAGGTTACCCTTATCCGCTGAAAGCCTGGATCTCCAACATGACCAACCCGTTTTACGGCATTGCGGGGTTACGCGGCGTGGCGGAAGAAAAGCTCAAGGATCCTGCTCGTCTGCCGCTGTTTATTGCCATTGACGCCTTTATGAACGAAACCACGGCGCTGGCAGATTACATCGTGCCGGATACCCACAACTTCGAAAGCTGGGGATTCAGCGCTCCGTGGGCGGGCGTGGCCAGCAAAGCCACCACCGCGCGTTGGCCAGTTGTCAGATCGGCGACCAGCCTCACGGCTGATGGCCAACCGGCCTCGATGGAGTCTTTCTGTATCGCAGTAGCAAAGCGCATCGGGCTACCTGGATTCGGCGACAATGCAATTACCGATCCGCAAGGTAATCACTATCCGTTGAACCGTGCGGAAGATTACTACCTGCGTCTCGCGGCCAATATTGCGTTTATGGGCAAAGCTCCGGTTGCAGAAGCACAGCCGGAAGACATTGCGCTGACCGGGGTCCAGCGGATCATGCCTGTGATGACCCAAACGTTGAAAACCGATGAAATCAGCCGAGTGGCGTTTATCTACTCCCGCGGCGGGCGCTTTGCGCCGGACAACAGCGGGCGAGTTGGTAACCGCGTCGGCAATGCCTGGGAAAAACCGCTCCAAATCTGGAATGCGAACGTCGCTGCACACCGCCATGCGATTACCGGCGAGCGCTACAGCGGCTGCCCGGCCTGGTATCCATCACGTCTGTCAGATGGACGTGCGGTCGAGGAGTTGTTCCCGGAACAAGAGTGGCCGTTGAAACTGATTTCCTTCAAATCCAATACCATGTCCAGCGCCACGGCGGTGATCCCACGCCTTCATCATCTGAAGCCGGTTAATCTGGTGGCGCTCAATCCACAGGATGGTCAGCGGTATGGTTTAGCACACGGCGATATCGTGCGTATCACCACCCCTGGTGGTCAGGCGCAAGCGCAGATAAGCCTGCTGCATGGCGTCATGCCGGGTGTCATCGCCATTGAACATGGTTACGGACATAAAGAAATGGGCGCGGCACAGCATACCCTCGACGGTGAGCCGATGGCGTTTGATGAGCAGATTAAGTCGGGGATTAATCTCAACGAATTGGGTTTTGCGGACCCAACCCGACAGGTAACCAATACCTGGCTTGACTGGGTGTCGGGTGCGTCGGTGCGTCAGGGGTTGCCAGCGAGAATTGAGCGAGTGTAGCTCTGGTGCCGTATGGCATCGCGAACGCGTTTTACCCGGCCTACAGGTCATCGTAGGCCGGATAAAGCACTGCCGCCACCCGGCAAAAAGCAGATTAGTTGTTTACCGGGATCACCGCACCTTTATATTTAGTACGGATCCAGTCCTGGATCTCTTTTGAATGCAGGACATCAACCAGCGCTACGATATCCTTTTTCTTCTCGTCGCCACGATGCACGGTAATGATGTTGGCATACGGGTTGTTTTCACCACTTTCAACAGCAATAGGATCTTTCACTGGATCCAGCCCGGCGTCGATGGCGTAGTTGGCGTTAATCACCACCGCATCGCCTTCGTCGTTGTTATACATCTGCGGTAACAGCGCGGCTTCCACGTTTGGCAGGAACTTCAGCTTTTTCGGGTTTTCAACGATATCGCTAATGCGCGCGGTTACTTTATCCACGCCCGGCTTCAGCTTGATCACCCCCTCTTTTTCGAAAATCGACAGAATACGGCCTTCCTCAGATACCGCGTCACGCATGATGACTTTGCCGCCTTCCGGCAGATCTTTAAGTGATTTCACTTTTTTCGAATAGATACCAATCGGCTCAATGTGAATCGCTCCGGCGCTGACGAAGTCATACGTTTTATCGCCTGCATGGTCTTTAATCACGCTGTTCAGGTACGGAATATGCTGGAAGTAGTTGGCGTCAATCTCACGGCCAGCCAGCGCAGTGTTCGGCAGAATGTAATCCTGGAACGGTTTAATCTCCAGATCGATCCCCTGCTTCGCCAGAATCGGTTTGGCCTGTTCAAGGATCTCCGCATGCGGCACGTTAGACGCGCCAACGGTCAGAGTATCAGCCCAGGAGGCAAAGCTCAGGGCGCTTAAGGTTGCTGCGGCGAGTAACGTTAGTGATTTTTTCATGATTATGGTTTCCGTATTTTATTAGCGTTTATCTAACAGAGAGGTGATCACATCGCCGCAAAGCTGGATGATGAAGACAATGAGCAAAATCGTCACCGTCGCCACCAGCGTGACGTCGCTGTGGTTGCGCTGGAATCCTTCCAGATAGGCCAAATTCCCTAAACCACCGGCACCAATTACCCCTGCCATCGCGCTGTAGCTCACCAGCGCAATTAGCGTCACGGTGATCCCGGACACCAGAGCAGGAGATGATTCCGGCAGTAAAACTCGAAAAATAAGTGTGCTCAGTCGTGCACCCATTGAACGCGTCGCTTCAATAACGCCTTTATCCACTTCACGCAGAGCGATTTCGACCAGACGCGCATAAAACGGCGCTGCCCCCACGATCAGCGCAGGCAACGCGGCATTGGCGCCGAGGATGGTGCCTACCATCGCTTTGGTAAACGGGATCAGCAGCACGATCAAAATGATGAATGGGATCGAACGAAAGATATTCACCACCAGCGAAATAGCGCTATATACCGCGCGATTAGGGAACAATCCGCCGCGCGCGGTCAGGAACAATGCCAGACCAAGCGCGATGCCCAAGATAAAGGTCGCCGCCCCCGAAAGAGCTGTCATATACAGCGTTTCCTGGGTTGCCGCTAACAGTTGTTCCCACTTCAGATGGGGAAACAGTTCTTCAGCCATGTTGAATCACCTCGCCTTCAATGTCGCTCTGGCGCAGGTCGGCCAAAATATTGTTCAATTGTTCCTCAGAGGCCACCACGTGCACCCAGAGTTGCCCAAACACGCCATGTGCGGTTTGCGTCATCTTGCCGTGCAAGATGTTGAACGGCAGGCCATAGCGCAGGGTCAATTCCCCAACCACAGGCCGGTGGGTACGTTGCCCGGTAAAGGTTAATTTGATAACCACCCCACCCAACTCGCTTGCCAGCTGCGGATTAAACTCGTCTTCTTCGGTGTACTGGCTCACCTGACGAACAAATTGTCGGGTAATAGGCTGCTGAGGATGGGTAAAGACGCTGAGCACATCACCTTCCTCAACGACCTTGCCGTTTTCCATTACCGCGACGCGGTCGCAGATTTTGCGTACCACGTGCATTTCATGAGTGATCAGCACAATGGTCAATTTGAAACGACGGTTAATATCGAGGAGTAAATCGAGGATCTGATCGGTAGTTTGCGGATCCAGCGCCGAGGTGGCTTCGTCACACAGCAGGACATCTGGATTGTTCGCCAGCGCGCGAGCAATTCCTACACGCTGTTTTTGCCCACCGCTGAGCTGGGAAGGATACGCATTTTCACGACCGCTCAGCCCAACCAGCGTAATCAGTTCAGCAACCCGCGTTTTGATGGACGCTTTGGACGCACCGGCGATTTGCATAGAGAACGCAATGTTTTCGCTAACGGTCCGCGACCACAGCAAATTGAAGTGTTGAAACACCATGCTGATTTTCAGTCGCGCCTGGCGTAACGATTCCCCACTGGCGGCCGAGATATCGTGGCCGTTAATCGTCACGCTGCCGGAGGTCGGCTTTTCGAGACCATTGAGCAAACGAATTAAGGTGCTTTTACCTGCCCCGCTGTAACCAATAATGCCGTAAATCTGCCCCTGTTCAACCGTCAGGTTGACGTTATCGACAGCGGTGATGGCAAGCCTGCCTGGCGTAAACACTTTCGAAATATTTTTCAGGACAATCATGTCGTTTGGGTATCCGCTGCTGCTTATTGTTCTTCTGCTAGCGCTTTTGGCTGTTTAGCAGTATGGATGTCCAAACGAGTGTAATCAGTGGAATTGGCTTTTAAAATGAATTAAAACGCATTTGATATAACTTTTAGAAATATAGTACTGCATCGACGTCAACGGCATAAAACGTAGTCATCGAGATGTTAAATGCAGTTTGTTGCGCAACAAATCACAACGCCCGATAACCTCTTTATCCATACCGATGAACAAATTAATGAATAATTTTTGTAAAACTGCACAGAAGTGTTTTGAAACGCTGTTTCCATTTTCCTTTTTGATAATTTTCAGCGTATAATGCGCGCCAATTGTCTCTTGAATGGTTTCAGCACATTGACCTGTAAAACTCAACGACTACAGAACTCACCATCCCGTTGGGCTGAAACACAAGCACACATTCCTCTGCACGCTTTTTCGATGTCACCTATCCTTAGAGCGAGGCATCACAACTTTCGTAACTCAGGTTTAGCTTCCCATCCGTGCGCGATGGGAGCCAGATTTCCATATCCTTCTCAACTTAAAGACTAAGACTGTCATGAAAAAGACGAAAATTGTTTGCACCATCGGTCCGAAAACCGAATCCGAAGAGATGTTAACCAAAATGCTGGACGCGGGCATGAACGTCATGCGTCTGAACTTCTCCCACGGCGACTACGCAGAACACGGTCAGCGCATCAAGAACTTGCGCAACGTCATGAGCAAAACCGGCAAGAAAGCCGCAATCCTGCTCGACACCAAAGGTCCTGAAATCCGTACCATCAAACTGGAAGGCGGTAACGACGTTTCCCTGAAAGCGGGCCAGACCTTCACCTTCACCACCGACAAATCTGTCGTAGGCAACAACGAAATCGTTGCTGTAACTTACGAAGGCTTCACTAAAGATCTGTCTGTCGGCAACACCGTTCTGGTTGATGATGGTCTGATCGGCATGGAAGTTACCGCTATCGAAGGTAACAAAGTTATCTGTAAAGTGCTGAACAACGGCGACCTGGGCGAAAACAAAGGCGTTAACCTGCCGGGCGTTTCCATCGCGCTGCCAGCACTGGCTGAAAAAGACAAACAAGACCTGATCTTCGGTTGCGAGCAAGGCGTTGACTTCGTTGCAGCGTCCTTTATCCGTAAGCGTTCTGACGTCGTTGAAATCCGTGAGCACCTGAAAGCGCACGGCGGCGAAAACATCCAGATCATCTCCAAAATCGAAAACCAGGAAGGCCTGAACAACTTCGACGAAATCCTCGAAGCGTCTGATGGCATCATGGTTGCGCGTGGCGATATGGGCGTTGAGATCCCAGTTGAAGAAGTTATCTTCGCGCAGAAGATGATCATCGAAAAATGTATCCGTGCACGTAAAGTCGTTATCACTGCGACCCAGATGCTGGACTCCATGATCAAAAACCCGCGTCCGACCCGCGCTGAAGCCGGTGACGTAGCGAACGCCATCCTCGACGGTACCGACGCAGTAATGCTGTCTGGCGAGTCTGCAAAAGGTAAATACCCGCTGGAAGCTGTTACCATCATGGCGACCATCTGTGAGCGTACTGACCGTGTGATGACCAGCCGTCTGGACTTCAACAACGACAGCCGCAAACTGCGCATCACCGAAGCCGTTTGCCGTGGCGCGGTTGAAACTGCTGAAAAACTGGACGCGCCGCTGATCGTCGTCGCAACCCAGGGTGGTAAATCCGCTCGCGCAGTACGTAAATACTTCCCGGATGCCACCATCCTGGCGCTGACCACCAACGAAACTACCGCGCGTCAGCTGGTGCTGAGCAAAGGCGTTGTTGCACAGGTGGTTAAAGAAATCAGCTCTACCGATGATTTCTATCGTCTGGGTAAAGAAGTCGCTCTGGAAAGCGGTCTGGCTCAAAAAGGTGACGTTGTGGTTATGGTTTCTGGTGCACTGGTTCCGAGCGGCACCACCAACACCGCATCCGTTCACGTGCTGTAATAATTCCATCGCGAATTAATTTGCTTAAAAAAGCGCCCTGGTGGCGCTTTTTTTATTTTATCGATAGCCACAATTAATAAAAAATCAAATCGGATTTCACTATCTAATCCGTGATTATCTAAGATGAATCCGATGGAAGCTTTCTGTTTTCACTCGGGTTTTTAGCCGTTTTTGCACAATTCGATGCTTCTTTGAGCGAACGATCAAAAATAAGTGCATTCCCATCAAAAAAATATTCTCAACATAAAAAAGTTTGTGTAATACTTGTAACGCTACATGGAGATTAACTCAATCTAGAGGGTATTAATAATGAATCGTACTAAACTGGTACTGGGCGCGGTAATCCTGGGTTCTACTCTGCTGGCAGGTTGCTCCAGCAACGCTAAAATCGATCAGCTGTCTTCTGACGTTCAGACTCTGAACGCTAAAGTTGACCAGCTGAGCAACGACGTGAACGCAATGCGTTCCGACGTTCAGGCTGCTAAAGATGACGCAGCTCGCGCTAACCAGCGTCTGGACAACGCAGCTACTAAATACCGCAAGTAATAGTATCTGTGTAATAAAAATGGCGCACATTGTGCGCCATTTTTTTTGCTCTGAATTCCTCTTCCCTATTATTGCGTAGCGCGCACCTCAGCATCTCCTCCCGGCACGCCATTTTGCGCAGACTTCACTACTGGCCCATTGCTCGCGACCGATGCTTGCCCGGCAGTGACGGTGACCGGATAACCTGCGCGACGATACAACGCCCTTTCTACCAGACTGTTATCCACCGCTTTATTGTCTTTAAACTGGGTAAAACCGGCTGGCAGCACATACGGCATGGTCTGGACGTTTTGTTCCTCTTCCGGCGACAGTGGTCGATGCACTTCGACATACCTCATGCCGTTCGGCTCAATCGAATATTTTATCGGCTCATTAATCACCCTGACCGGCGTGCCTGTGCGGACCTGAGCAAACAGTGCTTTAATGTCCGGCGCGTTCATGCGAATACAACCAGAACTCACACGCAGGCCCACGCTGTCCGGCGCGCTGGTGCCATGGATCAGATACTCACCGTTTCCATGCGCCAGACGCAGTGCAAAGCGTCCTAACGGGTTATTTGGCCCGGCAGGTACAACAGGCGGTAATGTGATGCCACGCTCCAGAGAGCGTTTACGGATGCCTGGTGTAGGGGTCCAGGTAGGATTCGGGATTTTCTGCCCAACCCGGGTTTCCATTACCGGCGTTTCCAGCCCCTGCAAACCGATACCAATTGGGAATACCTGAACAATATTCTCTCCTGGCGGGAAGTAATACAGACGCAGTTCCGCCAGATTCACAATAATGCCTTCGCGTGGAGCATCCGGCAGCAGTAATTGTGAGGGAATAGTAATCAGGGTTCCGGGTTTAGGTATGGGGGCAATAGTATTGTTGGCTTCAAGGATCAGCATGGCAGCGGTATCAAACTTACGGGCTATCGCCTGTAGGTTTTTATCGCCTTCCTGCACGGTGTAGGTTTGGTTTTGCCCAACAAGGCGGCTGTTCGCCTGGGGCAAAGGATAATCGACCGCCCATGCGGCCTGAATAGCGCTGTAAGCGCCGATTAGCATTAACGTAATAACAGACGCGCGTTTCATACTCACTCACCCCCCTGGCGTTCTTGCCGGACGGCGGCGAGCGCCCAATCCGGCTTACGAGTCACTGCGTTGCCTTACACGAACGCTTTCAAGTCGGTCTGAAAGTTAACGTGTTTTATCAGTTTAGCTAAGAGTTGCGGCTTTGGCGCGAATAGCCCGAATCATCGCCTCCAGCCCTTGTGAACGAGACGGTGTGAGGTGCTGTGCGAGCGCCATTTTTTCAAACCACGGACGCACATCAAAATTCACAATATCCTGGGCCGTCATGCGATCATACAAAATGAATACCACGGCAATAAGTCCTTTCACAATTGCCGCATCACTGTCGCCCTGTAATTCAATAATCCCTTCGCCATTCTGGTTCATAACAATCCATACCTGACTTTGACATCCCTGGATGCTATTTTCCGGGCAGCGTAAGTCGTCGTTTAATTCCGGCAAACGCTGACCCAGCTCAATAATGTACAGGTATTTCTCTTCCCAATTAGCGCAACGCAGAAAATTACGCAACAACTTTTCTTTATCCGGTAGCGCAGCCATAACGCCTCCCTGTTAGCCCAGTAAATGATGAATACGCTTGAGGCCCGTTACCAGGCGATCCACTTCTTCATGGGTGTTGTACATTGCAATCGACGCCCGACACATAGCAGGAACGTTATAGTAGGCCATCAGCGGCATAGCGCAGTGATGCCCCGTCCGCACGGCTATTCCATAGTTATCAAGAAAACTGCCGACGTCAAAGGCGTGATGTTTACCAAGGTTAAATGCAATCACACCCAGGCGGTTATCCGGTCCGTAGAGTGTCAAATCCGGCACATCCGCGAGCTGCTCCAACGCATAGCGCATCATGAACTGTTCATATTCGCTGATTTCAGTAAGCCCCAGTGCTGAAACATACTCAATAGCCGCGCCGAGTCCGATAATACCTCCGGTGTTTGGCGTTCCGGCTTCAAAACGCCAGGGGGCTTTAGCCCACGTTGTTCCCTGACTCAAACTCACCGTCGCAATCATTGAACCACCGCCTTCCCAGGGTGGCATCTCCTGCAACAGCGACTCTCTGGCATACAGAACGCCAATACCGGTTGGTCCATAAAGTTTATGCCCGGAGAAAACATAAAAATCGCAATCCAGTGCCTGGACATCCACCTGATGATGCATCACCGCCTGCGCCCCATCCACCAACACTTTTGCGCCGTATTGATGCGCCAGCTCAATCATTTCCGATAACGGGTTCTCGGTACCCAACACGTTAGAAACGTGGGTAATCGCCAGCAGTTGCGTACGATCGTCAAACAGCGTCGGCAGCGTCTCCAGCTGCAACGTACCATCGGCATTGAGCGGAATAACGCGCAGCTCTGCCCCTACGCGGGCACACAGCATCTGCCAGGGCACAATATTGGCGTGGTGCTCCATTTCGCTGATGATAATGTTATCGCCCGCTCGCACATTGCTGCTGCCCCAGCTGTTCGCCACCAGATTGGTGCCTTCCGTCGTACCACGAACAAACACCAGCTCTTCCGCTGAGCGGGCGTTAATAAACAACGAGGCAAGCTTGCGCACATTTTCCATTTTTTCCGTGGCCTGGGCGCTCAGCGTATGAATACCGCGGTGGACCGCCGCATAGCCGTGACGATAAAACTCGGCCTCGGCATCAATCACCTGATTGGGTTTTTGCGCGCTGGCAGCGCTGTCCAGATACGCCAACGGTAAACCGTTCACTTCACGCGTCAGGACCGGAAAGTCTGCCCGTACTTTTTCAATGGGAAATGTCATGCTGCGCCTCCCGGCAAGCGTTGGGCGATCCGCGCCAGTACCTGTTGTTTCAGCGTTTCATCGCCCAGGGCTTCCGTCAGCTCAGCGGCAAACGCATAGAGAATCATGTGTTGAGCATCCTGCTGGCCGATCCCTCGCGAACGCAGATAGAACATCTGCTCGTCGTCGATCCGTCCTACCGTCGCCCCGTGGCTGCATTTCACATCGTCGGCGTAGATTTCGAGCTGTGGCTTGGTATCCACCTCCGCCAGCTTTCCGAGCAACAAATTATTGTTGGTCATCTGACCGTCGGTTTTGATGGCGTGCTGGGCGACGTTGATCAGACCATTGAAGACCGCTCGTCCCTTATCGCTGACAATCGTTTTATGCAGCTGGCGACTGTTGCAATACCCTTTGTTGTGCTCAAGCCAGGTCCGTGTATCACAGACTTCATTTTTCACCGGCATCGCCAGACTGTTCAGCCGAAGCGTGGTGTTTTCACCGTTAAGCTGCGTACTGGTGTTATGGCGCAATACCGCATCACCAAGCAAGAAGCTGTGGCTAACGGCAGTAGCATCCGCGCCCAATTGAATGTCATTATGCGCGAAGTGGTGACTAAACGGATTTTCGAACGCCAGTTTGATATGGCGCAAATGGGCGTTTGCCGCGACGTTCATCGTTAAGCGTGCGCCGGTGAAATGGCGACGCTCGCTGAGGCTGGCATAGTGTTCAATAACGGTGGCTTCTGCGCCTTCCGCTAGCTCCAGATGGTGGCGATAGTGCGCCGTATTCACCTCATCGCCCGCCAGCCCCTGGGTTATGTGCAGCAGCAGCAGCGGTTTCGCGGGGCGCTGGTTACGCTTCACCTGAATGTGCGTTACGCTACGGGACAGGCTTTCGGTAAGGTGCAAAAACACTTCCGGTTGGATAGCCGCTGGCAGCGCCTGGCGCGCATCGTCAATGGTAATGTCAAAACCGCTACCGTCTGTACTGTCGCTGAGCGTCGGAGAGAATTGCCCGTCAACAAATACCAGTCGTACAGCATCAATTGTCGGCGACAACGCTGCACATTGGGCTGACGTTATCTCAGCGACATGACTGACAAACTGGCTGTTGGTTAATCCCTCCAGCGGCGTGTATTTCCAGTCCTCATGTTTACGCGTTGGCAGCCCCAGACGCAGCATCTGTTGCAAGTGCTGCTGCGCATGGTGTGAGCGTGTCTCCCCTTGCGTCTCAAACAGATGATGCCACTGTTGCAGCACGTTACTGCTGTTCGCTAAGCCAGCCATAACCTTGCTCCTCCAGTTGTTTGACCAGCGTAAAATCACCGGACTTCACAATTCGCCCCTGGTAGAGAACGTGAACAAAATCGGGTTTGATATAGTCCAGGATGCGCTGATAGTGAGTGACGATAATGAATGAGCGTTTCCCGTCACGCAGCGAGTTCACGCCATCCGCAACGATTTTCAGCGCATCAATATCCAGCCCGGAGTCTGACTCATCAAGAATGCACAACTGAGGCTCCAGCACGGCCATTTGCAGAATGTCATTACGTTTTTTCTCACCGCCGGAGAAACCGACGTTTACCGAGCGCGTGAGCAAATCCTCCGGCATCTTCAGCAGCGCTATTTTCTCTTCCATCAGATCCTGGAAGTCGAATCGATCCAGCGACTCTTCGCCACGGTAACTTCGCACCGCATTCAGCGCCGTTTGCAGGAAAAACTGGTTACTGACGCCAGGGATTTCCACCGGATACTGGAATGCCATAAAGATCCCTTCACCGGCCCGGTCTTCCGGCGACAGTTCCAGTAAATCCTTGCCGTTGAACTCTACCGTTCCGCCAGTGACGTCGTAGTCTTCCCGTCCAGCGAGAGTTGCGGAAAGCGTACTTTTCCCCGAACCGTTTGGTCCCATAATGGCGTGAACCTCTCCGGGGCGAACCTCAAGGCTCAACCCACGCAGGATCGCCTTATCTTCCACACTGACCTGTAAATCTTTGATGCTTAACATGTGCTTTCCTTAAAATTTAACCGACGCTGTGCTCAAGACTTATGGCGAGAAGTTTTTGCGCTTCCACGGCAAACTCCAGCGGCAGTTCAGAGAACACGTCTTTACAGAAACCATTCACGATCATCGAAATGGCATCCTCTTCACTGATGCCGCGCTGCAGGCAGTAAAACAACTGGTCTTCACCAATACGCGACGTGGTGGCTTCATGTTCAAGCTGGGCGCTATTGTTACGACACTCCACATACGGGAAGGTGTGTGCCCCACAATCCGCACCGATCAACATCGAGTCGCATTGGGTATAGTTGCGGGCGTTAGTAGCGGTCGGCATGATTTTCACTAAGCCGCGATAACTGTTCTGGCTGTGTCCGGCGGAGATCCCTTTCGAGATAATGGTCGATTTGGTGTTTTTGCCAATGTGGATCATTTTGGTGCCGGTATCGGCCTGCTGATGTCCACTGGTCAGCGCGACGGAGTAGAATTCGCCGATCGAGTTGTCGCCACGCAAAATGCAGCTTGGGTATTTCCAGGTAATGGCCGAGCCGGTTTCCGACTGCGTCCACGACATTTTGCTGTTTTCGCCTTCGCAGAGTGCGCGCTTGGTGACGAAATTCAAAATACCGCCCGTATTGCCATCGCCGGGAAACCAGTTTTGCACCGTGGAGTATTTCACTTCGGCATCTTTGTGAATGATGACTTCCACCACCGCCGCGTGTAGTTGGTAACTGTCGCGCACCGGGGCTGAACAGCCTTCGATATAGCTGACGTAGCTGCCCTCATCCGCAACCAGAATGGTGCGTTCAAACTGCCCGGTTTTTTCCGCATTGATACGGAAATAGGTCGACAGCTCCATTGGGCAACGTACGCCTTTCGGTACATAAATAAACGTGCCGTCAGATGCCACCGCCGCATTCAGCGCGGCAAAGAAATTGTCATTGCCGGGGACAACCGTGCCCAGGTACTGTTTTACCAGCTCAGGATGATCGTGAATGGCCTCACCGAACGAACAGAAAATAATGCCCTGTTCCGCCAGTTTGTCGCGATAGGTGGTCGCTACCGATACCGAGTCGAAAATAGCATCAACCGCCACTTCTTTGCCTTCACGTACCGGCACGCCAAGCTGTTCGAATGCGTCCTCAACCTCTTTGCTTAAAAATGCATTCGCGCCCGTTTGCTGTACCGCTCCCGGTTCGGACGCACAGGTTTCATCGCAGTTCCCGCAGGAAGGTGCGGAGTAATAGCTGTACTCCTGATAATTCAGTTTGTCGTAATGCGCTTTAAGCCAGTGTGGTTCTTCCATGGTCAGCCACGCTTTAAAGGCATTCAGGCGAAATTCCAGCATCCAGTCGGGTTCATTTCGTTTTGCCGAAATCGCGCGCACGACATCTTCATTGATCCCTTTTGCCAGCTCATCGGTTTGCAGTTGGGTGAAGAAGCCCTCTTTGTAATTAAGGTGCCCGCCAGCCCAGGTGTTGACATCGTCAGTTGCTTCAGTATTACGAGACATAGTACCGCCTATACCCCAAAACTTTCGCCACAGCCGCATTCGTTCTGGGCTTTCGGGTTATGAAATTTAAATAACTGGTTTAATCCTTCGCGAACGAAATCGACTTCTGTGCCGTCAATGAACGGCATCGCCTGCAACGGCACATAAAGTCTGGCGCCCTCCGTTTCAAACAGCAGATCGTCTTTTTCGGGTTGGCGGACGGTATCCAGCACGTAACCGAATCCCGCGCACCCTGTTTGCTTCACACCTAAACGCACACCCAACATGTCAGGTTGCTTTGCCACCAGTTCACGGATATGCGCCGCAGCCGCTGGCGTTAACGTCAGCCCACGCCAGGCAAAATCGTCCGGGTTAAATGTTCCTGAATGCAATTCCATAGAGTTACCTCGAGTCACTAGCTTTTAAGCTATAACACCATGTTAGTGATAATGATTATCACTTCAACCCCTCAACAGCAGGGGCATTCGGGTTAATCGCCCTTTTTGACTACTTTTACTAAGCATAGACCCTGCAGCGAGGGTTTACAGGGATGGATTATTTTGTTCAATGCATTGATTAATAATGGATTATGAAAATCCAATCGTTCAGTCAGGTCAAATGACAAAAGATGTATAGAAAATGTCTATTTAAGGGATAGGTGGGGATGAAGGTAGGGAAAAACAATTCAAATAATAAACAAACAACAAAAAACCCTTAAGTCTGCTTGTTGGCAGGCTTAAGGGTTCCGGCCCCATCCGGCGCTTATCTCCGGCACTCATATTGGCTTAGCTCTTGAAGGGGCGATAAGAAGAATCTCATACACCGATTAGTTTTTTTTAACACTAATTGCGGTTTGACTCTTTTATAAACGCGTTCAATCACATATTTAACGCTGTGCCTCACTGAGCGTGTCCAGCAGCAGGCGTAGCCCTGCGGGTTGATGTTCACGCGAAAGGTATAAACCATAAATCGGCAGGCACTTAGGTTGAAGTTCTGGCAGTAATCGAATTAGCTTTCCCTGCGCCAGCCCTTCCTGCGCCTCCAGCTCTGGCACCAACGCGATCCCCATTCCGGCCACCGCCGACTCGCAGAGCAGCGAAGAGATCCCTGCACTCAAATTCCCTTTGATTGCAACGGAGACAGGCTGCCCCTGAGGATCCAAAAAGTGCCAGGATTGTCCGGCAAAACCGCTGTAGTACAGGCAATTGTGCCGTGTGAGATCGTCGATTGTCTCAGGCGTGCCATGATGATGCAGATAATCTGCAGACGCGCAAAGCACCGATTTACAGTCGCCCAACCGACGGGCAATAGTCCCTGGCTCTGGATTATCCGTTATGCGGATCGCCACATCGATGCGTTCCCCCACAAGGCTTACCGGTTGATTATTGATCTCCACCTCAATACGTAATTGCGGATATTGCGCCATAAACGTCGGCAGAACCGGAGCAAGAATATGCATCGCGGTAAAATGGGCGCAGGCTACACGTAGCGTGCCGGAGGGAATTTGCGCGGCACTGGCGGCACCAATATCCAGCGAAAGTTGCGCCAGAGAACGTGTTTTCACTAATGCCTCTTCACCCGCTGGCGTGATCGTCAAGCGACGCGATGAGCGATGGATAAGCCTTGCGCCTGCCCATTTTTCCATCTCGTCGAGATAACGACTGACCATCGGACGGGAAAGCCCCAACGCACGCGCGGCTGCGCTCAGGCTACCCAAATCACAGATATGGTTGAATACCGTTGCCGCCATCACTCTGTCCATTGTTCCCATCCGATCGTTTTATGAAACTCAGCATGTCCTAATGAGGGAATTCTAACAGATCCGAATATCCTTAAAATACGGGAACTATCAAAAGACAATTTCCTGCACAAGGTTACCTGGTATGAAAGTTAAAACTCTGGCTCTGCTGTTACCTCTGTTTGCGTCTTCAGCTTTCGCCGCGCCGCTACAGCTGGACGTCTATAATCCACAGGATAAGGCTATTTTCCCGGTTTCTTCGACGCTGGTGTCTGGCCCAAAAGAGGCGATTTTGTTTGACGCCCAGTTCAGTACCAAAGATGGCGAACAACTGGTGCAAATGATTCGAGCCAGCGGTAAAACGCTGAAGGCTATTGTGATCACCTCCGGCGATCCGGATTTCTATTTTGGTTTGCAGCCCATCGTTGAGGCCTTCCCACAGGTAAAAGTCCTGGCAACGCCGCAGGTGGTAGACCATATCCGCGCCACCAAAGAGGCCAAGCTGCAGTTCTGGGGCCCGCAAATGAAGGACGGCGCACCAACATCGCTCACCGTTCCGCAGGCGACTACGCAAACGCAGTTCACGGTTGATGACGAAACGCTGGAACTGCGTCACGCCAACGATTATGCAGCGTATATCTGGATCCCGGCGAATCGAGCCATTATTGGCGGCACAGGCGTGGCTTCAGGTATTCACGTCTGGACGGCGGATACACAGTCTGAACAACAACGTAGTGCATGGCGTAGCGTACTGAGCGAAATGCAGAGCTTACAGCCCACTCAGGTGGTACCGGGTCATTACATTGGCGACCGCCCAACCGGTGATAAAGCTATTCGCTTCACCCAGGACTATTTGCAGTCGTTTGAGCAGGCGCTAGGGGCGAAAAAAGGATCGGGTTATGTGATTAAAACCATGACGGCAGCATGGCCAGGCCTTGCAGACGTAAGCTCGCTGGAACTAAGTGCAAAAGTTAACAGCGGCGAGATGAAGTGGTAATGAAGATTTAAGGCAAAAAATAACCCCGAACGCGTGTCGGGGTTTCGTTACGATAAGCATACCGGAATCAATGAACGCCCATGCGCCAGGCAAAATAGATCTCTTCTTTCAGTTCAGTGGAAGAGAGCGCCAACAGATCTGCAAACTCCAGCTCAAGCTGTTTCAGCCTTTTCAGGTACTGAGCCGGTGAAAGATCGGTTTTATCACGACGTAAAAATTCTATTGCCAGTTGGGCAGGGTCTAATTGGGTAGACATATCATCCTCGCTTGTGTTCAAAACCTGCACAGTATAACACCATTCCCTGTGCAGATAATGACCAAAAGCAATATGCATCACAAAATTGCGGTCGTCAGACGCGACGTGCAGCACAATCGACCCTGCTCATCGAAGATTTCTATTTGCCACACCTGGTGACGAGAACCTGTATGTAACGCGCGACATACGCCCCTGACGAGCCCTTCCCGTGCAGAACGGATATGGTTGGCGTTGATCTCCAGGCCCACCACTTTCTGCTCACCCTGAGTACACAAGTAGCCAGCTACCGAACCAATGCTTTCCGCCAGCACCACGGATGCGCCGCCGTGTAACAACCCAAAGGGTTGTTTGGTGCGATGGTCCACCGGCATCGTAGCTTCCAGCGTATCGTCGCCAATGTGCACAAAACGAATATCGAGCAACCCAACCATATTTCCTTCACCCATGGCATTGAGCGCCTCGAGTGTGACTTCACGTTTCCAGATCATCCTATAATCTCCAGCAGTGCCTGTAATGGGTGGCGAACGCCCGTACCTTCAACGCGTTTAACCTGGCTGCGACAGGAGTACCCTGTAGCCAGACAACGGTTACGTGGCAATCGTTGCATTGCCTGGTGCCATGATAACTCATAGATACCCAATGAGTTTTGGTGATTCTTCACTTCGTGACCGTAAGTGCCAGCCATACCACAGCACCCCACGCTGACGTTCTCCAACTTTGCGCCAAAGCGAGCAAAAATAGTCGCCCACTGTGCAGACGCGCCCGGCAAAGCCGTCACTTCGGTACAGTGGCCAAAGAAGTACCACGGTTCACCGCCAACAGCGACTGACTGCTGTGTTTCCACAGCTTTAGATAACCATTCGTTGGCCAGCAGCACATGGAAATCACCCCGCTGTTCTCCCAGCACCAGCTTGTATTCATCGCGATAACAAAGCACCAGCGCCGGATCAACACCCACCATCGGAATATTCAGCTTCGCTACCCGGTTAAGAAACTCGGATGTCTTTTTCGCCGTTTTGGCAAAACGGTTTAAAAAGCCTTTAATGTGCTGCGCCTTGCCGTTTGGCGAAAACGGCAGCAGTACCGGCTGCATACCCAGTTTTTCTACCAGACGTATAAAATCAGCCACCACCTGCGCATCGTAATAGCTGGTGAACGGATCCTGTACCACCAGCACCGTGCGGGCTTTTTGCTCGAGGCTGAGTAATTCGAGCTGTTCCAGCGTCATGTTGGCAGAACGATGCCCCACCAGTTGGCGTTGCAGCGACGGCGCAGACAATAGCGGTAAATCAACCATTCCAATGTGCTTTTTAGCCAGATTTCGCACCAGCGGCTGATTGATGAAGAAGTTAAACGTTTTAGGCGCCCGCGCCATTAGCGGTGCATAGCTCTCAACGGTCGCCACCATATGATCGCGCAACGGGCGCAGATAACGCGTGTGGTACAGTTGCAGGAAGCGTGAGCGGAACTCCGGCACATCAATTTTAATCGGACACTGTGTGGAACAGGCTTTACACGCCAGGCAACCTGACATCGCCTCTTTTACTTCGTGCGAGAAATCGTATTCACCCTTGCGTGCATGCCAGCTGTTGCGGGTACGGGTAATCAGCGTGCGTAAACTGGCGCGTTTTTCCGGTAGTTCTTTTTCCAGTTGCACAGGATCGATCCCGCGATCGGCCAACAGACGCAGCCATTCACGTACCAGCGTAGCTCGCCCTTTCGGAGAATGGATACGGTTAAGGCTGATTTTCATCGACGGACACATGGGGCTTTTCGCATCGAAGTTAAAGCATAACCCGTTGCCATTACACTCCATTGCCCCACGCCACTCCTGGCGTACGGCCAGCGGGATTTGACGGTCATACGTTCCGCGTTTCACCGCGTCCACTTTCATCATCGGCGCATCAACGTCTTCCGGTGGACAGATTTTGCCGGGGTTGAGCCGGTTTTGCGGATCAAACACCGATTTCACTTTGCGCAGTTCACGATACAGTTCATCACCGAAAAACGCCGGACTGTATTCCGCACGAAAACCTTTCCCGTGCTCACCCCACAACAAACCGCCATATTTTGCCGTCAGCGCGACGACATCATCAGAAATGCGTTTCATCAGCACTTCCTGCTGCGGGTCGCACATATCTAAAGCCGGCCTGACGTGCAGCACGCCAGCATCCACGTGGCCGAACATGCCGTAACTCAGACCATGGCTGTCGAGCAGCGCGCGAAACTCGGCAATATAGTCAGCCAGATGCTCCGGAGGAACGCAGGTATCCTCGGCGAACGGAATTGGCTTCGCAGAACCTTTTGCATTGCCCAGCAGACCGACAGCCTTTTTGCGCATGGCGTAAATTCGTTCGACGCCCGCCAGTTCAGTACATAGCTGCCAGCCAATAACGCCCGCTTCCTGACGAGCGATTAACCCATCCAGGCGTTCGCAGAGTGCGCTGACCTGCGAATTAATCAAGGTTTCATCGTCACCGGCAAACTCGACAATATTCAGGCCCAGCATCTCTTTATCCGCTACATCGGTAATCAGTTCGCTTACCGAGTGCCAGACGATGTCTTCACGCGCCAGATTGAGTACTTTGGAGTCGACGGTTTCTACCGACAATGCGCGCGCTTCCACCATCACCGGCGCGTTACGCAACGCCGAATCAAACGAATCGTACTTAACGTTAACCAACTGTCTGACTTTGGGCAGTGGCGTGATATCAAGGCGGGCTTCGGTGATAAACGCCAGCGTACCTTCAGAGCCGGTAAGAATGCGGGTTAAATCAAATTCGGTCATCTCATCGTTAAAGACGTGCCGCAGATCGTAACCCGTCAGGAAGCGATTAAGTTTCGGGAATTTATCCATGATCAGCTGTCGGTTATCGCGACAACGCTCATAAACGGTCTTATAGATACGGCCAATCGTGGTATTGCTGTTACCCAACGTTTGGGCAAGCTCGACCGGCATGGGCTGGGTATCCAGAATATCACCGCCCATCAGCACCGCACGGATGCCCAACACATGATCGGAAGTTTTACCGTAAACCAACGATCCTTGCCCGGACGCATCGGTGTTGATCATCCCGCCGAGCGTTGCCCGGTTACTGGTGGATAATTCCGGGGCAAAGAAATAGCCATATGGCTTCAGAAACTGGTTAAGCTGGTCTTTTATCACCCCGGCTTCTACCCGCACCCAACCTTCTTGCGGGTTGATTTCAATAATGCGGCTCATATAGCGGGACATATCAACAATAATGCCCTGGTTCAGCGCCTGACCGTTAGTCCCGGTGCCGCCGCCGCGCGGGGTAAAAATCAACGAAGAGAATAGCGGTTCTGCCGCCAGACGGGCGATTAGCGCCACATCTGCGGTTGAACGAGGGAAAACGACAGCATCAGGAAGCAGCTGATAAATACTGTTATCCGTCGACATTGTCAGACGATCGGCATAGCTCGTTGCCGTATCACCCGTGAATCCTTGCTGCTCCAGCGCCTGCAAAAAATTGAGCACCAGTTGAACGACACCTGGCGCCTGAGAAATTTGTGGAATCATTATAGTGACCCTTTCCTGCGGTCTGTGTTGTGAATTTAATCGTTTGCGTGTTGCTTTGTTTGTTGTATCACATTTTTTTCTAATACGCTCAGCAGATTTACAGGCAGAATCCGCCTGTTCAAAACCGCTGAAATTGCTCATCATTATAGAGTGTGATTAACGTGTTCACGTCGCGTCAACGTTCTGGCGCAAAGACAAAGGTGAAAAGTATTTATGGTAAATTTCCGTCAGCCCAGGGATATTGCACAAGTGCTGCTATCGGTGCTGTTTTTAGCCATCCTGATTGTGGCCTGTCTCTGGATTGTGCAACCCTTTATCCTCGGTTTTGCCTGGGCAGGCACGATTGTCATTGCGACCTGGCCTATCCTGCTACGCTTACAAAAATTGCTCTGGGGACGTCGTTCACTTGCCGTACTGGTGATGACACTGCTGTTAGTGCTGTTGTTCATCATCCCTATCGCGCTGCTGGTTAACAGTATCGTCGATGGCAGTGGGCCGCTGATCCATGCCGTAACCGCAGGTGATATGACGCTACCGGATCTGGCATGGTTGAACAGCATTCCACTGGTGGGTGCCAAAATGTATGGCGCATGGCACAGTTTACTGGATATGGGCGGTTCGGCCATTATGGCCAAGGTTCGTCCTTATATCGGTACCACCACCACCTGGTTTGTCGGTCAGGCCGCGCATATCGGCCGCTTTATGATGCACTGTGGTCTGATGCTGCTGTTCAGTGCCCTGTTGTACTGGCGCGGTGAACAGGTCGCATTAGGTATTCGTCACTTCGCCTGCCGTCTTGCCTCTAAACGTGGCGATGCTGCCATTCTGCTGGCCGCGCAAGCCATTCGCGCCGTCGCATTGGGCGTTGTGGTCACCGCTCTGGTGCAGGCAGTGCTCGGGGGTATTGGTCTGGCGGTAACCGGCGTGCCTTACGCCACGCTGCTGGCGGTATTGATGATCCTGTCTTGTCTGGTGCAACTGGGGCCGTTGCCAGTGCTGATTCCGGCCATTATCTGGCTATACTGGACGGGGGATTCCACCTGGGGCACAGTGCTGCTGGTGTGGAGCGGCGTGGTCGGAACACTGGATAACGTAATTCGACCAATGCTGATTCGTATGGGGGCTGATTTGCCACTGATCCTGATTCTCTCCGGGGTCATCGGCGGACTGATTGCCTTCGGCATGATTGGTCTGTTTATCGGTCCAGTAGTGCTGGCCGTTTCCTGGCGTCTGTTCTCCGCCTGGGTAAACGAAGCCCCTGCGCCAGGTACCAATCCGGATGAAATCCTCGAAGATATTGCTGAAATCGAACGCAATAAGTAATCCAACATCAGGCGGCAACGCCGCCTGATTGTTTAACAATACTAATCAATCCACCCTCTTGCGGGATTAGACCCAACCTCGTCCTTCTTTAAATAATCATTTGTGTCGCAAATTCTTTACAGTTTTTAAACTATTGAGATGAATCTGATCGACGTAAAAAATCACTATGCCTACTATTAGCCCATGGCTTTAGATCAACACATTGATTTATAAGCATGGAAATCCCCTGAGTGAAACAACGAATTGCTGTGTGTAGTCTTTGCCCATCTCCCACGGTGGGCTTTTTTTTGTCCTTCGCGCGCCACTCCACCAACCTTAACGCACCAACACATTATCTTCCCCGTCAAGGAACAAATAATATTGCACAAAATACTGTGACTCTCTTCAAGCAGAAATATCCACAGCAATGTTATTACTATTCCACCGTCTTTTATGAAGTGACCAAATAATGAACGCATTAGAACTACAGGCGATCCGCCATATTTTTGCCATGACGGTGGAAGAAAGCGCCAGGTATATCGCGCGCGATAACAATGTTGCCGCCTGGCAGCAATGGGAAAAGGGTGAAAGAGAAATTCCAGAAGACATCATCCGCATTTGTTCAGAAATGAAAGCAAGGAGGAAGTTAAGAATTAATGCAATTATCGACAAAATAAATAATCGTATCGGTAATAACACCATGCGTTTTTTCCCCGATCTGAACGCTTTTCAGGCGGTTTATCACCACGATAGTTTTCTCGACTGGAAAATCTATCAGTCGGCTGCCGTTGAACTCTATGCTCACGATCTCGAGCGTATGTGTTAAGAGATTGCAACGCCATACCTATTTAGCCTCTTCGCTGAGTAACACATTATGAAAAACACCTATTTCTCCACTGCGATAGGGCTGTACCTAAATTACCTGGTGCACGGCATGGGGGTCATTCTGATGAGCCTCAATATGTCTTCGCTGGAACAACAGTGGCAAACCAATGCTGCGGGCGTCTCGATTGTTATTTCCTCACTCGGTATCGGCCGCTTAAGCGTTTTATTAGTGGCAGGGATGCTTTCCGATCGCTACGGTCGCAGACCATTTATCATCCTTGGTATGACCTGCTACATGATTTTCTTTATTGGCATCATCAATACTCACAGTATTTTTCTTGCCTATGCTTTTGGTTTTTTAGCAGGAATGGCAAACAGTTTTCTCGATGCCGGAACCTATCCCAGCCTGATGGAGGCATTCCCCCGCTCCCCCAGCACAGCCAATATTTTGATAAAAGCCTTCGTCTCCAGCGGTCAGTTCCTGCTGCCGATGATCATCAGCCTGCTGGTGTGGAGCGAACTTTGGTTTGGCTGGTCCTTCCTGCTGGCGGCTGCCGTTATGATACTCAACGGCGTGTTTTTGTTTCGCTGTCGGTTTCCGCCACATCCCGGGCCTCATACCGTCATCCGGGCACAACCTGCTGAACGAGAAACCGCACAACCTGAACATCGTTGCTCCCTGCTCGACCTTGCCAGTTACACCCTATACGGCTACATCGCAATGGCAACATTTTACCTGGTAAGCCAGTGGCTGGCGCAATACGGACAGTTTGTCGCAGGAATGTCCTATACGTTATCTATCAAACTGTTAAGCATTTATACCTGCGGCTCTCTACTGTGCGTGCTGATCACCGCCCCGCTGGCGCGAAAAGCAGAACGCGCGACATCGATGCTGATGCTGTATACGTTTATCTCATTTGCCGCACTGTTGATGGTTTGTCTGCATCCGACACCCTACGTGGTCATTATCTTTGCGTTTGTCATCGGTTTTTCTTCCGCTGGGGGCGTTGTGCAAATCGGTTTAACGCTCATGGCCGCACGCTTTCCGCATGCGAAGGGCAAAGCGACCGGGATTTACTACAGCGCGGGCAGCATTGCGACCTTCACCATTCCATTGATAACAGCAAAACTCTCAGAAACCAGTATTGCTCACATCATGTGGTTTGATACTGGTATAGCCGCTGTTGGGTTCCTGTTGGCGTTGTTTATTGGTTATCGCAGCCACATCGCGTCAAAGCATCAGCTAAAAATGATACAAGCCGTAGAATAGCGTGGATGCAATATTGTTCCCCCCTTCTGCAAAATAATTGGCATATGTTTTAAAACATCAACAAAACACCGGCTGGCAGAGTTCAATTTCACAGTGTGTTATGCAATATACCTGGTAACTTAAACGCCATGCTATGTAGGCTCTGTGGCTGCTGCCCGGTATATTAATTACAAGGTCGCCGCAATTTAAACAATATCGACGAGCACAGAACAATTTTAAAATCCGCAAGGAGTTGTGAAAATGTCTCAAAGCAAGACCTTTAATACGCCATTTCTTTTGGCGATAACCTGTATTTATTTAAGTTATTTCCTACACGGCATTAGCGTCATTACACTGGCGCAAAATATGACCTCTCTTGCAGAAAAGTTTTCCACCGACAATGCAGGAATTGCCTATTTAATTTCAGGCATTGGTCTGGGGCGACTAGTGAGCATCTTATTCTTTGGCGTGCTCTCAGATAAATTTGGTCGTCGGGCTATCATTCTGTTAGGGGCTATTCTTTATATACTGTTCTTCTTCGGTATTCCCGCCAGCCCTAATCTGATGATTGCCTTTATTCTGGCCGTTTGCGTTGGCGTGGCAAACTCGGCACTGGATACCGGTGGGTACCCGGCGTTAATGGAATGCTTCCCTAAAGCCTCTGGCTCAGCCGTTATCCTGGTGAAAGCTATGGTCTCGTTTGGGCAGATGATCTACCCCATCGTCGTCAGCACCATGCTGCTCAACCATATCTGGTACGGTTATGCGGTCATTATCCCGGGAGCGTTGTTTGTAGTCATTACCCTGATGCTGCTAAAAAGTCGTTTCCCCAGCCAGATGGTGGATGCCGGCATCGCGAAAGATCTGCCACAGATGAACAGTAAACCATTGGTCTGGCTGGAAGGTGTGGCATCCGTCATGTTTGGTGTTGCTGCCTTTTCGACTTTTTACGTCATCGTGGTCTGGATGCCGAAATATGCGATGGCCTTTGCCGGTATGGCAGAATCCGACGCACTGAAAACAATCTCTTACTACAGTATGGGGTCGTTGGTCTGCGTATTTATCTTTGCCGCACTGTTGAAAAAATGGGTACGACCTATTTGGGCAAACGTATTTAACGCCGGACTGGCAACCATCACCGCAGCCGTCATTTATTTATACCCATCTCCGCTGGTATGTAACGCAGGTTCATTTCTCATTGGATTCTCTGCCGCTGGCGGTATTTTACAGCTCGGTGTCTCGGTGATGTCAGAGTTCTTTCCCAAGAGCAAAGCCAAAGTCACCAGTATTTATATGATGATGGGTGGCGTAGCCAACTTTATTATCCCATTAATCACCGGATACCTCTCTAACATTGGTCTGCAATACATTATTTTGCTGGACCTTGCATTTGCTCTGTTGGCTTTTGTCACCGCCATCATCGTCTTTATTCGTTACTACCGCGTATTTGATATCCCCAAAAATGATGTGCGGTTGGGCGAGCGTTATTTTCAATAAATTGTTTAGAAGGAGTATTAAATGGACGTAACTGCAAAATATGAACTGATTGGTTTGATGGCCTACCCTATCAGACACAGTCTGTCGCCTGAAATGCAAAATAAGGCATTAGAAAAAGCGGGATTGCCATTCACTTACATGGCATTTGAAGTTGATAACTCAACGTTTGCTAATGCCATTGCCGGGCTGAAGGCCTTAAAGATGCGGGGTACCGGGGTCTCAATGCCCAACAAGCAGCTGGCATGTGAGTATGTTGATGAATTAACGCCTGCAGCCAAGCTGGTCGGCGCAATTAACACTATCGTCAATGATGATGGTTACCTGCGTGGTTACAATACCGATGGCACGGGCCATATTCGTGCAATTAAGGAAAGTGGTTTCGATATCAAAGGTAAAACCATGGTACTGTTGGGCGCAGGCGGTGCGTCGACGGCCATTGGTGCACAGGCAGCGATTGAAGGCATCAAAGAAATTAAACTCTTTAACCGCCAGGATGAGTTTTTTGCCAAAGCGCAGGAGTTTGCCAAACGCGTCAATGAAAACACCGACTGCGTGGTCACCGTTATCGATCTCGCCGATCGCCAGGCTTTTGCTGACGCACTTGCCAGCGCAGATATTTTGACCAACGGCACTAAAGTCGGCATGAAGCCGCTGGAAAATGAATCTCTCGTGACCGACGCTTCCCTGCTGCGTCCGGAACTGCTGGTAACCGAATGCGTCTACAACCCGCATATGACCAAATTATTGCAGCAGGCACAAAGTGCTGGTTGCAAAACAATTGATGGTTACGGCATGTTGTTGTGGCAAGGGGCTGAACAGTTCAAGCTCTGGACCGGGAAAGATTTCCCACTGGAGTATGTGAAACAGGTTATGGGTTTTGCCGCCTGACAGGCAAGCATTTGTACAATAGTTAAAGGGTAATCAATGAAAACCGTAACCGTAAAAAACCTCGTTATTGGCGAGGGTGCGCCGAAGATCATTGTCTCGCTGATGGGTAAAGACATCGCAACGGTAAAAAGCGAAGCGCTGGCCTATCGCAAAGCGGATTTCGACATTCTGGAATGGCGCGTAGACCATTTCACTGATGTCTCTTCCATTGAGGCTGTGTTGGAAGCTGCGCGCACCATCCGCGATGTGATGGCTGACAAACCACTGCTTTTCACCTTCCGTAGCGCCAAAGAAGGCGGTGAACAGGCTCTGTCTGTCGAGCACTATGTTGCACTTAACCGCGCGGCGGTAGACAGCGGTCTGGTGGATATGATCGATCTGGAACTGTTTACCGGTGACGAACTGGTCAAAGCGACCGTCGAGCATGCGCACGCGAAAAATGTCTTTGTGATTATGTCTAATCACGATTTTCATAAGACACCAGCCGCGGAAGAGATTGTCCAGCGCCTGCGTAAAATGCAGGAACTTGGTGCAGATATCCCGAAGATTGCCTTGATGCCGCAAAATAAAACGGATGTTCTGACGCTGCTTAGTGCCACGCTGGAAATGCAAGAACGCTATGCCGATCGCCCGATAATCACCATGTCGATGGCTAAAACAGGGGTGATTTCACGTCTGTCTGGTGAGGTTTTCGGTTCAGCGGCAACCTTTGGGGCAGTAAAAAAAGCCTCCGCACCAGGACAAATTTCGGTCACCGACCTGCGTACTGTATTGACAATATTGCATCAAGCTTAATTACAGATATATCCATATAAATATCAGTAATGCCCTACCCCAGATATTCGTCTAACCACGGATATCTGGCCGGTAATTAAGCGTTATTATATAACTCACAATATTATTGTCGAATATAGCGACAGGTAGTCGCACGCATATAATCTGGAGTTCACATGAAATTTTCAAGGCCAAATCGTATAGATGGTCGGGTACCCGTATTATCCGCTGCAGATGCAGTCAATTATATTCCTGATGAAGCAACTCTTTGTGTATTAGGTGCAGGCGGGGGTATTCTCGAAGCAACAACATTAATTAACGCACTGGCTGAAAAATATAAAAATTCTCAGTCACCACGAAATTTAGCGTTGATTAGTCCTACAGGTCTTGGTGACCGGGCCGACCGGGGAATTAGTCCACTGGCACAGGAAGGTTTAGTCAAATGGGCATTATGCGGCCACTGGGGACAATCACCGCGAATCTCCGATCTGGCTGAACAAAATAAAATTTCCGCCTATAACTATCCTCAGGGCGTATTAACCCAAACCCTGCGTGCATCGGCGGCTCACCAGCCAGGGATCCTTAGTGATATCGGCATCGGTACATTTGTTGACCCTCGCCAACAGGGCGGTAAGCTGAATGAAGTGACCACCGAAGATCTGATCAAATTGGTGGAAATTGATAACAAAGAGTACCTGTATTACAAAGCCATTGCGCCAAACATCGCCTTTATTCGCGCCACCACTTGCGACAGTGAAGGCTACGCCACCTTTGAAGATGAAGTGATGTATCTTGATGCGCTGGTGATTGCCCAGGCCGTACACAATAACGGTGGCATCGTTATGATGCAGGTGCAAAAGATGGTGAAGAAAGCCACGTTGCATCCGAAATCGGTGCGTATTCCCGGCTATCTGGTCGATATTGTGGTCATCGACCCCGACCAAACGCAACTGTATGGTGGCGCGCCGGTTAACCGCTTTATCTCTGGCGATTTTGTTCTCGATGACAGCCAACAGACTGCCCTGCCGCTCAATCAGCGTAAACTGGTGGCCAGACGCGCCCTGTTTGAAATGCGCAAAGGTGCGGTCGGCAACGTTGGTGTAGGCATTGCCGATGGCATTGGCCTCGTCGCGCGCGAAGAAGGCTGTGCTGACGATTTTATTCTGACAGTCGAAACGGGTCCGATTGGCGGCATCACCTCTCAAGGTATTGCTTTCGGCGCCAACGTCAACACCCGCGCCATTCTGGATATGACCTCCCAGTTTGACTTCTATCACGGTGGTGGACTGGACGTGTGCTATTTAAGTTTTGCCGAAGTCGATCGCCACGGCAACGTTGGCGTACACAAATTCAATGGCAAGATCATGGGTACCGGCGGTTTTATCGATATTAGCGCCACCTCCAAAAAAATTATTTTCTGCGGCACGTTAACTGCCGGAAGTCTGAAAACGGAAGTTGCCGATGGCAAGTTAAATATCGTGCAGGAAGGTCGGGTGAAAAAATTCGTCAACGAATTACCTGAAGTGACTTTCAGCGGAAAAATTGCTCTCGAACGTGGACTTGATGTGCGTTACATCACTGAGCGCGCTGTATTTACGTTAAAAGCAGATGGTCTTCATTTAATCGAAATTGCACCGGGAGTCTCTTTACAGGAAGACATCCTGGACAAGATGGATTTCACGCCAATCATTTCGCCAAATCTGAAGCTGATGGACGAAAGATTATTTATCGATGCCTCGATGGGTTTTGTGTTACCCGACGCCGCCAATTAAAAGGAGTACCATGATGGACTTTTCTTTAACTGAAGAACAAGAACTGCTACTTGCCAGTATTCGAGAACTGATTACCAGCAATTTCCCGGAAGAATATTTCCGTACCTGCGATCAAACGGCGACCTACCCGAAAGAGTTTATGCGTGCCCTGGCGGACAACGGTATTTCGATGCTGGGCGTTCCGGAAGAGTTTGGTGGCATCCCGGCGGATTACGTCACACAGATGCTGGCGCTGATGGAAGTTTCAAAATGCGGCGCACCCGCTTTTTTGATCACTAACGGTCAGTGTATTCACAGTATGCGACGTTTTGGATCCGCCGAACAGCTGCGTAAGACCGCAGAAAGCACCATGGAAACGGGCGATCCAGCGTATGCGCTGGCATTAACCGAACCGGGAGCTGGCTCCGACAACAACAGCGCGACCACCAGCTACACTCGCAAAAATGGTAAGGTCTATCTCAACGGGCAAAAAACCTTTATCACCGGCGCGAAAGAGTATCCATATATGCTGGTACTGGCCCGCGATCCGGAGCCAAAAGATCCGAAAAAAGCTTTTACGCTGTGGTGGGTCGATTCGAAGAAACCCGGCATTAAGGTTAATCCGCTGCATAAAATCGGCTGGCATATGCTCAGCACCTGCGAAGTCTATCTTGATGACGTCGAAGTGGACGAAAGCGATATGGTCGGAGAGGAAGGCATGGGTTTCCTCAACGTCATGTACAACTTCGAGATGGAACGTTTGATCAACGCTGCGCGCAGTACCGGTTTTGCTGAATGCGCCTTCGAAGATGCCGCCCGTTACGCCAACCAGCGTATCGCATTCGGTAAGCCAATTGGTCACAATCAGATGATCCAGGAAAAACTGGCGCTGATGGCGATTAAAATCGATAACATGCGCAATATGGTATTAAAAGTCGCCTGGCAGGCCGATCAGGAACAGTCTCTGCGCACCAGTGCAGCGCTGGCAAAACTGTATTGTGCACGTACTGCAATGGAAGTGATTGATGACGCCATTCAGATTATGGGTGGACTGGGTTACACCGACGAAGCACGCGTTTCCCGGTTCTGGCGTGATGTCCGCTGTGAACGCATTGGCGGTGGTACAGATGAAATCATGATTTACGTCGCGGGTCGCCAAATCCTGAAAGATTATCAGAATAAGTAAGCAGTAATGCTTGCCGGATAGCGCAAATGCGTTATCCGGCACGTGCCAGGTGAATCATATTTCTGGCATCAAACATTCTTGTTCTACAAGGTTATTTTTAAACTGCTTACGATAATCGCTGGGAGTACAACCCACATGCCGCTGAAAGAGTTTGGCAAAGTGATCGACATTTTCATACCCTACCCGCCATGAAATTTCTGCCAACGAGGACTCCGTATTCGTCAGGGCAAATTTTGCCTCTGTCATTCGCCGCTGAATCACATAATTAATCGGCGAAATACGATATTCCTTAGTAAACTCGTGACAGATATAGCTCACGCTGGCTCGAAATTTCTTAGACAACTGTTCCAGCGTAATTTTCTCTCGGAAGTTGTTATTTAAATAAACCAACACATCTTTAATTAAGATATCTTTTTTAATATATCCCTGTTCAGAACGATAAGCATTTTTAAAGTTTTCGTAATATAAAACGGTTAATGCATAAGCAAAGGCGTCATAAGCGGAAGACGTCAGGTTATTCTTGCTCTGCGGGATCATAACACTCAGTTCATTAAAGATACTTTTAATAACCTCTTTGCCCTGGCTGACGCTAATAACCGGACACGAGTGCATCTGCAAGAGTTGGTTCTCCTGCCAGTCGTTGAAACGAAAACCGTAGAGCGCACAGGTGTAAGTGGTTGCAGGCGCGCTGCTATCGGAAGCAACCGCATGTAACCGCCCTTGCTCTATCACCACGATGTCACCCGCATGTGCGACATACAGCGAAGAGTCGATAATTAGTCTCGCGACACCCTTTTTTACATAGATAAGCTCTGTTTCATTGTCATGAACATGATGGCCCGACTCCCAGTTAGGATCATCACTAATGACGAATCGCGAAAATCTCGGGGTTTTTCCCTGTTCAAAAAGGGTCTCCATGGCATTATCAAAACAGCGTTGATACATGACAACCTCCACCGAAAGGCAGTAATTTTGCGGATAATTAATATCGAAAAATAAAAACGATGAAGACGTTATACAACGTTATTCTGTCCAGGCGAAACAAAATTATTTGCCTCGTCTGCAAGATGACACCTCCAACTTCAGCACGCTGCTCACGCAAATTGTTTTTATTTTAGAATAACAGGAAAGTGTAAATGTTATTAAGTCAGCAATAATAATTTACACACCAGAAACAAAGTGCATGCAGAAACGGATAAAAATATGATCCATTTCTCAAAAAAGCGCCTCGATTTTATTTCTATTTTTATCACTTTAACACCCGACGTCGTCTTTACGTTCATAAACTCAGCATTCCTAAAGTCCTTTTTTTTGCAAGATTGTTGGGAATGAAAACAGATTGCCCCGTCGAAAACAGTCCCCCTCTGCCGCACACTATTTTCAGTCAATTTTCCCTACTGTTGATGATGTCACTCCCCGTCATCATCCACACGAGAATCACTGGAGATGCCATGAAACTAATAACCTGCTTTAAGTTGGTGCCTGAAGAACAGGACATTGTTGTTACCCCAGAACGTTCGCTTAACTTTGACCGGGCCGATGCCAAAATCAGTCAGTTTGATTTGAATGCAATAGAGGCCGCGACGCAACTTAGTGCGGAAGGTGATGAAATCGTCGCCTTAACGGTTGGCGGCTCGCTACTGCAAAACTCCAAAGTGCGTAAAGACGTACTGTCCCGCGGGCCGGACAGTTTGTTTATGGTGCAGGATCCCCAACTGGAGCATTCATTACCGCGAGACACGGCTCAGGCGCTGGCCTGCGCGGCCAAAAACATTGAATTCGACCTGATGCTGTTCGGCGAAGGGTCTGGAGACATCTACGCCCAGCAGGTTGGCTTACTGGTTGGCGAACTCTTACAACTTCCGGTGATTAACGCCGTCAGCAACATCCAACGTAACGGCGATCGCATTGTGGTTGAACGTACGCTGGAAGACGAAGTTGAAGTGATTGAACTGCCGCTCCCCGCCGTGCTGTGCGTAACCTCGGATATCAACACGCCGCGTATTCCCTCGATGAAAGCCATTCTGGGCGCAGGTAAAAAACCAGTCACACCGTGGCAAGCCAGCGATATTGGCTGGACACCTGCCTCACCGTTAGCAGAACTGGTGAGCCTCACCGTTCCGCCACAAACAGAACGTAAGCACATCATTCTGGAAAATGACTCAGCAGAAGCCATCGCCGAGCTGGCTGAGCATCTGAAAAAAGCCCTGAACTAAGCCCAACGGAGAGAAATTATCATGAGTAAATTAGCTAACGTATGGGTGTTCAGCGATAACGTAGAACGCTATGCAGAATTAATGGCTGGCGCACGCCTGTGGGGTGAACAGGTACACCTTATTGTACAAGGCAACGAACAGGCCAATCAGGTTAAACCTCTGGGTGCCGATGAGATTGTCGTGCTTGAAACAACGTCTGGTTTACAGCGTGTTGAAAATTTTGCCGAGACCATCGCCGCCCTGATACAAGAACATACCGGGCTATTGCTGATGCCAGCTACAAAACGCGCTAAATCCCTTGGTGCGCGGTTAAGTATTCAGCTCAATGCAGCGATGGTAAATGACGCCACGTCGGTAACGCTTGATGATGGCTCACTGTTCGCAGAACACCGTATGTACGGTGGCCTGGCATTCGGCAAAGAAAAAATCAAAACAACTCAGGCAATTATCACCCTTGCCCCAGGCGTACTTGAACCGGTAGAGGCTAATGCTTCACATACCTGCCCTGTTGTCTCTGCACCTTACATAGCACCACACCATGAAATTATGTGCCAGGAACGTCGCGCCAAATCCGTGAGCAGCGTGGATCTCAGCAAAGCCAAACGTGTGGTGGGTGTGGGCCGCGGCCTGGTTGCGCAAAACGATCTGGAGATGGTGCGCCAGTTGGCATCTGTACTGGGTGCAGAAGTGGGTTGTTCACGACCGATTGCCGAAGGCGAAAACTGGATGGAACGCGAACGCTACATCGGCGTTTCTGGCGTGTTACTGAAATCGGACCTTTACCTCACCCTCGGCATTTCAGGACAAATTCAGCATATGGTTGGCGGTAACGGCGCGAAAGTCATTGTTGCCATCAACAAAGATAAGAAAGCCCCTATTTTCAATTACGCCGATTACGGACTGGTCGGCGACATCTACAAAGTCGTTCCGGCTCTTATCGAGCATCTCAGCCGCTAACCCCCACATTTAACGCACATATCCCGCTGCCCTCGCAGCGGGAAGGGAGCATAAAGCATGTCAGATGAAAAATTTGATGCCATTGTGGTCGGTGCTGGCGTGGCGGGTACGGTTGCAGGCTACGTGATGGCTCAGGCCGGACTGGACGTACTGGTCATCGAGCGCGGAAACAATGCAGGCAGTAAAAATATGACCGGCGGAAGACTCTATGCACATAGTCTTGAGCGCATCATGCCGGGTTTCGCGCAGGAAGCGCCGCTCGAGCGTAAAGTCACCCGCGAAAAAATCTCTTTTCTGACCGAAGAAAGCGCCGTCACTCTCGACTTTCATCGTGAAAAAGCTGACGCGCCAACGCAGGATTCGTATACCGTTTTGCGCAACAGACTTGACCCATGGCTAATGGATAAGGCGGAACAAGCTGGCGTGCAGTTCATCCCCGGCGTGCGCGTCGATGCCCTGATCCGCGAAGGTAAAAAGGTTACCGGAGTTCAGGCCGGTGACGATATCCTGGAAGCCAATATTGTCATCCTTGCCGATGGCGTCAACTCTATGCTGGGGCGTTCCCTGGGGATGGTTCCGCCCTCTTCTGCACATCACTATGCCGTTGGTGTAAAAGAGCTGATCGGCTTACCTCCAGCGGTCATTGCAGATCGCTTCAATCTTTCAGGTAATGAAGGCGCGGCCTGGCTGTTTGCAGGCTCACCGTCTGATGGGTTGATGGGAGGCGGATTTTTGTATACCAACCAGGACTCCATCTCTCTGGGTCTGGTGTGTGGTCTGGGGGATATTGCCCATGCCACAAAAAGCATTCCACAAATGCTGGAAGACTTTAAACAACATCCAACTATTCGGCCATTGATTGCCGGTGGAGAACTACTGGAATATTCCGCGCATATGGTGCCGGAAGGCGGTCTGGCAATGGTTCCAAAGTTGGTCGATGACGGTGTGATGATCGTGGGCGATGCCGCCGGTTTCTGTTTGAACCTGGGTTTCACGGTGCGAGGTATGGATTTGGCCATCGCTTCCGCAGAAGCCGCTGCCCAAACAGCTATTGCAGCAAAAGAACGCCAGGATTTCTCTGCCAGCAGCCTGATGGGCTACAAGCGCGCGCTCGAACAGGGCTGTGTGATGCGTGATTTACAGCATTTTCGCAAGATCCCGGCGTTAATGGAAAACCCACGGCTGTTCACTCAGTATCCGCGTATGGTGGCCGACCTCATGAGCGATATGTTCACCGTTGACGGACGTCCAAATCAACCGGTTCGCAAGATGATTATGTCCCACGCAAAACAAATCGGGCTGATGAACTTACTGAAAGACGGTATCAAGGGGGCAACTGCACTATGAATCAGGACAATACCGTTAACGTTGACGTCAAACTGGGCGTCAATAAATTCAATGTCGATGAAGGCCACCCGCACATTATCCTGGCCGAACATCCAGACCTTAATGAATTTCGCAAGCTGCTGAAAGCCTGCCCCGCCGGGCTGTATAAGCAGGACGAGAGTGGAAACATTCATTTTGATTCTGCTGGTTGCCTGGAGTGCGGAACGTGTCGAGTACTGTGCGGCGACACAATCCTCGACCAATGGGAATATCCGGTCGGAACATTTGGCGTTGATTTTCGCTACGGCTAATGGATTTTGCCTGTAGTACACCGGATCGGCCACGCCGGCCATCCGGTCAGATGTATGCCGAAATCATCCTGGGAATAACTTCATGAGTATCACACTAACGTTTAACGCCGAACGCCGCGAAGTCTGGCGGCAACAGGGTTTATGGGGAGATGCTTCGCTTGGCGATTACTGGAACCAAACTGCCAGAGCCATGCCAGATAAAATCGCCGTGGTTGATAACCATGGCGCTTCATACACCTATGCTGAACTCGACAGCGCGGCCAGCAGTCTGGCAACCTGGTTTTTAGCCTGCGGTATTCAACCCGGCGATCGCATTGCCTTCCAGTTACCGGGCTGGTGCGAGTTTACGATTATCTACCTGGCCTGCCTGAAAACCGGGGCCGTTTCCGTACCTCTGCTGCCAGCGTGGCGTGAAGCAGAGCTGGTATGGGTGCTAAATAAGTGTAAAGCGAAGATTTTTTTCGCACCGACGCTGTTTAAACAGACCCGACCGGTCGATCTGATCCTCCCCTTACAAAACCAGTTGCCGCATCTGCAACAGATCGTTGCCGTGGATAAACTGGCTCCGGCAACGACCTCGCTGGCGCTCAGTCAACTGCTTTTAGCTCCGCCTTTAACCCAGACGATTAATGTTCACGCCGATGAACTGGCGGCGGTGTTGTTTACCTCCGGTACCGAGGGAATGCCAAAAGGCGTAATGCTGACCCACAACAACATCCTTGCCAGCGAGCGCGCCTACTGTGCCCGCCTCAATCTCACCTGGCAGGATGTGTTTTTGATGCCCGCACCACTGGGACACGCTACCGGTTTTCTGCATGGCGTTACTGCACCGTTTTTAATCGGCGCACGCAGCGTATTGTTAGATATTTTCACCCCAACCGCCTGTCTTGAACTGCTGGAGCAACAACGCTGTACCTGTGTGCTCGGCGCAACGCCCTTCGTCTACGACATGTTGTGTAGCATGGAAAAACGACCACGCGATCTCTCATCGCTACGCTTTTTCTTATGTGGGGGCACAACCATTCCACAGAAGATTGCCCGTGACTGCCAGCAGCTCGGCATAAAATTATTAAGCATTTATGGCTCGACAGAGAGTTCACCGCATGCGCTGGTCAATCTCGATGATTCGCTTTCTCGCATGATGAATACCGACGGATATGCTGCTGCAGGCGTCGAAATTAAAGTGGTCGACGAAGCACGCAATACGTTGCCCGCGGGGGTAGAAGGTGAAGAAGCTTCGCGTGGTCCCAATGTGTTTATGGGCTACCTCGATGAACCCGAACTTACCGCCCGCGCGCTGGATCAAGACGGTTGGTATTACAGCGGCGACTTATGCCGAATGGACGATGCGGGGTACATCAAAATCACCGGACGGAAAAAAGATATCATTGTCCGCGGTGGAGAAAACATCAGCAGCCGCGAAGTTGAGGATATTTTATTGCAGCATCCTCGCATTCACGATGCCTGTGTTGTCGCGATGCCGGACGAACGCTTAGGTGAAAGGTCGTGTGCTTACGTGGTCCTAAAACCCCCGCATCATTCGTTGTCGCTGGAATCAGTGGTGGCCTTTTTTAGCCGCAAGCGGGTGGCAAAGTATAAATACCCTGAGCACATTGTGATCGTGGAGAAATTACCGCGCACGGCGTCCGGTAAAGTACAAAAATACCAGCTTCGTCAGGATATTATTCAGCGTTTGAGCGTGGAGAGTATTACAGGATAAAGCGCCGGATGGCGATGCTCACGCATCTTATCCGGCCTACGTTGAATAGGCCGGATAAGGCATGATATTACTTGTTCAGTTCAGCCAGACTCAGCCAGGTTTGTACGACGGTGTCCGGGTTCAGCGACAGGCTGTCGATCCCCTCTTCCATCAGCCAGGCCGCGAAGTCTTCGTGGTCAGAAGGTCCCTGGCCGCAAATACCCACGTATTTGCCCTGTTTCTTGGCTGCACGAATCGCCATCGACAGCAGCGCTTTCACCGCGTCGTTACGCTCATCAAACAGTTCAGAAACCACACCAGAGTCACGATCCAGACCCAGCGCCAGCTGCGTCATGTCGTTTGAGCCGATGGAGAAGCCGTCGAAGTACTCGAGGAACTGCTCGGCCAGCAAGGCGTTAGACGGGATCTCACACATCATGATGATCTTCAGTCCGTTCTCGCCGCGTTTCAGCCCCTGGCGTGCCAGCTCTTCCACCACCGCTTTCGCCTGGGCAACGGTACGTACAAACGGTACCATCACTTCAACGTTAGTCAGGCCCATGTCGTTACGGACACGTTTTACTGCGTCGCATTCCAGCGCGAAGCAGTCGCGGAAGCTGTCGGCAACATAACGGCCCGCCCCACGGAAGCCCAGCATCGGGTTCTCTTCATGCGGTTCATAACGCTCACCGCCGACCAGGTTGGCATATTCGTTGGACTTAAAGTCCGACATACGCACGATGACGCGTTTTGGATAAAACGCCGCACCCAGCGTTGCGATCCCTTCCGTCAGACGACCGACATAGAATTCACGCGGAGAATCGAAACCTTTCATCATGGCGCGGATTTCATTTTGCAGCTCAGGCGTCTGGTCATCAAACTCCAGCAGCGCACGCGGGTGTACGCCAATCATGCGGTTGATGATAAATTCCAGACGCGCCAGGCCGACGCCTTCGTTTGGCAGACAGGCGAAGTCGAAAGCCCGGTCCGGGTTACCGACGTTCATCATCACCTTCAACGGCAGATCCGGCATGGTCTCCACGCTGGAACTCTTTACGCTAAAGTCGAGCATGTCAGCGTAAACATAACCGGTATCGCCTTCGGCACAGGAGACAGTTACCTTCTCACCATCTTTCATGCGCTCGGTCGCATCGCCACAGCCCACCACGGCCGGGATCCCCAGTTCACGGGCAATGATTGCCGCGTGACAGGTACGACCGCCACGGTTAGTGACAATTGCTGCTGCTTTCTTCATGATCGGTTCCCAGTCCGGGTCGGTCATGTCGGTAACCAGTACGTCGCCTGGTTCGATGCGGTTCATTTCGCTGATGTCATGAATGACTTTGACCGGACCCGCGCCAATGCGGTGGCCGATGGCGCGACCTTCAGCAATAATTTTACCCTGAGCATGCAGCGTATAACGCTCCATCACCTGACCGCGAGAGCGCACGGTTTCTGGACGCGCCTGAACAATGAACAGCTTGCCGGTATGGCCGTCTTTCGCCCATTCGATGTCCATTGGACGACCGTAGTGCTTCTCGATCTGCACCGCCTGCTTGGCCAGTTCCTGCACTTCTTCGTTAGTCAGGGAGAAAATGTCGCGTTGTTCCTGCGGGACATCTTCAATGGTCACCTGCTTACCGTGTTCCTGGGTCGGCGCGTAAATCATGCGGATTTTTTTCGATCCCATTGTGCGACGGACGATCGCCGGACGGTTAGCCGCCAGGGTCGGTTTGTGCACGTAGAATTCATCCGGGTTAACGGCACCCTGCACGACCATTTCGCCCAAGCCCCAGGCGGACGTGATAAAGACAACCTGGTCGAAACCGGATTCGGTATCGATGGAGAACATTACGCCTGAGGACGCGAGGTCAGAACGCACCATCCGCTGAACGCCAGCAGAAAGTGCGACGCCACGGTGGTCATAGCCCTGGTGAACACGATAAGAGATCGCGCGGTCGTTAAACAGCGAGGCAAATACGTGTTTGATGGCAACCAGTACGGCATCAAATCCCTGGACGTTGAGGAAGGTTTCCTGCTGACCGGCAAATGACGCATCTGGCATATCTTCTGCGGTAGCGGAAGAACGCACGGCAAAAGAGGCATTGGCATCGTCCGCTGACAGCTGCGCGTAGGCATCGCGGACGGCATTTTCCAGTTCGGGCTGGAAAGGAGTGTCGATAATCCACTGGCGGATCTGTGCCCCGGCTTTCGCAAGCTCAGTGACATCGTCGATATCCGTTTTATCCAGCAGCTCATAAATGCGCTGGTTTACACCGCTCTGGTCCAGAAACTGGTTAAACGCATCGGCGGTCGTTGCAAAACCATTCGGTACGGAAACACCCATACCTGAAAGGTTAGTAATCATTTCACCCAGGGAGGCATTTTTGCCTCCAACTCTGTCTACATCATTCATGCCGAGTTGGTTATACCAAAGCACCAGCGGTGACGAGCCATTGTTGGACATCGAACAATCCTTATATTTGAACGAGGTTAGGAAACTCAATTTTGCGTAATTATCTTGGCATATTTACTCCGGCGAAAAAAACGGTGAATCGTTCAAGCAACTTTATTTTTTATTTTTTCAGATTGTTTCCGCATTTGCGCAAACCCGCGAGCCACACGGGATCACCACAAAAATGACCGGTATAAACATTTGTTCCGAAAAATGAAATGCACTTTTCATTAAATATAAAAATACCGTTTCATTTTATAAAATAGATGCCGCAATATTCGCTTCTGGCGAATTTTAATTTATGCTTTCAGAGAATTATATCTGCCCCAGGATGAGCAAAATGGATAATGCTGTTGATCGTCACGTATTTTATATTTCTGATGGTACGGCCATCACCGCCGAGGTATTGGGTCACGCGGTGATGTCGCAATTTCCGGTCACGATCAGCAGTATTACGCTGCCGTTTGTGGAAAATGAGAGTCGTGCGCGCGCGGTTAAAGACCAGATTGACGCTATCTACCAACAAACTGGCGTGCGCCCTTTAGTGTTTTACTCCATCGTCCTGCCGGAAATTCGCTCGATCATTCTGCAAAGCGAAGGGTTTTGTCAGGATATCGTGCAGGCGTTGGTTGCCCCACTGCAACACGAGATGAAACTCGACCCTACGCCTATCGCCCACCGCACGCACGGTCTGAATCCCGGTAACCTCAACAAGTACGACGCGCGCATCGCTGCCATTGACTACACCCTCGCCCACGACGACGGTATTTCGTTGCGCAACCTCGATCAGGCGCAGGTGATCCTGCTCGGCGTTTCCCGTTGCGGCAAAACCCCGACCAGTTTGTATCTGGCCATGCAGTTTGGTATCCGCGCGGCCAACTACCCCTTTATTGCCGATGATATGGATAATCTGGTGCTGCCCACTTCCCTGAAGCCGTTGCAGCATAAGCTGTTCGGTCTGACTATCGACCCTGAGCGCCTGGCGGCCATCCGCGAAGAACGCCGTGAGAACAGCCGTTACGCCTCGCTGCGTCAGTGCCGTATGGAAGTTGCTGAGGTGGAAGCGCTTTATCGGAAAAACCAGATCCCCTGGCTGAACAGTACCAATTATTCGGTAGAAGAGATTGCTACCAAGATCCTCGATATCATGGGACTGAATCGCCGCATGTACTAGAATGCTAGTGCATTGGTTCGATTTTTTGTTATTATGCTCGCCACCAGGCAGGATGAGTGTGATATTGTGATGTACATCACTTCCCGGTAGTCCTGCCGTTGAAGCAACAAATTTCTGAGACAAGTAATGAACAGAACCGATGAACTCCGTACTGCGCGTATTGACAACCTGGTCACTCCAGCAGAGCTTGCGCAACGGCATCCTGTTTCGTCCTCCGTCGCCCGTCATGTTACGGACTCCCGACGTCGGATAGAAAAAATTTTAAATGGTGAAGACCCCCGTTTACTGGTGATCGTAGGTCCCTGCTCGATTCACGATCTTGATGCCGCGATGGAATACGCGACACGATTACAGGCGCTGCGCACTAAGCACCAGGCGCGTCTGGAAATCGTGATGCGTACCTATTTTGAAAAACCACGCACCGTCGTAGGCTGGAAAGGCCTGATTTCCGACCCGGATTTGAACGGCAGTTATCGTGTAAACCACGGTATTGAACTGGCGCGAAAACTGCTGTTGCAGGTCAACGAACTGGGCGTGCCCACGGCGACTGAATTCCTCGACATGGTGACCGGCCAGTTTATTGCCGATTTAATCAGTTGGGGAGCTATTGGCGCGCGCACCACCGAAAGTCAGATCCATCGTGAAATGGCCTCCGCGCTCTCCTGCCCGGTTGGCTTTAAGAACGGAACGGATGGCAACACGCGCATCGCCGTCGATGCGATTCGCGCCTCCCGCGCCAGTCACATGTTCCTCTCGCCGGATAAAACCGGCCAGATGACCATTTATCAGACCAGCGGTAACCCTTACGGGCATATCATCATGCGTGGCGGTAAAAAGCCGAATTATTATGCTGAAGATATTGCTGCCGCCTGCGATACCCTGCACGAATTTTCCCTGCCTGAGCATCTGGTGGTCGATTTTAGCCACGGTAATTGCCAGAAGCAGCATCGCCGTCAGTTGGACGTTTGTGATGATGTATGCCAGCAAATTCGCAATGGTTCGACGGCGATTGCCGGGATTATGGCGGAGAGTTTCCTGCGTGAAGGTACGCAAAAAATCGTTAGCGGCCAGCCGCTGGTTTACGGTCAGTCCATTACCGACCCGTGCCTGAACTGGGAAGATACCGAACTGTTGGTTGAAAAACTCGCCTCTGCGGTTGATAGCCGTTTTTAATGCTGTTCGCCGGGCAATATCAGCTTGCCCGGCGCTAATCCCTTGTTTTTCCCTTTCTTATTGCGCAAAAAACGTTCTCGTCACAATTATTTCACAAAAACGCTTGCCGCAAATTTGCAGTTTGATGATAATGATTATCATTGTTACATTGATTGTTATTTTTAAACACTATGTCACGTATGGATAACACAACGGCAACGCCTGCAAAAGACAAAACACCGCCTTCCGTCGCGCCAAACGACCGACGAATTGACAGTAAAACCCTGCTTGGTAACGAAGGACGCGTGATCATAGAACATGATGGTCAGCACTACCTGCTGCGCCAGACACAAGCCGGAAAACTCATTCTGACTAAATAAACAACACATTTCGCCAGCCACCCAGGTCATACCCAGGCAGCCAGCGCTTTTCGATTTCCTAATGGAGAGTTGCTATGCCTTACCTGCACACCGCTTCCCTGCGCCCATCGCTGTTGGCGCTGGCGATTATCAGTAACCTGCCCGCCGTCGCCTGGGCGGCGGTCGAGGATATGACCGTTACCGCCACCGGCAATGCCCGTAGCGCCTTTGAAGCACCGATGATGGTCAGCGTCATTGACGCCACTGCACCAGAAAACCAAACCGCCAGCTCAGCTGCCGACCTGTTACGTAAGGTTCCGGGCCTGACCCTTGATGGTACGGGCCGTACCAACGGCCAGGACGTGAATCTGCGCGGGTATGATCGACGCGGCGTTCTGGTGCTGGTTGACGGCGTTCGCCAGGGAACCGACACCGGACACCTGAACAGTACCTTCCTCGACCCGGCGCTTATCAAACGCATCGAAGTCGTGCGTGGCCCTTCCGCACTACTGTACGGTAGCGGCGCGCTAGGCGGCGTGATCGCCTATGACACTGCAGATGCCAAAGATCTACTGGAAGTCGGGCAAAACAGTGGTTATCGCGTGTTCGGTACCGCGGCGACCGGCGATCACAGTCTCGGCATGGGCGCCAGCACGTATGGCCGTACCGATACGCTGGACGGACTGCTTGCCTGGTCCAGCCGCGATCGCGGTGATTTACGCCAGAGTGACGGTACTACTGCGCCGAATGACGAAGCAATTAATAATATGCTGGCGAAAGGTAGCTGGAAAATTGACAGCGCCCAGACGCTGGCCGGTTCGCTGCGTTACTACAACAATGACGCCCGGGAACCTAAAAACCCGCAGACCAGCGCGGCGGATGCCAGCAACCCGATGACCAACCGTTCAACGATCCAGCGTGATGCGCAACTGACCTACTCGCTCGCTCCGGCGGACAATGACTGGCTGAACGCTGACGCCCGTATCTACTGGTCCGAAGCGCGCATTAATGCTCAGAACGCAGATAACACTGGCGAATTTCGCAAGCAAACCACCAAAGGCGGGAAGATCGACAACCGCAGCCGTCTGTTTACCGACTCTTTTGCATCTCACCTGTTGACCTACGGCGGTGAATACTATCGTCAGGAACAACAACCGGGAGGAGCAACAACTGGTTTCCCGGAGGCTAAGATCGATTTCAGCTCCGGCTGGCTCCAGGATGAAATCACCCTGCGCGACCTGCCGGTTACGCTGCTGGGCGGTACCCGTTATGACTCTTATCGCGGCAGCAGCGACGGTTATGAAGATGTCGATGCCGATAAATGGTCGTCCCGCGCCGGATTAACGGTTGCGCCAACTGACTGGCTGATGCTGTTCGGTTCATACGCTCAGGCTTTCCGTGCCCCGACTATGGGCGAGATGTATAACGATGCGAAACACTTTTCGATTGGTCGTTTTTACACCAACTACTGGGTGCCGAACCCTAACCTGCGCCCGGAAACCAACGAAACACAGGAATACGGATTTGGCCTGCGCTTTGACGATCTTCTGATGGCGAGCGACGCGCTCGAATTTAAAGCCAGCTATTTCGACACCAAAGCGAAAGATTACATCTCCACCAGCGTCGATTTCGCCGCTGCGACAACCACGTCCTATAACGTACCCAACGCCAAAATCTGGGGCTGGGACGTGATGGCGAAATATTCCACCGACCTGTTCAGCCTCGACATGGCCTATAACCGCACACGCGGAAAAGATACTGACACCGGCGAATACATTTCCAGCATTAACCCTGACACCGTCACCAGCAAACTGAATGTGCCGGTTGCGCACAGCGGTTTCTCTGTCGGCTGGATAGGGACATTTGCTGACCGTTCAACGCATATCAGCAGCACCTACGCTAAACAGCCCGGCTATGCGGTAAACGATTTCTACGTGAGCTATCAGGGCCAACAAGCGCTGAAAGGCATGACCACCACGCTGCTACTGGGCAACGCCTTCGACAAAGAGTACTGGTCACCGCAAGGCATTCCGCAGGATGGTCGTAATGGCAAAATTTTCGTGAGTTATCAGTGGTAATCACTTTTCCCCGGTTCGCCGGGGCCGCAATCTGGAAGGAAGAGACAATGAATCATTACACACGCTGGCTGGAACTGAAGAAAGAAAATCCTGGCAAATACGCACGTGATATTGCGGGGTTGATGAATATTAGCGAAGCCGAACTGACCTTTGCTCGCGTCGGTCACGACGCCTGGCGCTTACGTGGTGAAGTGCGTGAAATTCTCAGCGCACTGGAAGCAGTTGGCGAAACCAAATGTATTTGCCGCAATGAATACGCAGTACATGAGCAGGTAGGTGCTTTTACCAATCAGCACCTCAACGGTCATGCCGGACTGGTTCTCAATCCGCGCGCCCTCGATCTGCGTCTGTTCCTGAATCAGTGGGCCAGTACCTTTCATATCAGCGAAACAACCGCCCATGGTGAGCGTCAGAGCATTCAGTTCTTCGACCATCAGGGAGATGCGCTGCTAAAGGTCTATACCACGCAAAATACCCTCGTTGAGGAATGGGCAGCGTTGCTGACCCGTTTCATCTTTGCAGAAAACCCGCCGCTGGCACTGCAACCCGCCAACAATTCTGCGCCTGCCGCCGTCACAGTCGATGCGCAGACCGTCGATCAAGAGTGGCGAGCGATGACCGATGTCCACCAGTTCTTCGGTCTGCTGAAACGCCATGAACTCACCCGTCAACAAGCGTTTAATCTGGTGGGCGACGATCTGGCCTGTAAGGTTTCTAATAGCGCACTGGCGCAGTTACTCGACACCGCGCGTCAGGATGGCAACGAAATTATGGTTTTTGTGGGTAATCGCGGCTGTGTACAGATTTTTACCGGCGTGATTGAAAAACTGGTACCGATGAAAGGCTGGCTAAACATCTTCAACCCAACCTTTACCCTGCATCTGCTGGAAGAGAGCGTGGCCGAAACGTGGGTAACGCGCAAACCGACCGCCGATGGTCACGTCACCAGTCTGGAACTGTTTGCTGCCGACGGTACGCAAATCGCACAACTGTATGGTCAACGTACGGAAGGCGAGCCGGAACAGACACAATGGCGCACACAGATTGACGCGCTAACGCCGAAAGGACTGGCCGCATGAAAAAACTGCTGGCCCTGATCGCGCTGCTGCCCTTCGCCGCACTGGCTGCACCCGAGGAACGAGTTGTTGCCCTCGGTGGCGATGTCACCGAGATCGTATACGCACTGGGAGCACAACCCTCCCTTGTGGCGAGAGACAGCACCAGCCAATGGCCTGCTGCGGCAACCGCGTTACCTGATGTTGGTTATTTGCGCCAGCTCAACGCCGAAGGGATCCTTGCCACACGCCCTACGCTGGTCCTTGCCAGCGCGCAGGCGCAGCCTTCTCTGGTGTTAAAACAGATCGAGCAGAGCAACGTCAGGGTTGTCACGATCCCAGCAAGCAACGATCTTAACGCGATTGATGAAAAAGTTAGGGTTATCGCCGAGGCTACTCATCGGGGGGCCGACGGCGAAACGCTGCGCGCAACGTTACGTCAGGAACTGGCGACGCTCCCGTCATCTGAACTTAATAAACGTGTGCTGTTTATTCTCAATCATGGCGGGATGACCGCGATGGCGGCGGGCCAGCAAACCGGAGCCGATGCGGCGATTCGTGCCGCAGGTCTACGCAACGCGATGCAGGGCGTTAATCGCTATCAGCCACTGTCACAAGAAGGCGTCATTGCCAGCCAGCCCGATCTGGTAGTGATTTCACAAGAAGGTGTTAAGGCGATGGGTGGCGAGGCAAACCTGTGGGCGCTACCAGGACTTGCGCAAACACCTGCCGGCAGGAATAAACAGGTATTGCAGGTTGACGATATGGCGCTGTTGGGCTTCAGCGTTCGCACGCCACAGGCTATTTTGCAGCTTCGTGCTAAAGCGGAGCAATTACCCTGATGTCCCGGCGGATCACCTGTTCGTTGTGGATGTTGGCATTGATGCTGATTGTAATGACGGTTCTGGCTACCGGTTTTGGCGCGTTGCGCCTGCCGGTAAGTCTGCTCTGGCGTGATGACGATGAGGCATTGCGTCAAATCTGGCTCACGATTCGTCTGCCCCGCGTCCTGCTGGCGCTGGTGATTGGCGGTTCTCTGGCGCTCGCTGGCTGCGTGATGCAGGGGCTGTTTCGCAATCCACTTGCAGACCCTGGATTACTGGGAATAAGCAGCGGCGCCGCCTGCGCTGTGGCCCTGTGGGTGGTGCTGCCTGTCTCCTTGCCCGCGCTGCTGATGTTGTATGCTCCAATGCTGGCCGCTTTTTTCGGCGCGCTGGCGGCAACGGTAGTGATTTTTATCCTCAGCCAACAGCGCGACGGTTCACTCTCACGCCTGCTGCTGGTCGGCATTGCCATTAACGCGCTCTGTGGGGCGGCGGTTGGCGTTTTGTCGTGGGTCAGTAATGATGCGCAACTGCGCCAGCTGTCGCTATGGGGAATGGGAAGTCTGGGGGCCGCGCAGTGGTCCACACTGTTGGCTGTCACTTCACTGACAATCCCGACAGTGCTGATCATCTGGCGACTTGCTCCGGCGCTGAATCTTCTGCAGCTGGGTGAGGAAGAGGCGCATTATCTCGGCGTTGATGTGCGTACAATCCAGCGTATTTTGCTGCTTTGTAGCGCATTACTGGTTGCCTCAGCCGTGGCGGTAAGCGGCGTGATTGGCTTTATCGGGTTGGTCATCCCACATTTAATACGTATGTGGCTCGGCTCAGACCATCGGGCCGTTATTCCGGGTTCCGTGCTGGCGGGCGCGTTTTTATTGCTGATTGCCGACACGCTGGCCCGTACGGCGGTTGCGCCTGCGGAGATGCCGGTCGGTCTGTTGACCAGTCTTCTCGGCGCACCGTGGTTTTTATGGCTTATTTTTCGTCAGCGAGGACCGCATGGCTGAACATTTCATCGCTGAAGGGCTTCACTATCACGTAGCTGGCAGAGCGGTGATCGACGACGTATCGCTCGCCCTTACAAAAGGTGAACTGGTGGCGCTGATCGGCCCAAACGGCGCGGGGAAATCCACTCTGCTACGCTTGCTGACCGGTTTTCTGAAACCGGCTACCGGGCGCTGCGTGCTGGCGGGCAAACCGCTGGAGGAGTGGCCTACCCAAATGCTGTCGCGACACCGGGCGGTAATGCGTCAGCAAACGCAACTGGGATTTGACTGGCCGGTAGAGGCCGTCATCGCGATGGGTCGCGCGCCCTGGACCCAACGACCGGAACCTGGGCTTATTGCACAGGTAATGGAGATGACCGGATGTACGCCTCTGGCAGGCCGGCAATACGCCGCGCTTTCCGGCGGTGAGCAACAGCGAGTGCAGTTAGCCCGTGCGCTGGCGCAACTCTGGTGCGACGGTGCGCCTCGCGGTTGGTTATTCCTTGATGAACCGACCTCCGCGCTGGATCTTTACCACCAGCAGCATCTGTTGCGCATGCTAAAAACGCTAACCGCTTCGGGTGAGCTGCATGTGTGCATTGTGCTTCACGATCTGAACCTCGCCGCACTGTGGGCAGACAGAATAGTGCTGCTGCACAACGGCAGGCTGGTGTCGCAGGGAACACCGGAAACTGTGTTACAGGCCGATGATCTGAAGCGCTGGTACGGTGCTCAGGTACACGTTGGCCAGCATCCGGCCAACGCTTCCCCGCAGGTATTTCTGGCCCCTTAGCTTGAACAACTCACTTCCAGCCGTTTGCCCCAGTCAGGTGGACGGCTGGCATAGTCGTCATCGCGATCGGCAAACGGGGTACGCAACGCCTGGTGCAACCGATGCAGTTCGGCGTAATCCCCCTGCTCTGCCTGACTAATCGCCCGTTGCGCCAGCCAGTTACGTAATACCATCGCCGGATTTGCCGCCTTCATCTGTGTTTGTCTGACTGCATCGGCAATATTGTCTTGCTGAAGGCGCGAGCGATACCGCGTGAACCAGTCGTCAAATGCTGCGCGGTCGATAAACTCATCGCGCAACGGAGATTGCGCACTGTGCTGCTCCGTTTCGCTGAGCATGCGAAACGTTCGCGTATAGTCGCTTCTTTCTCGCGCCATCAGGCTAAACAGTTCGCTAAGCAGTTCGTTATCGTCTTTCTGCTCGCTAAAGAAGCCGAGCTTTTGCCGCATCCGCTGACCATAGCGAGTTAATAGCGCCAGCTGGTAACTGTCCAGCGCATCATTTAGCGCCTCGACCGGGATAAACGGCGACAGGGTTTGCGCCAGACGTTGCAGGTTCCACAACGCGGCGGCCGGTTGATTATCGAAACTGTATCGCCCCTGGTTGTCAGAGTGGTTGCAGATATAATCAGGCACGTAATCATCAAGAAAACCGAATGGACCGTAATCCATTGTCAGACCCAGAATCGACATGTTGTCCGTGTTCATAACACCATGCGCAAATCCTACCGCCTGCCAGTCAGCGATTAACGTCGCAGTACGCGTGACAACATCGTTAAACCACAGCTGATACTTATCGGCTTCTTCCTGCCATTGCGGCCAGTAATGGCGAATCGCAAAGTCAGCCAACTCGCGCACTTTTTCCGGCTCTCGGCGATAGTAAAAATGCTCAAAATGGCCAAATCGCATATGGCTTTGCGCCACGCGAATGAGCATCGCCCCTGCTTCGACCGTTTCGCGATAAACCGGCGTGTCGCTGGTGACAATCGACAATGCCCGCGTGGTCGGTATTCCCAGGTAGTACATCGCTTCACTGGCCAGGCTTTCACGAATGGTCGAGCGCAGCACGGCACGCCCATCACCCATGCGGGAATACGGCGTGAGTCCGGCGCCTTTCAGGTGCCAGTCAAACGTTGAACCATCCGCGAGCTGTTGTTCGCCCAGCAGGATCCCACGTCCGTCGCCAAGCTGACCAGCCCAGACACCGAACTGATGCCCACTATAAACCTGGGCTAAAGGCGACATCCCGGGGAGCAACGATTCGCCGCCCCAAACGCCTGCACCAGTCGGAATATCAAATAGCGCCGCAGGAATTGCTAATTGCTCCGCCAGCGCATCGTTATGCCAGATAAGGCGCGCGTTTTTCAGAGGGGTGGGTGAAAGCGCGGTATAGGTTGCTGGTAGTTCATCACGCCAGCGAGTGGTAAAAGACAGGGTCATAGGGCCTCCTGCCTCTAGTGTAGACTGTTAATAGCCTGTTAAACACTAGCAAATAAAAGGGTTATATCTTAGCGAGCGAAATTATCTGCGCAGGAGGTACCGCAGGCCACAACCCTCCCTGCATGGCACTGAATCCCACAGGCAAGACGCGCTCCAGCATCTCTTGTGTATCAATTCCGCTAATGATTATTGACTCACAGCTGGGCGATAGTTGCGCCAGAATAGCCCGCATAAACGGTTCAAACGAAATATGTGCAATCCTTTGTTGAACAAAGTTTTTATCCAGCACAACGTGTTTGAACAGGCCGTCAAAAATTGCCCGGGTTGATATACCGCCAGAACCATAGTTTGTCAGGACTAATGGAAATCGCGCAGCAAGTGCGGCCAATACTGGATTATCTTTACCTTTGTTTAACTCCGGATAGCTTTCATTAATAGCCAGCTCCAGAAATGAAAATCGTTCAACTTGTGAAGCAAATTCAGTATCTGATAATAAAGTATTAGCAACTGCTGGCGTTAAATTAATCCAGGCGGATACTTTTCGCTGAATAAAAAAATGTTGGCACGTTTCGATTAATTCTAGTTTTTCTACAAATAAACGACATTGTTCGTCGTCTGACATCCGAGGTAGGACCAGCTCGGTGGGTATACGCACATCCCCATGCGCACTGGCGAAACTGGTGATGATATCAACGAATTCAAGATCGCCTTTTTCGCTTCTCGCAGGAAGAAAAGAGAACTCAGAATGGTAAAGATTATCCAGTGAAACAATCATCGTGCCAGCCCCGCTGCATGGGTGTTATCCGGCATCCTGTAGCAAAGGATGGAGAAATACGTTACTGCTGATGCAAGTAGAGGCCCTTTCATTTTTCCCTTTTTAGCCGGTAAATCGAATCCTTTTTTTTAGCTTATCCTGATTATAAGCGAATATCCAGCTTTGCACTTTTTAATATCTCGGAATAAATCATATTTTTAGCAAGATACGCTCTTAATGTTCAGGGGTATTGTCTAACCAAAAGCAGAAATAAAAGTTAACTTTCAAATGGTGATGTTGAGGCTGCGCACTCGATGGCAGCCTCGGAGTTGCGGGGGATTAAATACGTCGCGCCTGCCAAAAGTTTTTACGCCAGTAAACGTTATCCAGAGACGAGCGCATCACGCCACGGCTGGTTGAAGCATGAATAAATTGATTATTGGTATCGTAAATACCAACATGCAGACCGCTTTCCCCAGACCCGGTTTTAAAGAAAACCAGATCGCCGGGCAGCAAATCGTCTTTATCAATTTCGGTACCAATCTTTGATTGCGTACGCGTATCGCGCGGAAGTTGCAGGTCGAATTTATCGCGCATCGTCATCAAAACAAATCCAGAACAATCCACCCCACTACGACTCATGCCGCCATAACGATAGGGTGTGCCATGCCAGGTTTGTAGCTGATCATTAAGACCGGCGATAACGGCAATAGAATCCGACAAGCGGGCATTTGGCGCAGGCGCACGATGGCTGCTGCAGCCCGCCAAAAACAATGCTGTGATGAAAAGGAGCCAAAAGCGCATTCAGTACGAATCCTCTGAATTTTATTTTTATGCCAATTTAGCGTGGAAATTATATGATTTTCAAGAACCCATTTCACTTAAGTGGTTGATATGAGCATTCTGTGCCCTTCAATATCCAAACGTCGGAAGTTGACGCCATAGGCCGCAGACAGATTGGCCGGCGTCAGCACCGCATCTCGTGAACCACTGGCAAGCAGTTTCCCGCGTTTGAGTAGCCAGGCTTTATGCGCATGGCGTAAGGTGTGATTAAGGTCGTGGCTACTCATCACAATCGCTATGCCCTGCAAACACAGCTGACTCAACAAGCGGTCCAGTGCGTTTTGTTGCGCGACATCCAGACTGTTCATCGGCTCATCCAGCAGTAAAAGCTGACCTAATGGATTCGATTGCGGGCAAATCTGCAGGATAACCGCAGCCAGGCGCACACGCTGCCACTCACCGCCGGAGAGTTGGTTCACGCCGCGCCCCAGTTTATCTCCCAGGCCGAGCGCATCGGCGATCTCCTGTAACAGATCGGTACGTGCTTTGTCGGGTTGATGCAGCGTCAGAAAATGCCAGACCGGCATGGCAAACGGCGGATTTTGCTGTTGCGCAAGATAGGCGCGATATTGCGCCAGCCTGGCGGCCGGCCATTCCTCCAACGGCATATCACCAAAAGTGATACTGCCCTCTCCGTTTGTCAGACCCGCCATACGCGCCAACAGCGTACTTTTTCCGGCACCGTTTGGTCCCACTAAATGCAAGATCTCTCCTGCTTTGATCTCACCAGAAAGCGGGCCGAGACGGGTCGATTCCGCGACGTCCTGTAGCTGCATCAATCGAGACATTAGTTTGCCAGCGCCTGCTTGATGGTTTGCACCAGGATGGGATCCTCAGGTGTCATATCCGGTGAGAATCGTTGCAGCACTTTTCCATCGCGACCCACTAAAAACTTCTCGAAATTCCACAGGATATCGTCCGGGTAGAGCGGCGCACGACCTTTGCTCGCCATTCGCTCGTAGAACCCACTATCCGCAGGCGCAACGGCCGTTGGCGCGGCATCAATCAGCTTCTGATACAGCGGATGGCGTCCCTCGCCGTTGACGTCAATTTTGCTGAACATCGGGAAAGTTACGCCCCATGTGGTACTGCAGTACGTTTTTATTTCCTCTTCGCTGCCCGGCTCCTGTCCCAGAAACTGATTGCAAGGGAAACCAAGAACGCTGAAGCCCTGTTGGTGCCAGGCTTTCTGCAGATTTTCCAGTTGCTCGTACTGCGGCGTCAGTCCACATTTTGAAGCAACGTTGACGATTAACAGCACATTCCCGGAATACGGCTGCAGTGAGGTAACCTCGCCGTCGATGGTCGTCACTTCTGTATCGAGGATAGTGTTTTGCATAGCATCTCCAGAACAACAGGTGGATTTTCAGTTTTTAATCATAGACCGTACCAACGCGTTCTAGCGCGCGGCTTTTAACAATAGCCAGATAAATACCGGTGCGCCCATGGTGGCCGTTACCACGCCGATAGGTAACTCAGCCGAGGCCAGCACCAAACGCGCGACAACATCAGCAAACAATAATGCGATTGCGCCAGCCAACGCACAACCTGGCAGTAAAACACGGTGGTCGGTGAGGCCGCACAGTCGCAAAATATGCGGGATCACAAGCCCAATAAAACCAATCGCCCCTGCCAGAGCCACGCTCACGCCAACCATCCAGCCTGTGGCAACCACCAGCAGGTTGCGCCAGAACCATAATGGCAGTCCCAACTGACGTGCAGAAGTCTCTCCTAACGCCAGCATATTCATCGGCTGCGACTGACAGCAGATCCACACCAGCACCGGAATCAACGCCACCATGAGCCAGGCCTGATGCCAGTCTACGCCACCGAAGCCCCCCATCATCCAGTACATCAGCTGTCGTAAGTCAAACGAGGTAGAGAAGTAGATAGCCCATGTCATCAGCGCGCTACAGATTATCCCCAGCGCCACCCCCGCCAGCAGCAGGCGGCTGGTAGACAGATGTCGACGAGCGAAACGTAGCAGAATAAGCGTGATAATCAGCGCTCCGGCAATGGCGCAAAGGCCCAACGCCCAGCCAGGGAGTTGCCCCTGCCCCAGCAGCACCGCCGCGATAAGCCCGACTCCCGCGCCGTTAGATACGCCCAGTAATCCAGGCTCTGCGAGCGGGTTTTCAAACAGAGCTTGCATCACTGCGCCAGATAAGGCCAATGCAGCGCCTACCAGCAAAACGGCAAGGGTACGGGGAAGTCGAATTTGCCAGACGAACAGATCGCCGCGGGCGCTGAACCAGTCGCCGGGAGCGATCCATTGTTCTCCTGAGCACAAGCTTAGAATCGTTGCCAGTAGCATCAGTACTGACAGTGACAGTATCCAGCGTACGTTTCGACGCTGCTGTTGATGGGCGAAAGTCAGCATGTTTTCCATTCTGCTGAAAAGAGATGGAGATGATTCTACGGTGCTGATTCGGTAGTGAAAAGGAAAAAGGCCGCATAGCGGCCTTTTTAGTTATACGCGTCATACTCTGCGTATCGTTAAATCACTCTTCTTTGGGCGTTGCGTTTTCAACCCGGCTTTTTAACTTCTGTCCGGGTCTGAAGGTCACCACGCGCCGTGCTGTAATGGGAATATCTTCGCCCGTTTTCGGGTTACGGCCCGGACGTTGATTCTTATCACGCAGATCGAAGTTACCAAAACCAGAGAGTTTTACCTGCTCACCATTTTCCAGAGCACGACGGATCTCTTCGAAAAACAGCTCGACCAGTTCTTTGGCATCCCGCTTGCTAAGCCCAAGCTTATCAAACAGATATTCTGACATTTCAGCTTTTGTAAGCGCCATAGGTTCAATCCCTCAATGATGCCTGGAATCGCTCTTTTAATGCCTCTACACATTTGGCGACGGTAGCGGCAATCTCCTCTTCTTCAAGTGTACGGCTGGTATCCTGAAGGATCAGGCTGATAGCGAGGCTCTTATAGCCCTCCGCAACACCCTTACCGCGGTACACGTCAAATAAGTTTACGCCAACTACCTGATTTACGCCAACTTTCTTACACTCGGATAAAATATCCGCAGCGGGAACGTTTTCTGCCACAACGACTGCGATATCGCGACGGTTCGCTGGGAAGCGAGAAACTTCACGCGCCTGAGGCACCACGCGGTCTGCGAGCTTATTCCACTCCAGTTCAAACACCAGAGTGCGACCGTTCAGGTCCAGTTTACGTTCCAGTTCAGGATGAACAACCCCAATGAAACCAATACGTTCACCTTTCAGATAAATCGCCGCAGACTGACCCGGATGCAGTGCTGGATTCGCTTCAGCTTTGAACTGAATGTCCCCCAGTTTTCCGGTCAGGTCGAGAACCGCTTCCAGATCGCCTTTCAGATCATAGAAATCAACGGTCTCTTTTGCCAGATTCCAGTGTTCATCATGACGGTTACCGCAGATCACGCCAGCCAGCATCAGATCCTGACGGATCCCGAGGTTGGCCTGCGTATCTGGCACGAAACGTAAACCCGTTTCGAAAATACGTACGCGGTTCTGCTGACGATTCTGGTTATACACTACCGTAGACAGCAAGCCAGTCCACAGGGACAAACGCATTGCTGACATATCAATAGAGATTGGGCTTGGCAGCAGCAGCGCTTCTTCACCCGGATGCAGCAGCGACTGGACTTTCGGGTCGACGAAGCTATAGGTAATGACTTCCTGGTAGCCTTTGTCATTCAGCATGGTTTTTACACGTTTCAGCGACAAATCCGCTTCACGATGCGTACCCATGATAAGACCCGCCTGAATCGGCGTGTTCGGGATATTGTCATACCCGTATACGCGGGCGACTTCTTCGACCAGGTCTTCTTCGATTTCCATATCGAAACGCCAGCTCGGCGCGACCGCTTTCCACTCATCCTGCCCTTCCGTCACGTCACAACCCAGACGACGCAAAATGTCGCTCACCTGCTCATCGGCAATATGGTGTCCGATCAGACGATCCAGTTTGCTACGACGAAGCGTAATGGTTGCGCGTTTTGGCAGCGTGGCTTCGTTCGTCACATCAATGACTGGGCCCGCTTCACCGCCGCAGATATCAATCAGCAGGCGCGTTGCACGTTCCATGGCCTTATGTTGCAGCGCAGGATCGACACCACGTTCATAGCGGTGAGATGCATCGGTGTGCAGACCGTGACGGCGCGCGCGACCGGTAATAGACAGCGGGCTGAAGAATGCACATTCCAGCAGGACGTTTTGTGTTTCATCGTTCACGCCGGAATGTTCGCCACCAAAGATGCCGCCCATCGCCAGCGCTTTGTTGTGGTCCGCAATCACCAGCGTATCTGCATTCAGCTTCGCTTCGCTGCCGTCCAGCAATACCAGGGTCTCACCCTCTTTTGCCATACGGACAACAATTCCGCCTTCAATGCGGTCTTTGTCGAATGCGTGCATCGGCTGGCCCAGTTCGAGCAGCACATAGTTAGTCACGTCAACCACGGCATCGATAGAACGAATACCGCAACGACGCAGTTTTTCTTTCATCCACAGCGGGGTCGGCGCTTTAACATTGATGCCTTTCACCACGCGGCCCAGATAGCGTGGGCAGGCTTCCACGGCTTCAACCTGAATCGGCAGGACGTCGCTAATGGTCGCGGCTACTGGCGCGATTTCCGGTTCAACCAGCGGGGCTTTGTTCAGTACAGCAACATCACGCGCTACACCGATGATGCCTAAGCAGTCGGCGCGGTTCGGCGTGACGCTGATTTCGATGGTGTTGTCGTCAAGCTTCAGGTATTCACGGATATCGGTGCCAATTGGCGCATCGGCAGGCAGTTCGATAATCCCGTTATGATCGTCGGAAATACCCAGCTCGGAGAACGAGCACAGCATGCCTTCAGATGGTTCACCGCGCAGTTTCGCGGCTTTAATTTTGAAATCGCCCGGCAGAACGGCACCAACGGTTGCCACAGCCACTTTCAACCCCTGACGGCAGTTTGGCGCACCGCAGACGATATCCAGCAGGCGGTCGCCGCCTACATTCACTTTGGTGACGCGCAGTTTGTCAGCGTTAGGGTGTTGGCCGCATTCAACCACTTCACCTACCACAACGCCATTGAACGCGCCGGAAACAGGTTCCACACCGTCAACTTCAAGACCCGCCATCGTGATTTGGTTTGACAGCGCATCGCTATCAATCGCCGGATTTACCCATTCGCGTAACCACAGTTCACTGAATTTCATTGTTTTATCCTGCCTTTATTTAAACTGTTTGAGGAAACGCAGATCGTTTTCGAAGAAAGAACGCAGATCGGTAACGCCGTAACGCAGCATGGTCAGACGCTCCATACCCATACCGAATGCAAAGCCGGAATAGATTTCCGGATCGATGCCAACATTACGCAACACGTTCGGGTGAACCATCCCGCAGCCCAGCACTTCCAGCCATTTGCCGTTTTTGCCCATCACGTCAACTTCCGCAGATGGTTCAGTGAACGGGAAGTAGGAAGGACGGAAACGAACCTGCAGGTCTTCTTCAAAGAAGTTGCGCAGGAAATCGTGCAGTGTGCCTTTCAGGTTGGTGAAATTGATGTTGGTATCAACAATCAGCCCTTCCATCTGGTGGAACATTGGGGTGTGAGTCTGATCGTAATCGTTACGATATACGCGGCCCGGGGCGATAATACGGATCGGCGGCTGTTTTTCTTTCATGGTGCGGATCTGCACGCCGGAAGTCTGTGTGCGCAGCAGACGCGTCGCGTCAAACCAGAAAGTGTCGTGGTCAGCGCGCGCCGGGTGATGGCCAGGAATGTTGAGCGCATCGAAGTTATGATAGTCATCTTCGATTTCCGGACCGGTCGCCACGGTAAAGCCCAGCTCACCGAAGAAACTTTCAATCCTGTCGATTGTACGCGTCACCGGGTGCAGACCGCCGTTTTCGATACGACGCCCAGGAAGGGAAATATCGATCGTTTCTTCAGCCAGACGAGCATTCAGCGCAGCGCTTTCTAATTCGGCCTTACGCGCGTTCAGCGCTTGCTGTACCTGCTCTTTGGCTTCGTTAATCACCGCACCTGCTGCCGGGCGCTCTTCTGGCGGCAGTTCGCGCAGGGTTGTCATCTGAAGGGTCAAGTGCCCTTTCTTGCCCAAATATTCGACGCGGACATTGTCTAACGCGGCAACATCTGAAGCCTGGTTAATGGCGGCCGTTGCACTGGCAACCAGCTCTGCGAGATGTGACATGGTTTTCCTCGTTATGTTGCGATATTCACTAGTCGCTCGTATATACGCAAAATCATTCAAGTTGTATCAACGCGGCCAAAGAGCGAATGCAGCCAATACAGAGACAACTTGAAAGATGACGCGTATAAAAAAAGCCTCCACCAGGGAGGCTTTTAGGCGCTGTTTTCCGTTTCTTCTTTCACGCGCAAGCCTCCTGAGTTCAGGTGCTAAAGTAAAAGAAGAAGCGGAAAATAGCAGCATTCATGCTTGCGTTACCTTGTGTGGTAAAAACCGGACAACCTTTATTGAAAAGGCTTACGGATAAATTGTCAACTAATTGATTGCACTACAAATAAAAGAGAGGGAGCCAGGCTCCCTCTTTTCACCGGCTTATGCCAGAGCTGCTTTCGCTTTTTCGACCAGAGCGGTGAACGCTACTTTGTCGAATACTGCGATGTCAGCCAGGATCTTACGGTCGATTTCAACAGAGGCTTTTTTCAGGCCGTTGATGAATTTGCTGTAAGAAATACCGTTCTGACGTGCTGCTGCGTTGATACGCGCAATCCACAGTTGACGGAACTGACGCTTTTTCTGACGACGGTCACGATAAGCGTACTGACCAGCTTTGATAACAGCCTGGAAGGCAACGCGGTATACGCGAGAACGCGCACCGTAGTAGCCTTTAGCTTGTTTCAAAATTTTCTTGTGACGTGCACGGGCAACTACACCACGTTTTACGCGAGCCATATGTGCTCTCCTGTATCTATATTCTTAGTAAAAAAATGAATTAAACGTTAACGGCTTATGCGTACGGCAGGCACGCGATAACCAGACCCAGATCGCCTTTAGACACGAGGCCTTTTGGACGCAGGTGACGTTTACGCTTAGTAGATTTTTTGGTCAGAATATGACGCAGGTTTGCGTGCTTACGCTTAAATCCACCACCACCGGTTTTTTTGAAACGCTTAGCAGCACCGCGTACGGTCTTAATTTTTGGCATTTTAATAACTTCCACTTCGCATTGTTAATAAACGAAACGTAGGCGAACAACGGCTGTGGAACCCGTAGGCTCCACAGACATTGCTACTTGAAGGCCTTACTGTTTCTTCTTAGGAGCGAGCACCATGATCATCTGGCGGCCTTCGATCTTCGTAGGGAAGGATTCGACTACTGCCAGTTCACTCAGATCGTCACGGACGCGGTTGAGCACTTCCATACCGATCTGTTGGTGGGCCATCTCACGACCGCGAAAACGCAGCGTGATCTTAGCCTTATCGCCATCTTCCAGAAAGCGTACCAGGCTGCGGAGTTTTACCTGGTAATCGCCATCGTCGGTGCCAGGACGGAATTTAATTTCCTTAACCTGGATAACTTTTTGCTTTTTCTTCTGTTCCTTAGAAGACTTACTCTTTTCATAAAGGAACTTGCCGTAGTCCATAATACGACAAACTGGCGGTTCGGCGTTAGGGCTGATTTCAACTAAATCTACTCCAGCTTCTTCAGCTTTTTCGATCGCTTCTCTCAGACTCACAATACCCAAAGCTTCGCCTTCCAGACCTGTTAAGCGAACTTCCAGGGCGCGAATCTCGCCATTGATACGATTCGGACGTGCCGTTTGAACTCGTTTTCCGCCTTTAATACCTTATTCCTCCAGTTGTTGAAGACTGCGGCTGCGAATCTCTTGTTGCAGCTTCTCAATCACTTCATTTACGTCCAGGCTGCCCAAGTCTTTGCCACGACGGGTGCGCACGGCAACTTTGCCTGCTTCTACCTCTTTGTCGCCACAGACCAACATGTAAGGGACACGACGTAAAGTGTGCTCGCGGATTTTAAAGCCAATCTTCTCATTTCTCAAGTCTGCTTTTACACGAATACCCGCATTTTGTAGTTTCTGCGTTAATTCGTTAACGTATTCAGACTGAGAATCGGTGATGTTCATGACCACAACCTGAACCGGCGCGAGCCAGGTCGGGAAGAAGCCAGCGAACTCTTCGGTCAGGATACCGATGAAACGTTCCATTGACCCAAGAATTGCACGGTGAATCATAACCGGAACCTGACGCTCGTTGTTTTCGCCAACGTAAGAGGCGCTTAAACGGGACGGCAGGGAGAAGTCCAGCTGTACAGTACCGCACTGCCATGCACGATCGAGGCAGTCATACAGGGTAAATTCAATTTTCGGACCGTAGAACGCGCCCTCACCCAGTTGGAACTCAAACGGGATGTTGTTTTCTTCCAGCGCAACGGCCAGGTCAGCTTCAGCACGGTCCCACATTTCATCGCTACCGATACGTTTTTCGGGGCGAGTGGACAGTTTGACGACGATTTTCTCGAAGCCAAAGGTGCTGTACATATCGTAGACCATACGAATGCACGCGTTAACTTCATCACGAATCTGCTCTTCAGTACAGAAGATATGTGCATCATCTTGAGTGAAGCCACGAACACGCATCAGGCCATGCAGCGCACCTGACGGTTCATTACGGTGGCAGCTACCAAACTCAGCCATACGCAGCGGCAGATCGCGATAGGATTTCAGACCCTGATTAAAGATCTGCACGTGGCCTGGGCAGTTCATTGGCTTAATGCAGTATTCACGGTTCTCAGAAGAGGTGGTGAACATCGCATCTTTGTAGTTATCCCAGTGACCTGTTTTTTCCCACAGCACGCGGTCCATCATGAATGGGCCTTTCACTTCCTGATACTGGTATTCTTTCAGTTTTGAACGAACGAATACTTCCAGTTCACGGAAGATAGTCCAGCCATCGTTGTGCCAGAACACCATACCCGGTGCTTCTTCCTGCATATGATACAGGTCAAGCTGTTTACCGATTTTACGGTGATCGCGTTTGGCCGCTTCTTCCAGACGTTGCAGGTAGGCATTCAGGGCTTTTTTATCTGCCCATGCAGTACCATAAATACGCTGCAGCATCTTGTTATTGCTGTCGCCACGCCAGTATGCCCCTGCGGTCTTCATCAGTTTGAAGTGATGGCAGAAGCGCATGTTCGGCACGTGCGGGCCACGGCACATATCGACATATTCTTCATGATGGTACAAGCCAGGCTTGTCATCATGGGCAATGTTTTCATCAAGAATGGAGACTTTATAGGTCTCGCCACGCTTCACGAAGGTTTCACGCGCTTCGTACCAGCTGACTTTCTTCTTAATGACATCGTAGTTTTTCTCAGCGAGCTCGTGCATCCGCTTCTCGAGCGCGTCGACGTCTTCCTGGGTTAACGTACGGTCAAGATCGATATCGTAGTAAAAACCGTTATCAACAACCGGTCCGATCGCCATTTTGGTGTGCGGCCAGAGTTGTTTGATCGCGTGCCCTAACAGGTGCGCACAGGAGTGACGAATGATCTCCAGACCTTCTTCATCCTTCGCGGTGATGATGGAGAGTTTCGCATCATGCTCAATCAGATCGGAAGCATCTACCAGCTCACCGTCAACACGGCCAGCAATAGTGGCTTTCGCCAGACCTGGACCGATGTCCAGCGCAACATCCATGGGGCTTACAGCGTGGTCGTAATGGCGTTGGCTGCCATCAGGAAGAGTAATAACAGGCATGTTATATCCTTATTTGCAGTGGTGACCCACACGTAAGATCACATACAAAGATTCAATATTTAAAATTATCAAAAAGGTGTGGGCTGATTCCCGCTTCACTCTGCGAAATATGTCACTGGTTGCCTTAAAGACCACACTGGACCTACACCCGCTTTTTGATAACACCGTTTGACAGTGTACACGGCATTACGGGTCGATCAAAGCAACAATCAACGCGCGCTCTATGATGTAAATCAATTCACTGACACCCAACCGTCTTTGTTACACTTGCACAAAGTCATCTAACCTGAGCAGGAAAAAAACAATGCCCACAAATCGCTTTGCGAAGAAACACTGGAAGATGGTTGTGATTCTGCTCGTTATTTGTGCGGCCATGTTGATGCTGCGCTGGGCTGCGATGATCTGGGGCTAAATGACGCTCCCCCACTGTTCCGGTTTCGTTTATTTATCGATTAATCGAATTAGTCTGAAAATAGCGCGTTATGGCCAGGTAAAAAAATAAAACGCAAATTAAATATTAAATAAACTTAACTTTAATTTAGGAAAGCCAGGTCATTTATTTGACCCGGCTTGTCATTACATCCGATAGCCGAGGGAAACTGTCGTACGGCGATCGGTATGCTCCGGCGCTGTTGCCGGCGGTTCAGAGTTCCAGGTCACGTTGTAAGCCACCTTTAACCCAAAGTGCTCGTTGATGGCAACGTTCAGGGCAGTTTCAGAGTTGAGCGTGGTATCGTCAGCGCCGAATACCGACACACCCTGAGTAAACTTGGTATTGTCCGTCATCTGCCAAGCATAGGCCCCGGACGCATAGCCCAACGGCTGTGTTTCGGTGGTGCCATCCGTGTGCTCGTCATAGCGCACGCCAGGACCGAATTCGAAACGGAAGCTGTGTACAGGTCCGTTGAGGAACTGACGACCATAACCCGCTGTCAGCACGTCACGCTCGCGGTAGCCGTTGTAGCGGTCGGTCAACCAGCTTGCCTGTCCAAAGAGATAGTCATAGTCGGTCATGTTGTAACGACTACGGCCACCTACGGCATATTTCTCCGATGAACGCTCATCATTTGAGGAGGTATTGCTGGCATTTCCCCACAGAGACCATGCCGTCGTTTGGCCGTACCAGGTCATGGTGGTATCTGCGGTTAAAGAAGAACTTTTTGTGTTGCCTGACTGGGCGAGATATCCCGCGTTCAGGTTACCTTCAAAGGGTTTTTTCGCGCTGGAAGGGTCATCCATGACAGTAAAAACGGAATCATCGGCTACAGCATGCATTGACGCAAGCAGGCCTCCCGTCAGCAGTAATGCTGCGGGCACTGTCTTCAAAAGCTTCATTTATTAAGAGTCCGTACAACAAAAAAAGAGACCATTACGGTCTCGGAAACTTTCATATGGATCAATGACAAAAGACCCTTGAAAGGTAACAAATTATAAAAAGACTCGAATAACATAGCAATAAATTCTTATTTCATTTTTTGAATAAGAGCGTTCCTAAACCTTTATTTTATTTATATATCTTTATGACGATAATTTTAAATAAAGATATGAAAAATCATGTTGTTAATTACTTCACTTTCGGGAGGTTAAGTGCCAGACTGAGTTCAGCCTAACAGGAGGTAAAGATGGTACGTATCTATACGTTAACACTTGCGCCCTCTCTCGATAGCGCAACAATCACCCCGCAAATTTACCCGGAAGGTAAGCTTCGTTGTACCTCGCCGGTTTTTGAACCCGGCGGCGGCGGTATCAACGTCGCTCGCGCAATTGCCCATCTTGGCGGAACCGCAACAGCGATTTTCCCCGCGGGGGGAGCAACCGGAGAACATCTTGTTGCATTGCTCGCCGACGAAAATGTTCCCGTATCTACCGTCGAAGCCAAAGACTGGACCCGACAAAATCTTCATGTCCACGTGGAGTCCAGCGGCGAACAATATCGTTTTGTCATGCCAGGCGCTGCGCTGACCGATGAAGAGTTCTACCAGCTTCAGGATCAGGTGCTGGAAATTGAGTCTGGTGCGCTGCTGGTCATCAGCGGCAGTTTGCCGCCCGGCGTACAGCTTGAGAAGTTGACCCGACTCATTACCACCGCACAAAAACAGGGGATCCGCTGTATTGTCGACAGTTCAGGCGAAGCACTGACGGCGGCGTTAGCCATCGGCAATATCGAACTGGTCAAACCCAACCTCAAAGAACTGAGTGCGCTGGTAAACCGCGAACTGACACAGCCCGATGATGTGCGCAAGGCCGCGCAGGAAATCGTGCAAAGCGGAAAAGCGCACCGCGTTGTGGTATCGCTTGGGCCGCAAGGGGCGCTGGGTGTAGATCGCGATACCTGCGTTCAGGTGGTTCCGCCACCGGTGAAAAGTCAAAGTACCGTAGGTGCAGGCGACAGTATGGTCGGGGCCATGACGCTTAAACTGGCAGAGAACGCGCCTTTTGAGGATATTGTCCGTTACGGTGTCGCCGCGGGCAGCGCAGCAACGCTGAATCAGGGTACTCGCCTGTGCTCTTTGGACGACACGCAAAAAATATATTCGTATCTCGCTCAGTAATAACACCGTCCCTCTTTTGAAGAAAAAGGGGGATTCTCGCGTAAAACTGTCAGCATGGGTGTTATGCGACTATGATAAAAAATCACGTGATTACAAAGAAGTGAATCATGTGCAGTCAGACGTCTCCACAACGGTGCGAGGTGAAGAAGAGCGACAAACATTAAGTGCCTTTCCAGCGATGACGCGTCCGTGGTGTGCGTCAGTTCGTGTTTTTTAACCGCATTCTTGCGCTAACCTTATGATCTGGCAGACAACATGGGGAGAGACATCATGTGGCAGGCTATCAGTCGTCTTTTAAGCGAGCAATTAGGTGAAGGCGAAATCGAACTGCGTAATGAACTGCCCGGCGGAGAGATCCACGCCGCATGGCATTTACGCTATGCGGGGCGAGATTTTTTCGTCAAATGCGATGAAAGAGAGCTGTTAACCGGCTTTACGGCAGAAGCCGATCAGCTGGAGCTACTTTCCCGCAGTCAAACTGTATCTGTACCGAAAGTCTGGGCAGTAGGCGCAGACAGAGATTACAGCTTTCTGGTGATGGATTTCCTCCCTCCCCGTCCGCTTGATGCGCATAACGCGTTTATCCTCGGTCAACAGCTTGCGCATTTGCACGAATGGAGCGACCAGCCTCAGTTTGGTCTCGACTTCGATAACGCGCTCTCTACCACGCCGCAGCCAAATACCTGGCAACGTCGCTGGTCAACCTTTTTCGCTGAGCAGCGTATAGGCTGGCAGCTGGAACTCGCCGCTGAAAAAGGCATTGCGTTTGGCAATATTGACGCCATCGTCGAACATGTCCAGCAACGTCTCTCTTCTCATCAGCCGCAGCCGTCTCTCCTGCACGGTGATTTGTGGTCCGGGAACTGCGCCCTCGGCCCGAACGGTCCGTACATCTTTGACCCTGCCTGCTACTGGGGGGACAGAGAGTGTGACCTGGCAATGCTGCCGTTACATACCGATCAGCCGCCGCAAATTTATGACGGTTACCAGTCTGTCTCGCCACTACCGCTGGATTTTCTCGACAGGCAGCCAATCTACCAGCTCTATACGCTGCTGAATCGGGCAATTCTGTTCGGGGGACAGCATTTGGTTGTGGCGCAGAAAGCGCTGGATAGATTACTGTCGGCTTAACGACGTACCGTGTTGCTTATCAGGCCTGCCGTTTCGCAACGTGGCAGGCCCGATAGAGTGGCACTTACAAAAAGCCCAGCAGTGAGAAGAAGAAGTAGCCGATCACGATAACGATCACCGGCAGAATATAAAGCGGGAAAATTTGTAAGAAGATCGTATGGTGCGGTACCACAATTCGCGACTCAAGTTGCTCGCGGGATAATCCTTCACTGCCCTTTGCTTGTTCCAGAATTAGCTGATCCTCAACGCCTTCGCGTAAGAAACGCGCCTGGCGGCTCATTCTGGCGCCTGAGTCCTGCAACGCCAGGCCGATAAAAATCAGAATGAATATCAGCCAAAAAACGAGATTCAGTCCACTTTGAAAATCGGGCGTTGGCGAGTTATACCAGAACACGTTAAGAAAAGGTGTGTTCACCCGCATCATGTCGATCATCACATGGGCAAAATCGAGCATGACCGCGTTAATCCCTTCCTGCTTTTCGCTGTGCGCGTACATAAACTTCAGTACTGAAACCAGCGTTGAAATCAGCGCGGGAATGAAAACCACCCATCCCACCAGCCTTTTCAAGATGGCAATGCGTCCAGCTTGTTGATACGTCATGAGTTCCCCTTGATTAAGACGTGTCATTTTGGCCTAAGTTTACCCGTTGATTACCGTTTTCGCCTGATCTTTAAAGGCGGTATACTGCTGAATTAGCCATAATGAACGCTCAGAGTCCGTCCAGGCTGGCTCTAATCCCTTTTATCACCGTAAAGGAGAGGTTGTAATGTCAACCCCGCGTCAAATTCTTGCTGCAATTTTCGATATGGATGGGTTACTGGTCGATTCTGAACCGCTTTGGGATCAGGCTGAACTGGATGTGATAGCAAGTTTAGGCGTTGATATCTCCCGCCGCCATGAACTTCCCGATACCCTTGGCTTACGCATCGACATGGTGGTTGATTTGTGGTTTGCGCAGCAACCCTGGAACGGCCCCTCACGTCAGGAAGTCACCGAGCGCATCATTACCCGGGCCATTGCGTTGGTTGAAGAGACAAAACCGCTGCTGCCAGGCGTTCGTGAAGCTGTGGCAATGTGCAAATCTCAGGGAATCAAAGTAGGACTGGCATCCGCCTCGCCGCTACATATGCTGGAAAAAGTGCTGACCATGTTTGATCTGCGCGATGACTTCGACGCGCTGGCTTCTGCAGAAAAACTGCCTTACAGCAAACCGCACCCGCAAGTTTACCTCGATTGTGCGGCAAAACTGGGCATTGACCCGTTAAACTGCGTAGCACTGGAAGACTCAGTGAACGGCATGATTGCCTCGAAAGCTGCCCGTATGCGTTCCATCGTCGTACCAGCGCATGAGAATCAGGACGATCCTCGCTTCGTGCTTGCCGACGTCAAACTAACCTCGCTCACCGAACTCACAGCCGCCCATCTGCGCGGCTAATCCTGTAACGGGCAATGATCGTATTGCCCGTCTTTTCAGACTCTCTATTTTAAAACGCCGTTTCATTTTTAATTGTATTTCTGTTTAACCTCTCCTATCCTTGCCCTATAGCGCAAGCGTTAATGACATAAATAGTTGAGGTAAACATGATTCAGGAAGCTTTTCGTCTCGAGGGTAAAGTCGCCATCGTCACTGGATGTGACACCGGCCTCGGGCAGGGTATGGCAGTGGCGCTGGCTGAAGCGGGCTGCGATGTAGTCGGCGTGAATCGTAAAATACCGCATGAAACAGCAGAGAAAATTAACGCCTTCGGTCGACGCTTTATGGCCATTCAGGCCGACCTCAGTCAACAAGATGCTCTCACCAGCATCGTGACACAAACGGTATCGGCGTTTGGCCGGGTCGATATTCTGGTCAACAATGCAGGAACTATACGCCGTCAGGATGCACTGGACTTCAGTGAAAAAGATTGGGATGACGTGATGAATCTGAATCTCAAATCCGTTTTCTTTCTGTCGCAGGCTGTGGCGCGTCAGTTTCTGGCTCAGGGCAATGGCGGAAAAATCATTAACATTGCCTCGATGCTCTCTTTTCAGGGGGGTATCCGTGTACCTTCCTATACCGCATCAAAAAGCGGCGTTCTGGGCATCACCCGCCTGCTCGCCAATGAATGGGCGGCCAAAGGAATTAATGTCAATGCTATCGCGCCCGGCTATATGGCGACCAACAACACCCAGCAACTGCGCGCAGACAGCGAGCGTAATCAGGAGATTGTCGATCGTATTCCCGCAGGGCGCTGGGGCACGCCAAATGACCTGAAAGGCCCGGTCGTTTTCCTTGCAAGTCCCGCCTCTGACTATATTCATGGCTATACGCTGGCGGTGGATGGCGGTTGGCTGGCGCGGTAAAGGCGCACTTGTGACATAGGGTTACAACGTCACCTCTTCCGCCTACTGTATAAAACCCCTATACTGTATGAATCGACAGTTTATTGGGTTTTATCATGACGGCGGAAGGCCACCTTCTTTTTTCTATTGCCTGTGCGGTATTTGCCAAGAATGCCGAGCTAACGCCCGTTCTTGCGCAGGGTGACTGGTGGCATATTGTTCCTTCAGCCATTTTAACGTGCCTGCTGCCGGATATCGATCATCCCAAATCTCTGCTGGGACAGCGTCTGAAGTGGATATCAAAACCCATTGCCCGCGCATTTGGCCATCGCGGGTTTACGCATAGCCTGCTGGCGGTTTTTGCCCTGCTGGCCACGTTCTACCTGAAAGTCCCGGATACCTGGATAATACCGGCCGATGCCTTACAAGGTATGGTACTCGGCTATCTTAGTCACATTCTGGCTGACATGCTGACTCCAGCAGGCGTTCCCCTGCTTTGGCCCTGCCGCTGGCGTTTTCGTCTGCCCATCCTTGTGCCGCAAAAAGGCAATCAACTGGAGCGGTTTCTGTGCATGGCACTGTTCGCGTGGGCAATCTGGATGCCGCAGACCGTACAAGAGAACAGCGCGGTACGCTGGTCTTCGCAGATGATTAATACGCTACAAATGCAGTTCAATCGTTTCATAACGCATCAGATTGACTAATAAATCAGCCAAAAAGTCATTTTAGGTATAAACAATTCCATTTGAATATAAGAGGCAAGTCACAGTTCTGCTAATCTTGCGCCAACAGAATCACCTTTAAACGGTGATACGCATAATAAGATCAGGAGAACGGGGATGAACTTTCCATTAATCGCGAACATTATCGTGTTCGTAGTGCTGCTGTTCGTGCTGGCGCAAGCCCGTCACAAACAGTGGAGTCTGGCCAAAAAAGTACTGGTCGGTCTGGTCATGGGTGTCGTGTTCGGCCTTGCCCTGCACACCATTTATGGCTCCGACAGCCAGGTTCTTAAAGATTCAGTACAGTGGTTCAACATTGTCGGCAACGGCTATGTCCAACTGCTGCAGATGATTGTTATGCCGCTGGTATTTGCGTCTATTCTCAGCGCCGTTGCACGTCTGCATAACGCCTCTCAGTTAGGTAAAATCAGCTTCCTGACCATCGGAACGCTGCTGTTTACCACGCTGATTGCCGCGCTGGTAGGGGTTCTGGTGACCAACCTGTTCGGCCTGACCGCCGAAGGTCTGGTGCAAGGTGGTGCCGAAACCGCCCGTCTGAACGCGATTGAAACCAACTATGTTGGCAAAGTGGCTGACCTCAGCGTTCCGCAACTGGTGCTGTCGTTTATTCCGAAAAACCCGTTTGCCGATCTGACTGGCGCGAACCCGACGTCGATTATCAGCGTGGTTATCTTCGCGGCATTCCTGGGTGTAGCCGCACTGAAACTGCTGAAAGATGATGCACCAAAAGGCGAGCGCGTTCTGGTCGCTATCGATACCCTGCAAAGCTGGGTGATGAAACTGGTTCGTCTGGTGATGCAGTTGACGCCGTACGGTGTTCTGGCGCTGATGACCAAAGTGGTTGCGGGTTCCAACCTGCAGGACATCATCAAGCTGGGTAGCTTCGTCGTGGCCTCTTATCTCGGTCTGGGCATTATGTTCGTGGTACACGGGATCCTGCTGGGTGTGAACGGCGTTAGCCCGTTAAAATACTTCCGCAAGGTATGGCCAGTGCTGACGTTCGCATTCACCAGCCGTTCCAGCGCAGCCTCAATTCCGCTGAACGTTGAAGCGCAGACCCGTCGTCTGGGCGTGCCTGAATCCATCGCCTCATTTGCCGCCTCGTTTGGTGCCACGATTGGTCAGAACGGTTGTGCGGGCCTGTACCCGGCAATGCTGGCAGTAATGGTTGCACCGACCGTCGGTATCAACCCACTGGACCCAATGTGGATTGCCACGCTGGTTGGTATCGTGACCGTGAGCTCCGCAGGGGTTGCGGGTGTGGGTGGCGGTGCAACATTTGCCGCGCTGATCGTCCTGCCCGCTATGGGTCTGCCGGTCACGCTGGTTGCGCTGCTGATCTCCGTTGAGCCGCTGATCGATATGGGTCGTACCGCGCTGAACGTAAGCGGTTCCATGACTGCCGGTACGCTGACCAGCCAATGGCTCAAGCAGACTGATAAAACGATTCTGGACAGCGACGATAACGCCGAACTGGCGCATCGCTAAGTCTGTCAGCTAAAAAACAAAAAACCGCCGGAGTGTCATGCTCCTGCGGTTTTTTTATATCCATTAATCGCTTAGTTCATTTTCCTGGCGAATCTGATTAGCCCAGCGCTGTGCTGATTCCGGGACCGTAAATGCAGGCGAACGTTGAAACGCCTCCCCCATTAAGACAAAAGCGACATATTTTCCGCGTAGTATCCATACGTCACGAAACGCATCCATTTTAATCGCATGCTCTGGTGGCGCGGGCTCCACGCGAGGAACATAGCTGATAACCGGACGATTTTGTTGGCGAAGAGGTTTCATAATCAGTTGCTTCACTAAAGACAAATTCTAAAAATCAGAAAACCGCTATCTTAGCCGATTTTGCCACTGGGCGGTGCAAAAACAGCGTATTCATGAAGGGAATGACTATATCGGGGATCGCAGACGGGTTGCAGGTGCTATTTGTGCCACAAGCAAAAAAATGCGGCGCATTAAGCGCCGCAAACTCAGGAATTACACGTTCAGAAAACTGCCAAGACGATAACCGCGCTCCGCAATTGCATATTTCAGTGACGAAGACGTCAGCACGTCGAGCTCAGTTAAGCGGGGGTAACAGTAGGCACTTTGACGAATAATGTCATCGATAAAGGCCGGATGACACATCACTTCCAGCGAAGACTCTCCCCGGTCGGCTGACGCATCCAGCGTCTGTAAAAACAGAGCCTCGGAAATCGCTTCGCCGTAAAACTCGCTGCTGAATCCCTGGGAGGTACGTAACGTTTCCGGAAAATCAGACGCCTGAAACACGGTCTGACGATCGATACGCAATGCAATCCCCTTCTCGGCAGCAAACCCGGCTACGATAGGGAAAATTTGCGGGAACATATGCACATGGTGATGGCTATCCAGATGCGTCGGCTCCCGCCCGAACAGGTCAATAAAACGCTGATACTGCGCGGCCAGCTCCTGAGAAATTTCATCCAGCGGCAAAGTGTCCTCCTCTGCCATCTGCCAGATCCATTTCCCCAGTAATCCGTCACGGGTAAGGCCCGGCATTGCCGTCAACGGCCTACCCAGCGTCAGAACAAAATGCATCCCGACGGCAAGTGCAGGTATGTCGCGACTCAGCTGTACCGCATGGTCAATCGCCGCACCGTTAACCAATGCCGTTGTCGAGGTGACAACGCCATTGCGACAGGCTTCAACAATGCCGTAGTTTTGTCCTTTACTCAGGCCAAAATCATCCGCATTCACAATCAGTACGCGTTCCATAGCCGACCTCAGTTAGTGTTGTTCGCTTTTGAGTTTCTCAATGCACCCGGCGAAGTTTGGCAACCATTTTTCATGTGCCAGGATTAGCTCACGCGCCAGAATCTCGGCATCGCTGTCAGAATGCACCAGCGGACTCAGGTTTAACGCCAGCAGCACATCATTCAGCTCGCCGCTCAATGCCGCATTGCTCGCCGCAACCTCAAAGCCTTTAATGGTGTAGATAAGGCCAAGTACTTTCTCATCAAAATGGGTAATACGTGGGTGCGGCGTAGCACCGTTACGTCCCAGCGTGCAGGTCATCTCAACCGCCCAGTCCGCAGGAATGTTATCAACATGTCCATGATGTGGAATGTTGACATAGTGCTCGGTCTGTTTGTCGTTGTAGATGGCGTTGATCACTTCACAGGCCGCATCGGAGTAATACGCGCCACCACGCTGCTCCAGCTCTTTCGGCTTAACGTTCAGCTCAGGATTTTTATAGAGATCAAAAAGTTGTTTCTCAACTTTCTGTACCACCTGAGCGCGTGCCCCGCCTTTATAGTATTCACCCATTTCAATCGCCAGCATCTCTTTTGGCTTGAAGTAGTACAGCAAATACGAGCACGGCAGCAGCTTCAGCGAACGAATCAACCCTTCGCTGAACGGCAGGTCAAAAATGTTCTTCACGGCGGAAGCTTTCAGTTGTCCAGAAGCTACGCCATCCAACAGTTCATCAAAGCGTGTTGTACCGTTCACCAGCACGTCTTTAATAAAGACCATGTGGTTCAGACCGAACAGATCGATGGATAAATCATCGCTCTCTTTCAGCGCCAGCACATCGCTAATGAACATTTTCATGCCGACAGGAATATTACACACACCGATGAATTTCTTGAAATTCGTGTGGCGATAGACCGCTTCAGTCACCATCCCTGCCGGGTTAGTAAAGTTAATCACCCAGGCATTCGGGCACAGTTCTTCCACATCTTTAATAATGTCAAAGATAACCGGAATGGTACGCAGACCTTTGAACAGCCCGCCAGCACCGTTGGTTTCCTGTCCCAGATAACCGTGGCTCAGCGGAATGCGTTCATCCTTTTCACGGGCTTTCAGTTGCCCTACGCGCAGTTGGGTGGTAACGAAATCAGCATCTTTCAGTGCTTCACGGCGGTCCAGCGTTTTAAACAACTTCATCGGTACGCCGGCTTTGTCGATCATGCGCTGGCAAAGGTCAAAAATAATATCCAGCTTCTCTTTTCCACCGTCGACATCAACCAGCCACAACTCAGAAACCGGTAATTCATGATAGCGCTTAATAAAGCCTTCAAGTAATTCAGGGGTGTAGCTGCTCCCGCCACCGATAGTGACGACTTTTAATTTCTGGCTCATACTTTCTCCCTTCAGTGTAAAAACACTGACGTGTATTATGCTCAACCCGTTTGTCAGGTATAGCGTGGCTGTCCCGACGCTATTTTGGGCAAGCTATAAAAAATGGGTTATTAGCAAATAATATCTACTGATTAAATTCAGTTAATTTCTTACGGTAGCTATTCGGTGTAAACGACGTCAGCTTTTTAAACGTTTTAATAAACAGGCTTGGACTACTGTAGCCAGACTCGTAAGCAATATCCGTTACAGAATAGTTCGTCATTTCCAGCTGTTTTTTAGCAAAGTTAATGCGGATTTCATTAATAATCTGCATCGGCGTTTTGCTGTAATAACGCTGGGTAGCGCGGGTCAGATACTCCTGGGATTTCGCGGACAGGTGTACCATATTTTCCAGCGCATTCTCGCTAAACTGCCGTTTGTCGTGCATGGTCTCGACGGTGGTTTTAAGCCACTGCGGAATATCATCCAGCACTTGCTCTTCGCGATGATGGCGTAACCGATTTATAATATAGAAGGTGACCACTTCTACAAATTCATCCAGCCCGCTCTCACGAAAGTTAAGTGATGCAATAACCGTTTCAATGTAGGTAAGAAACGAGTTATTCGCCCGATAGACCTGCGATGCAACGAAACAAAATGGCAGCAGCGGGTGATAGTGCTGTTCAAAAAAACGTTTACTGATGCCAACGTTAAGGATCCTTGTCGCACCAAAATCATAAAAACTCTGGTGGTGCGATCCCAACGGGATAAAGACAAAGTCTCCACGTTCTAGCAGTACGCGTTTACCGTTGATTTCCTGATAATAGCGCCCGGTTAAAACCAGGGTAAACTCATAGTAGTCATGCTGATGCAGCCCGCTGATGCTCTCAGTTTTGTTATAGATGAACACATGGAAATTTTTGCCATTAAACAGCTGCTGTTCATAAACGGTTTTGATTTCCGGTGCGTTAATCTGTAGCTGCATTATGCACTCCTCGCTATTTCAGCTTTTCGTGAAGCTCAATCAGTTCAGTCACCAGCTCACGCGCCAGCATTGATGTCATCAGGTGGTCCTGTGCGTGGACCAGCACCAGGCTGACTTTCATTTTACCTTCGCCCTGATCGCCTTCAATCAATTTCGTTTGCACGAGGTGCGCTTCGTTCAGCGCCAGACGAGACTGGTCCATCATGGTCTTAGCTGACTCGAAATCACCCTGCTTGGCCATTTTGAGTGCGCCGTACGCCAGGCTACGCGCCTGACCGGAGTTGATGATGAGGCCCATCACCACTTCTTCAAGTTCTTCTGCTTCTGACTGCGTGTCGACGATGTTCTCGATATCCAACATACTTTTTTCCTCTGGTTCAGTCCGGCATGACCGTAAAGCCATGCCGGATTAAATTTAGAATTTTAATGCGTTAGCGATATCTTCTTCGCTTTCTTCTTGGTCAATAACGTTCTGCGCTTTGTTGGCTACCACCACGAACGGCAGGTAAACCAGCGTTGCGATACCGAGGTTGAACAGCGCGACCAGCAGAGCAGCGACGCTACCGTTGGTGTTAAAGAACGCGCCCAAACCGGTTGGCATAGTCCACGGTGCAATGTTGGTAATCGGTGGAATAATGCCTGAGTAGTAAGCTGCCAGCGTAATCGCCGCCAGAATCGGTTGCACCAGAATGAACGGGATAAACATCACCGGGTTCATGATGATCGGCAGACCGAACAGGATAGGTTCGTTAATCTGGAACAGACCTGACGGCAGTGCCAGTTTAGCAACCTGACGATAGTCAGGACGACGCGATGCCAGGAAGATAGCGATAATCAGACCCAGCGTTGCTCCGCTACCCCCAAGGAAAATATAGGAGTCGAGCATCGGTTTCGCCCAGACGTGGAACGTCTTACCGGCTTCCAGCGCGGCATCTACGGAACCAAACTGTTGGTAGATAGAGATGTTTTCCAGCGCCCATGGCGTCATGATACCGCTGTCCAGCGCAGTCAGCGCCAGTGAACCGTGAATACCGAAGAACCACAGCAGCGGAACAAAAATCACGTAGGCCCAGCCCACCACGCTGCCCAACGACGCCAGCGGAGTTGAAATGGAATCCATAATGATCTGGTGGAAGTTCGTACCCCAGGTGTTCAATGCCCAGGCGATGATCCCCATAATGGAGAGGATAAGGAAGCCAGGAATCAGCGCAGAGAAAGAGCGCGATACGGATGTCGGTACGCTATCAGGTAATTTAATGACCCAATTGCGACGAACCACAAAGGTGAACATTTCCGCGACCGCAAGGCCGATAATAATACCGGAAATAATATTGGCACCGCCGAGCCAGTTCGCGCCAACGGCATAGGCTTCACCCACGCTATAAGGCGTTACGGTCATAAACGCGGCGACGGATAACAGCCCGGCAGCCAGTGAGTCGACTTTACGTTCTTCTGCCAGCGCCATGCCGATAAAGAACGGTGCCATCAATGACATGATACCCAGCGTACCGTTGTAGACGTTTCCACCAATGCCTTTCAAGCTATTCAAAGTTTCAATAGTCGAAGCATCAAGTCGAATGCCCATTGAATAAAAAAACGACCCCTCCCCAAAGCTCAGGAAAACGTTATTGATTAATACAAACATGGCCCCTGCGAGGGTTAACGGCATTAAACGAATAAAACCGTTCTTGATTGCATTAACGTGTGGCTGCTTTCCAATTTTTACAGCAAAAGGAAGGAGTACCTTTTCAAGTGAAGCAATAGCGTTACTCATAGAAAAATACCCTTAAATACCGCAATTAATAATTGCGGTGAATGTTAATGAAATAACTCTTTGACGGGAAAAATTAAAATAAAATAATTAATTTGCTGCGGCTTTTTTAATTGCTGCAACAGCAGCCTTAAGCACGCCTAAACCATCGACTTTGCCATACAGCAGCGAGTCAATCACTTCCACAGGCTTGTTGGGTAACAAACGCTGAATTTCGGGCAACATATAAGCAATTTGTGGACCTAATAACACGACATCGGCGACAGGACCTTTTTCTCCGGCCAGCGTTTCAGGAAATGCTTCAATAATAACCGGCACTTCGTATTTTTCGGCCTGAGCACGCATCTTCGAAACCAACAATGAAGTCGACATGCCCGCAGAACAAAACAGATAAATGTGTTTCTTTTCCATTAAAACGATCCTCATGTGCGATTATCTGTCAACCAGACACTCCGCAAGCCATAACCTGCATCCATGCTCTGGGTAACTTGCGTCAGCTAAATTACTTTTTTAGGTGGCTGAAATGAGTATACGGGATTGCACCGGTGGATGGTATTTCCTTGACCAACTAAATTGTCTCTCCTTGACCTGTCGTTATGACCCCCCTCACATTTCGGGCAAATAATTCGCGGCAATAAATAAGATCGTTCGGCACAAAAAAACCGGCACGATGGCCGGTTCTTCTGAATGCTCAGGCAATAAGCAGTTGTTACTTCTTCGCCGCCTGCGGGTCAGTGTCGTACTCTGCGCAGGTCTGGTAACCGGAGTTAATCACATGTCCGGTGTCGTCTAAAGCAACAAAATAGGTTTCAGCTTTACCATCTCGTTGACCCAGGATGTAGGTCTGGCATGTCCCGCGCGCATGAATCATACTGACTTCAGAAGAAGGTTTACCGGCAATCTGCGCCACCTGCGCCCTGCTCATCCCTTTCTTCACATCTTTCACCACGGGCTGAACAAATTGGTCTTTGGTGCGATCGTAGGCCGTACATCCTGCCAGCATAGTCAAAACAGCCGCTGCGCTTAGAATTCCTGTTAGGTTCTTGTTCATATTCCGTCCTCTTGTATTTCAGCGTGTTATATAAGCCTGGAGCACAACAACACATTTTTCAAGCAATCAGATGATACTTAGGTCGTTTCGGAAAATTCTATTAAAACAAAATGATGTTAGATCAGGCCTGCATCCCTTGTCGTTTGGGTCCCAACGCGTTAGCTTTAACACATCATTTTTTTGATCATTTCATTTTTCGGAGGGGGTTAAATGACTCTGCAGCAAGAGATAATCCAGGCGCTTGGCGCAAAACCGCAAATTAATGCAGAAGAGGAAATTCGCCGCAGCGTGGATTTCTTGAAATCCTACCTGCAAACCTACCCTTTTCTGAAATCACTGGTATTAGGGATAAGCGGCGGACAGGACTCAACGCTCGCGGGAAAACTTTGCCAGATGGCTATTTCCGAGCTTCGCGAAGAAACGGGGAATGACGCGCTGCAGTTTATTGCCGTACGTCTGCCGTATGGCGTTCAGGCTGATGAACAGGACTGTCAGGATGCCATCGCCTTTATCCAACCGGACCGCGTGCTCACAGTAAATATTAAGGGTGCGGTACTGGCCAGTGAACAGGCCCTGCGTGAAGCGGGTATTGAACTGAGCGATTTTGTCCGTGGCAATGAAAAAGCCCGTGAACGTATGAAGGCCCAGTACAGTATCGCCGGAATGACCAGCGGTGTTGTCGTGGGTACCGATCATGCAGCAGAAGCCATCACCGGATTTTTCACCAAATACGGCGATGGCGGTACTGACATTAACCCTATTTTCCGCCTGAACAAGCGTCAGGGTAAGCAGCTGCTTGCCGCGCTGGGTTGCCCGGAACATTTATATAAGAAAGCGCCAACCGCCGACCTCGAAGACGATCGCCCTTCTCTGCCGGATGAAGCCGCATTAGGCGTCACCTATGACAACATCGACGATTATCTGGAAGGAAAAACGCTGGCTGCCGACATCGCGAAAAAAATTGAAGGCTGGTATCTGAAGACCGAGCACAAACGTCGCACACCGATCACGGTGTTTGATGACTTCTGGAAAAAAGCGTAATTTTTTTAATCACATATCGCCGGATAGCACGGGGATCACCGCTGTCCGGCCCCTCCCCCTGGTCTGATGCCGCTTTTTTAATCGGTTTCAAACTGCTACACTGGATGAATAACCAGCATCCGGAGTGAGAAGTGGTACGGCGTCAATCAGCCCCACGCCTGACATTTGAGGCAGCGGCAATCTATGAATATCCAGAACACCTGCGTCCATTTTTGAGTGCGCTTCCCACCGCACCAGGCGTCTATCTGTTTCACAGTGAAAGCGACACTATGCCGCTCTATATTGGTAAAAGCGTCAATATTCGCAGCCGCGTGCTGGCACACCTGCGTACCGCGGACGAAGCGGCAATGCTGCGTCAGGCCAAACGCATTAGCTGGATTTGTACGGCGGGAGAAATTGGTGCCCTGCTGCTGGAAGCGCGGTTGATCAAAGAACAACAGCCGTTGTTTAATAAACGACTGCGGCGCAATCGTCAGCTTTGCGCCTTGCAGCTTACCGACCGAACTGTTCAGGTTGTCTACGCACGAAATATTGATTTCTCCCATGCACCCAATCTGTTTGGCCTGTTTGCCCATCGTCGCGCAGCGCTACAAGCGTTGCAAAACCTCGCGGATGAACAGCAGCTGTGCTACGGCCTGTTGGGGCTGGAACCCCTGAGTCGCGGGCGTGCCTGTTTTCGCTCCGCGCTTAAACGCTGCGCCGGAGCGTGCTGCGGGAAAGAGAGTCATGAAGCGCATCACTCGCGCCTGCTAGAGGCGCTGGAAAGAGTGAGAGTGATTTGCTGGCCATGGAGCAATGCCATTGCCTTGCAAGAAACCGGTGCCGAAATGACACAGTACCATATCATCAACAACTGGCTGTGGCTGGGAGCCGTTTCAACGCTGGATGAAGCGACTACCCTGGCGCGTATGCCAGCAGGCTTTGACCATGATGGCTACAAAATTCTCTGCCGGCCTGTTCTGTCTGGTCAATATGACATTATTGAACTGCATCCGGAGAATGCCCCGGCATCCAGTTAATCTCGCTGAACAGCAATTTTCCCTCGCGTTCCAGCAGTCGTAATGTGTGTTTGCCGTCATGCCAGCTCGCACCCTGGTCGGCCGTTAGCAGTTTATCACCCAGTTGCCATGCACCACTGATAACAAACACCACGCCGCCGCGTGAACCAAAGGTCGTAAAGGTGCGATCGGCCACTCTGACTTTTGCCTGGCAAACATCTCGTCGGGTCATGATATTAAAATCCATCGACATCTGCCCTTCCGTCAGCTTTGCTTTTACCACCTTGTCACCGGCAAAGGTAAAAGGTTGATGCTGTTTCAGGGTATGCGTAAAGATGTTCGCTTCTTCCAGAGTGACTTCCCCTCCCTCCAGCAGCGTAATCACGCGCTCTACACCCGGGAAAAGTGAAAATTCACCGTTTGCTGCAATGGAGGCGATACTCGCCCGCCAGTGAAAATCTCGTGTTGCTGGCGGAAAACAGCAAATCTCACGCGTTTCTCCCGCACCATTCCGCCAGAGATTAACCGGCATTTTGCGGATATCAAAGTATTCCATCATCCCTCCAGAAAGGAGCAGCATGGCAGCCTGCCGTAAACAGACAGCCATAAATCATCATTATTATGTTCACCCTGCAGATTATTGTTATCGGCAGCAGAGTTGATTTGCCTTAGCGATGAACCCGGCATTTTGCAAAAAAGAATAACGCGCTGATCCAGATAGAATTTTCGCGGGCTTCAGGAGAATAGCGTGTCGTGCGTCCGGTGCAATAGGCAGAAATGAAAAAACCGCCGATCCTGCCCACATCGTTATACGTGTTGTGGACAAGAGCGGCGGTCTTGAGTTTGGTTTCACACTGTGCGGCAATCAGCGCGACACAGTGTGAATGATTTAGTGTAGACGCTGATCGATTACTCGGCAGCTTCTGGCATTTTACCTTTCTGCGCTGCACGTTCTGTCAGACGCTTCTCAAAATTGGCATTAAACTGCTTTTTCTGTTCCGGGGTAAGAATGTTGTAAATTTTGTTCTGGGTTTCCATATGCGCCAGCATGTTGGCTTTGCGCTGTTCTTCCATCTTCGCAATCTGCGCTTCGGCTTTCGCTTTATCGAAGCTATCGCTGGCGATGATATCGTGCATTGCACGGCGTTCTTCCAGCGGCGGACGTTTCATCTGATCGCGCTGGCCTTTCATGATTTCGCGAATCTGCTGTTTCTGCGCGTCGGTCAGATTAAGGTCTTTGAACATCATGTCGTGATGCGGGGCGAACTTGCCGTTGTGGTGCATCATCGGTTTGGCATCCGCTGGTGCAGCTGTTGTAGTGTCAGCAGCATGAGCCAGGTTCGCAGCACCCAGCGCCAGAGTAGAGGCAACAACCAGAGCAGTCAGTTTACGCATAATTTTTATCCTTTCTTTCAGTTATTTTTACGACACTCATGCGACTCTTATGCAATGTGATGTCGTGTTGACGAGATTAACTTTACCGGCTTAAGCGTCAATTAATCAGAGCAACGGTAAAACAGTGAAAGTGTAAAAAACAAACTTTCATCAATTATGAAGAAAAAAAGAATAAATTGCGCAGAGTTGCAATAAAAAATTACAACAGGATGATTTTGAAAGGATTATGGAGAACTATACCTGAACCCTGATTATTAAGAAAGCAATTCACCAGGAATAATCCGTAATAAATAAAAACAGCACGCAAAAATAAGCCCTAAAGGATAAACCTGCAGGGCGAATATATTGATCACAACTTTTCGAGCATCAATCCGGCACGTAAACCACAGGCCACGTTAGGGTTGGGAAAGAGAACGTATTCAACATCATGGGTGACGATAAAACGTTCATCTCCGTCCTGCGCCAGCAAGGTGCCTTCTTTAAAGGGGGTAAAGTTTAGCGTCTGGTTATCCATGTGGAGAATGAAATCGTCGCTACGACGCGTGATTTGCGACACCACGCGATAACGCAGCGGGGATATTTCTCTCGTCGGCACCCGCTCACCCCGCAGCAGTTTCTCCAGTGCGTCTGCCGTTTGCGCAAACTGGGTGAGATCGTTTTGCCCGAACGGCAGCGCTTTACCCAGTTCCAACGTACAGGCCAACGCACCAAAATATTCACCACTAAAATGGGTGAACGTGCCGCCAGGCGTCTGATGGAAAACCAGCGCTTCCAGTCCCGCATCTCCCAGCCATTCAAGAAAATCCTCGTCCCAGGCAACGTTGCGTTGTGGCAATACGCCAAAGCGCAGATGCTGTGAACCGCGGATCGCGGTGTGCAGATCCAGATGCCAGCGTGTTGGCTCTTTCGCCCGTGAATAAAAATCTTCCAGACACAGCTCAAGCTCATGGGCTCGGTGCGTTTCTTCACTTGCGGTAAAAATCTGCCACCGACCGCCAAACATACGATTCAGGTCGCTATGACAATACCGTTTTCCCGCAGCCAGCGCCTGCGGGTTTCCCAGAATCACCAGCAGCCGCCATGTCAGTGTCAGCTCGCCGCTAAACAGCCTGGAAAGCAATGAATCGAGTATCTCTACCGGCGCTGTTTCATTGCCATGGATCCCCGCAGACAGCACCAGAGAATGTTCAACGGGTGCAAGCGGCGTCAGTTCCAGAATTCCGTGACCGATCCACTGCCAGTCAAAACCATGAGTGGTTCCTTGCGTTTTCTCTGGAGTGGCGCCTGCGAGCGTAATAGCCAGAAAGTTATCCATGGTGTATCCCCTCCTGCTGGAAAGGATACACTGAGCCGAGTTTGAGCAATTGCGTCAGCGTATCCAGCGCTTCACGCCCCTCGCGCAACAGCTGTGGGTCGGCAAGGTCGGCAGCGGTAAGACGATCGCGATAGTAACGGTCAACCCAGTTATTCAACGTGTTAAACAGCGTGTCGTTCATGATAACCGCCGGATTCACCGCCTGCTGTTCCTGCGGAGTGAGCACCACTCTCAGGCGCAAGCATGCCGGACCACCGCCGTTGGACATACTTTCACGCAGATCGAATACCCGCAGGTCATCGATCGGATTGTCTTCCTCGAGAAGCCGGTTCAAATACCGCCACACGCCAGCATGCTCCCGACACTCCTGCGGCAGGACCAGCATCATCGAACCGTCACTACGACTCAGCAACTGACTGTTAAACAGATAAGTGGTCACGGCATCCTGCACCGACACTTCCGCTGTCGGGACTTCCAGCGGGGTAAAACCTGCTACCTGGCTGCGCAACTGCTCTAACAATGCCTGCTGTCTGACAAACGCCTGCTGATGACAAAAAAGCACCTGGCGATTCGACACCGCAATCACATCGTTATGGAACACGCCAAGATCGATAACGTCCGGGTTTTGCTGAGCAAAAATGCGCTGATGCGGGTTGACCTGATTCAGTCGCGCGACCGCCTCGCTGGCCTCACGGGATTGCCTTGCCGGATAGCGCTTCGGTTGGGATGCATTGCCTTCTTCACGACCGTAAACAAACAGCTGTACGCCGGGGTCACCGTAATCTCCACCGAGGCGGTTATGGTTTGCCGCCCCTTCATCGCCAAAAAGCGCAACCTGGGGTAACGCACCGTGGACCGCAAAGCTATTCTCATCACGGAAAATCGCCCGTAACAATGCCTCGGTAGTAGGCGCTTCCAGTGAACGGTGGAACTTATTATTCAGATTCGCCACCGTCAGATGCACTTTCCCGTCCAGCGAGTCTGCCGATGGGCAAACCGTTGCCGCATTCGCTACCCACATAGGCGATGCGGAGCTGGCACTGGAGAGCCAGTGAGGCGCCTGACGCGCCACTTTATCCAGCACCTGTTCGTCACTGCCGCTAAAACCCAACTGACGCAGAACCGGAATATAAGGCCGCTCGTGGGGCGGGATCACCGCCTGAGGAAATCCCGCATCCGCCAGCGCTTTCATCTTTAGCAGACCTTGCTTTGCCGCCAGACGCGGGTTCGACACCTGAAATCGATGTTTGGTTGAGGCCTCATTACCAAATGACAATCCAGCATAGTGGTGAGTTAGCCCCACCAGACCATCAAAATTTACCTCACGGGCTTTCATAGCTTATCCTCGCGAGAAAAATCCAGTCCGGGGCTAAGCGCCGATGGCAGCGTTAAGGCCGGGGATTCCAGACTTGCCATCGGCCAGGCGCAATAATCTGCGGCATACCACGCGCTGGCGCGATGGTTCCCGGAAGCGCCTACACCGCCAAACGGTGCGGTACTCGCAGCGCCGGTTAACGGCTTATTCCAGTTGACGATCCCTGCCCGCGCCTCCAACAGTAGCTGTTCAAACTGGCCGCGATCGGGCGAAACTAACCCACACGACAATCCAAAGCGGGTGTTGTTCGCCAGACGAATCGCATCATCAAAGCTGTCATAACGCCAGACGCCGAGCAGCGGACCGAAAACCTCTTCATCAGGTACGTTCCCCGCCCCGGTCAGTTCGATGATTCCAGGGGTCAGCAGTGACGTTCCGGCATTTACCAGACGTGGCGCTAACAACGTACGGCCGCCCAACGACGCCAGACGCTGCCAGGCATCATAGACGTGCTGCGCGGCCTGTTCGGAAATCAGTCCACCCATAAATGGCTGCGGTTGTGCATCCCAGTTGCCGGGCACTAAACGCTGACTAACCTCCACCAGACGCGTCAGGAACGCATCACCCTGCGCGCCTTTTTTTACGAGCAGGCGGCGGGCACAGGTACAGCGCTGTCCGGCGGTGACAAATGCGGATTGAATAGTCAGATGCACCGCGGCATCAATATCCTCCGGATTCTCAATAATCAGCGGGTTGTTGCCCCCCATCTCCAGGGCAAGGATTTTTTCCGGCTGGCCGGATAACTGCTTATGCAGCTGATAACCGGTATTCGCACTGCCGGTAAACAGCAGGCCATCGAGGTCTTCCAGCGCACTCAGCGCCTGCCCCGTTTCACGTCCGCCCTGCACCAGATTCAGCACGCCCGGCGGCAACCCCGCCTGCTCCCACAGTTTTATTACTGCTTCACCGGTCCACGGCGTCAACTCGCTGGGTTTGAAAATCAACGTATTGCCTGCCAGCAATGCCGGAACAATATGACCATTTGGTAAATGTCCGGGGAAGTTATACGGACCAAAAACCGCCAGCACGCCGTGTGGGCGATGGCGCAACGTTGCCGCACCATCCGGTAGTTCGCTGTGCTGCTCACCGGTACGGGCGTGATAAGCTTTGACGGAGATGGCGATTTTATTGATCATCGCCGTCAGTTCAGTCGCGGCTTCCCAATGAGGTTTTCCGGTTTCCTTGGCGATAATCTGAGTTAGCTCGGCTTTATTGCTTTCCAGCAATAAAGCAAACTTTTCAACAATAGTCTGGCGTGCGCTGAAAGGCTGTTTAGCCCAACCGGCAAAGGCTGCGCGTGCGGCCTGGCACGCTTGCGTCACCTGCATTGCATCTGCATCATTACCGTGCCACAGCACATCACCGCTTACCGGGTTGGTTTTCACCCGACGCTCGCCCAGACCCGTCACCCAGTCACCGTTTATCCATAGTGTCATGCTGTTTTCTCCTCTGCACAAAGACGTACAAAACGTACATGGTCGCCCGCGTGGCATTTCAGGGCATCCAGTTGCGCCGCCGTCAGTACCAGACGTTGGGTATCCGGGTCTGCGCGAACCAGCATGACGCGGAAATTTTGATAGTTTTCATTGGCAACCAGACAGGCCGGATAATCGCCGGTTGCTGGCTGACCTTCCGCCACTTCCACCAGCCTGCTTTTACGAATAGCCCGAACCCGGTCGATATCACATTCCAGCGTTGGCCCGCCGTCGAAAATATCGACATAGTTGCGGTAGCGAAATCCTTCTTTCTCCAGCACCGCCCGCGCCGGGGCCGTTTGCGGATGCACCTGACCAATCACGCCTTGCGCTTCATCAGACAGAAAATGGGTATAAATAGGATGCTTGGGCATCAGTTCAGCAATAAAGGCTTTCTGTCCTGTCCCGCAGAGAAAATCCGCCCGGCTGAACTCCATTGAGAAAAATCGTTTGCCGAGGCTTTGCCAGAACGGAGAGTAGCCATGCTCATCGATCACGCCGCGCATCTCGGCCACGACCTTCTCATTGAATCGGTCGCGAAAGGCCGCCATAAACATAAAGCGCGATTTTGACAGCAAATAGCCGTTGCCCTCTTTACGCCAGTCCGGATCGAGAAACAGAGTGCAAAGCTCACTGCTACCCGTGTGATCGTTACTCAGAAACAGTGTCGGCAGCGCGTTGTACACGTTCAGCTCTTTCGAGGCGTGGACCAGGGTACCAACCCGATAGTTGTACCAGGGATCGTTAAGCCCCACCGCCACCTCGATGGCGCAAATTCCCGCCACGGTTCCGCTGGCGCTGTCTTCAAGCACAAACACATATCCCTGCTCACTTTTTGGCAACTCACCGTGCCAGGTTTGGAGTGAACGTTCGATACGCGCCATCAGCGTAGCTTCATTCGCCGGTAGCGAGGTCAACCCGCCGCCGGTCTTACTGGCAAGCTGCATCAACGCGGTGATATCCGCGCGTTCAATGGGACGAATCACCATCATGATGAACCTCCTGCTTTAATGCGTTCGCAGGCCAGCGCAAAGCGATCCAGTCCGGTAGCGACTTCTTCTTCGCTGACGTTGAGCGCTGGCGCAAAACGCACCACGTTAGCGCCAGCGATCAGTACCATCACCCCGGCAACAGCCGCTTCTTGCGAGATGAGTTTCGCTTTCCCGGCAAATTCCGCGTTCAGCACGCAGCCGATCAGCAGTCCGAGTCCACGAATTTCACTAAACAGTCCAAAACGTTCGTTAATGGCGTTTATACGCTCCACAAACCAGTCGTGGCGCTGTTTTACTCCGTTGAGCACTTCCGGTGTATTCACAATTTCCAGCAATTTACCTGCCACCGCCGTAGCCAGCGGGTTTCCGCCGTACGTTGTACCGTGTGTGCCAACCGTCATCACGCTGGCGCAACGCTCTGTCGCCAGCAGTGCGCCGATGGGGAAACCACCGCCCAGCGCTTTTGCTGTCGTCAGAAGATCCGGCGTCACGCCGTAGTGCATATAGGCATACAGTTCCCCGGTACGGCCAACGCCGGTCTGAACTTCATCAAAAATCAGCAGCGCATTATGGCGATCGCATAACTCACGTAGCCCCTGCAAAAAGGCTTTTGTTGCCGGTACCACACCGCCTTCACCCTGCACAGGCTCCACGATAACCGCACAAGTGGTGTCATCAATCAGTTGGCTGGCAGAATCGAGATCGTTGTATACGGCATGACGGATATCCGGCGGCAGCGGCGCGAAATCCTGTGAGTAGGCAGGCTGTCCTCCGGCGCTGACGGTAAACAGCGTGCGTCCATGGAAAGCATTTTTAAACGCTACAATCCCGCTCTTCTGACTGCCAAAACGATCGTGGGCATATTTACGCGCCAGTTTTAGTGCCGCTTCGTTGGCTTCTGCGCCGGAGTTACAGAAGAAAATGCGCTCGGCGAAGGTGGCGTCAATCAGCTTTTTCGCCAGACGCAGTACCGGCTCGTTGGTGTAGCCATTTCCCGTATGCCAGAATTTGCTCGCCTGGTCGTTTAATGCCTCGCGCAATGCCGGGTGGGCGTGACCCAGCGCGTTAACCGCAATGCCTCCCGCGAAATCGATATACTCTTTACCCTGCTGATCCCACAGACGTGAACCTTCACCCCGCACCGGAATAAAAGGGGCCGGAGCATATACGGGCATCATCCATTCATCAAAATTTTCACGCGTAATTGACAGAGACATAGCGACCTCAACGGTAAATAAAAGGTTATTTATATGTTAATAAATATAGTGTTTGCGGTGTAAATGTAGATTGCAGGGTTCGTGCCAGCCAGCGAAAAAAGTGCATAAACGGAGGTCGATGACGAAATATCAACAGGTTACAACGTGGCGATATTCACTGCATGTGCATATAAAGTGAATATGTTTGCGCATCAGGCGATTAAACAGAGGAAAAAACGCAGTTTTATTCAGTCGCCAAATATAATTCTGGAATTGTGATCGTATACGAAATTTTTCGGAAATTATTGCTCCATTCCGACGCGCTTCGCGCCAAAACGGTGCAGTTTTTGCTCCATCGTTAACACCATTAGCAATCATTGTTGGAATCAGGTGACAAGAAGCAGTCAGGCTGCAGAAATTCTGCTACCATCCTTGCACTATTCATCTTGCAAAGTGGCAGCGACTATGAAATTTGTCTCTTTTAATATCAACGGCCTGCGTGCCCGTCCCCATCAACTGACAGCCATTGTCGAAAAACACCAACCGGATGTTATTGGCTTACAGGAGACAAAAGTCCACGACGATATGTTCCCTCTCGAAGAGGTAGCAAAGCTCGGTTACAACGTCTTTTATCACGGCCAGAAAGGTCATTACGGCGTGGCGCTGTTAACGAAAGAAACGCCAATTGCGGTACGTCGTGGCTTCCCAGGCGATGACGAAGAAGCGCAGCGTCGGATCATCATGGCAGAAATTCCGTCCCCTCTGGGCAGCATCACGGTGATCAACGGCTATTTCCCGCAGGGCGAAAGCCGTGACCATGAAACCAAATTCCCGGCCAAAGCCGCATTTTATCAGAACCTGCAAAACTATCTGGAGACTGAACTGAAACGCGACAATCCGGTATTGATTATGGGCGATATGAATATCAGCCCAACCGATCTCGATATCGGCATCGGCGAAGAAAACCGTAAACGCTGGCTGCGTACCGGTAAATGTTCCTTCCTGCCGGAGGAGCGTGAGTGGATGGAACGCCTGCTGGGCTGGGGTCTGGTGGATACTTACCGTCACGCAAATCCTGAAAAGAATGACCAGTTCTCGTGGTTTGATTATCGCTCAAAAGGCTTTGACGATAACCGTGGCCTGCGTATCGACCTGCTGCTGGCGAGCAACCCATTGGCGGAACGCTGCGAAGAAACCGGCATCGACTATGAAATTCGCAGCATGGAAAAACCGTCCGACCATGCGCCTGTATGGGCTAAATTCCGCGTCTGACCTTCTGCGTCTTTTTACTCTCCAGGCCCGGCCTGGAGAGTCTGTTTATTCTGTGCAAAATCAATAAAGTGACGGTAATACATTGTTACGGCCGGGAATTTATTATATCTTCGCGCGCGCTTTTCGCTGACGAAAATGCTCTATTGCACTCGGTTTTACAGGAGAACCCCCATGAAAAAGAAGTTCGCATAAAGCAGAATACCGGCTGCTGATTGTCGCGGTCCTGTTCTGCGTTCTGGCGGGAGTTTTCCATCATTATGGTCTGACCGACCTGATAACCAATTTCCATCATTTACAAGACGTCATCCGCCAAAGCGGTATGTTCGGCTATACGCTTTATATCCTGCTGTTTATTGTTGCTGCGCTGTGTCTGATCCCAGGCAGCATCCTGGTGATCGTCGGCGGTGTGCTGTTTGGCCCCGTGGCAGGGACGCTTATCTCGTTAGTGGCAGCAACCGTGGCCTCAGCGCTGTCGTTTTTGCTGGCTCGATGGCTTGGACGGGATCTACTACTGAAATACGTTGGGCACACGGCAACGTTTCAGGCTATCGAAAAAGGCATTGCCCATAGCGGAGTAGACTTTCTAATCCTGACCCGGCTCGTTCCGCTGTTCCCCTATAATATTCAAAATTACGCCTATGGGCTGACGGCCATTCCGTTCTGGTCATTTACCGTAATATCGGCACTTACCACCTTACCCGGCATCTTTATCTATACGCTGATGTCGCATGAACTCGCCAGCGAAGGCATTACCCTGGTATTCATCGGTAAGCTCAGCGTGGCAGGGCTGGCGTTATTCGCCCTCGTTCAGGCAGCCAAAGCCTGGGCCCGATATAAGCACATCGATCCGTCAGCCAACCATGAGTGTACGGGTAAATGATAAAACGGAATAAAGCGCGGCTGGCTCGCTATTACCGGGCGGGTTTGATTGCTCTGATATTGCTCGGGCTAATGGCATGGGCATGGATACCTGGCGTGAGTGATTTTCTCCACGGCAGCCTGGCAGCATTTACCACACTCGATCAGCATGCTCTTGAGAACTTTATTCGTTCTTATGGAACCCAGGCGGCGGTGGTGTCGTTCTTCCTGATGATCTTACAGGCCATCGTTGCACCGCTTCCTGCGTTTGTGATCACGTTTGCCAATGCCTCGCTGTTTGGCGCATTTTGGGGCGGCGTACTATCCTGGAGCAGCGCAATGGCAGGTGCGGCGCTGTGCTTTTTTATTGCCCGCATTTTAGGTCGCGGTGCGGTAGAAAAGCTGACCGGAAAAACGGTGCTGAACAATATTGACGCTTTTTTCGAGCGCTATGGTAAGCACACTATTCTGGTCTGCCGCCTGTTACCTTTTGTGCCGTTCGACCCGGTAAGCTACGCGGCAGGCCTGACCTCAATTCGTTTTCGCCATTTTTTCATCGCCACAGGCATCGGACAGTTACCCGCCACTATCATCTACTCATGGGCGGGAAGCCTGTTAACCGGTGGCACATTTTGGTTTGTGACGGGTCTGTTTGTCCTGTTTGCCCTAAGCGTGGTGATATCGGTGGCGAGAAGCCTTTATCTTGAGCGCCAACGGAAAAAAAACTGAGACCTTCCCCTATTTTTAGCCATGGAGATATTATGCGTTACTGCTTATTGTGTCTGAGTTTGTTGCTCTGCCCGCTGGCGACGTTTGCCCAGGACGCCAGCTGGCAACAAATCAAAAATGACGCCCGTGGTCAAACGGTGTGGTTCAACGCCTGGGGTGGTGACAATGCAGTTAACCAGTATCTCGACTGGGTTAGCGGCGAGATGAAAACGCACTACGACATTAACCTGAAAATCGTGCGCCTGGCAGACGCCGCCGATGCCGTAAAACGCATCCAGACGGAAGCGGCATCCGGGCGAAAAACCGGCGGCTCTGTCGATTTACTGTGGGTTAACGGCGAAAACTTCCGTACGCTAAAAGAAGCCGGGCTGCTGCAAACCCAGTGGGCACAATCGCTGCCTAACTGGCGCTATGTTGATACACAAAAACCGGTGACCGAAGATTTCTCCGTTCCAACAGAGGGGGCTGAATCACCGTGGGGCGGTGCCCAACTCACCTTTATTGCCCGGCGCGATCTCACCGCGCAGCCGCCGTTATCTCCGCAGGCACTTCTTGAATTTGCGCAGGCGCACCCTGGCACGGTGACCTATCCACGCCCGCCAGACTTTACCGGAACTGCTTTTCTTGAGCAGTTGCTAATTTCGCTCACCACCAAACCACAGGCATTGAAAGTTGCGCCAGATGCAGCGACATTCGCCGAAGTTACCGCGCCATTGTGGCAGTATCTTGATACCTTGCATCCTGTACTTTGGCGTGAAGGCAAAGATTTTCCGCCCACGCCAGCACGAATGGATTCACTTCTCAATAGCGGTACCCTGCGTTTATCATTGACCTTTAACCCTGCCCACGCGCAGCAAAAAGTGGCGAGCGGCGAATTACCTAAAAGCAGCTACAGTTTTGGTTTCTCACAGGGCATGCTCGGCAACGTGCACTTTGTGGCCATTCCGGCGAATGCCCACGCCAGTGCCGGAGCAAAAGTCGTGGCAAACTTCCTGCTTTCTCCTGAAGCACAACTGCGCAAAGCTGACCCGGCTGTCTGGGGAGATCCTTCGGTGCTTGATCCACAAAAATTGCCTGACGAACAGCGTGATGCGCTGCTGGCGCGGATCCCACAGGGGCTCCCTGCCGTGTTGCCAGAACCTCATGCAGCCTGGGTAAACGCTCTGGAACAAGAATGGCTACGCCGCTACGGTACGCATTAATTCTGCTACTCTGGGCCATCATGGCGGCAGTTTATCTGCCGTTGGCGCCAGCGGCATGGTCTCTGATAACACCGGCGCTTAGTACCACACACTGGCTGGCGCTCTTTGCCGATCCTCAACTCCCGCAGGCGTTACTGGCAACGCTGGTTTCCGTCGGCCTCGCGGCTGGGGGCGCGCTGATTATCGCGCTGCTGGCGATCCTCGCCTTGTGGCCCGGCGCAGGCTGGGTACGTCTGTATACGCGTCTTCCGTGGCTGCTGGCAATTCCGCACTTTGCCTTCGCCACGAGCGTGCTGTTGGTTTTTGCTGAAGGCGGCCTGCTCTGGCAATGGCTCCCGTTCCTCAGCCCACAGCCGGACCGCTACGGCATTGGACTTGGCGTAACGCTGGCGGTGAAAGAGAGCGCTTTTTTGTTATGGATTCTCTCGGCCCTGCTGAGTGAAAAACAACTTTCTCAGCAGGTTATCGTATTGGATTCGCTGGGTTACAGCCGACTGCAATGCCTGAACTGGCTGGTTCTGCCCGCTATCGGCCCGGCATTAGGTAAAGCTATGCTGGCGATTGTTGCCTGGTCACTCTCCGTTGTTGATGTGGCAATCGTTCTTGGTCCCGGCAATCCGCCAACGCTTGCCGTATTGAGCTGGCAGTGGCTCAGTCAGGGCGACGTCGAACAGCAGGCGAAAGGCGCACTTGCCAGTCTGTTGCTGGTGCTGTTGCTCCTAGTTATCGCGCTGGTGGGTTATCTGCTCTGGCGTGCCTGGCGACATACTATTCCGGCAGTAAACGGTGAACGCCAGCATTTTTCATCTATGACAATCGTACGCCCGCTGGTACAGATTTTGCCCGTCAGCTGTGTGGTATGCGCGCTGGTACTGGCGCTTATCGCCAGCTATTCCTCGCTAAACAACGAGGCGCTCAGCAATAGCCTGCAACTGGGGCTCCTTTCCAGCGTGCTGGCGCTTCTGATACTTTTTGCCTGGCTGGAATGGGGTCCACAAACCGGACACCGCTGGGTCTGGCTACCGCTCATTTTGCCTGCGCTACCGCTGGTAACCGGACAATATCTGCTGGCGTTATATGCCGAACAAGATGGACTGATGACGACCATTATCTGGGGCCACCTGCTGTGGGTGATGCCCTGGATGCTATTTGTGCTTAAACCGGCGTGGCAGCGCATTGACCCACGATTAATTTTGATTGCGCAAACCCTGGGCTGGACGCGGGGGCGGATATTCTGGCTGGTGAAATGCCCGCAGCTGGCGCGCCCGGCATTGATTGCCTTCGCGGTTGGCTTCTCGGTTAGTATCGCCCAGTATATGCCAACGCTGTGGCTAGGTGCCGGACGCTATCCCACGTTAACCACCGAAGCGGTGGCATTAAGCAGCGGCGGTAGCAGTACGATTCTGGCAACACAAGCGTTGTGGCAGCTGCTTTTACCACTGCTCGTTTTCGCACTTGCAGCCTTTCTCGCCGCGTGGATCGGCCGCTTTCGACAAGGACTCCGCTAATGCTTACCATACGAGGCGTTTCGTTGTACCAGGGCGCGAAAGCGCTGATGAAAGACGTTAATTTTCAGGTTAACAAAAGTGACATTGTCACAATTATGGGACCTTCCGGCAGCGGGAAATCTTCGCTGTTTTCATGGATGATCGGGGCGTTATCTCCCCAGTTCCAGTCCTCAGGCGAACTTTGGCTTAATGAACGACGCATCGATACGTTACCTACCACGCAGCGCCAGATTGGCATTTTGTTCCAGGATGCGCTGCTGTTTGACCATTTCAGCGTTGGGCAGAATTTACTGCTAGCCTTACCCGCCAGACTGCAAGGTCCTGCCAGGCGTCATGAGGTAGAAAGCGCCCTCGCACGCGCGGACCTGGCAGGATTTTATTCACGCGATCCGGCTTCGCTCTCCGGTGGGCAGCGTTCGCGGGTCGCCCTGCTCCGCGCGCTGCTGGCGCAGCCCCAGGCGCTGTTACTTGATGAACCCTTTAGCAGGCTGGATGCGTCGCTACGCGATAACTTTCGCCAATGGGTCTTCACCGAGGTGTGTAAATTGGGGATCCCGGTGGTACAGGTGACACATGACGCGCAGGACGTACCGCCTGCAGGCCGCGTATTTCAGATGGAAAACTGGGCGTGAATGTGGCGATATGCTGCGTTAACGCAAGGTTTTTACGTAACTGGCGGCACAGAATGTCGTCTTCTTTTTTTCAACGTCGGGCTATTCGATGAAACGTGTTTCTCAAATGACCGCGCTGGCACTGGCTTTAGGGCTCGCTTGCGCTTCTTCCTGGGCTGCTGAAACAGCACAGACGCTCACCCTCAACCAGTTACAGCAAAAGCAAGGCGCGGCGATCGATACCCGTCAGAGCGCTTTTTACAACGGCTGGCCACAATCGCTCAATGGTCCTTCAGGACACGAACCTTCCGCACTGAACCTGTCTGCCGCCTGGCTCGACAAGATGAATGATGAACAACTCAGCGCCTGGGTTAAGTCACATCAACTTAAGACCGACGCTCCGGTGGCGCTGTATGGCAGTGATAACGACATGCAGGCCGTTAAATCCCGTCTGCAAAAAGTTGGCTTTAACCAGATTTCAACCCTCAGCGATGCGCTGACAGATCCTGCGCGTCTGCAACGTCTGCCGCACTTCGAACAGTTGGTCTACCCACAGTGGCTGCACAATCTTCAGCAGGGTAAAGACGTGACTGCCAAACCGGCGGGTGACTGGAAAGTGATTGAAGCCGCCTGGGGCGCGCCGAAGTTGTATCTGCTCAGCCACATCCCCGGCGCGGGCTACATTGATACCAATGAAGTTGAAAGCGAACCGCTGTGGAATAAAGTTTCCGATGAGCAGCTTAAAGCGATGCTGGCGAAACACGGTATCCGCCACGACACCACGGTAATTTTATACGGCCGCGATGTCTATGCCGCCGCACGCGTGGCACAAATTATGTTGTACGCAGGCGTGAAAGACGTTCGTCTGCTCGACGGCGGTTGGCAAACCTGGTCCGACTCAGGTTTACCGGTCGAACGCGGCACTCCGCCAACGGTGAAACCAGAACCTGATTTCGGCGTAAAAATCCCTGCCCAGCCGCAGCTGATGCTCGATACGGAACAGGCTCGCGGTCTGCTGCATCGCCAGGATGCGTCTTTGGTAAGCATTCGTTCATGGCCAGAATTTGTCGGTACTACCAGCGGCTACAGCTACATTAAGCCAAAAGGCGAGATCGCAGGCGCGCGTTGGGGCCACGCGGGCAGCGACTCTACCCACATGGAAGATTTCCATAACCCGGATGGCACCATGCGCAGCGCGGATGACATCGCCGCCATGTGGAAGCAATGGAATATCCTGCCGAATCAACAGGTCTCTTTCTATTGCGGTACCGGCTGGCGTGCTTCAGAAACGTTTATGTATGCCCGCGCAATGGGCTGGAAAAACGTCTCTGTTTACGATGGTGGCTGGTACGAGTGGAGCAGCAATCCGAAAAACCCGGTCGCCAGCGGTGAACGGGGTCCGGACGCCAGCAAGTAAGACTGGCATTATTGCCGGATGCGGCGAGAACGCTTTACCCAGCCTGGATATATCATCGTTGTAGGCCGGATAAGCGAAGCGCATCCGGCAACGCATTACCTTACACCTGACGCTGAACGGTTTTCAGCGTCAGATATCCGCTCCAGATCCGGGTGAACGTTGTCATCCAGCACAACGCGCCAAAGACCCACGCCAGCACGGCAAAATAGTCCGGGAACAGACACCCCAACACAAACAGCAAAATTGTCTCAGTTCCTTCGGTCAACCCGCCCAGATAATAAAACGATTTATGCGCATAACCGGGGTTATCAATCTGATGTTTCGCTGCCAGTGCGGCGAAGGCCAGAAAGCTGCTACCGGTGCCAATAAACGCGAACAACAGCCAACTGCCTGCCAGCGCATTTTGCGCCGGAGCGGCAAGAATAAAGCCAAACGGCACAAGGGCGTAAAACAAAAAATCGAGCGAAATATCGAGAAATCCGCCCGCGTCGGTTAGTCCTCTGCGCCGCGCCAGCGCCCCATCCAGCCCGTCAAACAACCGATTGAGCACAATGGCCACCAGCGCCGCCAGATACCAGCCTAACGCCAGAAATGGCAACGCCAGCACGCCAATGGCAAATCCGACCAGCGTAAGTCCGTCCGGGGTAATCGCCGGTTTATCAATAATACCTACGCACCGATGCAACAGCGGTTTTAATCGTGGATGAAGATGGCGGTCAAGCATGCGGGCGTCCTTTAAAACTGTCGCACAGTCCCTGCGAGGGAATATCGAGAGCGGCATTAAAACGCGCCGAGAGATTTTGAAACGCAATCAGCGCGGTCATTTCCGTAATGGTATCATCGGTAAAATGCTGCTTCATCTGCACTTTCAGCGCATCGTCAACCTGTGGAGGCGTTGCGGTAACCGCATCGGCATAGGCCAGCGCTACGCGTTCTTCAGCGCTAAACAGCGTCGAATCTTGCCAGTTGGCAACCTGCATGACTTTATCCAGCGCGCCACAGCGTTCTGCCAGCCGTAAACTATTCGCATCAATACAGAAAGCGCAGTGGCAGACCTTAGAAACGCGGGTCATCAACAGCGCGCGCATCACCGGCGTTAAGCGCGCCTTTTTACGCTCCAGAAACCCGACAAACAGCGCCACCAGCCAGAACAGAAACGGCATCCGCCCCCACCAGCGCGTGGGATGCAGCACATCGCCATAATGTTTTTTCTGCGTGGCAACGAGCGGTTTTAAACTGGAAGGGATACGCGTTAACGGCTTTACCCACGACTGAGGTTCGTTCAACGGTGGCTCCTGAATACTTTAGATAAAACAAAGATAACGATAGTATGTCATTTTCTGCTGTTAGATCTTGATGAATATGATGAAAACCCTCGACGTGGTCGCCGCTATCATTGAACGTGATGGCAAAATTTTACTGGCTCAGCGTCCGCTGCATGCGGATCAGTCAGGCATGTGGGAGTTTGCCGGGGGTAAGGTTGAGCCGGGCGAAAGTCAGCCCGAGGCGCTGATCCGCGAACTGCGTGAAGAATTGGGCATTGAGGCGGTCGTGGGGCGCTACATTGCCAGTCATCAACGCGAGGTTTCAGGCCGATTGATTCACCTGCATGCCTGGCATGTACCGTCTTTTCAGGGGGAATTGAGAGCGTTTGAACATCAGGATATCGTCTGGTGCTCACCCGAAGAGGCGCTGCGTTATCCACTGGCACCCGCCGATATCCCGCTGTTAGAGGCGTTTATCCTTTTACGCGCCGCCAGACCAGCGGATTCGTGCTGATCGTTTTATCATCGCGCTGGCACTGCAACAGAACGCCATCGGCTTTAATCACCGCCCCTTCTGAGTAGTTTTGATCCTGATAAATACAGCACTGGCTACAGGGCTGTGCCCGCTGACCGCTGGAACTGAACACTTCCGGCGGTACATTCACCTGCACATCCGGGCGATAAAGCTGATTTGCCAGCGTCGCGCTGGACACCAGTACCAACGCTCCTGCCATGATTAAACGGCGCATTGTCTTTCCTTTTTAACTGACATTTATGCTCAGTATAACGGTATAAATCGGCAGAAACTTTAGTACCTTCCATTATCGCTTTTGGTTATGACCCACGGCGCAATATTAATTTACTTAGCGGGGTTAATTTTTTCTTGCGTCACGTCACACTGCTGATGGTATAGTCAAAAACTGCACAACACATAACATAAATATCAAAAATATAACCATATCAATACATAAGAGGTTCTTATATCTATGGATCAGACATGTTCTCTGGAGTCATTTCTCAACCATGTGCAAAAGCGCGACCCGAATCAAACCGAGTTCGCGCAAGCCGTTCGTGAGGTAATGACGACGCTGTGGCCCTTTCTTGAGCAGAACCCGCGTTATCGTCAGATGTCGTTGCTGGAACGTCTGGTTGAACCGGAGCGCGTGATCCAGTTCCGCGTAGTTTGGCTGGACGATCGCAATCAGGTGCAGGTCAACCGCGCGTGGCGCGTACAGTTTAGCTCTGCCATTGGCCCGTACAAAGGCGGTATGCGTTTCCACCCTTCCGTGAACCTGTCGATCCTGAAATTCCTGGGTTTCGAGCAGACCTTTAAGAACGCCCTCACCACGCTGCCAATGGGCGGAGGTAAAGGCGGGAGCGATTTCGATCCGAAAGGTAAAAGCGAAGGTGAAATCATGCGTTTCTGCCAGGCACTGATGACCGAACTGTTCCGCCATTTAGGTCCTGATACCGACGTCCCGGCGGGCGATATCGGCGTGGGTGGTCGTGAAGTCGGCTTTATGGCCGGGATGATGAAAAAACTGTCCAACAACAGCGCCTGCGTCTTTACCGGTAAAGGTCTCTCTTTTGGCGGCAGCCTGATCCGCCCGGAAGCCACCGGCTACGGTCTGGTGTACTTCACCGAAGCAATGCTCAAACGCCATGGTCTGGGCTTTGAAGGCATGCGCGTGGCGGTTTCTGGCTCCGGCAACGTAGCGCAATTCGCCATAGAGAAAGCCATGGAGTTTGGCGCGCGAGTAGTTACCGCCTCCGATTCCAGCGGTACCGTAGTTGACGAAAGTGGATTTACCAAAGAAAAACTGGCGCGTCTGTGCGCGATCAAAGACAGCCGTGACGGTCGCGTGGCGGATTACGCCCGTGAGTTTGGCCTGACCTATCTGGAAGGCAAACAGCCGTGGTCGGTTCCGGTCGATATCGCCCTGCCGTGCGCCACTCAGAATGAACTGGATGTCGATGCAGCGCGCGTACTGATCGCCAACGGCGTGAAAGCTGTCGCCGAAGGGGCAAACATGCCGACTACTATCGAGGCCACCGATCTGTTCCTCGAAGCGGGCGTACTGTTCGCACCGGGTAAAGCCGCCAACGCCGGTGGCGTAGCGACATCCGGTCTGGAAATGGCGCAAAACGCCGCTCGTCTGGGCTGGAAAGCGGAGAAAGTGGATGCGCGCCTGCACCACATCATGCTGGATATTCACCATGCCTGCGTTGAATACGGCGGCGAAAGCAAGCAGACCAACTACGTACGTGGCGCCAACATCGCGGGCTTCGTGAAGGTTGCCGACGCAATGCTGGGTCAGGGCGTGATTTAATATTGTCTCTGCAGGCCGGATTAGGCACGGGTGCCGCATCCGGCTAAGCCTGATGCGCTATGCTTATCAGGCCTACAAACTTACAGGCCCGCCTCTTCAGATGGCGGGCTTTTTTTCGCCGGACGTTTACGCGGCGCGCTTTTTTTCTTATCGCTACCACTACCGCCCGGCGCGGCAATTCCACGAAAGCGTCGTACCGGTGTGCTGCGCGCCTGATCGATAAGCTGATACAGCGTCCCCACCAGCGGCTGCATGAAATCCTGATAGCGACACTGCTTTTCGCTGATTTGGGTCAGGATAGATTCCCAGTGCGCGGTCATGTCCGGGCGCGTCGCCATTTCTGGCAGCGAGTGGAACAGCGCTTTTCCCGCGTCGGTCGAATGGATATAACGTCCTTTTTTCACCAGGAACCCGCGCTTAAACAGCAGCTCGATAATTCCGGCGCGCGTTGCTTCCGTACCTAAACCATCCGTTGCGCGCAGGATCTTTTTCAGATCTTTATCCTGCACGAATCGCGCAATCCCGGTCATCGCTGACAGCAGAGTTGCATCAGTAAAGTGCCGCGGGGGCTGGGTCTGACGTTCAACTACTTCGCCTTTTTCGCATAGCAGTTCGTCATCTTTTGCCACCACCGGCAGCGGCGTCCCGTCATTATCTTCGTCGCGCTCTTTGTTGCCGAGCAGCGTGCGCCATCCGGCTTCCGCCAGAAAACGCGCTTTGGCGACAAACTTGCCTTTGGCGATGTCCAGCTCAATGACGCACTTCCTGAATACCGCATCTGCGCAAAATTGCATCAGATACTGACGGGCAATCAGGTTGTAAATTTTCGCTTCGTTGTCATTCAGGTTGATGGACGAACTGCGCGCGGTAGGAATGATGGCGTGGTGCGCATCCACTTTTTTGTCGTCCCAACAGCGATTTCGCGTATCGGGATTGACCGCCGGCTGCGGGAGCAGATCCGGCGCATGGACGCTAATCGCGTTCAGTACCGCGTGACGTCCGGCAAAGTGTTCTTCCGGCAGATAACGGCTATCCGAACGCGGATAGGTAATCAACTTATGGGTTTCATACAGCTTCTGGCAGATATCCAGAACATTTTGCGCACTTAAACCGAAGCGCTTCGCCGCTTCAATCTGCAACGCAGACAGCGAGAACGGCAACGGCGCGGATTCTGATTCCCGTTTATCGTTATAGCTGGTGACTATCGCCGGTTGACCGTTAATGCGGTTCACCACGTGTTCAGCCAGCGTGCGATTCAGCAAGCGCCCTTCTTCATCCTGATACGGCTCACACGCTTCGCTCGGCTGCCAGATAGCGGTAAACCGCTCATCGGCGGGCGTTACGATATGCGCTTTCACTTCGAAGAAGTCTTTGGCGACGAAGTTCTCTATCTCTTCATCGCGACGCACAACCAGCCCGAGCACCGGCGTTTGTACGCGCCCGACCGAAAGTACGCCCTGATAGCCCGCGTTACGTCCAAGAATGGTGTAAGCGCGCGTCATATTGATACCGTACAACCAGTCCGCACGCGCTCGCGCCAGTGCTGACACGCACAGCGGGATAAACTCACTGTTGGCGCGCAACCGCTCAATAGCCCGCTCAACGGCCTGCGGGTTGAGGTCGTTAATCAGGCAACGCTGCACCTTCTGGCGCTTTTCAGGTGCCAGTTGCAGGTAATCCAGCACTTCATCCACCAGCAGTTGCCCTTCACGATCGGGGTCACCGGCGTGAATAACTTCGCTGGCTTCATGCAAAAAGCGCTTAATGACGTTGAGCTGTTTGGTCACCGAGGGACGCGGTTGCAGTTGCCACTTTTCAGGGACAATCGGCAGATCGACGAGACTCCAGCGAGCATAACGACTGTCGTAGGCATCCGGCTGCGCCTGTTCAAGCAGGTGACCAATACACCAGGTCACCACTTGTCCATTTCCGCATTCAATAAAACCATCGCCTTTGCGATGCGGCTTCGGCAGCACATCGGCGATAGCACGCGCCAGACTTGGTTTTTCGGCAATAAACAACCGCATCGAGTTAACGAATCTCAACCATGGCGCGACCGCCACGAGCTTCCACTAACTCACCAATGGCGGTGAGATCGATACCGAACTGCGCCGCTGCCGCTTTCACTTCGGCTTCAGCTTCCGGCGTTACCGCCAGCAGTAGACCACCTGAAGTTTGCGGATCGCACAGCAGATCGCGTACCGATTGCGGCATTTCACCCATCAGGTGTCCGTAGCTGGCAAAGTTACGTTGGGTACCACCCGGCACCGCGCCCTGCGCGATGTATTCTTCAACGCCAGGCAGCTTAGGAATATCCTGGTAGACGATCTGTGCCTGAACGCCTGCGCCCTGGCACATCTCACTCAGATGCCCCAGCAGACCAAAACCGGTAACATCGGTCATGGCTTTCACGCCGTCAATATCGGCGAATGCCGCACCGGCAATGTTCATCCGGCACATAACTTCTGTCGCCAGTCCTTTGTGTTCTTCCTTCAGCAGTGATTTTTTCTCTGCAGTTGTCAGAACGCCAATACCCAGAGGCTTGGTCAGGAACAACTTACACCCTGCCTCAGCGGTGCTGTTTTTCTTCACGCGTTCGGTCGGCACAACGCCGGTTACCGCAAGGCCAAAGATAGGCTCTGGGGCATCGATAGAGTGGCCGCCCGCCAGCGCAATACCCGCTTGACGGCAGGCAAAGCGTCCGCCTTCGGTGACTTCGCGGGCGATTTCCGGTGCCAGTTTATCCAGCGGCCAGCCCAGAATAGCAATTGCCATAATCGGTTTGCCGCCCATGGCGAAAATATCGCTGATGGCGTTAGACGCGGCGATGCGTCCAAAATCAAACGGATTATCGACAATCGGCATAAAGAAATCGGTGGTGCTGATAACGCTGGTGCCGTTTCCCAGATCGTATACGGCCGCGTCGTCGCGGGTTTCATTACCCACCAGTAAGTTCGGATCAACAAACTTCGCCTGCTCGCTGTGCAGGATGGTTTCCAGCACTTTTGGGGAAATTTTACAACCGCAACCGGCTCCGTGGCTGTATTGCGTTAAACGAATAGCTTGCTCGCTCATGGACATCTCCTGTCATTGCAATCCGGATATGGTAGCGCTCATTCCATGATGTGGTAAGAGTGACTGTCTGAATTCGGGTGTCTTTGCTCAGAATCCAGACAGTTTTGCCGTTGATATCAGAAATAACGGACGAATGCGCTCGGATCGGCAAGGTTAATCGTCGTGGATGCTTTTAGCTGCGGTGTGCCCAGATAGAGAAAACCGACGATTTTATCTTGCGGGCGACAGTCGAATGCTTCGCGAACGACCGCACTTTCGGTTAATGCACCACTGCGCCAGATACCGCCAAAGCCCTGGGCAATTGCGGCCATCTGCATAGCCATTACCGCACAACCGGCAGACATTTCTTGTTCCCACAGAGGAACCTTGTCGTTTTCTTCACATTTCGCCACCACGGTAATAATCAGCGGCGCGCGAAACGGCGCGCTGCGCGCTTTTTCCTGAGCTTTCTCGTCACTGCCTGCGGCAATCGCCCCTTTTTCAAGCACTGCGCTAAAACGCTCACGCCCTTCACCCTCAATGACAAAGAATTGCCACGGTTGCAGCGTTTTGTGGTCTGGCGCGCGCATACCCGCCCGCAGAATGTTTTGCAGTTGCTCTCCTGTCGGGGCCGGCTCGACGAGACGAGAGGCGCTACGACGGGTAATCAGTAATTCGAGTGCATCCATTTGCTTAACTCCAACAATGAGATTTGTTCACAAAATTAACACGTGAGCGGATTTTGTTACAGCACAGGCGGTGATTCCTGCTGACAAGTGCCTGTCGGGTCATTACGATAGCCTCATCTTATCGCCTTTCTCCGGAATTTCGGGATGGCGTGTTGTTAATCGGTAGGGAGAATACATGCGAACCCTGTGGCGATTTATTGCCGGATTTTTTAAATGGACATGGCGATTACTGAATTTCGTCCGTGAATTTGTGCTTAACCTGTTCTTCATCTTCTTGGTGCTGGTGGGCGTTGGCATCTGGATGCAGGTCAGCAGCAGCAATACCAGTGAACACGCTGAGCGAGGCGCACTGCTGCTGGATATCTCGGGGGTGATTGTCGATAAGCCTTCGAGCACCAGTCGCTTAAGCGTTATTGGTCGTCAGCTGTTTGGCGCCAGTTCCGATCGTCTGCAGGAAAACTCCCTGTTCGATATCGTGAATACTATTCGCCAGGCAAAAGATGATCGCAACATCACCGGCATTGTGATGGATCTGAAAAATTTTGCCGGGGCCGACCAGCCTTCCATGCAGTATATCGGTAAAGCGCTACGGGAATTCCGCGACAGCGGCAAACCGGTCTTTGCCGTGGGCGATAACTTCAGCCAGGGGCAGTACTACCTCGCCAGTTTCGCCAATAAAATTTATCTCTCTCCGCAGGGTTCCGTTGATCTGCACGGCTTTGCCACCAACGGTTTGTACTACAAGTCCCTGCTCGACAAGCTGAAAGTTTCCACGCACGTGTTCCGTGTCGGGACTTATAAGTCTGCCGTAGAACCGTTCATTCGTGATGATATGTCTCCTGCCGCTCGCGAGGCCGACAGCCGCTGGATCGGCGAGCTGTGGCAGAACTATCTCGACACGGTCGCAGCCAACCGCCAGATCCCTGCTCAGCAGGTGTTCCCGGGCGCACAGGCCATGCTGGACGGTTTGACAAAAGTCGATGGTGATACCGCGAAATATGCGCTCGACAACAAACTGGTGGATGCACTGGCCTCCAGCGCCGAAGTCGAAAAAATGCTGACCAAACAGTTTGGCTGGAGCAAAGCGGATAAAAATTATCGCGCCGTCAGCTATTACGATTACTCGCTGAAAACGCCAGCGGATACTGGGGACAGCATTGGCGTCGTCTTCGCGAATGGCGCAATTATGGACGGTGAAGAAACCCCTGGGAATGTGGGCGGTGACACGACTGCCGCGCAGATCCGCGAAGCGCGTCTTGATCCGAAAGTGAAAGCAATTGTGCTGCGCGTGAACAGCCCTGGCGGCAGCGTCAGCGCTTCCGAAGTCATTCGCGCTGAGCTGGCTGCGGCAAAAGCGGCAGGTAAGCCGGTTGTCGTGTCCATGGGAGGCATGGCGGCATCCGGCGGGTACTGGATCTCCACCCCAGCAAGCTACATTGTGGCGAACCCCAGCACGCTGACCGGTTCAATCGGGATCTTTGGCGTGATCAACACTGTGGAAAACAGTCTGGATTCCATTGGTGTACACACCGACGGCGTGGCGACATCCCCACTGGCGGATATCTCCATCACCAAAGCGTTACCACCTGAAGTGCAGCAAATGATGCAACTGAGCATCGAGAACGGCTATAAGCGCTTTATCACGCTGGTCGCAGATGCGCGTAAGACAACGCCTGAGCAGATTGACAAAATCGCGCAGGGCCACGTCTGGACCGGCCAGGATGCGAAAGCCAACGGTCTGGTAGACAGTCTGGGTGATTTTGATGACGCCGTGGCGAAAGCGGCTGAGCTGGCCAAACTGAAGCAATGGCACATTGAGTATTATCAGGACGAACCGACATTCGTTGATATGGTGATGGACAGCATGTCCGGTTCCGTTCGTGCCATGCTGCCTGAAGCTATCCAGGCGATGCTCCCGGCGCCGCTCGCTTCTGCGGCGAGTACGGTTAAAGCGGAGAGCGATAAGCTGGCCGCGTTTAACGATCCGCAAAACCGCTATGCGTTTTGCCTGACCTGCGCCAACGTTCGCTAATCTGCCAATGCTGCCCCAAGTCGGGGCAGCATTTTTTTACACATTCTGATGTCGCGTACTGCGAAAATCTCCTGGCGTACAGCCAAACTCCCGACTAAACAAACGAATAAAGTGCGCACAGTCGCTAAATCCCAGACGCAGCGCAATCTCCGTGACGCTCTCTCCAGAATTCATCAGCAGCCAGTGGGCATAACGCAAACGCGCTCGTCGTATAAACTCTCCTGGCGATTGGGCGAATTCGGCGTTAAACAACCGGGTAAGCTGTCGAGGACTCAGGTTGACTTCTGCGGCCAGCCAGCGGGTCGATATGGGCTTTACCAGCCCTTGCTCAATTAAAAAGACCGCTTTGCGTAACCGACTGTCGCTCACGTGGGTAAAACCTATCGCTCTGGAGACCGCCACTGACGTGCTGTCTATGCGGTTGGGGACGGACATCTGGAAGATGGCTTTTGTCGCCCTGTCGGGGCCACAGTGGCGGCGAATAAGTTCTGTTGCCAGCCCTATCGTCGAAATGCCCCCCGGACATGTCAGAATCCCTTTTTCCTCATGAAAATCGACCCCGCTGCGGGCAGCCAGCTGAGGAAATTGCGTTTTAAAATCATTCAGATGCCAGGGGTGGATCGCCGCCGTCAGCCCATTGAGGAAACCTTCTTGCGCCAGAACAAAGCTCCCCGTGCAGATACCTACCAGCGGAATATTGAGCTGATGTGCAAGATGCAGGTAACGTCGCGCGGCCCGATCGGCTTTCGCCATGCTGCGCAGCAAGCCGCCAATCACCACCACATAATCAAATTGTTCCGGTGCAACGAATGCGCTATCCGGCATCATCGCCATTCCTGAACTGCTGAGAACAGGTCGGTCTGGTGTAGCGCTCATCAGACGCCAGGAGCAGCGAATTTTCTGGCTATCATCCCCCATATCCGCCGCATGACGTAACGCATCGGTTAACCCCGCCAGCGCCAGTAGAGGAAATTCCGGCCACAGAAGAATGCCGACATTCAACTGTGGTCTGTGCGGTGTCTCTGTCTGACTCGCATCGATAGCCGTAATGATGTCTCCATCCGCCCACTCGCCTGGCTGAAAAATTCTCAGGTCTTTCTTCACTTCAGGCTCCATGCGTATTGTCATTAGGACGAAACATGATAACGGCAATCGCTATATCCAAAAAGCAAGGCTGCTACTGTAGGGCCGAGGGTGCAAAACCACACTGAACAAACGGGACAAGGCACTGAACATAAATGACATATTGATCGGATGGCAGGTATGCGTCATTTGCACTGTATTTTTTCGGGGGGAACTTTATACTGCGCCTGTTTATGCACAACTTAACCTGTGACGCCCATGCAAAAGAAATCGATTTACGTTGCCTATACCGGCGGTACCATTGGTATGCAGCGCTCAGAACAGGGTTATATTCCTGTTTCCGGTCATCTCCAGCGTCAGCTGGCACTGATGCCTGAATTCCACCGCCCAGAGATGCCAGACTTCACCATCCACGAATACGTCCCGCTGATGGATTCCTCAGACATGACGCCAGAAGACTGGCAGCATATTGCTGAAGACATTAAAGCGCACTACGACGATTACGATGGTTTTGTCATTCTGCACGGCACTGACACCATGGCGTTTACGGCTTCGGCGCTCTCATTTATGCTGGAGAATCTGGGCAAGCCAGTCATTGTGACAGGGTCACAAATCCCATTAGCAGAGCTACGTTCTGACGGACAAATCAATTTGCTGAATGCGTTGTACGTTGCAGCAAATTATCCGATCAATGAAGTGACCCTGTTTTTCAACAACCGACTGTTTCGCGGTAACCGGACCACTAAAGCGCATGCTGATGGTTTTGACGCGTTTGCCTCACCCAACCTTGCACCACTGCTGGAAGCCGGGATCCACATTCGTCGGCTGGGAACACCGCCCGCACCTCACGGCACAGGTGAGTTGATTGTCCATCCTATCACTCCACAACCGATTGGCGTGGTCACCATTTATCCTGGGATCTCCGCTGACGTGGTACGCAACTTCCTGCGCCAGCCGGTAAAAGCATTAATTTTGCGCTCCTACGGCGTGGGCAATGCGCCGCAGAATAAAGAGTTCCTGAAAGAACTTGAAGATGCGAGCTCGCGTGGCATTGTGGTGGTGAACCTTACGCAGTGTATGTCCGGCAAGGTGAACATGGGGGGCTACGCGACAGGGAATGCGCTGGCGCATGCTGGCGTGATTGGCGGCGCGGATATGACCGTCGAAGCCACACTCACCAAACTGCACTATTTGCTGAGTCAGGGACTGGATACGCAGACAATTCGTGAAGCAATGACGCAAAATCTGCGTGGTGAGCTCACGCCTGACGATTAAAGGAGTCTATGCCCATGGCCCGAGCCTTACTGTTGGTCGATTTACAAAATGACTTTTGTGCCGGTGGTGCCCTCGCGGTCCCACAAGGTGACAGCACAATCGATATCGCCAACCGCCTGATTGACTGGTGTGCCATACGTGGCGACACGGTCGTTGCCAGTCTGGACTGGCACCCGGCGAATCACGGTAGTTTTGCCAGCCAGCATCAGGTCGAGCCCTACAGCCAGGGACAACTCGATGGCCTGGCGCAGACGTTCTGGCCCGATCATTGCGTACAAAACAGCGAAGGTGCTGCCCTGCATCCGCTGCTGAACCAGCGTGCGATAACTCAAACGTTCACTAAAGGTGAGAACCCGCTGGTCGACAGCTACAGTGCTTTTTTTGATAACGGTCGTCGTCAGGCAACCGCGCTGAATGCATGGCTACTCGAACACCGCATTGCCGAGCTCATCATCATGGGTCTGGCTACCGACTATTGCGTCAAATTCACCGTACTGGACGCGCTCGATCTTGGCTACACCGTCAGCGTTATAACCGACGGCTGCCGTGGCGTTAATATTCACCCCCAGGACAGTGCAAACGCCTTTATGGAAATGGCGGCTGCGGGCGCAACGCTGTATACGTTGGACGACTGGCTGGAAACCCAGCGCTAATGCTTTAAAACGTTATATCCGGTCGATTGAAACTGCACATTTTTGCAAATTTATAGGCCGGATTAATACGCATCTCCCTTTCAACCAGCACTCCTCTAACCAATACAACCTACCAAAATTGGTTTGCCGCTGCGCCAGCATGGCGTGAACCCCTTCGCATTTTTCCTGTTATGAAACTGTTAACCTGCGGGTGCTGTTTTTTTCGCCACGCCATTTCCGTGGCATGTTTGCTTGTTTAAATGTCAAAGAGGAACACCGATGAAACTATTGCCTTTGTTGGCAGCATTACCCCTGCTCTGCGCCAGCGTTGTTTCCGCCAGTTCACTGATGTCAGTTGGCTACTTTAATGGTGGTGGCGACGTCACTGCCGGTCCCGGTGGCGACATCAATAAACTGGATGTTCGCCAGATAACCCATCTCAACTATTCGTTTGGCCTTGTCTACAACAACGAAAAAGACGAGACCAATGACGCCTTAAAAGACGCCAGCAAACTGCATCAGATTTGGCTTTCACAGAAAGTGCAGGATGATTTGCTGAAAATTCCACAACTGCGTAAACAAAATCCAAACCTAAAAGTTTTGCTTTCCGTCGGCGGTTGGGGAGCGCGTGGATTCTCTGGCGCGGCAGCAACGAAGGAAACACGCGCAGTGTTTATTCAGTCTGCGCAGGAGATAATTGCGAAATATGGTCTGGATGGCATCGATCTCGACTGGGAATATCCGGTGAACGGCGCCTGGGGACTGGTTGAAAGTCAACCGGCTGACCGCGCTAACTTCACCGCGCTGCTAACAGAACTGCGCGCCGCATTGGGGCATAAAAAACTGCTGACCATCGCCGTGGGCGCGAATGCGGAAAGTCCGAAAAGCTGGGTGGATGTAAAAGCCATTGCACCATCGCTCGACTACATCAACCTGATGACCTATGACATGGCTTACGGCACCCAATATTTCAACTCGAACCTGTACGATTCGACGCAATGGCCAACGGTCGCCGCGGCGGATAAGTACAGCGCCGATTTTGTGGTCAATAACTATCTCGCAGCCGGTCTGAAACCGAGTCAAATGAATCTGGGCATTGGCTTTTATGGACGTGTACCAAAACGCGCCGTTGAGCCAGGTATTGACTGGAGCAAACCTGACGCGCAGAAAAACCCGGCTACCCAGCCCTATTTCGAGTCAGCTCAAATTGAGTTGTTCAAATCACTGGGCGTCGACCTGAGCAAAGACACCTACGTGAAGTACAACGATATCGTGGCGAAGTTGATCAACGATCCGCAAAAACGCTTTAGTCAACATTGGGATGATGAAGCGAAAGTGCCGTGGCTGTCGGTACAGTCTGCGGATGGAAAAAAACTCTTTGCCCTCTCCTATGAAAACCCGCGTTCGGTGGCGTTCAAAGCCGACTACATCAAAAGCAAAGGGTTGGCAGGCGCCATGTTCTGGGAGTACGGCGCAGATGACAATAATCAGTTGGCGAAGCAGTTAGCCGATTCGTTAGGCATCAAACACTGATCCCAACGCCTGACACAATAGGTTATGATTAGCGCATTCTGCTGCGCCAGCTTTTGGCGCAGCTCTTCATTTCTACTGGAGGCATGAGCTTTATGGCTTTTATCCCTAAAAATTACGCCCGTCTGGAAGTCGGTTACCGGGAAAAGGCGCTTAAACTCTTTCCCTGGGTCTGCGGACGCTGTTCCCGTGAGTTCGTGTATTCAAATTTGCGCGAGTTGACGGTACACCATATCGATCACGATCACTCGAATAACCCGGAAGATGGTAGCAACTGGGAAATGTTGTGCCTGTACTGCCACGATCACGAGCATTCCAAATATACGGAAGCGGACCAGTATGGTTCAACGGTGGTTGCAGGAGAAGATGCGCAAAAGGCCGTGGGCGAAGCGAAATACAACCCGTTCGCCGATCTGAAGGCGATGATGAACAAGAAATAACATCAACTGACGGGCCCGACATCGATGTCTGCCGGGCCTGGGTAATCAGGATTTAAACGTCGCAATCGGTTCTGGCGTAATACCAAACTCAACCTTCAACTGCTGCTTGCTCTTCATCACCATCTCACCGTTGGTATCAATCGTCATATGCTGCGCGTCAATATTGTTTCGCGCCTGCCATAACATCACCAGCTGTAAGCTATTCTCTTTTTGTTCTGCCGTTAGCGCTACGCCATCCGGCCATTTTCCGAGTTCAACGGCAGTCGATAAGCGCTGATAAACTTCCGGCGTCATGCTGTTGATCATCTCATCAAGATTCATGTTAAAACCACTCTCCGTAGAATAATTTGCTGAATCGTTTCTTCAACCCTTGGTTTGCTCACCGTCTTCACCATCGGTGAAGTTCAAAGACGCTGAGTTAACGCAGTACCGTTCACCGGTAGGTTTCGGACCATCCGGGAAGACGTGTCCCAGGTGTGCATCACAGTTTCCGCAGCGGATTTCAATGCGCTGCATGCCGTGTGACGTATCTTTTATGTAACGGATAGCCTCATCGCTGACAGGCTCGTAAAAGCTGGGCCAGCCGCAGCCAGAGTCATATTTTGTCTCGGAACGAAATAGCGGATTGTCGCAGATCAAACAGTGGTAGATGCCGTCACGTTTGTTATGTAGCAAACGTCCGGTAAATGGCGGTTCTGTCCCGTGATTCTGCGTTACGTAGAACTGCATTTCGGTTAAATTTTTTTTCAGTTCTTCTGGAGAAGGTTGATTAGCCATTTGCTCACATCTCGCTTTATCTAAACTCACATCGCGAGACAGATTCTAACAAAACATTAACACCGGAGTGCGAACTTTTGTTCTAAACTTGATCCTTGCGAAATGGCAGCCTGCAATTCGTGATCAGAATCACGTTTTTATCTTGATTGCCCTTTAAAATTCGGGCCGCCGACCCCATGTGGTTTCAAGCCCAAAGGAAGAGTGAGGCGAGTCAGTTGCGCAAAGCTTAGGCAGCAGATTGATTTGTCGCAATGATTGACACGATTCCGCTTGACGCTGCGTAAGGTTTTTGTAATTTTACAGGCAACCTTTTATTCACTAACAAATAGCTGGTGGAATATATGACTATCAAAGTAGGTATCAACGGTTTTGGCCGTATCGGTCGCATTGTTTTCCGTGCTGCTCAAGAACGCTCTGACATCGAGATCGTTGCAATCAACGACCTGTTAGACGCTGACTACATGGCTTACATGCTGAAATATGACTCCACTCACGGCCGTTTCAACGGTACCGTTGAAGTGAAAGACGGTCATCTGATCGTAAACGGTAAAAAAATCCGTGTTACCGCTGAACGTGATCCGGCTAACCTGAAATGGGACGAAGTTGGTGTTGACGTAGTAGCTGAAGCTACTGGCCTGTTCCTGACAGATGAAACCGCTCGTAAGCACATCACTGCTGGCGCGAAAAAAGTGGTTCTGACTGGTCCGTCCAAAGATAACACTCCGATGTTTGTTAAAGGCGCTAACTTTGACAAATACGAAGGTCAGGACATCGTTTCTAACGCTTCCTGCACCACTAACTGCCTGGCTCCGCTGGCTAAAGTTATCAACGACAACTTCGGCATCATCGAAGGTCTGATGACTACTGTTCACGCAACCACCGCTACTCAGAAAACCGTTGATGGCCCGTCTCACAAAGACTGGCGCGGCGGCCGCGGCGCATCCCAGAACATCATCCCGTCCTCTACCGGTGCAGCTAAAGCTGTAGGTAAAGTACTGCCAGAACTGAACGGCAAACTGACTGGTATGGCGTTCCGCGTTCCTACCCCGAACGTATCCGTTGTTGACCTGACCGTTCGTCTGGAAAAAGCTGCTTCTTACGAAGAAATTAAGAAAGCAATCAAAGCTGCTTCCGAAGGCCCGATGAAAGGCGTTCTGGGTTACACCGAAGACGACGTAGTATCTACCGATTTCAACGGTGAAGTTTGCACTTCCGTGTTCGATGCTAAAGCTGGTATCGCACTGAACGACAACTTCGTGAAACTGGTATCCTGGTACGACAACGAAACCGGCTACTCCAACAAAGTTCTGGACCTGATTGCTCACATCTCCAAATAAGTTGAGATGAAACAGTAATCTGTAAGAGCGACTCAGGTCGCTCTTTTTTTTGCCTGAAGAAAGGATTGCGTAATGATTAATAAAATTTTTGCACTTCCGGTAATCGAACAAATTACCCCTGTCCTCTCCCGCCGTCAGCTTGATGAGCTTGAGGTTCTTGTTGTCGATCACCCACAGGTTAAAGCTTCTTTCGCGCTGCAGGGCGCACATCTTCTTTCCTGGAAACCAAATGGTGAAGAGGAAGTCCTGTGGTTAAGTAATAATACCCCGTTTAAAACCGGCGTAGCGCTGCGTGGCGGCGTACCAATTTGCTGGCCGTGGTTTGGTCCGGCTGCTAAGCAGGGCCTGCCTTCGCATGGTTTTGCCCGCAACCTGCCATGGACGCTGAAAGCGCACAACGAAGACGACAATGGCGTGGTGCTGACGTTTGAACTGCAGAGCAACGCTGAAACGCGTCAGCTATGGCCACACGAGTTCTGCCTGCTGGTCCGCTTCAAAGTGGGAGCCACCTGTGAGATGGAGCTGGAAGCTCATGGTGAGTTTGAAACCACCTCGGCACTGCATACCTATTTCAACGTTGGTGACATTGCGGCAGTGAAAGTCAGTGGTCTTGGCGATCGCCTGATCGATAAAGTGAATGATGCTAAAGAAGATGTGCTGGCTGATGGTATCCAGACCTTCCCGGACCGCACCGATCGCGTTTATCTGAATCCGGAAGCGTGCAGCGTGATTCATGATGATGCGTTGAATCGCAATATAGATGTTGTCCATCACCACCATCTGAATGTCGTGGGCTGGAACCCTGGCCCGGCGCTGTCCGTCAGCATGGGCGACATGCCGGATGATGGCTACAAAACGTTTGTTTGTGTAGAAACGGCTTACGCGACCGCTCCGCAGAAAACCACAGAAGAAAAACCATCTCGCCTCGCGCAGACTATCCGTGTAGCTAAACGCTAACACAGCTCTGCGCACCATGCCGGATGCGGCTAACGCCTTATCCGGCCTACAAACTACACGCAGCCGCAGGTCTGATAAGCACAGCGCCATCAGACAGCTTTACGCACCGTGCCGGATGCGGCCAACGCCTTATCCGGCCTACAAACTACATGCAGCCGTAGGCCTGATAAGCTCAGCGCATCAGGCAGCTCTACGCACCGTACCGGATGCTGCTAACACCTTATCCGGCCTACAAACTACATGCAGCCGTAGACCTGATAAGCTGCGGGAACATCGGCATTTGGCAAATCAGGCCATATCCAGCGCGGTTTTACCGTTTGGCGCCGGATACGCCTTATCTAACTGCTTCAACTCATCTACAGAGAGCGTTATCTCCAGCGCGGCGGCATTTTGTTCGACATGCGCTACGCTTGCGGCTTTCGGAATGGCTATTACACCCGACTGACGAATCACCCACGCCAGCAAAATCTGCGCAGCGCTAACATTGTGCGCACGCGCGATGTCATTCACCACAGAGTTAGAAAGCAAATCGCCACGCAGTCGTCCCGCCTGGGCCAGCGGACTGTATGCCATGACCGGCATCTGCTGCTGCTGGCACCACGGCAGTAAATCATATTCAATACCGCGCGAGGCTAAATGATAAAGCACCTGATTAGTTGCACACTCTCGTCCACCGGGTACCTGCCATAACGCCTGCATATCATCATAATCGAGATTTGAGACTCCCCAACGGCAGATTTTCCCCTGCGCAATCAGTGTTTCCATGGCATCGATGGTCTCTGCAAATGAAAAATCGCCCATCCAGTGCAGCAAATAGAGATCCAGATAATCAGTTTTCAGTCGACGCAGACTCGCTTCGCAGGCGGCAATGGCTTTCTGTCCACCGGCATTCCATGGGTAAACTTTCGAGACTAAAAAAGCGCTATCACGCCGTCCCGTTAATGCTTCACCCACCACCTCTTCCGCTGCACCATCAGCGTACATTTCTGCGGTATCAATCAATCGCAGGCCGAGATCCAGTCCGGCCTGCAGCGCAGACACTTCATCCCGGCGTCGGCTTGGATCCTCGCCCATGTACCATGTTCCCTGCCCAATAGCAGGAAGCGATACCTGGTTTGTAAACGTCACCTGTTTCGCTGTCATCGCACCCTCCTGTGTTAATGCACCACAGTAAAGCAAAACAACGTGCATGTGTCCTGTTAGGGTGCACAAATTGCACCATCATGGATTGGAAACCGATCGTTAAGGCGAGCGAAATAAAAAGCCCGGGAACAGCAGATGTTCCCGGGCCGAAAAAATACAAAATCTTATCTACGAAGTGGTTATTTCAACCGACCTAAATATTTCCCCTCTTTCATAGCGTTGATTTTTCCGTTTTTATAGACGATAACGGAAATCAAACCTGCGCTATAAGACTGAGCTTCAGCACTATTCTCATCATTTGCCGCAGGTTTGCCATTAATATAAGCAATGCCATCAGCACCACGTTTAAAGTCCACTCCAAGTTTATTCACATGCACGGGCGTGATTTTACTGGCGTGTACCGGGGCATTCGTGTCACTGACCATGGTTTTATGTTCATGCTGTAACTGTTGACGATAAGCCTCACTGATGGCATACGCAGGTGCAGCAGAGGAAGCCACCAGAGCAGCGATAATAATTAATTTCTTCATTAGTTAAACCTTAATATTTATCGTGTTTGTGGTGGTGACTGGAATTTGTATCATTTGTGCCATACAAGTTTTGCGCGTTTTCCATAGCCTGTTTTTCAGCGGCAGCATTGATTGTCGCCTGACGGTTTTGCTCCGCAACATAACAGGCATCACGGCTCACACCCTTGCTTTCGCAAGCATTCATGCGTGAAGCCTCGGTGGAACAACCAGCCAGAATCCCGCCCATCACAGCTATCATGATTAACTTTTTCATTATATATACCAGGTTTATTCTCAAAAAATCCACATGGCGAATTATATTTAATGCCATGAAGAGTTGCTGTTGATACTTTAAAGTTTAATTAATATCTGCAATGGGATATTTAATGTCAATTTTAATTTTTTCAGATAAATACCTAAAGATGTAAAATTAAAATCAATCGATTAATTTTTGTTTTTTCACATGAAAGTTAACTTTCGCCATGAGATAAACATGCTAAAAGAGTTATCAATAATTTTCATTGTGCTTAACAATAAGAAAATAACGCTTACCTCGATCGTAAACCCTAGTATTATCAACGCATTGTATAGCTACAAACCATTACTTCATGACAATGATTTGCTAAACCTTCACGACTTTATTTCATTCAAAAATGAATAGATAACAGGCTAATAAAATAGCAGGTTTATTTTTAGTAACAGCGACAGGAATAATACGTTAAAAATTCGTTGTAGCCTGACAGAATGTCAAATCAGCACAAATGATGAAATCTCATGTTTTAGATCAATATTCATATCGGTAGCGCACAAAAAAGCCCGCATGTCTGCGAGCTTGTGTTCAAAACTGAATGTCATCAGAACTTGTAGGTCACACCCACTGAGAAGATGCCAGACCAGGACTTATCGACCATCGGACTGTCCTTCACTTCATCACTCAAGCGCACATAACGGCCAGTTCCGTATACGTTCCAGTTTCCAATGAAGTTATAGCTCGCGGTCAACTCCAGGTACGGATCCCATCCATCGTCAGCGTTGTAGCTTTTCAGACCACTGCGGCGAGACTCGTGATTGGACACGCCATAATAATAGTCGTTGTAGTTTTCGCTGCTGTACTGCACACCGATACCCGGCGTCAGAGTCAGCCCACCATTAGTGTAACGGTAGAGCCAGGCCAGATCCCAGATAAAGCCGTTGCTGTTATCCAGAGTATCACCCGCCAGTGCAGTACGCAGGAAACCATACTGGGTGTTATGTACATACGAGAGGCCAGCCATCAAGCTGCTTTTACGCTTGTCGAGTTGGCGTAAAGCATGGCTATCGCTATCACCCGGCTTGAAATGCGTCGGATCATAGTACGCCATGATGGAAAGCTTATCTGCCGTGTCATTCCACAGATAGTAGCCGCCACCCAAGCCGTGGAACCAGACATTATCGCCTTCATAGGTGACAACCGGAACAGGGTAAACATCGCGGTCATACTGTTTGTACGGGCTGTTAATCACGCCGACACCCGCGCCAACAGTCCACTGACTTTCCGCCTGTGCGGTGCTAACTGCGGTTGCGGCAAGGACGCCAAGTGCCAGAAGTTTGAGTTTGGTCACAATCCATAATTCCTTATTCAAATGTGTAGCGGTCAAAGTGTAACCGCCAATACGCTTCAGCCCAACTATTTTACGTATTCGCCCCAGAATGTAACCCCCTAATTTCTCAGCGAGTGATGACATTTTGCTTGCAGGACGGTGAACACCGCATGAATCCCGCTCCAATTCTTTACATAAGATGTGCTTTTTTTGCTGATGAGTTATTGATATGCCATTGAAATTCATTTGCGCACACAGGCAAGTTTTGCAAATGCCATCTACGCTTAATTTTAGAAGGTGTATCACCGAATACGTTGATCTCCTGACCACCAAAATGGCATGAGAGTTGCTTATTTATTCAGCAGCGACGTCGTTCAGTTTACCTCTTCAGGGGCCTCTACTATTCATATGAACGGCTCTTAACATGTGCTAAAAAACGAAAGGACGGCATACCATGAATATATTCGATCACTATCGCCAGCGTTATGAAGCTGCCAAGGACGAAGAGTTCACGCTGCAGGAGTTTCTTACCACTTGTCGGCAAGATCGCAGTGCTTATGCCAACGCGGCAGAGCGGCTATTAATGGCTATTGGTGAGCCTGTCATGGTCGACACTGCCCACGAACCTCGACTTTCTCGACTCTTTTCGAATCGGGTAATTGCACGCTATCCCGCCTTTGAAGAGTTTTACGGCATGGAAGATGCCATTGAGCAAATTGTTTCTTATTTGAAACATGCGGCTCAGGGTCTGGAAGAGAAGAAGCAGATCCTGTATCTGCTGGGGCCTGTGGGAGGGGGGAAATCATCTCTTGCTGAGCGACTGAAGTCGCTGATGCAGAGAGTACCGATTTATGTCCTGAGTGCCAATGGCGAACGTAGCCCGGTCAACGATCATCCGTTATGCCTGTTTAATCCGCAGGAAGACGCGCAGATCCTGGAAAAAGAGTATGGGATCCCGCGTCGCTATCTCGGTACGATCATGTCGCCCTGGGCTGCGAAACGTCTGCACGATTTCGGCGGGGACATTACAAAATTCCGCGTCGTCAAAGTCTGGCCGTCTATTCTGGAGCAGATCGCAATCGCCAAAACGGAGCCTGGTGATGAAAACAACCAGGATATTTCTGCGCTGGTCGGGAAAGTGGATATTCGTAAACTCGAACACCACGCCCAGAACGATCCTGATGCCTACGGTTATTCGGGTGCACTGTGCCGCTCAAACCAGGGGATTATGGAGTTCGTTGAGATGTTTAAAGCACCGATTAAAGTGCTGCATCCTCTGCTGACCGCCACCCAGGAAGGAAACTACAACGGGACAGAAGGTATCTCTGCCCTGCCGTTTAACGGGATTATTCTTGCCCACTCGAACGAGTCCGAATGGGTAACGTTCCGTAATAACAAAAACAATGAGGCGTTCCTTGACCGTGTTTACATCGTCAAAGTGCCTTATTGCCTGCGTATCTCTGAAGAGATCAAAATTTACGAAAAACTGCTTAACCACAGTGAGCTGACCCATGCGCCTTGCGCACCGGGCACACTGGAAACGCTCTCTCGCTTTACCATTCTTTCTCGCCTGAAAGAACCTGAGAACTCGAGCATTTACTCGAAGATGCGCGTTTACGATGGCGAAAGCCTGAAAGATACCGATCCGAAAGCGAAATCCTATCAGGAGTATCGGGATTACGCCGGGGTTGATGAGGGAATGAACGGTCTGTCCACGCGTTTCGCGTTTAAGATCCTCTCTCGCGTCTTTAACTTTGACCATGCCGAAGTGGCAGCTAACCCGGTACATCTGTTTTACGTACTGGAGCAGCAAATCGAACGTGAACAGTTCCCGCAGGAACAAGCTGAGCGTTATCTTGAGTTCCTGAAAGGTTATTTGATCCCGAAATATGCTGAATTCATCGGCAAAGAGATCCAGACGGCTTATCTCGAATCCTATTCCGAGTACGGACAGAACATTTTCGACCGTTATGTCACTTATGCGGATTTCTGGATTCAGGATCAGGAGTATCGCGACCCGGATACCGGTCAGCTGTTTGACCGCGAGTCACTGAACTCAGAACTGGAGAAAATTGAGAAACCGGCGGGTATCAGTAACCCGAAAGATTTTCGTAACGAGATCGTCAACTTTGTTCTGCGTGCCAGAGCGAATAACAGCGGTCGCAATCCAAACTGGACCAGTTACGAAAAACTGCGCACGGTCATTGAGAAGAAAATGTTCTCCAATACCGAGGAGCTGCTGCCGGTCATTTCGTTCAATGCTAAAACCTCGACTGACGAGCAGAAAAAACACGACGATTTTGTCGACCGTATGATGGAAAAAGGCTACACGCGTAAACAGGTGCGTTTACTGTGCGAATGGTATTTGCGCGTACGTAAATCGTCTTAACATAAGTGCCCGGTGGCGCATGCGCTTACCGGGCTTGCAAAACAATGTTCCGTAGGCCGGATAGCGCTAGCGCCATCCGGCACTTACAGACATGGCGAACAGTTGGCAGTACGGGGGGCTTATGACCTGGTTTATTGACCGGCGTCTTAACGGCAAAAACAAGAGCACGGTAAACCGCCAGCGCTTCTTACGCCGTTATAAATCGCAAATTAAACAGTCGATCTCCGAGGCCATTAACAAGCGTTCGGTGACTGATGTGGATAGCGGCGAATCTGTCTCTATTCCGACTGATGATATTAGCGAACCAATGTTTCATCAGGGACGTGGTGGCCTGCGCCATCGCGTGCATCCGGGTAACGACCATTTTGTGCAGAATGACCGCATTGAACGCCCACAGGGCGGCGGTGGCGGTTCAGGAAGCGGACAAGGCCAGGCCAGCCAGGATGGTGAGGGTCAGGATGAGTTCGTCTTTCAGATCTCTAAAGATGAATATCTCGATCTGTTGTTCGAAGATTTAGCACTTCCTAACCTGAAGCAGAATCAGCAGCGTCAGCTAACGGAGTACAAAACGCACCGGGCAGGTTTTACCTCTAACGGTGTGCCTGCCAACATCAGCGTGGTGCGATCCCTGCAAAACTCACTGGCGCGCCGCACGGCGATGACAGCGGGTAAGCGTCGCGAACTGCATGCTCTCGAAGCGGATCTGGAAACCATCGCGAAAAGCGAACCAGCACAGTTGCTGGAAGAGGAACGGTTACGCAAAGAGATTGCCGAACTACGGGCAAAAATCGAACGCGTGCCATTTATCGACACCTTTGATTTACGCTACAAGAATTATGAAAAACGCCCCGACCCTTCCAGCCAGGCGGTAATGTTCTGCCTGATGGACGTTTCTGGTTCAATGGATCAGTCGACCAAAGATATGGCTAAACGTTTTTATATCCTGCTGTATCTGTTCTTAAGCCGGACCTATAAGAACGTGGAGGTGGTTTATATTCGCCACCATACCCAGGCGAAAGAAGTGGATGAGCATGAGTTCTTCTACTCTCAGGAAACCGGGGGAACCATTGTCTCCAGTGCGCTGAAGTTAATGGATGAAGTGGTGAAAGAGCGCTACAACCCTGCCCAGTGGAACATCTATGCTGCACAGGCATCGGACGGTGATAACTGGGCTGATGATTCACCACTGTGTCATGAGATTTTGGCGAAAAAACTGCTGCCAGTGGTCCGCTATTACAGCTATATCGAAATCACTCGCCGCGCTCACCAAACCTTGTGGCGTGAATACGAACATCTGCAATCAACTTTTGATAACTTTGCGATGCAACATATTCGCGACCAGGATGATATTTATCCGGTATTCCGCGAACTGTTTCATAAACAAAGTACGACCAGCAATAGTTAACCACCTAAACAAATCAGCCAGAGGTTATCTTCTCTGGCTGATTTGTTACGGGTGCTGTTTTTTCATCTTATCAATATTCATCCGTTTATCCTTTTTATTTTCCCTTTACAGAGCAGCAGGCAATGTAATTGAGTTGATGACGTTGCGAACGGAAGAAGCGAAACATTTTCAGGAAACGACGACGATTTTCGCTCGTGCGTAAGCCGTTAAACACAATTTTTACCGCCCCCGTAAGCCCTTCATCACGAACTAATCCGCGCGGCGACATCAGCGACATGTTGCCATTCTGCTGCAGGACCTGTTCGAACCCGCAGTTAAGAAACAAATCACGCCAGCCTTGTCTGGTCATTGGGCTAACGTTTGATTTCACCACATCGACAAGCTGGCCCTGATCGCCCGCGCCCAGTTTTTGGGCGGTGAACATAATATCGTGGGTGAGCAGACGCCCACCGGGCTTCAACACGCGATAATATTCGGCAATTAACTTCGCCTTCGCTTTATCGGCATACATTGTCAGCATGGCTTCGTTAATCACAACATCGAAACTGTTATCCGCAAAAGGAAGAGTGTTGGCGTTAGCAGCCATCACATGAATATGATTTTCCAGACCATTTGCCGCTACGTTATTCCTTGCATTTGACAGTGCGGTTTTATCCATATCAATGGCGTATACGGTACAGCCATAGCGTTGAACTAACTCTATCGCCGTCGTGGCCATGTTGCACGCCACTTCAAGTACCTGGCTGCCGGGCGTCAGCTGTGACTGGCTAAACAACCATTCTGTTGCTTCAACGCCGCCCGGACGCAGACGGGTTTTGCCCAGGCTGGCTAAAAATGTATGACCCGCTTTTTCAGTCGCGCTCATTGGCCTGTCTCCTTTCCATAAGTTGCATTATAAATACAGCATTAAGAGTTAAAGGTGAAGTACGCGAATGATTTTTATTTCAAAATGTCCTTTCCCGTAGCGTTAGAGCGGATGTATGCCGTGTGATAGACTGAAGTATCAGACTTACAGGGCTGTAAATCATTATGAAATTGCATCATAAAGCGCTCAGGATCTTTATCTCCGTCAGCGTAATTGTTTTGACATCTTCTTTTTTGGTTTATGAGCTCATTGCTAGTGATAAAGCAATGAATGCGTACATGCGCTATATCAATGAGAAAGCCGACTCCTCGTTTCTCTATGATAAGTACACAAATCAGAGCATCGCAGCCCATCTGATGCGCACATTTTCGTCCCCTCAGGGGCCTGCTTCTCTCGAACAGCAAAAAGTACTTTGCAACGCTTTCGACAGCGTTAACGGCACTCATGGGCTCAATCTCACTAAGCGCAACTATCTGCCATTACACGGTACGTTGCAGACCACCTCAACAAAATGTAGTGAACAGCTTGATGACATTTTTCTGCTGCCCTCTTTTGACCGGGCGGTCAATGTTAATCGCCAGCAGAAAGATTACGGTCAGGGATTAGGGACGCTGGAGTATAAATTTCGATATTACGTCGATCTCAAAAATAACTACGTTTATTTCTATGATGTGATCGACTCGCGGAAATTTGCGATACACAACTGGTCGTTTTTGCAAAAAGGTACGTTGGGAATCGACCAGAATGATATTGACGGTATTTTTACTGGCCGCACGGTGATCTCCAGTATTTATGAAGATAACCTGACCGAGAAAAAGGTGATGAGCTTTTTAACACCGGTTTACTACGCCAATAAGCTAAAAGGCGTGGTGATGGTGGATATTAATAAAGAGAATTTACAGAATATTTTCTATACCAGCGACCGCCCTCTCGTCTGGCGTTATCTTAACGTAACGGTCTCTGACACCAGTTCAGGTAAAGAGATCCTCGTTCACAAAAGTGAAACCGATCTGTTCCGCTATGTTCACTATGAGAAGGACATACCTGGCGGTATACGTATCACCCTCTCACTTGATGTTATGTATTTTATTGTCTCGTCCTGGAAGATATTCGCCTTCTATCTACTGGCAACGATATTGCTGCTGAATATGGTCAGAACGCATTTTCGCTTGTATCACAACGTCACACGGGAAAATGTCAGTGATGCGATGACAGGGCTCTACAACCGTAAAATTTTAACGCCAGCGCTTGAGCAGCGTTTGCAACAGTTGGTGAACACGGGAACGCTCGTGACCTTTATCGCCATTGATTGTGACAAACTAAAAGTTATTAATGATACGTTGGGGCATAAGGAAGGCGATCGCATTATCACCATTTTGGCCAAAGCTATTCAAACGTCCATTCGCAAAAGCGACTATGCCATCCGCCTCGGCGGCGATGAGTTTTGCATTATCCTCATCGATCACCCCAGTGAATTAACGCCCCGCCTGCTGGAGAGGATTCGCTATAACTTACAAATTATTGCGCAAGATAGATCAATCAGCTTCTCTGTCGGGATTTATAATATGCAGCCAAACGACACCATTGATGATGCCTACAAAGCATCTGATGCACAGCTCTACCTGAACAAACAGAAAAAACGCACCGATGCGTAATTATTTTTCTGACAGGATTTTCATTGTTGTACCAGGAGTAAGTCATGACGGAAGTAAACAAAGGTAACGCAACGCACCAGCGTTTAATCTCCCTGTTGTCAGAACACGGTGCGACCTACCGCGTAGTCAGCCATGAAGCCGTAGGCAAATGTGAAGCTGTCTCTGAAATTCGCGGTACCGCACTGGGTCAGGGTGCAAAAGCGCTGGTCTGCAAAGTAAAAGGCAACGGCGTCAATCAGCATGTTCTGGCGATCCTCTCTGCCGATCAGCAGGCCGACCTGAGCCTGTTGGCCAGCCATATTGGCGGGTTGAGAGCGTCACTTGCCAGCCCGGCGGAGGTAGATGAACTGACTGGCTGCGTATTTGGCGCTATCCCACCGTTCAGTTTTCATCCGAACCTCAAGCTGGTCGCCGACCCGCTGTTGTTTGAGCGTTTTAATGAAATTGCGTTCAATGCCGGAATGCTGGAAAAATCCGTGATCATGGATACCGCAGATTACCTGCGCATCGCACAACCGGAATTAATCCCGTTCCGCAGAGAACAATAACTGCACAAGTTAGCAGTAAAAAACATCGCTTCGTGCGTTAGCCCAAAAAAATCATAATCATTAAAAAAAGCCTGTTCGGTCACGCATTTACGCGTACAGTAAGCAGGCTTATTTTTTCTTTTGGCAAGGAAACTACGATGTTTGATGTCACTCTGCTGATCCTGCTCGGATTGGCAGCTCTGGGCTTTGTCAGCCACAACACCACTGTCGCTGTTTCAATTCTGGTGCTGATAATAGTCCGTGTTACCCCACTGAATACCTTCTTTCCCTGGATTGAAAAACAGGGCCTGACCGTCGGGATTATAATTCTGACCATTGGCGTCATGGCGCCGATCGCCAGCGGAACGCTACCGCCCTCCACGCTCATCCACTCCTTTGTGAACTGGAAATCACTGGTTGCTATTGCCGTTGGGGTATTTGTCTCCTGGCTTGGCGGACGCGGCGTTACGCTAATGGGTAGCCAGCCTCAGCTTGTTGCTGGTTTACTGGTGGGCACGGTACTGGGCGTGGCGCTGTTTCGCGGTGTGCCAGTGGGGCCGCTTATTGCGGCAGGTCTGGTCTCATTGATTGTTGGGAAGCAGTAGCCAGCCCGTTCAGATAACGGCCTGGTGTCTGTCCCAGGCCTTTTTTGAACATAGTGATAAATGCCGTGGTCGAATCGTACCCGAGCATTTGCGCGACCTGTTGTACATTGCGACCATCAATTAACGCCTGCAGCGCCAGAATCAGCTGGAGCTGGTGACGCCAGCGGCGAAAACTCAACCCCGTTTCTTTGACGACCAGGCGAGCAAGGTTACGTTCACTCATCGCAAATACGCTGGCCCATTGCCCCAACGTCTGCCATTGTGCAGGCTCTCTCGCCATCGTTGCGACCATTCTGCGAATTTTCGGGTGATCGGAAACCGGCAACTGCATTTGCTCCTGGGGTTGCTGCGGCAGTTCATCAAACAACACTTGCGTCAGCCGCTGGGTTGCCGGCTCCAGCCGTTGGGCATCCGTTTTGGATGCCAGCGCCAGAATAAGCTCCCGGCACAACGGAGCAATTTTCAGCGTGCAGCAACGATCGGGCATCACGACGGCCTGCGGCTCAATAAACAAAAAGCACAATTGTGCGCCAACGGTAACGTGGTTGCTGTGTGGAATTTCACCGGGGATCCACACCGCATATTGCGGGGGCACCATCCACATAGCATTCTCAACCTCACAGGTGATCGCGCCATGCAGCGCCAGAATCAACTGGCCTTTACGGTGCTGATGCAGCGGACTGAAAAGTTCATCTTCCCGGGCCTGAATACAAAACGCCACCGCTGCATCGTGGTGAAGATCGGGTTCGTATCCATCCAGCCTCAGTCCTAACATAAAAATGTCCGATTTAAGCGATAAACTGTCATTTTAGCTTGATTCATCCATTGAGTAAAAACGCTAAGGTATCGCCTCGCCTGACGATATGAGAAAAAAATGACAAATACACCTTCCTCCCGTGGCAAGAACGCAGCGTTGCTGATCGCGGGGATCCTGATGATTGCCACCACATTGCGCGTCACCTTTACCGGTGCAGCCCCGTTGCTGGATGCAATTCGCGCCGACTACGGTCTGAGCACCGCCCAGACGGGGCTTCTGACCACCCTGCCACTGCTGGCTTTCGCACTGGTTTCACCTCTGGCTGCCGCCGTTGCGCGCCGTTGGGGTATCGAACGCAGCCTGTTTGTCGCTATGCTACTCATTTGCGCGGGTATTGCGATACGTTCGCTGCCCTCACCAGGGTTCCTGTTTAGCGGCACCGCTATCATTGGTTGCGGAATCGCATTGGGAAATGTGCTTTTACCCGGACTGATTAAGCGTGATTTTGCTCAGCATGTGGCGAAACTCACTGGCGCATACTCGCTGACCATGGGCGCAGCAGCGGCACTGGGTTCCGCCATTGTGGTACCGCTGGCGTTGAACGGGTTTGGCTGGCGCGGCGCGCTGATGGTACTGATGGCCTTTCCGCTGCTGGCACTGATTATCTGGTTACCCCAATGCCGCTAGACGGCCAATGCCAGCTTGAGCAACTCACGCGCTCTGCATTCCCGCGCGATCTGGCGCTCCAGCCTCGCCTGGCAGGTGACGCTGTTTCTGGGGATCAATTCGCTTATCTACTACGTCATCATCGGCTGGTTGCCCGCCATTTTGATCAGCCACGGCTACAGCGAGGCGCAGGCCGGTTCGCTGCATGGTTTACTGCAGCTGGCGACCGCCGCGCCGGGATTATTGATTCCTCTCGTCCTGAACAGATTTAAGGATCAGCGCGCCATCGCCGCTCTGGTTTCATTAATGTGCGCCGTCGGCGCGGCGGGATTCGCCATAATGCCCGACCAGGCATTGCTATGGACCATCCTGTTTGGCTTTGGCTCGGGCGCGACGATGATCCTCGGCTTGACCTTTATTGGCCTGCGCGCAAGCTCAGCGCATCAGGCTGCAGCCCTGTCCGGCATGGCACAATCTGTTGGGTATTTACTGGCCGCCTGCGGGCCACCGCTGATGGGGAAAATTCACGACCTCAACGATAGCTGGCTGATTCCTCTTGGCGGGGTCGCCGTGTTAGCGATGCTGATGGCGGCATTTGGTTTGTGCGCGGGGCGCAATCGGGAGATCGCGAGCGCATAATGCACAGGGCAGGTTCGTGAACAACCTGCCCGTTTTTTTATCCGCGCGCGGCGCGCAGCATCGCCTGAACTAACGGCACGGGTTTTCCCGCCAGCGCTCCGCGTTCATGCTGAAAGAGCGTGCCAACATAAAATGGATGCGTCACCAGCTCAATGGCACGAATATCACCAGCCTCATCCCAACCGGTCACCCGAAGATCGCCGCTTTCAAGCTCGGCGGCAAAATCCTCCGATACGCCATAGTTGCAGTGATATCCCTCGGTGATAACATCCCGCCCGTAGGCTTTGGCAATCAGCGTATTGGCCCGCAGCTCAATATCATCCGTTTTTTCTACCAGCGAGCAGGTCAATGGTGCTATCACCATCCGACCCGTGGTGTCAGTCTCGGCGTGGGCGGCGTCGCGCCAACCCAGCACGTTGCGGGCGTACTCCAGAATTGCATGTTGAAAGCCGCCGCAGGTCCCCAGGAACGGGATGCTGTTTTCACGCGCGTAGCGTATCGCTATCAGCGCCCCTTCAAGATGGCGATATGGACTGCCTGGAACGACCCAGATGGCATCATAGCCAATCAAGTCCTCACTGCTGTTGATATCAGATGTAGTTAGCCAGTCATAATCAGCCACCAATTCCAGGACGGCGGCAGCATCATCGATAGCAAGGGGAATAGCCTGGTGCGCCACAATATCGGGGCTGTAATCGCCCACCAGCGCAATGCGAAGCGTATCTTTAATTGGGGAAATTTCCATTAAGCTTTCCTTGTGTCCTGACAATAAGGGACAGCATAAGGAGCCTCAGCCTACCGACTTTTTAGTGGTATCACAATCCCTTAAATTGGGAGTCAGGGTGGGCAAAATGCTATAATGGTCACGTTTTACGATCTTATTTAACCGTAATAAAGTTGATGAGCAATACCTGAGCGGTAGCTGAAAGGAGCGGATGAAGAGATGAAGATTCAGTGTAAACGCGTGTATGACCCGGCAGAAAAAAGCGATGGTTATCGCGTGTTGGTCGACCGGTTGTGGCCACGCGGAATAAAAAAGACTGACCTTACTTTCAACGAATGGAATAAAACGCTGACGCCATCTTCTGAATTGCGCAAAGCATTCCACGCAGAACTGATCGATTTTTCAAACTTTTCCGAGCAATATCGCGCAGAGCTGGCCCAACAGCAGCAGGAAGGAAAGCGCCTCGCAGAGATTGCCCAGCAGCAAACCTTAACGCTACTGTATGCGGCGAAGAATACCCAGCAAAACCACGCGCTGGTGCTCGCTGAGTGGCTACGTCAATGCTGACCGCGTATTACTTGGCCGTTGCCGGATGATCTCTACGCCAGAGTGACCATTCATCAATCACTTCCCCGTTGGGTAGTTTGCAGTCAGACTTAACACCTTGCGGAGTCTGCACCGCAATCAACGAGCCGCCCTTTTGTTCGCAATACACCGATGCTGGATTCGCCATGCCAACTTTCGGTGGCACAGGCGCTTCCGGTTCCGTGGTACACCCCGCCAGCACCAGCAAGCCGGGCAAAACAATAGATGCCAGTTTCATATTTACTCCTGTTAAAAACCTTATCCTGGCAGGTTACCCCGACTTTCCATCTATCTCCATGTTTTCCTGCCAGCCATCCATTTTATGTTTACATTCTGAGCTGGATGGCGTGTTTCATCTTTCACCTTGATGTTCTATCATGCGGGCAACGTCAGCCCAGTCATTACTCAGGAGCATTTACATCTCATGTCGGACATGATCCTTGCCAGAGTCTCACAATCCTTAGCCACGGAGCAGTCTGTTGAAAGTCTGGTTCGGCAACTTCTGGAGATGCTGGAGATGGTGACTGAGATGGAATCGACCTACCTGACCAAGGTCGATCTGGATGCCCGTCTGCAGCATATTCTGTATGCGCGTAATAGCCGCCAAATGCAGATCCCCGAAGGGCTATCCGTGCCGTGGGATGAAACGCTGTGCAAACGCGCTATTGAGGAAAACTGTCTGTACAGTGACAACGTGCCCGCACGCTGGCCGGAATGTACCGCCGCTCGCGCACTGGACATCACCACCTTTCTGAGCACTCCCGTTCATCTTCCCGACGGAACGTTTTACGGAACGCTCTGCGCTACCAGTCGCCAGCAGCAGGCATTGAGCCAACGTGGAGAACAAGTATTACATCTGTTTGCCGGTCTGATCGCCCAGTCGATTCAAAAAGAGTCGCTGGTCGCTCAGTTACGCGAAGCTAACGCCGCGCTGATTGCTCATTCCTACACCGATGCGCTGACCGGGTTACCGAACCGGCGCTCGATTTTTGAAAATGTTGAAACCCTATTTTCGCTTGCCCGACATCTTCGGCAGAAGGTCGTCGTTGCATATATTGATTTGGATGATTTTAAACTGATTAATGACCGTTTTGGTCATGAGGTTGGTGACCAGTTCCTGATCCAGATTGGGCAGCGCCTGCTCCGTGAATGTAGTGATAATGACATTCTCGGTCGACTGGGCGGCGACGAATTTTTAGTCGTTCGCCTGTCAGCGGAAGATGAACTTGATCAGCTTATGCGTCTGCAGCAGGTGAAAAATCAGCTGCAACAGCAGATTTGCGGTGACTACCACCTGGGTGACATTCATCTGTTTTATCCTGGTGCCAGCCTGGGTGTGGTGGAAATTGATCCGCTGGAGACTGATGTAAACTGTGCGCTTCATCTTGCAGACAGCGCAATGTATCAGGATAAAAAGCGTCAGGATAAAACCCCTTTTGTCGTACATTAAGCCCTGCTATGCTGGATCGTCTTTAAATAACTCTGGTAGATAATCGTATGCGACTCGGTATTATTTTCCCTGTCATTATTTTCATTTCCGCTGTCGTTTTCTTATCCTGGTTTTTTATTGGCGGCTACGCTGCGCCGGGAGCATAACGATGAAAAAAACAACGATTATTATGATTGGCGTGGCGATCATCGTGGTTCTGGGCACGGAACTGGGGTGGTGGTAACCAAAATAAAGGCCACTTCTCAGTGGCCCCTATTGTCTGTATGTTTACTTAGCTTTTGATTTTTCTGTAGATAAACAACACCACAATCGCACCGATAACCGCTACGACGAAACTGCCGAAGTTGAAACCATCAACTTTACCAAAACCAAAGAAGGTACTGATCCAGCCACCCACTACCGCACCGACAACCCCTAAGATAATGGTCATAAAGAATCCGCCGCCATCTTTACCCGGCATAATCCATTTTGCCAAAATCCCAGCGATAAGACCGAAAACCACCCATGAAATAATGCCCATAATTTTCCTCACTTATGTTTTTAAATTAACGATTCACTCGTTGTATAAAAGCATAGCATAGCGCTGAAAAATTAAAATTTGTGATCGTCATCACTTCATATTTTCATCTTTTTCCGATGTTTCATAAGGTTATGACTGCTGACCGGCAGGCTAAATTTTTGCCGCTCCTCGTCATTAATGTCGAATCGTCAGTCATTATGCTTAACTCTTTTGCCGTCAGCCCCGTTATTGCTGGGTTTTCACTTCTGGCACACTTTATGCTTAAACAACCCGTCGATACGACAAATCGTAGTCCGCGGTGCTTATCGCGCGGCTGCGTCTACAATTCGCGCTATTTCAGCATTTAACAGGTCTGTTATTGATGAAAAAAATCACCAGTGTTTGCCCATACTGTGGGGCCGGGTGCAAGCTCAAGCTTGTTGTCGAAAATAACAAAATCATCCGCGCCGAAGCCGCAGAGGGTGTAACGAACCAAAATCAGTTATGCCTGAAAGGCTATTATGGTTGGGACTTTCTTAACGACACACGCCTCCTGACTCCCCGTCTGACTCGCCCGATGATCCGTTATGAAAAAGGTGGCAAATTCACGCCCGTTAGCTGGGATGAAGCCATTCGTTACACCGCAAAACGCTTATCTGAAATCAAAAATACCTATGGCCCTCGCGCCATCATGACCACCGGCTCCTCCCGGGGAACCGGAAATGAAACTAACTACGTGATGCAAAAATTCGCACGTGGCGTACTTCATACCAATAATGTCGATTGTTGCGCCCGCGTCTGTCACGGTCCTTCCGTTGCCGGGTTACAAGAAACGTTAGGCAATGGCGCCATGAGCAATTCCATCAGCGACATTGAAAACTCAAAATGCCTGCTGATCTTTGGTTATAACTGCGCCGACTCGCACCCAATCGTAGCCCGCCGGGTAATTAAAGCTCGCCAGAACGGCGCAAAAATCATTGTCTGCGACCCACGTCGTATTGAAACCGCCCGTATTGCTGACCAACATTTGCAGTTGAAAAACGGTTGCAACATGGCGCTGGTTAATGCCTTTGGTCATGTTCTTATCGAAGAGCAACTCTACGATCGCGAGTATGTGCAAAAGCATGCGGAAGGGCTGGAAACATACTGGGAAACCGTTAAGGACTATGCGCCTGAAGCCGTTGAACATTTGACCGGCGTTCCCGCACAGCAGGTTCGTCAGGCAATGCGTACATTTGCCGCAGCACCATCGGCAACCGTAATGTGGGGGATGGGCGTCACCCAGTTTGGTCAGGCCGTTGATGTGGTTCGCGGTTTGTCGAGCCTGGCGTTGTTGACCGGGAATCTGGGTCGCCCTAACGTCGGCGTTGGTCCGGTGCGCGGGCAAAATAACGTGCAGGGTGCGTGCGATATGGGGGTACTACCTAACCAGTTCCCGGGGTATCAGGATGTGACCGATTCCGCCGTCAGGGAAAAATTCGCCAGCGCATGGGGCATTGACGTTAATCAGATGGATGACAAGGTTGGAACGCGCATCACTGAAGTTCCACATCTGGCTCTCGAAGGCAAAATAAAAGCCTACTACATCATGGGAGAGGATCCGCTGCAAACTGAAGCCGATCTGGGCCTGGTCCGCGAAGGGTTTAACGCGCTCGATTTTATCGTCGTGCAGGATATCTTCATGACTAAGACAGCGGAAATGGCCGACGTCCTCCTGCCGGCCACCTCATGGGGCGAACATGGCGGTGTCTTTACCTGCGCCGATCGTGGCTTCCAGCGTTTTGAGAAAGCGATTGAACCCACCGGTGATGTAAAGCGTGACTGGGAGATTATCAGCCTGCTGGCCAGCGAAATGGGCTATCCGATGCAGTATCAAAATAACCAACAAATCTGGGATGAAATGCGCGAGCTGTGCCCGCTGTTCTACGGCGTGACCTATGAGAAAATGGGGGAAATGGGGCATGTTCAGTGGCCGTGCCCCGATCTCGATAGTCCTGGTACGCCGTACCTTTACGCGCACAGCCAGTTTGATACCGCCAACGGCAAAGGCAAACTGTTTGCCGCACCGTGGCGAGCGCCCGCAGAAGTTCCGGATGACAATTATCCGCTGGTGTTGTGTACCGTGCGTGAAGTTGGGCATTACTCCTGTCGCTCGATGACCGGTAACTGCGCAGCGTTACAAGCGTTGGCTGATGAACCAGGATATGTGCAAATCAATACCCATGATGCCGAAAAACTGGGTATCCGTCATCGTGATCTGGTGTGGGTCAGCTCGCGTCGGGGTAAGGTCATCAGCCGTGCGGATGTATCCGAGCGTATCAATTCCGGAACGGTGTATATGACCTATCAATGGTGGATTGGTGCATGCAACGAGTTGACCCAGGATAACCTCGATCCAATCTCGAAAACGCCGGAAACCAAATATTGTGCCGTAAATATCGAGCACATTAGCGATCAGAGATGGGCTGAAAAGTATGCCGCTCAATCGTATAGCGACATGAAATCACGCTTATGTGAGGCCATTGCGTAATTCCCCACCCTCGCCACCTGAGTCTGGATACCCAGACTCAGGTTTTATCTCATTACTTTACCAGGTGTGGTTCACTGAAGCGGATGGAGGAAGATTCCTCCTGCATATCCCGCTGCATAAAACCGAGGTTCATCAGAAACAGGCCAGCCATAAACGGCAGTTCGTACAATTCTTCAATCATATCGCCATATTGGACATTGTGCAGGAAGATGGGAGCCAGCAGACGATGATGCTCTACCGTATCGGAAATCAAAAATGCGCAGGCGGTGATCGCCAGCAGCCAGAGCGGTAGCGGTTCATTACGCACGCGTCGGACAATATCCAGGCGTAAGCGCTTCGACAACAGCACCGGCAGAATAATCATGGAAATCATTACAACAGAGATAGCTCTGAACAGAAGTTTAGGCTGCTCCGGGAAATAGTCACGGCCCCAACTGGTGCTTCTCCCCAGCAATACCAACCACCACACGGCTGCCCAAAGCCAAAATTGCTTCTCGCCTTCAGGGCGTGATAAAGGCCGGATATAGCCAAGGGTAAATACGGCACCAAACAGTAGCCATAGCGCCTGCCCATTTTCGATCCATCTGACGACAGTGCCGTTAAGCAGCGGAAGATTCCAGTTCGCGGTGAACGGGATCGCCACAATGACCAGTCCTAGAATAAGTGTGGGGAATGTAATTTGGGTATTCAGTTTCATAAGCGCGATGTTCTGTATTGTTACTGTTTTGCGATCATAACTCCTGTGAATGATCGACAATTAGCATTCAATGCGAATCTCTTAAGGTATTCTTAAGGAATCTTTTTTCGGACATCACTACGTTCAACACAAATAAAAAAACCGCACGGCGCCGTCAAAACGCTGTGCGGTTAGTACATTAAAATTCTGTGTATTCAATCAGTAAGAGTATTTAACGCCTACCATCCGCAGACTTCATGCTCATTCTCGGTATCGTACGAACGAACGGTATTGACCAAGTCTTTGACCACTTCTGCTGCCACATCCGGCACCAGTAATGTCATCGGCGCTTCTGTTTCATAATCAACAGAAACACCGTTACTGTTATTGGTCACGGTTACGGTATAGGTTGCTTTGCCCATGATTTACTCCTTGCCGGTGCGCACGACTTTTCGTTGATTTGCACTCTCCATCAGAACTTCCGGTGCAACGAAAAAATCGATATTAAAGTAAGTGTCGTCGGTCATCACTTCGATGTTATGCCATTTTTCCGGCGGAAAAACGCCAAACTGACCGGCTTCAATAACCATCACCTCTACTGGCTCCGGACTGTGTTCATCGGCGTATCCGAGATATTTGACCGCCCCCTGCATAACAGAAAGTCGTGGATAAACCCCGGCACGAGTTCCTTTATCAAGGTGGCGTTCGAAAATTCCGGCAGGCGCAGTTTCTTTGTTCCAGAATGGTGTAGAGCGTGTATGGATATGATTCTGTGGAATTTGAAGCATTTTTCTTCCCTTTTCCAGTCGACAACCAGCGAGTCTTATTGAATCGCTGCTGTACACAGGGTACGCCTCAAAATATACATTTAAAATACCATTTATTGGTTATAACCCTACAATTATAAATGAAAAGCAAAGCGTCATATTGAAGGCCCGCCGCAACCAGCGGGCCGATAGCATCACGACTGAAGCGTGGCCAGACGAGCGGCAAAACCAACGAAAATCAGGCCGATTAGGGAATTACCCACTTTGGCCAGTTTTTTCTTCGTGCGAATATACTGTGTCACGAACGCGCCGGAGAAAATAAGGAAGCTCAGATAGAAAAAGCTCACTACTTCAAGCGTAATGGCCAAAATAAAGAATGACAGCCCTGAGTGCGGTGCATTGACATCAATAAACTGCACAAAGAACGAAACATAAAACAAAATAGCTTTGGGATTCGTCAGGCTCAGAATTAATGCTCGCTTAAAAATAGCGCCAAACGGGACTTCCTCAGGTGCGGAGTCGCTTGCTTTCGATTTCAGTGTCGCATACAGGATCTTCGCACCGAGGTACAGCAGATAAAACGCGCCAAGATAGCGAACGATGTTGAACAAAACGGGCGTTGTTTTGATCAATGCGGCAACACCGGCATAGGCCAAAAACATCAACACGGCATCACCGATAAACACACCACTTGCGGCGAGATAACCACCCTTCACTCCCCGACCGACGCTGTTCTTCAACACAAATATCGTATTTGGCCCCGGTACCAACACGATAAAAATGGCTCCCACCAGATACGTCCAGTAATTCAGAACTCCATACTCTGCGAACACGTTAACCTCTTCCTGAAAAAACACATGCACTTGCTGCGATACAATATGCTAACGAATGCATCGGGTGATGGAAAGAGAAGGTTATGAATTAAAAAACCCGCCACTGGTGACGGGTGTGTACAGATAAGGTTAGCCCGGATTAATGGTGCAGCATCTCATCCACAACCTCTTCTCCCTTCAACTGATAAGGGTAGTAGGTAGGCCAGTTTTCCATCTCTTCAAGCAAGGCTGCCTGCGAGGTATTTCCCATAAAGATATGGAAGTGGCTCGATTTACGCGGCGCGATAATATGATCGCTAAATTGCACATATTTAGGCGCTTTGCTGTCAGCAGCTTTACACTCAAACAGATACCGTACACCTTTCTTGCCTGATTTATAATTCAGGATCTTATATCCGGCGTAGTCGTATTTACATGATGCAACCTGATTCCCGGTATGAAACTCCATCACGCCATTTTCAATACCGATAGTGTCTACGTTGGTTGCATAGCCTGTACGGTAATACGCTTTGATTTGTTCTGCCGTTTTGCTTTTATCTTTCTCCGCTTTCTTTTTGAATACTGGGTCAAGTTCGCCGCTGACCAGATACGGATAAACAGATTGCCACATGCCATCCCAGTCGGTCAGCGCCCTGTTCTGCACCTGGTTATCATCAAATACCCCTTCCGACGCCTTTTGTTCTGCTTCACTCATTGGCGCACCATGGGAATGATGACCATGCGCCAGAACCGAACTACTGACTAAAAGCATCCCCAGAGCGATTGTCTGTTTTTTAAAACGAATAGCCAAAATTTCACCCTCAAATCATTTGCGAGTGAAATGTTATAATATAACATCACATTTAAATCAACGGCGTTGTGAAGCATTTAACCGCTCTGGTGCGCGATTTTCCAACGGCTGTCAAAATGGGCCTGATACTGCGCAACAACGGCAGGTTCGTCACGAATAACTAACACATTTTCAGAGTTGGCAAATTCTGCGGATTTAGCAAAGTTGAACGAACCGGTTTCCAGCGTGTCGCCATCAATAATCATTACCTTGTCATGCTGGATGTGGTAGTGACCATCCAGTTGCACATCAACCCCATTCGCGGCAGCAAACGCGATGGCCTTCTGGCTAACCTTGCCCTGGTTACGTTTCTTATCGATAACAGCCCGAACCACTACGCCTCTCTTTTCAGCGTTTACCAGGGCCTGAACAATATCTGCAGACTGAAATGAATAAGCCATCATATCGATGCTGTGCTGCGCATGGTTAATTGAATCCAGCACTAAAGCCCGAGCCGACCCTTCCGGTGAAAAACCCACCTGAATGGAAGCATGTGCTGCAAAAGCACCCGCCCCGTACATTAGCGCAGCCACAGCGATAGTTTTTACGATCACGTTAGTTATTTGCCTGAAATGCGAAAGAGGCCTAAGAGAGTAGCGCTCGCGTGCAGATCTGATCAAGCAGCGCCTGCTGATGACTGATAATGAGCATACCCAATGGCCGACGCTGAGATTCTTCAAGCAGCAGCGCCCAGATATCCCGTTGAATAGAAGGATCAAGCTGGGCTGTAATTTCATCGGCAATAAGAAAACGTGTCCGCGGGTCCAGCGCGCGAAGTAAAGCAATTCGCGCCAGTTCACCACCAGAAAGTTGTCCGGGACGGCGGGTTAACCACTCTGGATTGATGTGAAGACGGGTAAGCATTGCAGCATCCGGTCGCCATGCATCATGCACCGCATCACCGGTGCTGCGTCGGGGGTTAAAAGTTAATTCTGGATGCTGTGGCACCAGTTGCACCGGACAATACTGGTGCATCGGCAACGGTTGGTCATCAATCAGAATGTCACCGGAAGTTGGTTTCTGCCAGCCCGCCAGCACGCGTCCCAGCGTCGTTTTGCCAGTTCCACTGGGCGCACAAATCCCAATACGTTCTCCAGGGCGTAGAGAAAAGGTCAGATTTTGCCACAGAACCTTTTCCCCCTGACGGATTGTTACATCACGACAGCACAGCATCGCGCTCTCCAAAAAGTTGATTTCTTTCAGGCAGTGCCCGCCATTGTCGTTGCAGTTGTTCGCTAATCTCTCCGCGTAACAGCTGTTCCCGGCTGACGTTATCCGACACCCTTCCCTGATGCAGTGCGACAATACGATCCGCATGGCGGGCCGCCAGCGTGAGGTCATGCGTTACCCACAAAACACCAGCCCCTTGCTCACATTGCTCACGCAACTGTTCAAGCAGTTGATTAGCGAGAGGTGCATCAAGCCAGGCGGTAATTTCATCCGCCAGAATATAGCGAGCCTGACTCAGAGACGCATGACAAGCCAGAACACGTTTTGCCATACCGCCTGAAAGCTGACGCGGAAAAGCATCTAATACGCGACTTTCCAGTCGACTACGCTGGAGCAATCGTTCAATTTTTCCGGCATTCCACTGCTGGTCAGAAAGCTGGCATGCCCTGCGCAGATGTTTTTCAATCGAGAGCAGCGGGTTAAGTGCCTGAATACCTTGTGGGACGTAGCTGAAGGTATTGCCACGACATTTGCGAATATCATCACTGCCCAGCGCTTTACCTTCCAGGGTAATAACGCCGTTGAAACGCAAATTGTCTGGTAAGAGATCGAGCAGACATTGCAGCAACAGGCTCTTACCTTCCCCACTTCCCCCAACTAGCGCCACCATCTGACCAGGCGCTACGTCGAAAGAGATATCCTGCAACAGCGAAGACCAGTTTTTCGCGCCGTACCAGCGATAACGCGCCACGTCCAGCGAGACCTGCCTTAAACTCAACATGCGTCACCTCGTAACCATAAACGATGCACCGCCCTTGCGAGCTGATCGAATAACATCACCAGACTGAACAGCATCAGTCCTGGAAACAGCACTAACCACCAGTCGCCATGACTGATAAACCTCAGCGCATCCGCCAGCAGCAGGCCCAGCGACGGTTCATGCGGTGCCAGTCCAAAACCGAGGAAGCTTAACGCCGCGCTGTGTAACACCGCATGGGGAAACATCAGCAATGTCCCGGTTAACCACTGGGGTAACAACGCCGGTAGATAGTGATGCCGCCAGCAGTAAAAATGGCCGTGTCCCAGACGCCAGGTCAACGTCAGATAGTCACTGTGGGCCACGCGCTGCGCTTCAGCACGCAGGATCAGCGCCAGACGCGGCCAGTGCGTTAGTGCAACCGCCATGATTACCCCGTTTTTCCCACCACCCAGCGTAAAACAGATCAAAATAAGCAACAGCAGATGCGGCATCGACAGCATGGCATCAGTTATAAGGCGCATAAGTACATCCAGACGCGGATGTATGCGCGAAACCGCCGCCATCATTAGCGCAATGAAACCGCTGCACAACGCCGCACCAATACCAATTTGCAGACTGGTTAGTGCACCTTGAAAACAACGGATCCACAGATCGCGACCGAGGTTATCGGTGCCAAACCAGTACATGGCATCAGGTGGAAGATGACGAGCAAGCAGATTAACGCTCAACGGGTTATCCAGCATTGCGACACCATACACTGCAATGAATAACAGGCAGCTAAAAGAGAACAAAAGACGAATTAGCGTCGGCGTCGGGTTATAGAGCATCAGGTCGCTCCAGAGCACGGTTCAACATACGGACAAGCCAGGTAGACAGCGAGTTGCCAATGAACACCAGTACGGTACTGAACAACACAATCCCCATCAGTAACGGCAGATCGCCGCGTAACCCGGCATCAATAGTGGCCTGCCCCAGTCCTGGATAAGCAAAGACTTTTTCGGCCAATAGTGCACCTCCCAACAGTTCTCCCAGTGAGGCAAACTGCAAACACAGCGCAGGCGTAATTGCATGACGCAGAACCTGATGACGTAACAGTGACCAGCCTTTATCTCCCTGGGAACGCGCAAAACGGACAAATTCGCTTTTCATTACGCTGGCGATGCTTTCCCGCGTGTGAAGCGTAATTTGCCCCAGCCCCAGCAAACTGAGCGCGCAAACGGGAAGCACCAGATGACGCAGACGCTCGGTCAGCGTCGCCATATCGCCGCTGTTGCCCGGCTCCCACGCGCAGCAGACCGGAAATACCGGCCAGCGCACGGCAAATAACGCCAGCAGCAACATGCCAATCCAGAAGGTCGGCAGCGAAGAAAGCAGATAGCTGAGGCGACAGATTGCTTTGTCCGGCCAGCGATTCAGGTAGCGACCCGCGACAAACCCCATTGCCGTTCCCAATATGCCGGAGAGTAGCCACGCGCCGCCAAGCAGCGCAAACGAGGTGGAAAAGCGTTCCTTGATCACGCTGGCAACCGGCGCATTAAACAACATGGAATAGCCGAGATCGCCCTGCAATACACGAACAAACCAGTGACCAAAACGCTCCCATAGCGGCTGGTCCAATCCCCAGCGAGCAGCAATGCGTGCATATTGTTCCGGCGGCACATGCAGGAGATCGTTGCCGATATAAGCGCGAATAGGATCGACTGGAGAAAAACTGAGCAGCACAAAGGTGCCAGCCGCAACCAGCACTAATAATACTATCAGCCGTAGAAAATGGCCCACAACAGACTTCATCAACGGCAGGTCCAGGTCCATTCGTCCAGATTATTGAGCAGTGACCAGCTACCGTGAATCTCCGGTGCGCCTTTGCCTAAATCAATACACGGATTTGCCAGATAAGTGTGCTGAATATTCAGCAGCCATGCCCAGGCAGCATCGCCCTGCACGCCAGCCCCTTGCTTACCATCCCACTCCACCTGTTGCCAGAAAGGCAACGCTTTTTGCCAGTCTGGGGCGTCGATAGCCTGTTTAAGATGCTGTTCAACAACAGGATTGCTGTAATAGCCTGGATTGTAATATTCCACGCCCGCGGCCTGATTACTGTAATGATGGAAAAGCTCCATCGGATCCAGGCTTCCCCAACCAAATAACGTCGGGTTCGCATGCATGTGACGTTCAACGGTTTCCCAGCTTCCTGACTGTAGTGATACCTGAATGCCCACCGGTTCCAGCATTGCGCGAACAGCTTCGGCTAAATCCCGGCGCGTACTGTCACCGCTGGCGTACCATAAAGTCAGTCGAGCCTCTTTGCCGTCTTTCACTCGCACGCCATCTTTACCTACCTTCCAGCCGGCTTCTTCCAGAATCGTACGTGCTTTTTCGCTATCACCATCTTTGAACGCAACGGATTGCCCCTGCCATGGCAGCCCCTGCACTGCGCTATACGCAGGAATCGCATGACCCTCCATGACCTGATCGGCAAGCTGCTTACGGTCGATGGCATAGTTGATGGCGCGCCTGATGGCAACATCGGCAGTGATATCGTTCCCAATCGGATAGCCATTGGCATCTTTTTTACCTGCAGGAACCATCGGGAACACAATGCCCCGGTTTTCCACGCTATCGCGTACCCAAAGTTTCAAATTTGTCTGCTGAGGAGCGACCGCCATCGACGGCGCGATACGTACGAGTCCCAGTTGGCCACTGCGCGCTGCGGCATAAGCGTTATCTTCATCAAGGAAGACAAACACCAGCTTACTGAAATCATTTTTCTTACCGGCATACCAGGGATTAGCCTCCACGATCAACTGCTGTCCCGGCTGAAAACTCACCAGCCGATAAGGACCTGCGCCAATCGGATTTTTGGCAAATGTTTTTTCGTCATACCGTTTCGCCGGAACAATACCCAAAGAACCCAGCACATTCACAAAGGTGCTCTGTGGGCTATTTAGCGTAATTTCTACCGTACGGTTATCTTTCAGGCTGGCATGGGTGAAGTTTCCCATGTCGATTTTGCCGCCGCTTTTTGCTGCTTTGTTATAGGTGAACACCACATCTTCAGCGGTTAGCGGGGAACCATCAGAGAATTTAAGGTCAGGTTTTAACGTCAATGTCCAGGTTTTGCCGTCTGCGCTGGTTTCTACTTTTTCCGTCAGCAGGTTTCCCCAGCTCATATCTGCATTTTGTTTTAATAATGGTGCATGCAAAAGCAAATAGCTGCCATGACTCCAGCCCAGCATCGGGTCAAACCCTTCCGTTGGTTCTGGTCCAATTGCCAGTTTTAACGTCTGCCCTTCGCTCGCATTTTGCGCGGCAAGAAGTGGTGAGGTTAATGCGAGAGTCAATGCGCACGTAAGCAGTGCCGGCTTGCCTTTGATCATTATGTTATCCAGATTTACGTTATTTTTATGCCGCATAACGATTTACCGTCGTTAAGCAGTCTCCTGGGGAAGGGATTATGGCGGACAGAAATGACGAAAAAAATGATGCGGCGCAGAAAAGTATGACGATTTTCTAAAATTATCATACTTTTTCTGATACTCCGTTATGAGTACGATGTGAATCTCAGAAAATAGATTAATCCCTCGCCATTTATTCACAGAAATATTAATCCCGAACTAATAATTGCCTATGCGGACTATTGTCCCTTCCTGCTAATTCCTTATCTAAAACTCATGACAATTTATGTATATTTATTCAAGAAAAACACCAGAAGTGACAAGTTATGTAAATTTGTAATGATAATTATTTGTATTATCATTTCCATCAATTATCTTACTGCCTTTGAATTTTTAACAAAGGAAGTTTGACTATGCGTTTAAAACCTGTTGCCTCTGTCGTTCTGTCCTGTTTAGGATTTTCCAGCCCCCTGGTATTTGCTGAAGATGTCATGGTGGTAACCGCTTCCGGTTATGAAAAGAAAATCACCAATGCCGCCGCCAGCGTCTCTGTTATTTCGCAGCAAGAGTTACAAACCAATAAATATAATGACTTAGGTGAAGCCCTGCGTTCTGTTGAAGGGGTAGATGTTGAAAGCAGCACCGGTAAAACCGGCGGTCTGGAGATCAGCATCCGTGGCATGCCTGCCAGCTATACCTTGATCCTGATTGACGGTATTCGTCAAAACGGCAGCAGCGACGTAACGCCAAACGGTTTCTCTGCCATGAATACCAGCTTTATGCCCCCGCTGGCGGCAATCGATCATATTGAGGTGATCCGCGGCCCGATGTCGACGCTTTATGGGTCCGACGCAATCGGTGGCGTGGTGAATATCATCACCAAAAAAAGCACCGATAAATGGAGCACTTCCATCAATACCGGCGTTAACCTGCAAGAGAGTAATAAATGGGGTAACAGTACGGTCGCCAACTTCTGGTCAAGCGGCCCGTTGATTGCGGGCATACTGGATATGCAGGTTCGGGGGAGCACAACCCAGCGTCAGGGTTCCAGCGTCACCTCCCTCAGCGATACCTCCTCCACCCGCGTACCTTATCCTACCGAATCGGAAAACTATAATATTGGCACGCGCCTCGACTGGAAAACCAATGAGAACAATACGCTGTGGTTAGATCTCGACTCCGCCAGACAGCGCTATGACAACGATGACGGGCAGTTGGGCAACCTGACAGGGGGGTATGATAAAACGCTACGCTATGAGCGTAACAAAGTGACCCTCGGCCACGATACATCCTTAACGTTCGGCACCTGGAAATCCTCCCTCGGCTGGAATGAAACCGAAAACAAAGGCCGGCAATTGGTATCTTCCGCACTCACACCAGAGAACGCAGGCCGGGCCGGTGACGCGCGTGAACTGAAGAACACCAACGTCATTCTTGACTCAGTGCTGCTGACGCCATTAGGTGATTCGCACCTCTTAACCCTTGGCGGAGAATACTGGGATGCCCGGATGAAAGATGGTGTGGTACTGGCCAATACCGGTGAGACGTTCCATCAGAAAACGTGGGCAGCCTATGCGGAAGATGAATGGCATATTCTCGACTCGCTGGCCTTAACCGCAGGAACACGCTATGAGCATAACGATGTCTTTGGCGGTCATCTCAGCCCGCGTGCCTATATGGTCTGGGACGCATCCGACGAATGGACCCTCAAAGGCGGCGTAACGACAGGTTATAAAGCACCATCACTAAGCCAGTTGCATAACGGGATCAGCGGTGTAACCGCGCAGGGAACGGTGAATACGGTCGGTAACCCGGACCTCAAACCTGAGGAAAGTATCAGCTACGAAACCGGGCTGTATTACGAGAACGACGCCGGGCTTAACGCCAACATTACCGGCTTCTATACCGAATACAAAAATAAAATTGTCTCATATTCTATCGATGATAATACCAACAGCTATACCAATAGCGGCAAGGCGAGGACCGATGGCGTTGAATTTGCCAGCACCTTCCCTCTATGGTCGGATGTGCTGACCTTATCTCTCAACTACACCTACACTCAGAGCAAGCAAAAAGATGGTGAAAATAAAGGCGCGCCATTAAGTTACACCCCAAAACATATGGCTAACGCCCGTCTGAACTGGCAGGCAACGGAAGATATGAACGCCTGGCTCAGCGCACGTTATCGCGGCAAAGCCCCACGCTTTACCGAAAATTACGACAACCTTAGCGCGGTACAAAAGGCCGTCTATGACGATAAAGGCGCTGATTTAAAAGCCTGGACCGTCGTCGATATGGGGATGTCTTATAAGCTGACCAAAGATCTGACGCTTAATACGGCGGTTAATAACGTGCTGGATAAAGACTTTAGTGAGGTCAAATTGTATCAGGTGGGGCGTAATAGTACTTACGCAGGTGATTACTATCAAACGGCGCAATCCACCACTGGGTACGTAAACCCTGGTCGTAACTACTGGGTATCTTTAAATTATCAGTTCTAATTTTATAAGATCCTGCTGGTCGGGGCACACTAATACCCCGACCAGCAGAATATTATTGAAAGAAGACACAAGATATAATCAGCAACTTATTTTAACATATAAGAATATTTAAACAATTAATACAGAAACACCCCTTCCTGCACCATAAGATATAATGCCAAAACAATAACCCCGACGATACCGCCTAAAAACAAGACTGCGGCAATCGCAAGCTGGTTGCGATTTGTGTTCTTCACTTTGCTTCGCACATCCAACTTATTTTTCGCCGCTCTATGACTTGAATCACGCTCCATCGCGAATGTTATATCTGCCATACCATTATCCAGTTGCTGTATATGAAAACATAAATAACCACCACATCGATAAGGGTATAGATTTTAACTAACAGAATCTGAGATTTGTCTCACGATAAAGATAATCGTCGGATTTTTGCTACCGAAGCAGATTTCATGCTCACTTTTCATCAATTAGGTTATCTTGTATTTATTCGACAAAAACCTTCACTTTAGGCTTTGACAGCAGAATCATGACGAACTCAGTGAAGGTTACTGGTTTATAGAAATAGTACCCTTGCAGGAAAACAATGTTGTTTTTGTTGAGATAATCAAGCTGAGCCTTTGTTTCAACCCCTTCTGCAACGATGCTTAAAGATAGTTTACGAGCCAGATCGAGGACACAATCTAAAATTCGGGTTGAATCGGGAAGCTCATTTACCCTTCCCACAAAGCTCTGATCGATTTTAATGTAATCAATGTGCAGGTCATGCAAATAAGAAAGCCCAGAATAGCCCGTACCAAAATCATCCAGCGCAATCACAAAGCCATTCTCATGCAGGATATTGAGCCTCTGCACAAGATCTTCATCCACATCTAACGGCTCGCGCTCAGTAACTTCGATTACCAGATTGAGGTCATCGCGGTTAAAACTATCCCTGTAATGCAGGCACTCCTGCACGAATGTAGGGGATGTGATATGGGATGCGCTGAAGTTAATGCCGACATGGAAGCCGGATGGCAGTTTGCTGGCAATGGCGTTCATGTTTTCCGCGACCTGCCTCATCAGGATTTGAGTTAGTGGCACTATCAGGCCTGATTTTTCAGCGACGGGAATGAAGGAAGCAGGAGAGATATATCCGGCCTTAGGATGTTTCCATCGGGCCAGCACTTCAACACCGCGTAACGTCCCCTCGCGACCATTTACGATAGGTTGATAAAAAGGCACGATCTCTCCTTTTACTATCGCCCTGCGCAACGTTTCTTCAGGGGTATCGTTCTTGTTCAGATACTTATCAATGGCATAAGCGGCGGCGAGCGATATCAGTAGGATAAAAATCAGGATCCCTAAGCCATGCCTGATCAACCTGCTAGCACTAAACAATGGTGGTTCAGCGTAAATGATGCTGAAGGAATATTTCGCGGAATTCACTTGGCCAAACTTCTGCGCATTTGCAGCAACAGTTTTCACATCGCCAAATAAACCGAGTACTGCGTCACCCACAAGCAACGAGTACGTTACTCCCGCTAACGGGACATTCAGTGCCCCTCGGATATGCACGCCACTTATGGTGACGATTATACGGCCTGTGTGAAAACGTGTTTGATACAGCAGAACTGGTATTTCATTCTCGGTATTGCTTGCGGGAGTCAGTTGTAAATTAGTATCAGCTATAACGGGAATATGCTTAAGTAATATCCGATTACCCGGCAAAGAGGTACACCAAACCTTCCCCTGTCGAATAATTATCAGCGTTCGCAAATGGGGTCGGAGCGCAGCTTCGGTTCCAAGTTGGTATTGCCCCTCCAAATCGCATTTTTTTTCAGCGATGTGCATAGCGGTACGGGTTGCCTGGAAAGCTTCATCAAGTATGTTATCCATATTTTTCGCGGCATATCTGGCCCCCCCGAGGGTTTCCATCGAGGAGGAATACCAAAGCTGCATATTAAGAATAAAAACACCGATTAAAAAAAGACACACCGCAGCAGTTACCGGTAAAAGTGCTTTGCGCATTCTCATGTCCTGTGGTGAAAACTGATCAGTCGTTGCGATGAGCATTGACGTGTTCTAATTTATCTCTACAGAGCATGGTAGACAGAAACAAAAGTCGCCATGCGCCCAGTCACATTTCCTCAATAACAACGTAACTTACTAATTTATTGATAAAATCATTACTGAAATTCGCAGTACAAAACCGGCGTTTCACCTCATCCAATTTTGCTATCATAGGAATGCACTAATAAGAGGTAATCAAATGAAAATCTTTATCACTGACAATGACGGGAACCTGATTCCTGTTGACGGAAAAAGCGTTGTCATCGAATTGAATAGTGGCGGAACCATCGAGATCGCCGAGGAGTACAGCCGGGACGATGTTCCTGAAGGCATTAATCTGTGGGGCGGACGAGAACCCTCCCCTTCACTCTCTTTCGAGGAAATCAAAGCCAGAACAGAAGGCCTGGGCGTTTATCCCATTGCAGCCAACGCTCTGCATGTATTTCCGTACAAACTTTCAGCAAAAGAATAATTGCACGCACCGGGTGCGCACGCGTAAATGGGCTGTGCGCAATTGCTCTCATGGCTTTGCTGTCCGCACCAAGAAGTCAGACCAGATTGAAGTGATAAAACCGTTCGTGCACACTATACGCTCTCATGACTAACAATAGGTTATAACCCTGATGGATCAGGTTGATGTTCTTGAAAAGATGTTTGAGCAAGTGAGAAAGGAACATAACTTTCCGTGGTTTTACTCTGAACTAAAACGCCAGAATATTGCTTATTATATTTACTACCTGGCTACTGATAACATCAGAGTTGTGACAGAAAATGATGAAGTAATATTAATAAGAGGGAAAAGAGACTTATTGAAAGTCAGTACAAACAAGAACCCGGAACAAGTAAAAAAAGCAGCCCAGATTCATTATTCCGGGAAATCCACATTTCGTGAATATACTGCAACACTTGTCAATGCTGGCGTTTTCCGATGGGTTACGGATGTCAATGATAACAAACGGCATTACTACTCTGTTGACGATACGCTTTTATACATGGAAGATGTTGAGAACAATAATCCATTAATATAATGATAGTTGAACTAGTAGTCCGATTTCTTCCACTCAGCACCGTAGAAGCTGGCTTAAGGGACAAACCCGCGTGAAGGATCACCACATCGGGCTACAGTCATAGTTAATGCGGAACACTGCGGCGACATAACGCATGATTATGTCATTGTACTGTGCTTAATTGATTGGACACCCAGGTATATGAAATCCGCAATTAAGCTGGCTCAGTTAATTCAGGCATTGCGTCCTGATGTACTCCTGCAGGTAGTTATCTTCGCCGTTTTCTTACCTACCATGTCGACGTAGTAACCTCTGCACCAGAACTCCCTGTCCTGTATTTAAACTTCATATCACCAAACTGCTCATACAACATCAGACTGCTTTTCCCTTTCAGATAACCCATAATGCCGGATACGCTCATTTTGGGCGGGATTTCCACAAGCATATGGATACGATCTGCACAGCACTCCGATTCCAGGATCCGCACGTTTTTCACTCACACAGCTTTCTTAAGATGCTGCCTATCGCCCTACCTTTCTCCCCGTAGAATGCTTGTCTTCGGTATTTGGGCCCAAAAACTATGTGATATTTACAGTTCCATCGGGTGTGCGCTAAGTTCTTTTCGTCTCCCATTGGGACCCTCTTTTGATTTCTTGTTTAACCCTTGCAGTTGCCAGACCGCAAGGTGTTTTAACAAATCAAAAAGGGTTTTAATAACTGGCCCAAAGCTGAAAGCTTTCCGGCCCCCCAGTCTAGCTGGGGGTTTTCTGTGCACAAAAAAACGGGAACCTCTCGGCTCCCGTTATCATACAACCCAAGGTCTGGATTACATGTTTTCGATGATCGCGTCACCAAACTCTGAACATTTCAGCAGCTTAGCGCCTTCCATCAGACGTTCGAAGTCATAGGTTACGGTCTTGGCGTTGATCGCGCCTTCCATACCTTTAACAATCAGGTCAGCCGCTTCTACCCAACCCATGTGGCGCAGCATCATTTCAGCAGACAGAATGATGGAACCTGGGTTCACTTTATCCTGACCTGCATACTTCGGTGCAGTACCGTGGGTTGCTTCGAACAGAGCGCATTCGTCACCGATGTTTGCACCCGGCGCGATACCAATACCACCAACCTGTGCGGCCAGCGCATCGGAGATGTAGTCACCGTTCAGGTTCATACAGGCAATCACGTCATACTCAGCCGGACGCAGCAGGATCTGTTGCAGGAACGCATCGGCGATAACGTCCTTAACCACGATCTCTTTACCGGTTTTCGGGTTCTTGATTTTCACCCATGGACCGCCGTCGATCAGTTCACCACCGAATTCTTCACGCGCTAACTGGTAACCCCAGTCTTTGAACGCGCCTTCGGTGAACTTCATGATGTTGCCTTTGTGTACCAGGGTAACTGAATCACGATCGTTGGCGATGGCGTATTCAATCGCTGCACGCACCAGGCGTTTAGTCCCTTCTTCAGAACACGGTTTGATACCAATGCCGCAATGTTCCGGGAAGCGGATTTTCTTCACGCCCATCTCTTCGCGCAGGAATTTAATCACTTTCTCAGCATCGGCAGAGTCAGCTTTCCACTCGATACCCGCGTAGATGTCTTCGGAGTTTTCGCGGAAGATGACCATGTCGGTCAGTTCAGGGTGTTTAACCGGGCTTGGTGTGCCCTGATAATAACGCACCGGACGCAGGCAGACATACAGGTCAAGTTCCTGACGCAGAGCTACGTTCAGAGAGCGAATACCGCCGCCAACAGGGGTGGTCAGAGGGCCTTTAATGGCAACACGATATTCACGAATCAGATCTAAGGTTTCAGCAGGCAGCCAGACGTCCTGGCCATAAACCTGAGTGGATTTCTCGCCGGTGTAGATTTCCATCCAGGAGATTTTACGCTCGCCTTTATAGGCTTTCTCGACAGCAGCATCGACAACTTTGATCATCGGTGGGGTTACATCAACGCCGATACCGTCGCCTTCAATGAACGGGATAATCGGATTTTCAGGAACGTTGAGTTTGCCGTTTTGCAGGGTGATCTTCTTACCTTCCGCCGGAACAACTACTTTGCTTTCCATTCACCTCTCCTTCGAGCGCTTCTGGTTCTGCTCGTCTGTCATCACGCTGCATGTGCGTTTGCGTCCTGCTACACGGATGCGTTAGAGCAACTTTTTGTTAATGATTTGTAATGAGCGTGTCAATACTACCCTATTGTTCGCCGCCATGAAAGACACTCGTTCTTAGGCTATAATGCGGCAATTGATATAATCTGAAAATACCATGCAAAAAACTTCTTTTAGAAATCACCGGGTTGAGCGATTCAGCTCACGACAAGTCACTAAGCAGCGTAAAGAAAACCAGCCAAAACGCGTGGTTTTGTTCAATAAACCCTACGATGTTTTGCCACAATTTACTGACGAGGCTGGCAGAAGCACGTTAAAAGATTTTATTCCCGTGCCGGGAATTTATGCGGCGGGCCGACTCGACCGGGACAGCGAAGGGCTTTTGGTGCTGACCAATGACGGCGCTCTGCAGGCGCGGTTAACGCAACCCGGTAAGCGTACCGGGAAAATTTATTACGTCCAGGTTGAAGGTGAGCCGACAGCAGAAGCGCTGGACGCCCTGCGTAACGGAGTAACGCTCAATGATGGCCCCGCTCTACCCGCAGGCATTGAAGTAGTGGAGGAACCCGTATGGCTGTGGTCGAGAAATCCACCGATTCGGGAACGGAAAAACATTCCCACCAGCTGGTTGAAAGTTACCTTATATGAAGGTCGCAACCGTCAGGTACGTCGTATGACAGCGCATGTTGGATTTCCTACGCTGCGCCTCATCCGCTATGCCATGGGGGATTACACGCTGGAAAATCTTGCTAACGGCGAGTGGCGGGAACTGAAATCGTAACCGTACGGTTTAACGTGAGTGTTAACAGGGAAGCATGAAAAAAATGGATAAGCAGCTTTTTGCAGCATTCATCCTGCTCGGCGTGTCACCGTTTTGTTCAGCAAAACTGGACTGTGAGACAATTGCCGGAACAGCAGCCGGAGAGGCAAACTACCTTTATGAGTCTGCCAAAGTAAAAACCGACTCACGCCTGCATTTCTATTCTGCACCAGCAACAGAGTGTCAACTCCCCGCGTTCATGGTCAATGGCGACACCGTCGAGGTGCTCAGGAGTTCACAGCGCTACAAAAGCACGGGCATGCTTTCCAAAGATGAGCCTTATCGTTACGTACGTTATCGGGACGCTAAAGGAACCTTCGCCACCGGCTGGGTCTCGGTTAATGGATTAACGCCGTTATCCAGTCCGCTTGCAGTAAGCGCGTCTTGCCAGACATGGGCAAATAAAGCGATGTCGCAGCGCGGGTTCTTACCCTCCTCCTCCACAAACCACTATCAGGTAACAGGAGACACCCGCGCATGGTTCTATGCGATGCCAACCGAACAGTGTCGCAGCCCGTCCGTATTTTTAGTGCCCGGCGACCTCGTCTCTGTACAAGAACAATCCAACGATGATTTTATAGAAGCGGTCTATTACACCACCGATCGCCAAATCATACGCGGCTGGTTAAAAAAGTCGCAGTTACAGGCTATAAACAGCGGTGACCACTATCGCGACGACATCAACCCGCTGTCGACAGAAAAGGCAACGAGAGTCGCCACCCTTGGGCTACGTCACGACCACCAATGTATCTTTTATGAAAGCTGGAATGCTAAAAAGGCCATTGAGATTATCGTGCGCGAGGATCATCAAACCGCATTGTGCCGTGGAGGGGCCGACCCACAAACGTCACCTCCCGTGGCTTATATCAGTATCGACAAGGCCAGCGGTGAAATTAGCTGGCCAGATGTTACCGAAGGTTTTGCTGAGGAATAAGGGGAAAATATGTTCAAACCGCACGTCACGGTCGCCTGCATTGTGCATGCAGAAGATAAATTCTTAGTCGTTGAAGAAACGATCAATGGCAAAGCCTTGTGGAATCAGCCTGCAGGACACCTGGAAGCCGATGAAACGCTGGTGCAAGCCGCAGCACGCGAACTGTGGGAAGAAACGGGCATTAAAGCGCAGCCACAGCATTTCATTCGTATGCATCAATGGATTGCGCCAGACAGAACGCCCTTTTTGCGTTTTCTTTTCTCTATCGAGCTTGCCAATATGTGCGCTACAGAACCCCATGACAGCGATATAGATTGCTGTCGTTGGGTCAGCGCAGAAGAGATTTTCTCTGCGCCAAACCTGCGTTCGCCGTTGGTTGCGGAGAGTATTCGCTGTTATCAGAGCGGACAGCGCTACCCACTGGCCATGATCGGCGAATTTAACTGGCCGTTTACAGAGGGTGTCAAGTAAAGGGCTGCGTGCTAGAATATGCCGCCTTGAAGTTCAATGTCGTGAGTATTCCTATGTCTGAAAGCCCAAAAAAAGTGATCGTCGGCATGTCCGGCGGTGTCGATTCCTCAGTTTCTGCCTGGCTGTTACAACAACAGGGCTATCAGGTAGAAGGCCTGTTCATGAAGAACTGGGAAGAGGACGATGGCGAGGAATACTGCACAGCGGCCGCCGACCTTGCGGATGCGCAGGCTGTCTGTGACAAACTCGGCATTGAACTGCATACCGTCAACTTTGCCGCAGAATACTGGGACAACGTCTTTGAACTGTTCCTTGAAGAGTACAAAGCGGGCCGTACGCCGAACCCGGATATTCTGTGCAATAAAGAAATTAAGTTTAAAGCCTTCCTTGAGTTTGCCGCCGAAGATTTAGGTGCCGATTACATCGCCACCGGCCACTACGTGCGTCGCGCGGATGTCGACGGCAAAAGCCGCCTGCTGCGTGGGCTCGATGGCAATAAAGACCAGAGTTATTTCCTCTATACACTCGGCCATGAGCAAATCGCGCAAAGCCTGTTCCCGGTCGGTGAACTGGAAAAACCGCAGGTGCGTAAAATTGCCGAAGATCTTGGTCTGATTACGGCCAAGAAAAAAGACTCCACCGGCATCTGCTTCATTGGCGAACGTAAGTTCCGCGAGTTTCTTGGTCGTTACCTGCCGGCTCAGCCAGGCAAAATCATCACCGTTGACGGCGAAGAGATTGGCCAGCATCAGGGGCTGATGTACCACACTCTGGGTCAGCGTAAAGGTCTGGGTATTGGCGGAACGAAAGAAGGGACGGAAGATCCATGGTATGTGGTGGATAAAGACGTTGAGAACAACATTCTGGTTGTCGCTCAGGGCCATGAACATCCACGTCTGATGTCCGTTGGCCTGGTGGCGCAACAGCTGCATTGGGTCGATCGCGAACCGTTCACCGGCACCATGCGCTGCACGGTGAAAACCCGCTATCGTCAGACCGACATTCCGTGCACCGTTAAGGCACTGGATGCTGAGCGTATTGAAGTCATTTTCGACGAGCCAGTCGCGGCGGTCACGCCGGGCCAGTCGGCTGTTTTTTACAATGGCGAAGTGTGCCTCGGCGGCGGCATTATCGAACAACGATTGCCTCTGCCGGTATAATTACTTACACATTTGATACAAGGAAGCAGTGAACGTGGCAAAGAATTATTATGACATCACCCTCGCCCTGGCAGGCATTTGTCAGTCGGCACGCCTGGTGCAGGAACTGGCGCACCAGGGGCATTGTGATGCCGATGCATTACACGTTTCACTGAACAGTGTCATCGACATGAATCCCAGCTCTACGCTGGGCGTGTTTGGCGGCAGCGAAGCCAACCTGCGTCTTGGCCTAGAAACGCTGCTTGGCGTGCTGAACGCCAGCAGTCGTCAGGGACTGAATGCGGAACTCACCCGCTATACGCTAAGCCTGATGGTGCTGGAGCGTAAGCTGTCAGCGGCCAAGGGCGCTATGGACACGCTGGGAGACCGTATTAGCGGCTTGCAGCGCCAACTGGACCATTTTGATTTGCAGTCAGAAACGTTGATGAGTGCGATGGCTGGCATTTATGTTGACGTCATCAGCCCACTCGGCCCGCGTATTCAGGTCACGGGTTCCCCGGCCATCCTTCAGAGCCCACAAGTACAGGCTAAAGTACGCGCTTCGCTGCTGGCTGGCATCCGTGCTGCCGTGCTCTGGCATCAGGTTGGTGGAGGCCGTCTGCAACTCATGTTTTCTCGTAATCGCCTGACGACTCAGGCAAAACAAATTCTTGCTCATTTAACCCCGGAGTTGTGATCTATGGAATTATCCTCACTAACCGCCGTTTCCCCTGTCGATGGACGCTACGGCGATAAAGTCAGCGCGCTGCGCGGGATTTTCAGCGAATACGGTTTGCTGAAATTCCGTGTACAGGTTGAAGTACGCTGGCTGCAAAAACTGGCCGCGCACGCAGCGATCAAGGAAGTTCCTGCTTTTGCTGCCGACGCAATCGGTTTCCTTGATGCGATCGTCGCTAACTTCAATGAAGAAGATGCTGCGCGCATCAAAACCATTGAGCGTACGACCAACCATGATGTGAAGGCAGTTGAGTATTTCCTGAAAGAGAAAGTGGCGGATATCCCGGAACTGCATGCTGTTTCCGAATTTATCCACTTTGCGTGTACCTCAGAAGACATCAACAACCTGTCTCACGCGCTGATGCTGAAAACCGCACGCGACGAAGTGGTTCTGCCGTACTGGCGTAAGCTTATCGACGCGGTGAAAGATCTGTCTGTACAGTATCGCGATATTCCTCTGCTCTCCCGTACCCACGGTCAGCCAGCCACCCCGTCTACGCTAGGCAAAGAAATGGCTAACGTGGCTTACCGTATGGAGCGTCAGTATCGTCAGCTCAACCAGGTTGAAATTCTTGGTAAGATCAATGGTGCAGTCGGTAACTATAATGCCCACATCGCTGCTTACCCGGAAGTTGACTGGCATCAGTTCAGCGAAGAGTTTGTCACCTCGCTGGGCATCCAGTGGAACCCGTACACCACGCAGATTGAGCCGCACGACTACATTGCCGAGCTGTTTGACTGCATCGCCCGTTTCAACACCATCCTGATCGACTTTGACCGCGATGTCTGGGGTTACGTGGCGCTGAACCATTTCAAACAGAAAACCATCGCGGGTGAAATCGGCTCTTCCACCATGCCGCACAAAGTTAACCCCATCGATTTCGAAAACTCCGAGGGTAACCTGGGTCTGTCTAACGCGGTACTGCAGCATCTGGCAAGCAAACTGCCGGTCTCCCGTTGGCAGCGTGACCTGACTGACTCTACCGTTCTGCGTAACCTGGGCGTAGGTATTGGCTATGCGCTGATCGCCTATCAGTCCACGCTGAAAGGCGTGAGCAAACTGGAAGTGAACCGCGATCATCTGCTGGATGAACTGGACCATAACTGGGAAGTTCTGGCAGAGCCGATTCAGACCGTGATGCGTCGCTACGGTATTGAGAAGCCGTACGAAAAGCTGAAAGAGCTGACCCGCGGTAAGCGCGTTGACGCCGAAGGTATGAAGCAGTTTATCGACGGTCTGGCGCTGCCGGAAGAAGAGAAAACTCGCCTGAAAGCAATGACGCCTGCCAATTATATTGGTCGTGCCATCACCATGGTTGATGAACTGAAGTAATCTGTTTGATGCCGGAGCGCGCTTGCACCTGTTCCGGTATTTCGTTCATATCGTAGTAAGCCGGAAAGCATCAGCGCCTCCGGCTTTTTATCGCCCGTAAAATATCCCTTCCCTGAAGAGTGAACACAATACCCGGATGAAATGAGCTGCTGGTAATCAACTGATAAGCAGTTGTTGTATTTCCAATAAAATGTATTCAGCTCCTGCACAAGCTATTGCGTGGCAACAATTGGAACCTTGAATGTTTGCCGGTCAGAGCAGATGATTCTCATACATGCAACGTAACTGCGACAAATCCCTATCATCGCGCAATCCTCAATTAGCTGGTCGCAATTGCATTTATTTTCTCTAATGCCCGAAAGTGAAACTGTTTTGTGCAATGTGCATCATATTATGCTTTCCGCCCCACATTGATACTGATAGAATGCCGCGATGAGGTAGACTTCAAAAATATATTTCTAACGACCAGGTCGTGATTGGATAGGTAAAAATACGGACTGCATAACATGAATTCATCTATTACCATAGTTACAGCATTTTTCGATATAGGGAGAGGTAGTTGGACAAGCGATAAGGGGTTCTCTCCTCATTTAGAGAGAACGTCTGACACCTATATTCAGTATTTCAAGAATTTGTCTGAATTAGATAATGATATGATCATCTTTACATCTAAAGAACTAAAGTCAAAAATTGAAAAGATTAGAGATGGAAAGCGCACGACTGTAATCGCTGTAGATATTAATAAAAAATTTCGCCATCTTAAAAATAGAATTTCGCAGATTCAAAAAAATGACGAATTCAGAAGCAAACTTGAAACCCATCAGTTAATTAATCCTGAATACTGGTCTGCAGATTACGTACTTGTTTGCAATCTAAAAACATACTTTGTAAACAGGGCAATAAAGTTAAAACTTGTTAAGGATAACATGATTGCATGGGTTGACTTTGGTTACTGTCGTAATACAGAGGTAACAAACGGGTTATCTCGCTGGAGTTATCCCTTTGACAGAAAAAAAATTAACCTATTTACAATAAAAAAAGGGCTAAAAGCCAAAACGATCCATCAGGTTTTTGACCATATGATTAATAATCGTTCCTATATTATTGGTGGTGCCATTGTAGCAACACAAGAAAAGTGGAAAGAATTTTATGAACTGGTTTGTGCATGTCAAATGAAAACACTTAAAAACAATATAGTTGATGACGATCAAGGCATTTTTATAATGTGTTACCATTACCAACCAAAGTTAATAAAATTAAACTATCTCGGTAAAAATCGATGGTTTAATTTATTTAAACTGTTTGGGAGGAGAGATTTCATTACCTATTCAAGAAAATTAAAAGTGTCACTCATAGGGAAATAATCTTAATTCAAAATGTAAACAATACCGATACTGTTCTATGGCAGTATCGGTATTGTTCTGAAATCACTTGTAAATAGATAATCATGGTAACTAATTTTTGAACATCATCAGGGGTGGTTAGAGTAAATGAACAATACTAGCTCACGACGCAAAACACTCCTCGGTAGCCAAAACGTTTACGAAATTCATAGCCAAACACTAAAGATTTGAATGACTTTTATCAAGGCCTGGAGCGGTCGTTCTCAACAGTCAATAAACAGATGGCAGTTTTATCAGAAATGCTTACTCTCTCGAAGCGAAGCCAGTTTATATTGCATGCTTCTTTTGCAAGGAGTGACAAGATTCATGTTATTCAGCCCTCTTTTACTTCATGAGTACCTTGCTTTGATAGTCCCCCTTTCCCGCAGTAAGGCATTAAACATCATTGTCGCGGCACCCCCGGGTAAAGGCCGAGCGTAATACGCTCTGGATGCTATCGGAGCGCCCCCACGGGCAGGGGAGCATGAGAAAAGTTATTTAATTTCATAGCGCTGCTTTCAATCCACATAATCAGCGTTAAACTATTCATACCATTATTTTAGGGAGAAACGATGATGCGCGTACTGGTTGTCGAGGATAATGCTTTATTACGCCACCACCTCAAGGTTCAGTTGCAGGATTTAGGGCATCAGGTGGATGATGCAGAAGATGCGAAGGAAGCGGACTATTATCTGAATGAACATCTGCCGGATATCGCGATCGTTGATTTAGGACTCCCCGATGAAGATGGTTTGTCGCTGATCCGCCGCTGGCGCAGTAATGAGGTTTCGCTGCCGATTCTGGTATTAACCGCACGCGAAGGCTGGCAGGATAAAGTGGAAGTCCTCAGCGCCGGTGCTGACGATTACGTCACCAAACCGTTTCACATCGAAGAAGTGGCTGCGCGCATGCAGGCGCTGATGCGCCGCAACAGCGGTCTGGCATCGCAAATTATCTCCCTTCCGCCTTTTCAGGTGGACCTCTCTCGACGCGAGTTATCCGTCAATGATGAAGTTATCAAGCTTACAGCGTTTGAATACACCATTATGGAAACCCTCATCCGTAATAATGGCAAAGTGGTCAGTAAAGATTCGCTCATGCTGCAGCTTTACCCGGATGCCGAGCTGCGCGAAAGTCACACCATTGATGTTCTAATGGGGCGTCTGCGTAAGAAAATTCAGGCGCAATATCCGGACGACGTCATCACCACCGTGCGTGGTCAGGGATATCTTTTTGAACTGCGCTAATGAATAAACTATTGCGTCATTTTTTCCCGCTATCGCTACGGTTGCGCTTTTTACTGGCAACCGCAGGCGTTGTATTAGTGCTCTCGCTGGCCTACGGCATGGTTGCTCTGGTGGGCTACAGCGTCAGCTTTGATAAGACAACGTTTCGCCTGCTGCGGGGTGAAAGTAATCTGTTCTATACCCTGGCAAAGTGGGAAAACGGCAAGATAAACGTCGAGTTGCCTGAAAATCTCGATATGCAAAGCCCAACAATGTCGCTGATCTATAACGAAAGCGGTGAGTTGTTGTGGGCTCAGCGCAATGTTCCCTGGCTGACGAAAAGTATCCAACCGGACTGGCTAAAAACGAACGGTTTTCATGAAATTGAAGCCAATGTAGACGCCACCAGCACTTTACTGGGCGAAGATCACTCCGCTCAGCAGCAGTTAAAAGAAGTCAGAGAAGATGATGACGACGCCGAAATGACCCACTCCGTGGCGGTGAACGTCTACCCCGCCACAGCCAGAATGCCGCAACTGACCATTGTGGTTGTCGACACTATTCCTATAGAGCTAAAGCGCTCGTATATGGTCTGGAGCTGGTTTATTTATGTGCTGGTCGCCAATCTGTTGCTGGTCATTCCGTTGTTATGGGTAGCAGCCTGGTGGAGCCTGCGGCCAATTGAGTCGCTAGCGCGTGAAGTCCGTGAGCTTGAGGAACATCATCGTGAGATGCTAAACCCCGCCACCACACGCGAATTGACCAGCCTGGTTCGTAATCTCAATCGACTTTTAAAAAGTGAACGTGAGCGCTACGATAAATACCGCACCACGTTAACCGATCTCACTCATAGCCTGAAAACGCCACTGGCGGTACTGCAAAGTACGTTGCGCTCAATGCGTAATGAAAAGATGAACGTCAGCGACGCAGAGCCTATCATGCTGGAACAAATCAGCCGTATTTCCCAACAGATAGGCTATTACCTGCATCGCGCCAGTATGCGTGGCAGCAGTGCCCTACTCAGCCGCGAGCTGCACCCGGTCGCGCCGTTGCTGGATAAGCTCACCTCGGCGCTGAATAAGGTATATCAGCGCAAAGGGGTCAACATTAATCTCGATATCTCACCTGAGATCAGCTTTGTGGGCGAACAGAATGATTTTGTCGAGGTATTGGGCAACGTCTTGGATAACGCCTGTAAATATTGTCTGGAGTTTGTCGAGATTTCGGCGCAACTGTCTGAGGATCAGCTGCATATTCTGGTCGAAGACGATGGTCCTGGTATTCCGCAAAGCAAACGGGAAGTGGTGTTTGACCGCGGACAGCGCGTAGATACGCTACGTCCAGGACAAGGCGTCGGTCTGGCGGTGGCGCGAGAAATCACCGAACAGTATGACGGGCAGATTATTGCTGGTGATAGCCTGCTGGGTGGTGCGCGCATGGAAGTTATTTTTGGCCGCCAGCAGCCGGGCCAGAAAGACGAGTAATCATCGCATGTAATAAATATGTACTGACTTCACGCTTGAGGTTAAGTATCCGTTATAATCGGTTGCAGATACCAGCCTGCGGGATGCTCACTATGGAATACCAACTCACACTTAATTGGCCCGATTTTCTTGAACGCCACTGGCAGAAACGCCCGGTGGTCTTAAAACGCGGGTTTAACAACTTTATTGATCCTCTTTCTCCTGACGAACTGGCTGGACTGGCAATGGAAAGCGAAGTCGACAGCCGACTCGTCAGCCATCAGGATGGTAAATGGCAGGTTAGCCACGGTCCCTTCGAAAGCTACGACCATCTTGGCGAGAACAACTGGTCTCTGCTGGTGCAGGCGGTCAACCACTGGCACGAACCTACCGCCGCGCTGATGCGCCCGTTCCGTGAATTACCGGACTGGCGTATCGACGATCTGATGATTTCTTTCTCTGTACCCGGCGGCGGCGTTGGCCCGCACCTGGATCAGTACGATGTATTTATCATTCAGGGAACCGGTCGTCGTCGCTGGCGCGTAGGCGAAAAGCTGCAGTTGAAGCAGCACTGCCCTCACCCGGATCTTCTTCAGGTCGACCCGTTCGAAGCCATCATTGATGAAGAGCTGGAACCCGGCGATATCCTGTACATTCCACCGGGATTCCCGCACGAAGGCTATGCGTTAGAAAACGCGATGAACTATTCGGTTGGTTTCCGCGCGCCAAACACTCGCGAGCTGATCAGCGGGTTCGCCGATTACGTTTTACAACGCGAACTGGGCAGCACCTATTACAGCGATCCGGACCTGCCACCGCGCGATCATCCGGCAGATGTTCTGCCGCAGGAGATGGATAAGCTGCGCGAAATGATGCTGGGCCTGATTAATCAGCCAGAACATTTCCAGCAGTGGTTTGGCGAGTTTATTTCTCAGTCTCGTCATGAGCTGGATATTGCCCCGCCGGAGCCACCGTATCAGCCAGACGAAATTTATGATGCCCTGAAACAAGGTGATGTGTTAGTGCGTCTGGGCGGATTGCGCGTATTACGCATTGGCGACGACGTCTACGCTAACGGTGAGAAAATTGACTCGCCACATCGTCCTGCGCTGGAAGCGCTGGCCAGTCATATTGTGCTGACGGCTGAGAACTTTGAGGATGCGCTGGAAGATCCTTCTTTCCTTGCCATGCTTGCCGCGCTGGTCAACAGCGGGTACTGGTTCTTCGAAGGGTAATGCGGACTGTGCCTGATGCGACGCCATGCGTCTTATCAGGCCTACTGGAGTGAAATATTGTAGGCCGGATAAGCAAAGCGCCATCCGGCAACTACACATATTTTATTTTTGTTTCGCGGCCAATTCAGCAATACGCACAATCACCTGCACCGCTTTTTCCATTCCTTCCAGGGTTACAAACTCATGCTTGCCATGATAGTTGTAGCCGCCGGTGAACAGATTCGGACACGGTAATCCCATAAATGACAGCTGTGCGCCATCAGTGCCGCCACGGATCGGTTTCAGCACCGGCTCAATATCGCAATCGCGCATCGCCTGCTGGGCGATATCCAGCACGTGCGGATGCTCAATCACTTTTTCGCGCATATTGTAGTAACTGTCTTCAATCACCAGTTCGATATAGCAGTCCGGGTGTAACCCTTTGCCGACCTTCTTGGCGATATCCATGATCTTGCGTTTACGCGCTTCAAACTGCTTACGGTCAAAATCACGAATAATGTAGTGCATATCCGCCCGATCGACCGTCCCTTTCATGCTCGCCAGATGATAAAAGCCTTCGTAGCCTTCCGTCTTCTCCGGGCTTTCATCTGCCGGGACCTCAGCGTGAATACGCGCCGCCAGCGACAGCGCATTCACCATCACCCCTTTTGCGGTGCCGGGATGCACATTGTTGCCAACAATTTTGATATTGACCGACGCGGCGTTGAAGTTTTCAAACTCCAACTCACCTACGCCACCACCGTCAACGGTATAGGCCCACTGCGCATCGAATGCCGCAACATCAAAGTGCTTCGCCCCTTTACCCACTTCTTCGTCCGGCGTAAAGGCCACGCGGATATCACCGTGCGGAATATCTTTTTGGATAAGCACAGCCAGCGCGGTCATGATTTCCGCCACGCCTGCTTTATCATCCGCGCCCAGCAACGTTTTACCGTCTGTGGTGATCAGCGTCTGACCCAGAAGTTGATGCAGCACCGGGAACATCACCGGCGATAAAACTTCATCACCAATGCCTAACGCAATATCGCCACCGCGATAGTTTTCAACGATTTGCGGATTGACATTTTTACCGCTGAAATCCGGTGAGGTATCCACATGGGAAATAAAGCCGATCGCAGGAATATTACCAGCAACGTTAGCGGGTAACGTTGCCATCAGCGTGCCTTTTTCGCTCAGTGAAATATTAACCAGCCCCATCTCTTCGAGCTGTTGTTTGAGCAGTTGCAATAATTTCCACTGTCCTTCGGTGCTGGGTACCTGCCGCACGCCCGATTTTGATTGGGTGTCCAGCGACACGTAGTGTAAAAAACGCTCAAGTAGTTTATCCATGCAGTCACCCTCACTTTTTGTGACAACATTATCAATAAGCAACAAAAGACAAATATTGCGTCAGGTCACTTTTATCCCCGCAAGTGAGAATATTTCGCTCTGACATCCCCTCTGACTATAGGGCTAAGTCAGTAATTCGCAACAAGGATTGGCGATTACAATGGTTTGCCGTAGAATAACGGCCCTCATTAAGAGTCATCAAGGTGGTTAACCACAAACCCCGCATCGGTCAGCCATCCGTTGCGTTTACATGGGACAGAGTAAAAAATTGAATAAACAACCGCGTTCGCTTTCTCCACTGGTGCAATTAGCGGGAATTCGCAAAAGTTTCGATGGCAAAGAGGTGATTTCCAGCCTGGATTTGACCATCAATAATGGCGAGTTTCTTACGCTGCTTGGCCCCTCTGGCTGCGGTAAAACAACCGTTCTTCGCCTGATTGCCGGTCTGGAAACGGTTGATTCCGGTCATATTTTGTTGGACAACGAGGACATCACTCACGTTCCAGCGGAAAATCGCTACGTGAATACCGTCTTCCAAAGCTATGCGCTATTCCCCCACATGACTGTGTTTGAGAATGTGGCCTTTGGTTTGCGCATGCAAAAAACGCCCGCAGCCGACATTTCTCCCCGCGTTACCGAAGCCCTGCGCATGGTGCAACTGGAAGAGTTCGCCCAGAGAAAACCGCATCAACTTTCCGGCGGACAGCAGCAGCGCGTAGCGATTGCCCGAGCAGTGGTCAACAAACCCCGCTTACTCTTGTTAGATGAATCCCTCTCTGCGCTGGACTACAAACTGCGTAAGCAGATGCAGAATGAACTGAAAGCACTGCAGCGTAAGCTTGGTATCACTTTTGTCTTTGTCACACACGATCAGGAAGAAGCGCTAACCATGTCCGACCGCATCGTGGTGATGCGCGATGGTAAGATTGAGCAGGACGGTACGCCGCGCGAAATCTACGAAGAGCCAAAGAATCTGTTTGTCGCTGGGTTTATCGGCGAGATCAATATGTTTAACGCCACGGTGATTGAACGTCTGGATGAACAGCGTGTTCGTGCTAACGTTGAAGGCCGCGAGTGCAATATTTATGTCAACTTCGCGGTAGTTCCCGGACAAAAGCTGCACGTCCTGTTACGCCCTGAAGATTTGCGCGTTGATGAAATCAACGATGATAATCATATCGAAGGCCTGATCGGCTACGTGCGTGAACGCAACTACAAAGGCATGACGCTGGAATCGGTTGTGGAACTGGAAAATGGCAAGATGGTGATGGTCAGCGAATTCTTCAACGAAGACGATCCTGACTTTGACCACTCGCTCGACCAGAAAATGGCAATTAACTGGGTAGAAAGCTGGGAGGTCGTACTGGCTGATGAAGAGCACAAGTAAATTCCAGAGTGTGGTGATCTTCACCATTGTCGGTTGGCTTGTGTTATTTGTCTTTCTGCCCAACCTGATGATCATCGGCACCAGCTTTTTGACCCGTGACGACGCCAATTTCGTCAAAATGGTCTTTACGCTGGAGAACTATACGCGCCTGCTCGATCCGCTCTATTTTGAGGTACTGGTTCACTCCCTCAATATGGCGCTGATTGCCACGCTCGCCTGTCTGGTACTCGGCTACCCGTTTGCCTGGTTTTTGGTGAAACTGCCGGAAAAAGTACGCCCGCTGCTGCTGTTCCTGCTGATTGTTCCGTTCTGGACCAATTCTCTGATTCGCATCTACGGACTCAAAATTTTCCTCAGTACCAAAGGCTATCTCAACGAGTTTCTGTTATGGCTCGGCGTTATCGATACACCCATTCGCATTATGTTTACTCCCAGCGCGGTGATTATCGGGCTGGTATACATCCTGCTGCCGTTTATGGTGATGCCGCTCTATTCCAGCATTGAAAAGCTCGATAAACCGCTGCTGGAAGCCGCACGCGATTTAGGCGCCAGTAAGCTTCAGACCTTCACCCGCATCATTATTCCGTTAACGATGCCGGGGATTATCGCCGGATGCCTGCTGGTCATGCTGCCCGCAATGGGGCTGTTTTACGTTTCCGACTTAATGGGCGGCGCGAAAAACCTGCTGATTGGTAACGTAATTAAAGTTCAGTTCCTGAACATTCGCGACTGGCCGTTTGGCGCCGCCACCAGCATAACGCTGACTATCGTGATGGGGCTGATGCTGCTGGTCTACTGGCGCGCCTCCCGCCTGCTGAATAAGAGGGTAGAACTCGAATGATCGGTCGACTGCTTCGCGGCGGTTTTATGACCGCTATCTACGCGTATCTGTACATTCCAATCATTATTTTGATTGTGAACTCCTTTAACAGCTCGCGCTTTGGCATCAACTGGCAAGGTTTTACGACTAAGTGGTACGGTCTGCTGGTGAACAACGACAGCCTGCTGCAGGCGGCGCAGCACTCGCTGACGATGGCGGTGCTCTCCGCCACGTTTGCCACCTTGATCGGCTCACTCACTGCGGTTGCGCTATACCGCTACCGTTTTCGCGGTAAACCGTTCGTCAGTGGCATGCTGTTCGTGGTGATGATGTCGCCGGATATTGTGATGGCAATATCTCTGCTGGTGCTGTTTATGCTGATCGGCATTCAACTGGGCTTCTGGTCGCTGCTGTTCTCGCATATCACTTTTTGTCTGCCTTTTGTGGTGGTGACGGTTTACTCTCGCCTGAAAGGTTTTGATGTCCGCATGCTTGAGGCGGCTAAAGATTTGGGTGCCAGCGAAGTAACTATTCTGCGCAAGATAATACTGCCACTGGCTATGCCTGCGGTGGCTGCGGGTTGGTTGCTGAGTTTTACGCTGTCGATGGATGATGTTGTTGTTTCATCTTTCGTCACCGGACCGGGTTATGAAATTTTGCCATTAAAAATCTACTCAATGGTTAAAGTCGGCGTATCACCAGAGGTGAACGCGCTGGCGACCATTTTGTTGGTTCTGTCGCTGGTTATGGTGATTGCCAGCCAGCTTATTGCACGTGATAAAACCAAGGGCCGCTAAGGCCCTTAATTCAGGGGACGTTAAATGATGAAAAAATGGTCACGCCACCTGCTCGCGGCGGGTGCTCTGGCACTGGGCATGAGCGCCGCTCACGCGAATGACAACAACACGCTCTATTTCTATAACTGGACTGAATACGTCCCACCGGGTCTGCTGGAACAGTTCACCAAAGAAACCGGCATTAAGGTTATCTATTCGACCTACGAGTCGAATGAAACCATGTACGCCAAGCTCAAAACCTATAAAGACGGCGCATACGATTTGGTGGTTCCGTCCACCTATTACGTCGATAAAATGCGTAAAGAAGGCATGATCCAGAAGATCGACAAGTCGACGTTGACCAACTTCCACAACCTCGATCCGGAAATGCTCAACAAGCCGTTTGACCCAAACAATGACTACTCCATCCCGTATATCTGGGGTGCAACGGCCATTGGCGTCAACAGCGATGCTATCGATCCGAAAACCGTCACCAGTTGGGCCGATCTGTGGAAGCCGGAGTACAAAGGCAGTCTGCTGTTAACGGATGATGCGCGAGAAGTGTTCCAGATGGCGCTGCGCAAGCTGGGATATTCCGGCAATACCACCGATCCTAAAGAGATTGAAGCCGCCTATAACGAGTTGAAGAAGCTGATGCCTAACGTTGCGGCATTTAACTCTGACAACCCGGCCAACCCGTATATGGAAGGCGAAGTTAATCTGGGGATGGTGTGGAACGGCTCCGCGTATGTTGCGCGTCAGGCGGGCACACCGTTGGAAGTGGTATGGCCGAAAGAAGGTGGCATTTTCTGGATGGACAGCCTGTCTATTCCGGCTAACGCGAAAAACAAAGAAGGTGCGCTGAAGCTGATTAACTTCCTGCTGCGCCCGGACGTCGCGAAAGAAGTCGCAGAAACTATCGGTTACCCGACGCCGAACCTGGCAGCACGCAAGCTGTTAAGTCCTGAGGTCGCGAACGACAAAACGCTCTACCCTGACGCGGAAACCATCAACAAAGGGGAATGGCAAAACGATGTCGGTTCCGCCAGCGCTATCTACGAAGAGTATTATCAGAAGCTAAAAGCAGGACGCTAATACTCGTGCAACCCGGCAGGCGTCGCTGCGCCGGGTTGCTACCTGCCAATCCCTACTTTTTACGCCTTTCGACTGATTCCCGCTCCCCCAGTTTCTGGCTATGCTTACAGTATTCCAGGCCGGCTTCTGAGGCTTCCAATGACAACGCTCTGGCTGCTACTTGAGTTGGCTAATCTGATCGTATTTACGCTGGTGATTCTCCCACGTAAGCAGCCGGTAAACGCTCGTCCTTTGCTGCCTGTCACCGCAACCCGCCTGCTACGGCTCACCTTTTTAATACCGATCCTGGTTTTTGGTTATAGCCTGTTTTTCAGTCATCAGATTGGTCCGGTGGAGTGGGGATGTCTGATTTTGGCGATCGTAGGTAACGCGCTGGTCATCAAAGGAAAATGGGATTTGGGGGAGAGCCACACATGGACAGGCTACTATTTACCTCGTGCAAAAAGGGTTACGCGCGGCATTTTTGCCTGGATTGCGCACCCCATGTATACCGGAATTATTCTGGTGATTATCTCGTGCAGCCTGGTTTACATTACCCGACTACCCATATGGCTGAGCGCACTGGGGCTGATCTGTTGTTTTTACATCGTTGGATTTTTGATTATGGCGGCCCTGCGTGAGGACCGCCAGCTTGTACAGGCTTAAACAGTATTATCCGGATAGCCGTTACAGCCCTTTCAATAACTTCTCAACGAACTCAGGCACTACCTGGCTTGCCGGACCGTAATACTTCTCTTCAAACTCACTGCCTACCTGGCTCGGTTCGAGATTGAGTTCTACCGTATGTGCCCCATGCAGCCGCGCCTCATGCACAAAACCCGCTGCCGGATAAACATGTCCTGATGTGCCAATCGCAATGAACACATCTGCCATTGCCAGTGCCATATAAATTTCATCCATACCCAGCGGCATTTCACCAAACCACACTACGTGTGGTCGCAGCGGTGCCGGAAACTGGCAGCAATGACATTTATCTTCCGGTGTCACATCGCCCGTCCATTCCAGAATCTGCCCGCTTTGCGAACAGCGAACTTTGAGCAACTCGCCGTGCATATGGATAACGTTCTGGCTGCCCGCACGCTCATGCAGATTATCAATGTTCTGCGTCACCAGTAAAAAACGATCGCCCAGCTCGGCTTCGAGTTTTGCCAGTGCGATATGCGCCGCGTTGGGTTGGATTTCAGGCTGCTGCAACTGATGGCGACGGGCGTTATAAAACGACTGAACCAGTTCCGGGTTTCGACTAAATCCTTCCGGAGTCGCAACGTCCTCTACCCGATGTTCTTCCCAGAGACCATCCGCCGCGCGGAATGTTCGAATTCCTGACTCAGCGGAGATTCCCGCTCCAGTCAGTACCAGCACTCTTGGTTTTTCCATCAATTCAGGCACCACTCTGTCTCTGAAAAAGATTCGTTGACGCAGGCGATCGCGCAAATGGCGTTTATTTTTACGAAAGCGGCTTAACCGATGACCCCGACGCGACAGCATAACAACCTCTTTGTATTAATCGGTAAGATGTAGGAAAGCAGCCCCGCGCATCCCGCCGGCATCACCGTGCCGTGCCTGCTCAATACGCGGTACCCGGGCAACCGGCAGCAGATGACGTGGCAGTCGATCCGCCAGTTGCGTCGTAATAGCGGTAAAATTCGACAAGCCTCCGCCAATCACCACCAAATCAGGATCGACGATAGTCAGGATATTCCCAAGACACACCGCCAGCAAATCCAGATAGCGTTCAACGTGGGCACGCGCGTGTTCATCACCCTGCTCCCACAGCGCGATAATTTCGCGGGCATCCAGCGGTTGATGGTAGTAATGCTGATACAACCACGCAAATCCACCGCCGGAAAGATAGCTTTCGATGCATCCCAGTTGACCGCATCCGCAGCGGCGCAGCGGGAAATCAAAGCCCATCAGCGTCAGCGCATCGACCGGCAAACGAATATGACCAAACTCACCGGTGATATAGCTGCGTCCGGTGATGGATTTCCCGTTAAGTACCAGGCCGCCGCCGACGCCCGTACCGAGGATCAACCCCATCACCAGCGGATATTGGGTGAACTCGTCATCCCAGGCTTCGGAGAGAGCAAAACAGTTCGCATCGTTATCCAGACGCACATCGCGGTCAAGGCGAGCGCTGAGATCGGCGCGGAGCGGTTTGCCACTGGCGGCAGGAACATTGGCCGCGTACAGCGTGCCGTCTTCGGTTTCCGGCATGCCCGGAATGCCGATGCCTACCGAACCTTTGATGCCGAACCGCTGATCCGCTTCCGTCACCAGATTGCAGACCGCATCAAGGAAAGCGTCGTAGCTGTCGCGAGGCGTAGGAACGCGAGTTTCCCATTGCAGACGACGTTGCTTATCAAACACGCCCAGCGCAATTTTGGTCCCGCCGATGTCAAATCCGTAATACATCACCGCTCCTTGATACACGTCATCCTTCAAGATGCCTCTGCGTTGGCTACGCCTTGATGCAGCATGAATGCTGTCGTGTATTATTGTTGTTATTGGCCGCTAAGTACTCTCGCAGGATCAATATTGCTGGCGCGACGCGCCGGATACCAACTTGCCAAAAGACTCAGCACGAGTGCTGTCACCAGCACGTAAATCACATCCAGCCAGTGTAATTCCGATGGCAGGAAGTCAATGAAATAGATATCGCCGGACAGGAACTGATGGCCGATAAGCGCCTCAATCCCGTTTATGATCGGCGTCAGTTGCAACGAGACAACCACCCCGATGACGACGCCTATCAGGCTACCGAACAGACCCGCCAGCAGGCCGTACCAGACAAAAATGGCACGGATCAACCCATCTTTCGCCCCGAGGGTTCTTAATACCGCAATATCGCCGCTTTTGTCTTTTACCGCCATCACTAACGTGGAAACGATATTAAAACAGGCCACGCCAATCACCAGCACCATAGCCAGATACATAATGGCGCGGATCATCTGAATATCGCGGTACATATAGCCGTAGGTGCCGATCCAGCTCTTGATGTAAACATAGTTATTGGTGACTTCACCCGCGTCTCGCACCAGCTTATTGGCGTTAAACACGTCGTTAACCTTCAGCGCGATCCCGGAAACGCTGGTTCCCATATCAAGATATTGCTGCGCATCTTCCATTGGGATCATGGCAAAGCTGTGATCGAGCTGACCGCTCAGTTGCAGGATCCCCGTCACGTGCAAACGCACGCGTTTAGGCTGCTGTAGCTTATGATCCGCACTGGCGTTAGGGATCATAATCGACACCCAGTCACCCTGCTTCACCTTCAGCGCATCGGCAATACCCTTACCAATGATGATTTGTTGTTCACCGGCTTTAAAATTATCCCAGGCGTGGTTTTGCACAAAGGATGGCAACGCGCTTAAACGCTGTTCCTGTTTCGGGTCTACGCCCTTCACCTGCACCGCGCGTAAGTTCGCCCCGCTCTCCACCAGTCCGGTAAAGTTGATATAAGGCGCCGCGGCGACAATACCCGGCACTTTTTGTACCTTGTCGAGCGCTTCCTGCCAGTTATTCCACGGCTGATTTACGGCTTCAATCTCTCCGTGTGGGACTACGGCCAGAATACGGTTGTTCAGCTCACGCTCAAATCCGTTCATGGCACTTAAACCGACGATCAACACCGCCACACCCAACGCGATGCCAACGGTAGATATCACCGAAATTAACGAAACCATACCGCCGCGCCGCCGACCACGGCTAAAGCGCAGACCAATCAATAACGATAAAGGCGAAGCCATTACTCAGCTCCCATCAGGCTCAGTTCAGCCGTCAGGCGACCATCGCGCATTTCAAGCTGGCGACTCATCCGCTTCGCCAGTTGCAGATCGTGCGTCACCACCAGAAATGCCGTGCCCTGAGAGCGGTTCAGCTCACCCAGAAGCTCGAAAATGCTGTCCGCGTTACGCGCATCCAGGTTACCCGTTGGCTCATCCGCCAGGACCAGACGCGGGTTATTCACCAGCGCACGCGCGATGGCCACCCGCTGGCGTTCGCCGCCAGACAGTTCAGACGGGCGATGACTGGCACGATGATCCAACCCTACCGCTTTCAGCATATCCCGTGCGCGCTCGGTGATTTCAGCCGGTTTTTTCTTGCCGATCAGCAGCGGCATCGCTACGTTTTCCAGCGCCGTAAAATCCGGCAGCAAATGGTGGAACTGGTAAATAAAGCCCAGCTTCTGATTACGCAGTTCCGCTTTCGCCGCCGACGAGAGCTTACTCATTGGCTGACCGCTAAAAATGACGTCGCCGGAAGTCGGGGTATCCAACCCACCTAACAGATGCAGCAACGTACTCTTGCCGGAGCCTGAGCTGCCGACAATCGCCATCATCTCACCTTCGCCGACGCAAAAACTGACATCGTGCAGTACATCGGTCTGCACAGTGCCTTCCTGGTAGCGTTTGCACAGGTTGTCGCATTGCAACAGGATCTTATTCATAACGTAAAGCCTCAGCGGGTTGAGTGGCGGCAGCGCGCCAGGAAGGATAAAGCGTAGACAGCAGCGCGATGGCCATCGCCACCAGCGCAATGACGATAACCTGCAGCGGCTCGATAGCGACCGGCAGCGCAGCGCCATCCAGCAGCACACCAATAATTGGCATCAGATTGTTCAGTTGGCTGGCGAGCAAGGCACCCAGTACAGCGCCCAGCAGCGCGCCAATCACCCCGGCACTGGCCCCCTGAACCATAAACACCATCATTATCTGCCGCGGCGTTAGCCCCTGCGTTTGTAAAATCGCCACTTCCCCTTGCTTCTCCATTACCATCAGACCCAGCGAGGTAATAATATTAAAAGCCGCCACCGCCACGATCAGGCTAAGCAGCAGCCCCATCATGTTCTTTTCCATGCGCACGGCCTGGAACAGTTCCCCTTTGCGCTCGCGCCAGTCCTGCCATTTGGTGCCTTGCGGCAGCGTTTGCTGGCTCAGCGTGTCAACTTTTAACGGTTCGTTCAGCCACAGACGCCAGCCAGTGATATTACCCACCGGATAGCGCATCAGACGCGAGGCATCCTGAATGTTGGTCAGCATCTGGTAGCCATCGACTTCGCTGTTGGCGGCGAAAGTGCCAATCACCGTAAACAAACGCTGGCTCGGCAAACGCCCCATCGGCGTAAACTGGCTGGCCGAGGGCACCATCACACGGATTTGATCGCCACGGTTCACGCCCAACTGCCCGGCAAGCTGCTCGCCGAGGATGACATTATACTTACCCGGTTGCAGATCTGTTTGCTTCACATTGACCAGATACGGCGTTAACGGATCTTTTTGCGCCGGATCGATACCGAGCATCACGCCGACGGCAACGCTACGCGCGCTTTGCAGCACCACATCTCCCGTAGTTATGGGTGCAACGCGGTTGACGCCGTTCAACACCACCGCTTTTTCCGGCAGTTGTTGCGGGTTGAGGGAACCCTGTTCAGACGAGAGTACGGCCTGAGGCATCAGGCCAAGAATATTGTTTTGCAGCTCGCGCTCGAAACCGTTCATCACCGACAACACCGTGACCAGCGCCATTACCCCGAGAGTAATGCCTATGGTGGAGAGCCAGGAAACGAAGCGACCGAAGCGATCTGCTGCACGCCCACGCATATAACGCAGGCCGATGAATAGAGCGACAGGTTGGTACATGAAATCCGTCTGGTTGCTGTTAGCAAAGTCACGAGTATATAAGCGAAAGCGGAATGGGTAAATGACTGAACCGTAAGTGTTCGTCAGCACTATTCCTAAAAGTATAAATAAATCAATTCGCTAAAGTTGTCCCTCAACCCTTCAGCCCGGATCCCTGATCTTTATCTTAAAAAAACAAAATGCAGACAGTTACGCATTACAGCGCACAGCGGGTTGCGCAGGATGGCAGGCTATAGCCAACAATATGGATACGCCGTCTCGATGAAGAAAAAAGAACTATGGATTAATCAAATCAAAGGGTTATGTATTTGTCTGGTGGTGATTTACCACTCGGTAATCACGTTTTACCCGCACCTCACTACTTTTCAGCATCCGCTTTCAGAGCTGCTGAGCAAATGCTGGATTTACCTCAATTTATACCTGGCGCCGTTTCGCATGCCGGTCTTTTTCTTTATTTCTGGGTATCTGATCCGTCGCTACATTGATAGCGTCCCGTGGCCCACCTGCGTGGATAAGCGGATCTGGAGCATTGCCTGGGTGCTGGTGCTTTGGGGAGTGGTGCAATGGCTGGCGTTAGTCGCGCTCAATAACTGGCTGGCCCCACAGCGCGATCTGAGCCATGCTGCCAACGCCGCGTATGCCGATTCGATCGCGGGTTTTACCCACGGAATGCTGACCGCCAGTACCAGCTTGTGGTATCTGTACGCGCTGATTGTCTATTTTGTTCTGTGTAAGATTTTCAGCCGCTGGGCGGTGCCGCTGTTGGCGTTATTTGTGGTGCTGAGCATGGCGATCAATTTTGTCCCGACGCCGTGGTGGGGAATGAACAGCGTGATTCGCAATCTGCCCTGGTACAGCCTCGGTGCATGGTTTGGCGCAACGCTGATGGTATGGATCAAAGAGGTGCCCCTGCGCCGCCATGCGGTCATTGTTCTGGTTAGCGCAATCGCCGCCGTCGTCGCGTGGCTGGCAAATGTCTCACTATTACTTTCTCTGCTTTCCATTGTGCTGATCATGAAGCTGTTTTATCAATTTGAGCTGCGCTTTGGTATGCGTGGGTCCGGCCCGTTAAGCGTGATTGGTGCCAATACCATCGCCATCTACACCACCCACCGTATTCTGGTTGAGCTGTTCAGCTTAACGCTAATCCCCAAAATCAATCATGCCGCCTGGCCTGCCTATGCGGAGCTGGCCCTGCTGCTGGTGTATCCGTTCGCCTGCCTGCTGCTGTGCACCTTGTTTGGCCTGTTGGTACGTAAAATTTCACAAAAAACAGTGGCCGACCTGCTCTTTTCTCCACCTTCTTTATCAGCCGTCTCGCGCTAACCCCAACGCGCTTTTTGCCCCCATCAGGGGGCGAATCAATTTGCTTATGAGAAACGATCACGGATAATAAAGAACATTGCTTATCAGATGTATATCTAAACGAGATCCTGACAACCGAATGCCTGAACAACATCATTACACGCTCCCAGCGAAAGCAGGCGATCAGCGCCAGTTGGGTGAGCTTACCGGCGCCGCCTGCGCAACGCTGGTTGCCGAAATCGCCGAACATCACGCGGGTCCAGTGGTCCTGATCGCGCCGGACATGCAAAATGCGCTGCGTTTGCATGATGAAATTCGTCAGTTTACTGACCAGATGGTGATGAACCTGGCCGACTGGGAAACGCTACCCTACGACAGCTTTTCTCCCCATCAGGAGATTATCTCCTCGCGGCTCTCCACGCTGTATCAGCTGCCTGCCATGCAGCGCGGCGTGCTGATCGTTCCGGTAAATACACTGATGCAGCGCGTTTGTCCGCACAGCTATCTGCACGGTCATGCGCTGGTCATGAAAAAGGGCCAACGACTTTCACGTGATGCTCTGCGTGAACAACTGGACAGTGCGGGCTATCGCCATGTTGATCAGGTCATGGAACACGGCGAATATGCCACGCGCGGCGCGTTGTTGGATTTGTTCCCGATGGGCAGCGAGTTGCCTTATCGTCTGGATTTCTTTGATGACGAAATCGACAGCCTGCGTCTGTTTGATACCGACACCCAGCGCACGCTGGAAGAAGTCGATGCCATTAATTTGCTTCCCGCACACGAATTCCCGACTGACAAAACGGCCATCGAACTATTCCGTAGCCAGTGGCGCGATACCTTTGAGGTGAAACGCGACGCCGAACATATTTACCAGCAGGTCAGCAAAGGCACGTTACCTGCGGGTATTGAATACTGGCAACCGCTGTTTTTCAGCGAGCCGCTGCCGCCGCTGTTCAGCTACTTCCCCGCCAATACGTTATTGGTGAATACCGGTGATATCGAGACCAGCGCAGAACGCTTCCAGGCCGATACCCTGTCGCGCTTTGAAAATCGCGGTGTTGATCCGATGCGCCCGCTTCTGCCGCCGGAATCGCTGTGGCTGCGGGTTGATGAGCTGTTTTCTGAACTTAAACGCTGGCCGCGCGTTCAACTGAAAACCGAGAGTCTGGCGAACAAAGCAGCGAATACTAACCTCGGGTTCCAGAAGCTGCCGGATATCGCCGTTCAGGCACAGCAAAAAGCGCCGTTAGATGCGTTACGTAAATTCCTTGAAGGCTTCACCGGTCCGGTGATTTTCTCGGTGGAAAGTGAAGGCCGCCGTGAAGCACTTGGCGAACTGCTCGCCCGTATCAAAGTGGCGCCGAAGCGGATATTGCGACTCGATGAAGCCGTAGATAACGGTCGTTATCTGATGATTGGCGCAGCTGAGCACGGCTTCATCGATAGCAAACGCAATCTGGCGCTGATTTGTGAAAGCGATCTGCTTGGGGAACGCGTGGCGCGCCGCCGCCAGGATTCTCGTCGCACCATCAACCCGGATACGTTAATTCGTAACCTCGCAGAGCTGCATCCCGGTCAGCCGGTGGTGCATCTGGAGCATGGCGTGGGTCGTTATGCCGGTATGACCACGCTGGAAGCGGGCGGCATAACCGGTGAATATCTGATGCTCACCTATGCCAACGACGCCAAACTGTACGTGCCGGTGTCGTCACTGCATCTGATCAGCCGCTATGCAGGTGGCGCAGAAGAGAATGCGCCGCTGCATAAACTTGGCGGCGATGCCTGGTCACGTGCCCGACAGAAAGCCGCTGAGAAGGTGCGCGATGTTGCGGCAGAGCTGCTGGATATTTATGCCCAGCGCGCGGCGAAAGAAGGCTTTGCCTTTAAGCATGACCGTGAACAGTATCAGCTGTTTTGCGACAGCTTCCCGTTTGAAACCACGCCTGACCAGGCGCAGGCGATTAACGCGGTACTCAGCGATATGTGTCAACCGCTGGCCATGGACCGCCTGGTCTGCGGCGACGTCGGCTTTGGTAAAACCGAAGTCGCGATGCGCGCGGCCTTTCTCGCCGTAGAGAACCACAAGCAGGTTGCCGTGCTGGTGCCGACCACCCTGCTCGCACAGCAGCACTTCGACAACTTCCGCGACCGCTTTGCCAACTGGCCGGTACGCATTGAGATGTTGTCCCGTTTCCGTAGCGCCAAAGAGCAAGCGCAGATTCTGGAGCAAGTTGCCGAGGGAAAAATTGATATTCTCATCGGCACGCACAAACTGCTGCAAGCGGATGTGAAGTTAAAAGATCTGGGTCTACTGATTGTCGATGAAGAGCACCGTTTCGGCGTGCGCCACAAAGAACGCATCAAGGCGATGCGCGCAGATGTCGATATTCTGACCCTGACGGCAACGCCAATTCCACGTACGCTCAATATGGCAATGAGCGGCATGCGCGATCTGTCGATTATCGCCACGCCGCCCGCTCGTCGTCTGGCGGTCAAAACCTTCGTGCGCGAATACGACAACCTGGTGGTACGCGAGGCGATCCTGCGTGAAGTTCTGCGCGGGGGACAAGTTTATTATCTGTTTAACGACGTCGAAAACATCCAGAAAACCGCTGACAGATTAGCAGAACTGGTGCCGGAAGCGCGTATTGGTATCGGTCACGGACAAATGCGCGAGCGCGAACTGGAACGCGTGATGAACGATTTCCACCATCAGCGTTTTAACGTGCTGGTGTGTACCACCATTATCGAAACCGGGATCGACATCCCCACCGCTAACACCATCATCATCGAACGAGCGGATCACTTCGGTTTAGCGCAATTACACCAGTTGCGCGGTCGTGTGGGACGTTCTCACCACCAGGCTTACGCCTGGCTGCTGACGCCGCATCCGAAAGCGATGACCACCGACGCGCAAAAACGTCTGGAAGCCATCGCCTCGCTGGAAGATTTGGGCGCAGGTTTTGCGCTGGCGACCCACGACCTCGAAATTCGCGGCGCCGGGGAATTACTGGGTGAAGATCAGAGTGGTTCCATGGAAAGCATCGGCTTCTCACTGTATATGGAACTGCTGGAAAACGCGGTCGATGCGCTCAAAGAAGGGCGTGAACCGTCACTGGAAGATCTCACCAGCCAGCAAACCGAAGTTGAACTGCGCATGCCGTCTCTGCTGCCGGATGACTATATCCCGGATGTAAACACCCGACTGTCGTTCTACAAGCGCATTGCCAGTGCGAAAGGCGAAAACGAACTGGAAGAAATTAAGGTTGAGCTGATAGACCGTTTTGGCTTGCTGCCCGACCCGGCTCGTACGCTGCTGGATATCGCCCGTTTACGCCAGCAGGCGCAGAAACTGGGGATCAGAAAGCTCGAAGGCAATGAAAAAGGCGGTACCATTGAATTTGCCGAGAAAAACCACGTCAACCCGGTCTGGCTGATTGGTTTACTGCAAAAGCAGCCGCAGCACTTCCGTCTGGACGGTCCAACCCGGCTGAAATTTATGCAGGAGTTGAGCGAGCGTAAAACGCGGATCGACTGGGTCCGCCAGTTTATGCGTCAGCTTGAAGAAAACGCCGTAGCATAAGCATAGTGAACAGGCCGGGTGAGCACACCACTCACCCGGCCTGATGAATTTACAAACTCTTTGCACTTCCCTGCACTTCCCGACACAGCAAACAGCCATAATTCTCGTTTACTTTTACATAATAAAAACCACGTAAAAACAATGGATTTATGGTGATGTTAAACAATAAACGACTCTCTCGCTGGCTCGCGTTTTTTACGCTTGCAGCGACATTCGCGTTAGCACTTCCGGCTCAGGCAAACACCTGGCCGCTGCCGCCACCGGGAAGCCGTCTGGTGGGTCAGAATGCCGTTCACGTTGTTGAAGACAATGGCGGTTCTCTGGAAGCGATTGCGAAAAAGTACAATGTCGGCTTTCTCGCGCTGCTGCAGGCCAACCCTGGCGTTGACCCTTACGTACCACGTCCGGGCAGCGTTTTGACGATCCCGTTACAAACTCTGCTACCTGATGCCCCGCGCGAAGGTATTGTTATCAACCTCGCCGAACTGCGTCTTTATTATTACCAGCCGGGGACCAATTCGGTGACCGTGTATCCTATTGGTATTGGCCAGTTAGGTGGTGACACGTTGACGCCTACGATGGTAACCACCATCTCTGATAAACGCGCCAACCCCACCTGGACGCCGACGGCAAATATCCGCGCGCGATACAAAGCAAACGGGATTGACCTGCCTGCCGTTGTGCCTGCCGGTCCGGATAACCCGATGGGCCATCATGCGATTCGCTTAGCGGCATACGGCGGCGTGTACCTGTTGCACGGTACAAATGCTGATTTTGGCATCGGAATGCGCGTCAGTTCCGGCTGTATTCGTCTGCGCGACGGTGATATCGAAACCCTGTTCCGTCAGGTAACGCCCGGAACTAAGGTCAATATTATCAATACGCCAATCAAAGCATCCGTTGAGCCTAACGGCGTGCGCCTGGTGGAAGTACACCAACCGCTGTCCGAAAAAATCAATGACGACCCGCAACTGCTGCCGATCGTGCTGAACGCGTCCATGCAGACATTTAAAAATGCGGCGCAAACAGATACCGCCGTCATGGATCATGCGATGGAGATTCGCTCAGGCATGCCGGTCGATGTGACCCGTCATCATGACGTTGCTCAACAACCGCTGTAAACGTAGTGTATAAAAAAACCCCCGCTGGATTTTATTCCGCGGGGGTTTTTTATTTAACTCGCAGTGGCATTGCGATGGGTTAAATCTTATTTGTAGATAACAGCAGTTCCGTGAAGAGTGTTAGGACCGGTAACGGAAGTAATACGGAAAGACTTCGCACCCATCTCATCGGCTTTCTGCGCCAGTTGATCTTCCAAAGAACCTAAGTTAGTCCCCGCATTCGCAGAAATAGTACCGACTTTCTCTTGGCCCGCAGGAGTGGATTGAACTTCAACAGCGGCAAAGCTTGCAAATGACAGTGAGCTAAGAACAGCAGCAACAAACAGTGTTTTTACGTTTTTCATAATAGTGACCTTTAGCAGATGAATGGGTGTCGAAAAGATTAACTTAACGATCGATAGGTAAATCATAGATGTGATCCAGGTCACACGTCAACATTTTTTTTATAATGATCGTTATATAAAATATAAAGGTCTTATTTTTCATGCTAATAGCTATAAATTATTTTTATCGTGAATCCGCTGGAGTGTGCAGTCGAATATTTTTATAATGGTTATTCAATAAACCCAACAAAGGTACATCGGCGCCATGACAACTGAAACGACAGGTTGTGCAAAAAAAAGCCGTGGCCGACCAAAAGTGTTCGACAGGGAAGCCGCGCTTGATAAGGCCATGACACTCTTCTGGCAGCACGGATATGAAGCGACCTCGCTCGCCGATCTTGTGGAAGCCACCGGCGCAAAAGCGCCCACGCTGTATGCGGAGTTCACCAATAAAGAAGGGTTGTTCCGTGCCGTACTGGACCGCTACATCACCCGCTTTGCGGCGAAACACGAAGCCCAGCTGTTTTGTGAAGAAAAAAGCCTTGAGTCCGCACTTGAAGACTATTTCACCGCTATAGCGACCTGCTTTACCAGCAAGGACACCCCGGCGGGATGTTTCATGATTAATACTTCTGCGACGCTGGCAGCCTCTTCCCGCGATATTGCGCACACGGTGAAATCCCGCCATGCAATGCAGGAACAGACGCTTACCCAGTTCCTTCACCAGCGCCAGCAACGAGGCGAAATTCCGGCCCATTGCGACGTGCAAAAACTGGCCGAATACCTGAACTGTATTTTACAAGGTATGTCGATCAGCGCCCGTGAAGGCGCAACGTTTGAAAAACTGATGCAGATCGCACACACAACTCTGCGGCTGTGGCCCGAACTCGTCAAAGCTTAACCCTTTCCCGCAATTCCCCCGCTGTACTCACACCACCGGGAGCTGATAACGCTCCCGGTTAGATTCCCGTTCTATTGTCCCTACATTTCTCATTGTTTTCATCGTGTTACCCGATCATTTTTTGTAAAAAGTATTGATAACGACAATTATTATCAGCAATATTCGCATTTGTTTTAATGCCTGTTTCACAATGTAACCATCGGTTTCTCTACCGCTATAACAAAAACAGACCGACTTTTTTTAAAAGGAATACAAATGCATAAGCGTCTCTGGGTGCTCAATCCTCTTCTGTTATCTTTAACTTTACCCGCTGTTGCGGCTGAGGAAGAGAACCTCATCGTCAGCGCCAACCGTAGCCAGCGCACCGTGGCAGAAATGGCGCAAACGACCTGGGTTATTGAAGGAAGCGAGATTGAACAACAGGTTCAGGGAGGAAAAGAGTTCAAGGATGTTCTTGCTCAGCTAATCCCAGGAATCGATGTTAGTAGCCAGGGACGCACAAACTACGGCATGAACATGCGCGGTCGCGCCATTGTCGTGCTAATTGACGGTGTCCGTCTGAACTCCTCGCGAACCGACAGCCGTCAGCTTGACTCCATTGACCCATTTAACATTGCGCACATTGAAGTCATTTCAGGCGCAACCTCTCTTTATGGCGGTGGCAGTACCGGCGGATTAATCAACATTGTCACCAAAAAAGGTCAGCCGGAGCGTGAAGTAGAACTCGAACTGGGGAGCAAAAGCGGCTTCAACAATAGCAACGATCATGATGAGCGCGTTGCCGCGGCGGTGAGTGGCGGAACCGATCGCGCTTCCGGGCGTATGTCCGTCGCGTATCAACGATTTGGCGGCTGGTATGACGGTAATCACGATGCCCTGCTGCTCGATAACACCCAAACCGGGCTACAGCACTCCGATCGTCTGGACGTCATGGGCACCGGGACAATTGAACTTGACGACAACCGTCAGTTGCAACTGGTTACGCAGTACTATAAAAGTCAGGGGGATGACGATTACGGGCTGGATCTCGGCGAGAACATGTCCGCCGTGACCGGAAACGGCAAAGCATATACCAGCAGCGGACTGAATTCCGATCGTATTCCCGGCACCGAACGTCATCTTATTAGCCTGCAATATTCAGATGCGGATTTTTTTGGCCAAAACCTGGTCAGCCAAATCTATTACCGTGACGAATCGCTGAAATTCTACCCCTTCCCTACGCTCAGCAAAGGCAAAGTCACCAGTTTCTCCGCATCACAGCAGGACACAGACCAGTTTGGTGCCAAAATTACCCTCAACAGCCAGTTGATGGATAACTGGGAACTGACGTGGGGTGTCGATGCCGATCACGAAACCTTCGACTCCAATCAGAAATTCTTCGATCTGGCCTGGTCCCTGCCCTCCGGCGGCATGGACAACCGTACCGCTTATACCACCGGACGTTACCCCGGTTACAGCATCACCAATTTCGCGCCTTTCCTGCAAAACAGCTATGACATTAACGATATCTTTACCCTCAGCGCCGGCGTGCGCTATCAGTGGACCGAAAACAGGGTTGATGATTTCGTTGGCTATGCTCAACAGCAGGGAATCGCGACCGGGCTTGCGAACTCTGCCGATACTATTCCGGGCGGCAAAACCGATTACGATAATTTCCTGTTCAACGCCGGTATCCTTGCCCACCTGACCGACCGTCAGCAAACGTGGTTTAACTTTTCTCAGGGCGTGGAGCTTCCGGACCCAGGGAAATATTACGGTAACGGTACCTATTCGCTGGTTGGCGATCATTACCAGCTCCAGCGCAGCGTCAACGTGGCGGATTCACGTCTGGAAGGGATTAAAGTTAACTCGTACGAACTGGGGTGGCGCTACACCGGCGATAGTCTGCGCACGCAACTGGCCGCTTACTACTCGACTTCAGATAAATCGATCGTTATCAACCGTAGCGATATGACCATTAACGTTCAGCCCGACGATCGCCGCATTTATGGCGTTGAAGGTGCGGTGGATTATTTCATTGCGGACACGGACTGGAGCCTGGGTGGCAACTTCAACGTCATTAAATCGGAAGTGAAACAGAACGGTAAATGGCAAAAATGGGATGTCACGCTGGCCTCACCGTCCAAAGCAACCGCGTGGGTCGGCTGGGCACCAGAACCGTGGACCTTGCGCGTACAGAGCCAGCAAACATTTGATCTGACCGACGCCAGCGGTAACAAGCTGGATGGCTATAACACGATGGACTTTATCGGCAGCTATCAGCTCCCGTTGGGTAAGCTGACCTTCAGCGTGGAAAACCTGCTGAATGAAGAGTACACCACACTGTGGGGACAACGTGCGCCACTGCTGTATAGCCCAACCTACGGCAGCCCGTCACTGTATGAATACAAGGGCCGGGGTCGTACTTTTGGTCTGAACTACGCCTTAACCTTCTGATAAAAAAAGCCCCCCCAGCCTGAGCGAATGGGGGGCTAATGTTCAGGATAATGCTATTTTACGCTTTGTTATTCAGTACCAACTGTCCGTTGTTATCCAACGGAATTTGCGCGCCGGGGTCCTTATCCATACGGATTTTCCCCTGCTGATCGCCAATTTTGTACGTCACGTCGTAGCCCAGCATCTTTTCAGATTTGTCATACACCGTTTTACAACGCTGCTGCGTGGTGGTGTAAGTATCGTTTTCCTGCATCGAACCCTGAATCTGGTTACCTGCATAGCCGCCGCCTAAAGCACCGGCCACGGTAGCAATATCTTTACCACGTCCACCGCCAAACTGATGCCCAATAACACCACCCGCAACCGCGCCCAGTACGGAACCCGCGATACGGTTTTCATCTTGTACCGGCTTGCGGTGGGTGACCGTTACGTTCCGGCACTCCTGACGCGGTGTTTTTACCGACTCTTTAATCGGTGTTGCAGAGACAACTTGCGCATACTGTGGGCCACGCTCGAAAACGTTCAGACTGGCCACCGCTGCAACACCCAGCGCAGCAGCTACGCCAATCCCTATACCCGCCAACATTGATTTATTCACGGGACTACCTCCTTTTTTGCTATTAGCAACAACTTTGCAACAGAAGGTAAGGAATGCCAATCAGATTACGGATGAAAATAGCGGGAGGTGGAGCGAAAGCGGAATGATTCAGACAACTCTGAAGGAAGGCGTCGGATGCGTAAAATCATCCGACACCACAGGTCGATATTAATGCAGTTTCAGACGCGGGCGAATCACCCGGTTGATACTGCCGACCAGCATCATCAGGCCGGTTTTGAAGTAGCCGTGCAAAGCAATCTGGTGCATGCGGTACAGTGAGATGTACACAAAGCGCGCAATACGTCCTTCCACCATCATCGAACCACGGGTCAGGTTGCCCATCAGGCTACCCACGGTAGAGAAGTTAGAGAGCGAGACCAGAGAGCCGTGATCTTTGTACTGATACGCTTTCAGCGGCTTACCGTTCATCTGTGCCAGAATATTGTTCATCGCGCAGGTCGCCATCTGGTGTGCTGCCTGAGCGCGCGGAGGCACAAAACCGCCTTCCGGGCGAGCGCAGGAAGCGCAGTCGCCAATCGCGTACACGTCAGGATCGCGCGTGCTCTGCAGAGTTGGCTCAACCACCAGTTGGTTAATACGGTTCGTTTCCAGACCGCCAATGTCTTTCATAAAGTCTGGCGCTTTGATACCCGCCGCCCACACCATCAGATCGGCTTTAATGTATTCGCCATCTTTGGTGTGCAGTCCGCCTTCATCAGCGCTGGTTACCATCGTCTGGGTCAGTACGCGTACGCCCAGTTTGGTTAACTCATTATGCGCAGCACCGGAAATACGCGGCGGCAACGCAGGCAGAATACGCTCACCGGCTTCGACCAGCGTAACGTTCAGCGCGTCATTGGTCAGCCCTTTGTAACCATAGCTGTGCAGTTGTTTTACCGCATTGTGCAGCTCAGCGGAGAGTTCAACACCCGTCGCACCGCCACCCACAATGGCGATATTCACTTTTCCGTTAGCGCCCAGATTCGCGGAATACTTCAGGAACAGATTCAGCATCTCCTGGTGGAAACGACGCGCCTGATGCGGGTTATCGAGGAAAATGCAGTTTTCTTTCACGCCAGGGGTGTTGAAATCGTTGGACGTACTGCCCAACGCCATCACCAGCGTGTCATACGGCACTTTACGCTCAGGAACCAGCAGCTCACCCTTCTCATCGCGCAGCTCAGCAAGAGTAATGGTCTTCGCTTCACGATCGATATCCACCACCGAGCCTAACTGGAACTGGAAGCCATGGTTACGGGCATGTGCCAGATAACTCAGCGCATCCACACCTTCGTCCAGTGAACCCGTCGCCACTTCATGCAGTAACGGTTTCCACAAGTGACTGTGGTTTCTGTCTACCAGTGTGATTTTGGCCTTTTTCTTACGCCCGAGTTTTTTACCCAGCTGCGTCGCCATTTCCAGTCCGCCAGCACCGCCGCCGACAATCACGATCCTTTTCAATGGTGTAGTCAACGTGACCCCCTCAAATTTATTAACCAATTGTTAATTAAAAGTTATGAGCATAGCCTTTAATTAACAACAAGTTACGGCAATGAAAATGTTCTTCGAGAGTGAGAATAACACGAACGGTGCATTGGTCATACCAAAATTGATATGTATCAAGTTTTGATGCTGAAAAGATAGACAACCGGAACTTTAAGAACAAAAAAACCAGCCCGATGGCTGGTTTTTTACACACTCAATAAGAATTAACCTAACGTCTTGAACGCTTTGATGCGCTGCAAATGCGGAGAGATATTCTTAAACTTATGCGTCTGCTCTTCGTCCCAGACTATCTCGTAAAAATGATGCAGCTCTTCCGACGAACGCTGACTATTAAGCGCTTCATCATGACGTGACAGGATCACCAGGCAGCGATCGCGATTCTTTTCGCGGAAATTGGTCACGCATTTTGTCGCGATATCTGCATACTCCTCAGGTCTGTCGATTTTGCCTTCCATGTTCTCATACGGGAACAGGTTGGGATTAAACACTACCTGACGAATATCACACAGGAAACCAATCCGTTCAGCCCAATATCCCCCGAGCCCCACACCACAAATCAGCGGACGGTCATCCACATTCAGCTGCAGCATTTTGTCCACTTCTTTCAGCAGATGCTGCATATCATGTTTAGGATGCCGCGTACTGTAGCTAATCAGCCTGACATCCGGGTCGATGAATTGCAGCTGCAACACCTTCTCATGGTTGCCCGGGCTGTTAGAGTCAAAACCGTGTAAATAGATAATCATCGCATCCTCGCCAAACTTGCGTTAATGACCTGCTTTCTCTTCCTGCCAGCGCTCATGAAGTTGGTTAAGCTGAGCGCTTACCGTCTTCCAGCGTGACGAGTCCATCAGTTCCTGACGTGAAAATGAACCTTTATGATACAAACGTGTAACACGTTCTGCATTGATCGGCGACAGATTATCTAACACACTGACCGCTCCCTTACGATTATTGCAGACCAGGATCATATCGCAACCTGCATCCAGCGACGCCTGTCCACGCTCCGCATAGCTTCCCATAATCGCCGCCCCTTCCATCGACAAATCGTCGGAGAAAATGACACCATCGAAGCCAAGTTCCTGACGTAGCACCGTTTTCAACCAGTGAGGTGAGCCACTCGCCGGACGCGGATCGACATCACTGTAGATGACATGCGCAGGCATAATGGCATCCAGTTTGTTTTCCGTAATCAACGTCTGGAACACGGACATATCTTTCGCACGAATCTCGGCTTCTGGGCGTGGATCGGTTGGGGTTTCTTTGTGTGAATCCGCCGTCACCGCCCCATGTCCTGGGAAATGTTTACCGGTCGTTTTCATGCCAGCAGCATGCATCCCGTCAATGAAGCGGGTCGCCATCGCCAGCGCTTTTAGCGGATCGGCATGGTAAGAACGCTCGCCGATTGCTGCGCTGATATGGCCCACATCCAGCACGGGTGCAAAGCTGATATCAATGTCCATCGCGATCATTTCGCTGGCCATCAACCACCCAGCGTCCTGAGCCAGTTTGCCGCCCTCTTCCAGACCATGCAACGCAGCAAAGGATTGAGCCGCAGGCAGACGGGTAAAGCCCTCACGAAAACGCTGTACGCGTCCGCCTTCCTGATCTACCGCCACCACCAGATGGTTACGTGACGCAGCCCGGATCTGACGCACTAATTCACGCAGCTGTTCCGGGTCATGATAATTTCGGGTAAAGAGGATCAACCCACCTACCAGCGGATGTGCCAGAATCTCACGCTCTTCAGCGTCCAGCTCATACCCTTCGACATCCAACATTACTGGGCCCACACTGCTCTCCTTATCCTTTCATTGTTAGCTGCCGCCAGGTTTCATCGGCCAGCCTGATAAATTGTCGATCGCCGGTTTGCCGCCAGCGATACTCAAACCACCCCGCCTTCAGCATCATTATCCAGGGTTGCCATTGTCTGACCTGTCGCCACAAAACGTCTGGCTCAATGTGCGCTCGTTGGGCGTAGGTGCTAACCAACTGTTGGTGCTGGGATTCATCGCTAACCCATACTGCCGCCAGCTCCAGGGCAATATCACCGTCTCCGGCGTATTCCCAGTCAATCAGCCGCAGCCCTGATGCCGTATGTACGATGTTGTCACCGTGAACATCCATATGCAGCGGCCCCAGACGCAAAGGTCGAGGCTCACCTCGTTTCCTTAGCCGCTTCAGCGCGCGCAGCCAGCATGGTGTACGACGCGCCGGATCGCCACACTGCCAGTACTGTTCAAGTAGCGGAAGCAGGCTGATTCGCCAGCCCAATCGGGGTTGCTGGTGCAGATGATACAGTAAGCCTGCGAGTTCGTCGGCGTCCGGTAATCTGGATTCTACCTTACCGTGAAAAAACTCGACTGCCATCCACCCACGCGTATAAAAGTGAGGACGTGGCGCAAGGCTTTCTGGCAGGTGTTTTAGCGCATGATATTGGCGTAAGAAATGAGATTCCGGCGCGTCAGGGTCGTGATGGCAGCGCAGTACCAGTCGGTGGGAACGGTGTTCAATGATGCAGCTCCCGCCGCTCAGGCCGGTTTGGCTGGTTGCGACGGGATGATACTGCGGGAAATAGCGCGACAACACTTCGCCGCGCGTGAGTCTGTTATTGTTGCTGAACGGCACCTTTACCTGACCAGATTATCTCGCCAGTTTGTACCAGCATTAATTGCATTTGCAGCGCAGGCGAATTGACGTTGCCGGATGCGCTGGAATAAAGCACATACTGCGCGCCAACGTTACGGGCGATACCAATCGCTTTACTGCGCGTTCCCAGACTGTCATTCGGCGACAGACCTAACTGCTGTTTGGCGACAGCCAGCTGTTGGGCAGAAATCAGCGTAAACTTACCGTTATTCGCCAGCGCGTTACGTAAGGTTTCGGTGGCTTCACCCGCGTTCAACGAGCCGTTGGTGCGGTTATTCACGCTATCAACCAGCAGAACGCCGCCCGCTTTGACGCCGTCTGCCTGCAGCATTTTGCCGACCATCGGCTGCATAGCCCCGTTCCAGTCATAGTGACGTTGACGTGGCGTAGGCTGCGCCGTTTGGTCTTCATGCTCAATTGGGCCCGGCTGCTGCGGTATGCTTGGCACCGTTGGCACAACCGGCACCGGCTGTTGCGGCTGCGCAGGCTGTTCCGGTACCGGCTTCACTTCCTCTACCGGCGCGGGCTCACGTTGCGCCACACAGCCAGAGAGAAACATCGCCAGCGCGGCAATCAGTGCGTAGCGATTCATTTTGTTCATCAAGATTCACCCCTTACAAATAAAGATAAAGTCTAACCTTGTGCGCCCCCAGAAAATTGGCGCTGCCGTACAGCGTCACCGACGAATGAGCCGGAATAGTCACACTGCGTGGCGCTTCCAGAGGGTGCATTTCCAGCCCTCTGGCGTCATACCAGTAAAACCGATAATGAACGGTAACGGGTTCTTGTCTTTCGTTATAGAGTCGAGAGGATGCCGAAGCCTGAATATCAGACGTTGTTAACGTGGGCTGCTCTGCTGTAATACCCGCCGCCAGAATTGTTGATTCCATCACCAGCGACTGTTCATCACTTACCGGGATTTCAGGATGTGTTCGACAACCCGCCAGCAACAACAAACCCAGTGAAAGCGCAATGCATCCTCTGGTCATGCTTACAGACCTTTATGCGCAAGCATTGGGCCAAGCGCACGTCCACCCAGCAGGTGCATATGAATGTGATACACCTCCTGCCCCCCGTGGCGGTTGGTGTTCATGATTAAGCGGTACCCATCTGCAGCAATGCCTTCCTGCTCAGCAATTTTCGCCGCAACGGTGATCATGCGGCCCAATGCCTGTTCATGTTCCGCCGTCACATCATTGACAGTGGGGATCAGAATGTTAGGAATGATCAGGATATGCGTTGGTGCCTGAGGGGAAATATCACGAAACGCAGTGACCAGTTCGTCCTGGTATACGATATCCGACGGAATCTCACGACGAATAATTTTGCTGAATATAGTTTCTTCTGCCACGACGTTTTCCTTTTTCATTATCAGCCCAAGCGTTTTGTCATGCTACGCCGGGTAACTCTGCGAGTATAGAGTATGAGCGAGTTACTCACGCTCTTTCAACTTTAACCCTCGATTATTTAAGCAAAATCCTTTGCCGCTGCTGTTCTTATAACCATTTCCCATCGCTATCGCTTAAGCATAGTACTGAAACAATATTTCATTTATCGCGTAGCATCTGTTTACACATTGAATGTTAATGCGTATATTTCGCATTTGTATTTACATGCGCACTTAATAATTTACAACCAAAGGGTTCATCACACTACCGGTGATTCGAACTTAATATTAATAATTATCAAGGACTTTTTGATGTCTTTCACAACACTCAACGGGAATGTTCAACGCCAACCGGGGCTTGCCCCTTCTTTGCTGGCAGCATGCGTCACGCTAGCCCTTTTACCTTCCACCAGCCTCGCAGCCCCTGCAGAAGAGACAGTGATCGTGGAGGGTTCTGCTCCATCCGCATCCAGTGAGGAGCAGGATTACAGTGTTAAATCGACGACCGCTGGCACAAAAATGCAAATGACGCAGCGCGATATTCCGCAATCGGTCAGCATTGTCAGCCAGCAGCGCATGGAAGATCAGCAGTTGCAAACGCTGGGCGATGTGATGGATAACACGTTGGGGATAAGCAAAAGCCAGGCGGATTCAGATCGCAGCAGCTATTACTCGCGCGGATTTCAGATTGATAACTATATGGTCGATGGGATCCCGACCTATTTTGAATCCCGCTGGAATCTCGGTGACGCCCTTTCTGACACCGCCCTTTTTGAGCGTGTCGAAGTGGTCCGTGGCGCAAACGGGCTAATGGCCGGGACGGGTAACCCTTCAGCCTCCATTAACATGATCCGTAAGCATGCCACCAGCCGCGAGTTCACCGGTAATGTTTCAGCGGAATATGGCACTTGGAACAAACAACGCTATGTGACCGATCTGCAAAGCCCGCTTACAGCAGACGGCAACGTGCGCGGCCGCATCGTGGCGGGTTACCAGAATAACGACTCCTGGCTTGATCGCTACAATAGCGAAAAAATGTTCTTCTCCGGGATTGTCGATGCCGATTTGGGTGACACCACCAGCCTGTCTGCGGGCTATGAATATCAGCGCATTGATATCAACAGCCCAACCTGGGGTGGATTGCCGCGCTGGAATACCGATGGCAGTAAAAACAGCTACGACCGTTCGCGCAGCACTGCACCGGACTGGGCTTACAACGATAAAGACTTCAACAAAGTGTTTGTCACCATCAAACAACGTTTTGCCGATACCTGGCAGGCGACCATGAACGCCACCCACTCCGAGGTCAAGTTCGACAGTAAAATGATGTACGTCGATGCCTATGTTAACAAGGCCGACGGCACGCTGATTGGCCCATATGGCAACTATGGTCCAGGATATGACTACGTCGGAGGAACCGGCTGGAACAGCGGCAAACGTAAAGTGGATGCTGTCGATCTATTTGCCGACGGCGGTTACGATCTGTTTGGTCGCCAGCATAATCTGATGTTGGGCGGCAGCTACAGTAAACAGAATAACCGTTATGAAAGCTCGTGGGCGAACGTTTTCCCCAACGAAATCGGCAGCTTCTATACCTACGATGGTAACTTCCCTGAAACCAACTGGAACCCGCAGTCATTGGCTCAGGACGATACCACGCACATGAAATCGCTGTACGCCGCAACGCGTATTTCGCTGGCCGACCCACTGCATTTGATTGTTGGCGCACGTTACACCAACTGGCGTATCGACACCCTGACCTACAGCATGGAGCAAAACCACACCACGCCGTATGCGGGTCTGGTCTATGACATTGACGATAACTGGTCTACCTACGCCAGCTATACCTCAATCTTCCAGCCGCAGAACAAGCGCGACAGTTCCGGTAAATATCTCTCTCCGATCACCGGCAACAACTATGAGCTTGGCCTGAAGTCCGACTGGATGAACAGCCGTTTAACCACCACGCTCGCGGTGTTCCGCATTGAACAGGATAACGTAGCGCAATCAACCGGTGTGCCAATCGCCGGTAGCAATGGCGACACGGCCTTTAAAGCGATGGATGGTACGGTCAGCAAAGGGGTCGAATTCGAGATTAACGGTGCGATCACTGATAACTGGCAGATGACGTTTGGCGCGACACGCTATGTTGCTGAAGACAACGAAGGCAATGCAGTAAACCCGAATCTGCCGCGGACCACGGTCAAACTGTTTACCCGTTATCGCCTGCCAGCCATGCCGGAACTGACCGTCGGCGGTGGAGTTAACTGGCAGAATCGTGTTTACAGCGATACGGTCACGCCTTATGGCACATTCCGCGCGGAACAGGGAAGCTACGCCCTGGTAGATTTGTTCACCCGCTACCAGGTAACAAAAAACTTCTCAGTGCAGGGTAACCTTAATAACCTGTTCGATAAAACCTACGACACGAATATCGACGGTTCTATCGTTTATGGTGAGCCGCGTAACGTCAGCGTTACCGCCAGCTATCAGTTCTGACACCGGGTATTGCGTAGAATCGCTAACTCGCTGACTTAGGTTGCAAATTCTCATCAAACTCCAGCCGCTTTCTGTCGGGTTCTACCGCAGTCAGCGGCTCCACTTCTGCAAGCGTCTGCTGACAGCGCCCCACCAGCACCTGATACTCGCGAGTACCCTGTTTTTTCCACACCAGTTCCTGCTCAGTTAACATGCGAATCGCTTTTGCCGGGCTGCCGACAATCAGATGGTTGGCAGGCATCTCAGCGCGCGCTTTCACAAACGCCGAAGCACCAACGATACTGTTTTCACCGATGGTCGCGCCATCGATAATCACCGCGCTCATGCCGACCAGCGCGTTACGCCCAATCACACAGCCATGCAGAATCGCGCCGTGGCCGATATGTCCGTCCTCTTCCACCACCGTATCCTGGCCGGGAAATCCGTGCATCACGCAGTTATCCTGGATATTCGCCCCATCTTTAACCACGATACGCCCAAAATCTCCGCGCAGGCTGGCGTTGGGACCAACATAAACACCTTTGCCGAGAATGACATCGCCAATCAGCACTGCGGTTGGGTGAACATAGCTTTCTGCAGGAACTACCGGGATCATCCCGTCAATCTGGTAAATCGGCATGGCTTCTCCTGTTACACCTCGGCTAATCCGCCGAAGCGTTGATAATAGAGCGGACCCGGCGCGGGCAGTTCCCCCACCGAGCTCTCGCCTTTTTCGCTGACGAAAACCTGGGCGCCGGGCGCAACACGTTGATAAATATTAATGCACAGCTGACGCGCCGTCTGACCCAGCCAGTGAGCAGGCAACAATTCTTCCGGCAACAGCGGATCTTTGAGCACAACCCGACGATAGAAGTGAATGAGCAACAGGCGGATCTGGAAGCAGCGCTCTGGCGTAAGTTCGTCCGGCCCGGCGTCACGCAGTAGCGGTAACAACGGACGGAACAGCGTGATAAACGCCTCGTACATGGCATTTTGTTCGGTTAAGTGCCAGCACCCTTCTACCCGCTCACGCAGCGCAGCGCGGGAGAGTGCCAACGGCGAATGCGCCTCAAAAACGATGACGTTTTCCGCTACCCCAGCTTCATGGAGCAGCGACTGTACGTCCGCCAGCTTTTGCGATGGCGACGCCAGCAGACTCGGCGCCAGTACGCCAAAACCTTGCCATAACAGCTGCTTTTTAACTTCGGCCAGGGTATTTTTCTCCAGCCCCTCCGACAGCAGCAGCAGCCAGGTACCGTCCCACTCAGGGGCGCTGGCACGGTAGATTTTGCTCTCGGCGCGGCGCGTCAAGCGTAGCCCTTTATCACTCAGGCGGTAGAAACTGCGGCGGCCGATACGTACTACGTCCAGCCATTCTTCTTTATTAAGGCGAAACAGCGCGGTACGTACAAAACGTTCACCGAAGCCAAGCCCTTCCAGCAGCGCGGCAACGCTACCGAGCCAGACTTCTCCACCGCGTTGCGATAAACAGTCCCCGTAAAGCGAGGCGATAAGAGAGGTGCCGCTGACCGGCATTGCGGTTACCGCCTGCTGAATAAAACTATCGAGTTTTTCCATATGATTCATACTGTTGTCTTTTTTGTCCTTTTTGAATCATAGCACAGGATAATTTCCGCGATATGGCAGGAATTTGTAGGCCGGATAAGGCAACGCCGCCATCCGGTAACTTGTGCGCTCTCGCCTGATGGCGCTGCGCTTATCAGGCCTACGAGTCTTAACCGTTGGCGGCAACTTTGCGCAGGTCGAACACCCGACACGCCTTTCCTTCTGAGCGCGGAATGCTGCCGCAGTTAACAATGCTTACGTCCGTTGAAATACCGACCATCGACTTAATACGATGACGCAAATGATGGCAAATCTGGCAGCGCTGCTCATGGCTTAGCACCAGGCTACTCTCTTTAAGCTCCACGCGTACCGAAAGCGAATCAAGATGTCCTCGGCGATCCACTTCCAACTGGTAATGCGGAGCCAGATGTTCAATCTTGAGGATCTCTTCTTCCACCTGCGATGGGAAGACGTTGACGCCGCGAATAATCAGCATATCGTCGCTGCGCCCGCTAATGCGATCCATACGACGCATCGTGCGTGCGGTACCCGGCAGCAGGCGCGTCAGGTCGCGGGTACGATAACGAATGACCGGTAGCGCTTCTTTCGTCAGCGTGGTGAACAGCAGTTCGCCGTGCTCGCCGTCAGCCAGTGGCGTACCGTCATCCGGATTGACCACTTCCGGGAAGAAATGATCCTCCCATATTGTCGGACCATCACCCGTTTCGATGCACTCCATCGCCACGCCCGGCCCCATCACTTCCGAGAGGCCATAAATATCCAGCGCCGTAATACCCAGGCGACGTTCGATCTCCGCGCGCATCCCCGTTGTCCACGGCTCTGCGCCAAAGACACCGGTACGCAGCGAACAACCCCGCGCGTCACCGCCCATCTGGCGCTCCAGCTCTTCAATCAGGTTCAGACAGTAGGATGGCGTGACCATAATCATGTCAGGTTTGAAATCGCGAATCAGCTGCGCCTGTTTCTCGGTTTGACCGCCGGACATCGGGATAACCGTTGCCCCCAGGCGTTCCGCGCCGTAGTGCGCGCCCAGTCCGCCGGTGAAAAGGCCATAGCCATAAGCGACGTGGATTTTATCTTTCGCGGTACCGCCTGCGGCACGCAGCGAGCGGGCGACGATGTTAGCCCAAGTATCGATATCATTTTGCGTATAGCCCACCACCGTCGGTTTACCCGTGGTGCCGGATGATGCATGGATACGCACCACCTGCTCCATCGGTACCGCGAAGGTGTCGAAGGGATAGTTGTCACGCAGGTCCTGCTTGGTGGTGCAGGGAAACTTGCTCAGATCGCTCAGCTCACGGAAATCATCCGGGTGAACCCCCGCCGCGTCGAACTTACGGCGGTACATCGGGACATTTTCATAGGCGTGTTTTAACGTCCATTTCAGGCGCTCGGTTTGCAAAGCCTGTAATTCGTCACGCGATGCGGTTTCAATCGGATCTAATTTTGTTGTTGTCGTTGTCATTTTGTAGGGCACTCGCAGGTCAATTAGCTCACACTCGCTCAAGGATCATGGCAATGCCCTGACCCACGCCAATACACATCGTACACAGCGCATAACGTCCATTGCGTCGTTCCAGCTCCAGCGTTGCGGCCAGCGCTAACCGCACACCGCTCATCCCCAGCGGGTGACCTAAAGCGATAGCCCCCCCATTGGGATTCACGTGTTCTGCGTCATCTGCCAGTCCAAGCTGTCTCATCACCCCCAACGCCTGGGCGGCAAAGGCTTCATTCAGCTCAATCACATCCATATCGTTGATATTCAGCCCGGCGCGCTCCAGCACTTTTCGTACCGCAGGAACTGGCCCAAGCCCCATAAACTTCGGCTCCACGCCCGCCGTCGCCATCGCGACAATGCGTGCATGCGGCGTTAGTCCCTGGGCCTTTATGTGTTGCTCGCTGGCTACGATCATTGCTGCCGCGCCGTCGTTCACCCCAGAGGCATTGCCTGCGGTGACCACGCCGTTCTTACGAAACGGTGTTTTCAGTTGTGCGAGTTGCTCCAGCGTGGTTTCTGCACGCGGATGTTCATCTTCACGTACTGCGCTAACTGCCCCTTTCTTGCCAATGATTTGTACCGGTACAATTTCCTGCGCCAGAATGCCGTCACGCTGGGCTTTCGCCGTGCGCTGCTGGCTGCGATACGCAAAGGCGTCCTGGTCCTCTCGGCTTATATTTAACAATTCAGCTACATTCTCCGCCGTTTCCGGCATGCTGTCAGCTCCGAATTGTTGCTGCATGAGCGGGTTCACAAAACGCCAGCCAATGGTGGTATCAAACATCTCTGCCTGACGCTGAAACGGCACGGTCGCTTTGCCCATTACAAACGGCGCGCGTGACATTGACTCAACACCACCAGCGATCAGCAGGTCGGCATCACCGGCTTTGATCGTGCGAGCAGCGAAGCCGATCGCATCAAGCCCGGAGCCGCACAGACGGTTGATGGTCGTGCCGGCAACGCTGTGCGGATACCCCGCCAGCAAGGTCGCCATATGCGCCACGTTGCGGTTATCCTCGCCCGCCTGGTTGGCGCAACCGAAGATCACATCGTCAATAGCGCTGGGATCCAGGCGTGGGTTGCGGTTGAGTAATTCACGCAACGGGATGGCCGCCAGATCGTCGGCACGCACGCCTGCCAGCGCCCCGCCGTAGCGACCAATCGGGGTACGAATACCGTCACAAATAAATGCGTCACGCATTAGACTTCTCCTGTAATCGTGCCACCGATGCGGTGGGATTTGCCGCGAAACAGAGCCACGGTTTTGTGTTGCTGATTGACAATTTCAATGTCGTAAACGCCAGTGAGTTTGCCTTGCTGCTTAACCCGCGCGGTGGCGGTCAGTTTGTCACCTGCAAAAGCCGGACGCAGAAAGTCGATACTGGCCGCTGAGGCTACTGCTGCCAGTCCCTGACTGTTGCAGGCGTAAGCAAAGGCGGTATCCGCCAGCGAGAACAGTTGCCCACCGTGACAGGTCTGATGGCCATTCAGCTGCGACGGCGACACGGTCATGGTCATCTGCGAATAACCGTCGTCCATCTCAATAATTTCAATCCCCAGCGCCTGCGCGCAGGTGTCTTTCACATACATGGCGCGGGCGTTGCGCCAGGCTTCGTTACTCATGACGCATCTCCATCAGCGCTTTCTGGCGCAGCAGCGCACTCGGGCGATAGCGTTCTTCGCCGTAGTGCTGTTGTAGATTTTCCAGCAGACGCAGCACACGTCCCCAGCCGAGCGATTCGCCCCAGGCCAGCGGCCCGTGCGGGTAGTTGACCCCCAAGCGCATGGCGGTATCGATATCCTCGGCGCTGGCGACTCCTTTTTGCAGCGCATCCAGCGCTTCGTTCGCCAGCATCGCTACCGTGCGCCATACCAGCAGCCCTGGATAGTCGGCAATACGCAGCACTTTTTTGCCCTGCTGCTGGAAGTAGTACACTGCTTTGTCGGTGGCTGAATCCGGATTGGTTGGTGCGCTTGCCAGCACGACGGTGTCGCCCGCAGCATGGTCATACACCACCACCGGGCGCTGGTGCTGCACGCTTAAGGCCAGCGCGGTTTCACCGGTAGTTTCAAGGAGCAGCACATCATCCAGTTCAGTGACAACGTCACGCTTGATATTTTTTGCTGCATTTTCAGGCGCTACCGCTGCAACAGCCAGTTCAGGCGATACCTCAGCAGGCCAGCAATAGACGCCGTGGCCGCTCTTCTTGCCCAGACGCCCCGCCAGTGCGAGCTCCTGTTGCAGCAAAGACGGTAGAAAACGGCGGTCCTGCCAGAAGGCGTTAAACACCGAACAGGTCACGGCAAAGTTGACGTCCTGGCCAATCAAGTCGGTCAGCGCCAGCGGCCCCATCGGGAAGCCGCCGCCGTCACGCAGAGCCGCATCAATCACTTCCGCTGACGCAACCTGTTCTTCCAGCGCGCGCCAGGCTTCAGCGTAGTACGGACGCGCCACGCGGTTGACGATAAAACCCGGCGTAGAGCGGCAGCGCACCGGCTGTTTGCCCCAGGCAGTCACGCACTGGCAAAGCTGCTCGACTACCTCGGTTGAGGTGGCAATGCCGCTCACCACTTCCACCAGTTTCATCACCGGTGCAGGGTTAAAGAAGTGCAGCCCCGCCACACGTTCCGGATGCTTCACTCCCGCCGCAATTGCGGTGATTGAGATCGACGAGGTATTACTGGTCAGCAGCGTTGACGGCAAACAGATCTCCGCCAACTGACTAAACAGCGCTTTTTTAATTTCCAGCCGCTCGGAAGCGGCTTCAATCACCAGTTGTGCATCGGCAAGCTGATTCAGTTCAGTCGCGGGTGCGATCCGTCCCAGCAGCTCACTGGCCTGTTCCGCACTGATTTTTCCACGACCAACACGAACGTCGAGTCGCTGGCGTATACCCTCAATGGCGCGAGTAATCGCCTCAGCGGAAATGTCATACAGCAGGACCGAATGTCCGGCGCTGGCAGCCACCTCGGCAATGCCTGCACCCATTGTTCCGCCGCCGATCACGGCAACGCGGGGAAGAGTTTGCGTCATGGCTTATTTCCCGCTGAACTGTGGTGGACGTTTGGCGAGGAAGGCGCTGACTCCTTCGCGATAGTCGTCGCTGCGACCGGCCATGCGCTGGTAGTCGCGCTCAAGCTCAAGCTGCTGATCCAGCGTGTTGGTTTCGGAAAGCTGCAAGGCTTTCTTAATCAGCCCCAGGCCATAGGTCGGCTGCGTCGCGAAATGGCGCGCCATGGTCAACGCGGTATCTTTCAACTCGGCATCGTCGACCACTTGCCAGATCATGCCCCACTGCGCGGCCTGTTCGGCGCTGAGGTTATCGCCAAGCATCAGCAAACCCACGGCACGAGCGCGACCGGCTACGCGCGGCAGCACCCAGCTTCCGCCGCAGTCCGGCACCAGACCGAGCTTGCTGAAGGCCATGACAAACTTCGCCGAGCGCGCGGCGAGGACGATGTCGCAGCCCATTGCCAGCGTGGCACCAGCACCAGCGGCAACGCCGTTGACGGCGCAGATAACCGGCTTCGGCAGCGCGGCTAAGCGGCGCACCAGCGGGTTGTAGAAGCGTTCCACCGACATGCCCAGATCCGGCGCGGGGCCGCTCGGGTCAACGTTACGGTCGTTCAGATCCTGTCCGGCGCAAAATCCGCGTCCGGCGCCGGTGATCAGCAGGCAACGAATGGTGTCGTCGCGCTCGGCCTGTTTCAGGCAATCGGCAAGCTGCTGGTGCATCACGTCGTTAAAGCTGTTGAGTCGGTCCGGGCGGTTCAGGATGATAGTCATCACGCCCTGCTCCACTTCGCTGAGAATAAATGCGTCCACGATTAGCGTCCTTTAAATTCCGGTGTGCGTTTTTCTAAAAAGGCGCTGACGCCTTCACGACGATCTTCGGTGCCGCTCAGCAGCGTAAACAGCTGACGTTCCTGCACCAAACCGGCCTGGAGACCCACTTCTTGCGCAGCGCGTAGAGACTGTTTTGCCGCCCGCAGCGCCAGCGGTGAGTGACGGGCGATGGTCGCCGCCAGCTTGAGCGCGTATTCATCGGAGAGGTTCGCCGGGTGAATGTCACTCACCAGCCCGGCCCATTGTGCTCGTTCTGCATCAATGCTTTCACCGCTCAGCACCATTCGGCTGGCCAGCGCTTTGCCAACACAACGGATAAGCCGCTGCGTACCGCCCGCCCCTGGCATGGTGCCGAGAGTAATTTCCGGCAGGCCGAAGCGCGCGTTATCCCCGGCAATCACCAGGTCGCACAGAAGAGCCAGCTCGCACCCGGCACCCAGCGCGTAACCGTTAACCACCGCGATCAGCGGCTTGTTGAAGGCATCAATACGTGCCCACAGGCGAGGACGAACATCGTCGAAAGTGGCGGGCAGATCTTTTTCCGCCATTTCGTTGAGATCGGCCCCGGCGGCGAAATAGCGCGTGTTGCCGCTAATCACGCAAACGCTGATGCTGGCGTCCGCCGCCGCGCTTTCCAGCGCGTCAGCAATCTGCGTTAGCAGCGCATTGTTCAGGGCGTTACGCGCCTGCGGACGGTTCAGAGTCAGTTGCAGTACACGGTCGTGACGGGAAATCAGCAGTTCGCTCATGCCATCCCCCGCGCATCGAAGTCGACCACTACGTCACCGCTGGTTGGCAGCGCCTGGCAGCTCAGCACATAGCCCGCCGCCAGTTCATCGGCTTCAAGGCTGTAGTTGGCGGCCATCGCCACCTCGCCGCTGACCACCTTGCATTTGCAGGTGGCGCACACGCCGCCTTTACAGGCGAACGGCAGGTCAGCACCCTGGCGCAGCGCGGCGTCGAGAATGCTGTCATCTTCCGCATTCAGTGAAATCAGGCGATCGCGCCCATCCTGACGAAGGGTGACCGTGCGGCCTTCCGCCTGCACGCCGGTGGCGTGTTTCACGCTGGTCCCCGGCGTATTGAAACGCTCAAGGTGAATGGATTTTTCCGCTATGCCCAGTTCGCGCAGTGCCACTTCGGCTTCATCCATCATTGCCGATGGGCCACAGATAAAGGCGTCGTCAAAGCGGCTGAAATCGAGCAGGTTTTTGCCCAGCGCACGCAGTTTGTCGCCGTCAATACGACCCTGTAGCAGATCGCTGTCCATCGCCTCCTGACTGAACAAGTGCACCACCTGTAAACGCTGCGGATAGCGGTCTTTCAGATCGGCCAGCGCCTGACGGAACATCATGCTGTGGCTGCTGCGGTTGCCGTAGATCAGCGTGAACTGGCTGGCCGGTTCGATCGTCAGCGTCGCTTCAATAATCGCCATCATCGGCGTAATGCCGGACCCGGCGGCAATCACCAGATATTGGGCTTCGCGCTCGGCCTGCGGCTGGTAGCCGAAGTGCCCTTGCGGCACCATCACCTCCAGCGCCATACCCTGCTGGATATCCTGCTGGGCATAGCGGGAGAAACGCCCACCGTCGATAGCTTTAACCGCGACGCTAATTTCCGAGGGCGAGCGGCTGCGACAAATGGAGTAACAACGACGCAGCTCTTCTCCACCGAGGTGAGCTTTCAGCGTCAAATGCTGGCCCGGTCGAAAGGCGTAGTCATTACGCAGCGCGTCGGGAATGGTGAAAGTGATGGTCACCGCATCGCGCGTTTCCGCTTCGACGTTGGCCACGGTAAGCGAATGAAATGTTGTCATCGCAACCTCAAATACATTTAAAGTAATCAAAGGGTTCACGGCAGCTGTCGCAGCGATACAACGCTTTACAGGCCGTGGATCCGAATTCGCTAATCAGCGAGGTATGGGTGCTGGCGCAGCGCGGGCACTGTACGTCAGTTGGCATTTCGGCATGACAGGCGTGGGCCTGCGGCGGGCTGATACCATACTGGCGCAAGCGTTCGCGGGCGTCCGGGCTCATCCAGTCAGTGGTCCACGGTGGGTCAAGCTGCAGGACGATATGTACTGGCGTATAGCCGTGCTCCGCCATCACCATGCGAATTTCACCCAGTAGATGCTCGGTGGCCGGGCAGCCGGAGTACGTCGGCGTAAAGCCGATTACCCAGCCGTCGCCGCAGCGCTCAACGCTGCGTACCATGCCGAGATCGGTGATGGTCAGCACCGGCACTTCCGGATCGGAAATCGCACTTAACAGCCCCCAAACGGTGTGCACCTCTGGCGGTGCGACCGCGGTAAGACGTTGCATAGCCACCCCCTGCTACCACTGCTGACCAGGATACGCACGCTGTAAGTACTGCATCTCGGCCAACATCGGCCCGAGATGTTCACTGTGTAGCCCCTGCTTACCGCCGTTGCGAAACGCCGCCTCATGCGGAACGTGTAAACCAGAATCAATCAGCGCAGTGTGTACCGTCGTCTGCCATTCGGTTTGCAGTTCGCGGGGATCGACGGCAATGCCCTGCCTGGCCAGAGCGATCTCCAGTTCGTCGGCAAGGAACAATTCGCCGGTGTAACGCCACAGATTGTCCACCGCCTTCTGCATCAGTTGCGCGGAGTAGTCAGTACCATTCCCCAGTCGCTCCAGCCAGCCGCGGCTGAAGCGCAGGTGATAACGAACTTCTTTCAGTCCTTTGGCAGCGATAGCGGCAATCTGCTTATCGCGGCTGTTAACCAAACGAGTGAATAGCGCCACATGCCAGACGTCGATAAAGAACTGGCGAGCGATCGTGTCGGCAAAGTTGCCGTTAGGCTGTTCCACCAGCAACAGATTGCGGAACTGACGCTCGTCACGACCAAAAGCCAGTGTGTCTTCGTCGCCGCTACCCGCCAGTTCGGCGGCGTAGCTGAGGAAGTTGCGCGCCTGCCCCAGCAGGTCGAGGCCGATATTAGCCAGCGCCAGATCAATCTCCAGCTCCGGCGCATGACCGCACCAGGCACCCAGACGCTGAGCCAGCACCAGACCGTTATCGCCCAGACGCAGGGCATAGGTTGCAACGGGATTCAGGTTATTCATCGTTGCCTCACATATGTTCCATGCCGTCCGGCACGGTGTAGAACGTGGGATGGCGATAGACTTTGCTCTCCGCCGGGTCAAAAAACTCACCGCGTTCTTCCGGCTGTGACGCAACAATTTCGCTGGCTTTCACCACCCAGATGGAGCAGCCTTCGCTGCGGCGTGTATAGGCATCGCGTGCATTTTCCAGCGCCATCTGGTCATCGGCGGCATGCAGACTGCCAACGTGACGGTGTGATAACCCCTGTTTGCTGCGGACAAAAACTTCGTATAACGGCCAGTATGTTTTGCTCATGACTCTCTCCTTACGCCGCGTCGCGGGCCTGTTGCTTTTCGGCGTGCGCCAGTGCGGCCTCGCGCACCCATGCCCCTTCTTCCCAGGCCTTACGCTTTGCGCCCAGACGTTCGTGGTTACAGACACCACGACCGTTGATGACCTCATTAAATTCCTGCCAGTCGATCTCACCGAATCGATATTTCCCCGTCGCTTCATCAAGCTGTAGGTCGGCGTCCGGCACGGTCATACCGAGAATTTCTACCTGCGGGACCGTGTTATCAACAAAGCGCTGACGCAGTTCGTCGTTGGAGTGCAGTTTGATTTTCCACGCCATGCTGCGGGCGCTGTTCGGTGAGTTGTCGTCGTTCGGGCCAAACATCATTAGTGCAGGCCACCAGAAACGGTTGATGGCGTCCTGCAGCATCTGACGCTGATCCTCGCTACCGGTAGCCAGCGCCATACACGCTTCGAAGCCCTGACGCTGATGGAAGCTCTCTTCTTTGCAGATTTTGACCATCGCCCTGGCATACGGGCCGTAGGAGGTACGACACAGCGCCACCTGGTTAACAATCGCCGCGCCATCGACCAGCCAGCCGATCACACCGATATCCGCCCAGCTGAGGGTTGGGTAGTTGAAGATGGAGGAGTATTTCATCTGGCCGTCGAGCATCTTCTGGTACAGATCTTCACGCGCGCAGCCCAGTGTTTCCGCCGCGCTGTAGAGGTACAGACCGTGTCCGGCCTCGTCCTGTACTTTTGCGAGCAGAATGGCCTTACGCCGCAGCGTAGGTGCGCGGGTTATCCAGTTGCCTTCCGGTAACATGCCGACAATTTCCGAGTGCGCATGCTGGCCAATCTGGCGGATCAGCGTCTTACGGTATGCGTCCGGCATCCAGTCCTGCGGCTCGATGGCCGTTTCCTGCGCGATGCGCTGGTCAAAGCGTTGTTCTTCTGTCACGTCATCACCTTATGATTCCGATAATTTCAACAAATCAATATTTGCGAATCACTTTGCTTTATAAAAGTTACATCTTGGTTAAATAAAACCACAAATTTTGTTTGCTGATTTTGCGATACTTGTCGCAAATGGTTTTTGTTTATTCATTAATAACAGATAGATAACCAATAAAGGTAAAGTGTTCGCGATCTCATTGTTAACAAATTATTAAAATCTCACTTGCATTTTGTGATTCATAAAAGAACTATTTAAAGAGATATTACGGAACACATCTGGAGATTAACGATGCAGCAGTTAGCCAGTTATTTATCCGGTGCCTGGCAGACAGGCCGGGGCCGCACTCGCACCATCCACCACGCCCTTACCGGTGAAGCGCTTTGGGAAGTGACAAGCGTTGGACTGGATATGGCGCAGGCGCGCCGCTTTGCGATTGAGCACGGCGGCAAAGCGCTACAGGCAATGAGTTTTATTGAGCGCAGCGCGATGCTAAAAGCGGTGGCGAAGCATTTAATGGAACTGAAAGCCGATTTCTATGCCATATCCGCGCAAACCGGAGCAACGCGCGGTGACAGCTGGGTCGATATCGAAGGCGGCATTGGCACGCTTTTCACTTATGCCAGTCTCGGTGGCCGCGAGCTGCCGGACGATACGCTGTGGCCGGAAGACGAACTGATCCCGCTCTCCAAACAGGGCGGTTTTGCCGCACGCCACGTGCTGACCTCCAAATCCGGTGTTGCGGTGCATATCAACGCCTTTAACTTCCCCTGCTGGGGTATGCTGGAGAAGCTGGCGCCAACCTGGCTTGCCGGGATGCCCGCCATTATCAAACCTGCAACCGCCACCGCGCAGCTCACTCAGGCAATGGTGAAAGCGATTATCGACAGTGGTCTGGTACCGAACGGCGCAATTAGCCTTATCTGCGGCGGCGCGGGTGACCTGCTCGATCACCTCGACAGCCAGGATGTGGTGACCTTTACCGGTTCTGCTCATACCGGACAGCAACTGCGCGTGCACCCCAATCTGGTGGCTAAATCGGTTCCTTTCACCATGGAAGCGGATTCACTCAACTGCTGCGTGCTGGGTGATGACGTCACCCCAGAACAGCCTGAGTTTGCATTGTTTGTACGTGAAGTAGTGCGCGAGATGACGACCAAAGCCGGGCAGAAATGTACCGCTATCCGCCGCATTATCGTGCCACAGGCGCAGGTGAAAGCGGTCAGCGAGGCGCTGATTACCCGTCTGCAAAAAGTGGTAGTGGGCGATCCGGCGCAGGAAGGCGTGAAGATGGGGTCGCTGGTGAATAACGATCAGCGTCAGGACGTGCAGGATAATGTGAATCGTCTGGTTGAAGCCGGGTGTGAGGTGCTGCTGGGCGGAAAAGCAGATCTGAGCACGGCTGGGGCTTTCTTCCCGCCAACGCTGCTGTTTTGTCCGCAGCCGGATGAAATTGCCGCGGTACATGCAATTGAAGCCTTTGGTCCGGTCGCCACGCTGATGCCGTATCAAAATACCGAGCATGCCATGACGCTGGCGCGCGCCGGTGAAGGCAGTCTGGCAGGAACGCTGGTGACGGCGAGCGGCGAACTGGCGCGAGAGTTTGTCCTCGGTGCGGCCCGCGCCCACGGGCGTATTCAGGTGCTGAACGAAGAGTCCTCGGCGGAATCGACCGGTCACGGCTCTCCGCTGCCACAGCTGGTCCACGGCGGGCCTGGACGTGCAGGCGGCGGTGAAGAGCTGGGCGGTCTGCGCGCGGTGAAACACTACATGCAACGCACCGCCATTCAGGGCAGCCCAACCATGCTCGCGGCGGTAAGCCAACAGTGGGTGCGTGGCGCTCGGGTGGAGGAAGATCGTATTCACCCGTTCCGTAAATACTTCGAAGAGATCCAGCCGGGCGACAGCCTGCTGACGCCACGTCGTACACTGACCGAAGCGGATATCGTTAACTTTGCCTGCCTCAGCGGTGACCACTTCTACGCCCATATGGACAAGATTGCAGCAGCCGATTCCATTTTCGGCGAGCGCGTGGTGCACGGTTACTTCCTGATTTCCGCCGCAGCCGGTCTGTTTGTTGACGCGGGCGTCGGTCCGGTGATTGCCAACTATGGCATGGAAAACCTGCGCTTTATCGAGCCGGTTAAGCCGGGCGACACTATCCAGGTGCGTTTAACCTGCAAACGCAAAACGGTGAAACGTCAGCGCAATGCCGAAGAAAAAGCGACCGGCGTGGTGGAGTGGTCGGTGGAGATCTTTAATCAGCACCAGCAGGCGGTGGCGCTGTATTCCATTCTGACGTTGGTTGCGCGTCAGCATGGGGATTTCCCGGCGTAAGATTCCGGCGTAGCTTCGCTCGATCAGGCTTGAAACATAAAGCAAAAAGCCTGCTTAGTTTCCTAAGCAGGCTTCTTAAATATGGCTCCTCTGACTGGACTCGAACCAGTGACATACGGATTAACAGTCCGCCGTTCTACCGACTGAACTACAGAGGAATCGTTGTGGAGGCTTATCTTAGCGGCGAAAAAAATTTTGTCAAACCCCATTTCCTCGAATGCGAATCAATTGATGCTTCTCTCGACAGTTTGTTGCATTTACAGACATTTTAAATAGAAAAAACTTTGCAGCTTTTTTGATTCTCCCTCATCATTTGAAATGAGGTTTCAACTTTCTTCGTTAAGGTCCACTTTGAACGTCTCCGCTGCCTTACGCCAGGTCGCTTCCCGCACGCCCTGGTATGCCAAACGCAAGAGTTATAAGGTTCTCTTTTGGCGCGAAATCACTCCGCTGGCTGTCCCCATTTTTCTGGAAAACACCTGTGTGCTATTGATGGGTGTTCTCAGTACCTTCCTGGTCAGCTGGTTGGGAAAAGAAGCGATGGCCGGTGTCGGACTCGCCGACAGCTTTAATATGGTCATCATGGCATTTTTCGCCGCCATCGATCTGGGCACCACCGTGGTTGTAGCATTTAGCCTCGGGAAACGAGATCGTCGACGGGCCAGAGCCGCGGCCAGACAATCACTGGTGATCATGACAATTTTTGCTACCGTTCTGGCAGCTGTCATTCACTATTTTGGTCAACAGATTATTGACGTTGTCGCAGGTGAAGCAACGCCAGACGTTAAAGCTTTGGCACTCACCTATCTGGAGCTGACGGTGCTCAGCTACCCGGCGGCAGCCATTGCGCTGATTGGCAGTGGCGCACTACGTGGAGCCGGAAATACAAAAATACCGTTGTTGATTAACGGCGGCATGAACATCCTGAATATCATCATCAGTAGCATCCTGATTTACGGGATCTTTTCCTGGCAAGGTCTGGGATTTGTGGGAGCAGGCCTGGGACTGACCATTTCGCGCTACATCGGGGCGATTGCCATCATCTGGGTACTGATGATTGGTTTTAACCCCGCGCTGCGAATTCCCTTCAAAAGCTATTTTAAGCCACTCAATCTCACCATTATCTGGGAGGTGATGGGGATCGGCATTCCGGCAAGTATCGAGTCAGTGCTGTTCAATGGCGGTAAACTTTTGACACAGATGTTTGTTTCAGGCATGGGAACCAGCGTTATCGCCGGGAACTTTATTGCATTTTCTATCGCCGCGCTTATCAACTTACCGGGTAATGCTTTAGGTTCCGCGTCGACAATCATTACCGGCAGGCGTCTGGGAAATGGCCAGATTGCCCAGGCTGAAATCCAGCTACGGCATGTATTCTGGCTGTCGACGATCGGCCTGACGGCAATTGCCTGGTTAACCGCTCCTTTCGCCGGGGTGATGGCCTCATTTTATACCCACGATCAGGATGTAAAAGAGGTCATAGTCATCCTGATTTGGCTCAACGCAGCATTTATGCCGATATGGGCAGCCTCCTGGGTATTACCAGCAGGCTTTAAAGGTGCGCGAGATGCACGTTTTGCTATGTGGGTATCGATGCTGGGCATGTGGGGCTGCCGCGTAGTCGCGGGTTACACCCTGGGTATCGTATTAGGATGGGGAGTTGTCGGCGTTTGGTTAGGTATGTTCTTCGACTGGGCCGTACGCGCCGCGTTATTTTACTGGCGTATGGTCACTGGCCGCTGGTTGTGGAAATACCCGCGCCCCGAACGCGAAAAGTGCATAAAACAACCGGTTGCGTCTGAATAAGCGGCGAAATGGGGAATATTTCAGCAAACGATCGCATTTATCCATTCAGGCTTTGACAACGCTGAGCGGCATCGCTAATATTCGCCTCGTTCAAACGATTCCTCTGTAGTTCAGTCGGTAGAACGGCGGACTGTTAATCCGTATGTCACTGGTTCGAGTCCAGTCAGAGGAGCCATATTTAAGAAGCCTGCTTAGGAAACTAAGCAGGCTTTTTGCTTTTCTGCGATCCTATTCGCCAGGTAGAGCGCTTCACTCCACACCAGGTTTTTCCATACTGCCGACGGGAGAATGTCCGTCTGCTTATGCAAAATGTCTCTATGATCCAATTCGTTAACGTCATGGTTAAGTATCTTATCGTGCAACGACATCAGAATGAGACCCATACTTGCCCATGCCGATACTGCTGAAAGCAGCGCTAACCGCTTTATTAGTAATTCCACTGAGTACAATAGCCGGTGAGAAAGTCACGCTACGTTGCCCGGACAGAGGCTGGGCGGAGGTGACATTTCATTTGTTCCAGCACGTTAGCGTGCTGTGGGAAAACAATAGTTTTTATGTTTCCGATGCCCGCCGTAGTCAGAGTAATAAATTCTATACGTTTACCAATCGAGATGTTCTTTCGGTGAAGAATGGATTTCAGTTTATTTATGCGGATTCGGGACGGGCGGTGTCTTGTTCGATATTGTCGCGGGTGCCGACGCAGGATCTGAGGCTGGAGACCTTGAGGTAACGCAGCTTTCTACCCGCCATTCAGCGACGTCAGAGAAGCCCGTTTACTCACGGGCTTTGGTAGTTAAATCTGATAATCAATCACCGCTTCATCTGGCTCCATCGCCTGGCGCTTAATTTCATCGACGGATAACCCTGCATTGCATAGCTCGATGAATCGCCAGACGTAGTTGCGCTGCAGCTGTCCGCGTTTAAGCCCTAGCCAAACGGTATTTGCATCAAACAAATGCCGGGTATCCAGACGGGTTAAGGTCCCCTCTTCCTGCTCGCCGCTGGATTGCTCTGCCACCAGCCCAATCCCCAACCCCAGCGACACGTAAGTTTTAATCACATCCGAGTCCTGGGCGCTGAGAATAATATCCGGTATCAGCCCTTTGCGAGCAAATGCTTCATCGATGCGGGAACGCCCTGTAATCCCCTGACGATAGGTAATTAACGGCCAGTGAGCAATAGACTCCAGCGTGAGCGGAGAGGCTTTCACTAATGGATGGTCATTAGGAACAAGCAGGCTGTGGTGCCAACGAAACCAGGGAAAAGCCACCAACAATGGATCGCTGCTCAGCCGCTCACTGGCAATTCCGATATCTGCCCCGCCATTTTGTAGCAGGACATCAATCTCCTGTGGCGTACCCTGAATAAGTTCCAGACGCACCTCAGGGAACAGCTCACGAAAAGCTTTTATCACCGCAGGCAAGCTATAGCGTGCCTGGGTATGCGTGGTGGCAATCGTCAGTACGCCGGACGTGTCATTGGTAAACAGATCCGCCAGTCGACGAACATTACTGGCCTCATTCAGAATACGCTCGGCAATAACCAGCAAGGCTTTACCCGGTTCGGTCATGCCCAACAGGCGTTTACCGCGACGGATAAAAATCTCGATGCCAAGTTCATCTTCAAGTTCACGAATGTGTCGGCTGACGCCCGACTGCGAGGTGTACAGTATATTCGCGACCTCTGTCAGGTTGTAATCCTGACGGGCCGCCTCGCGGATTATTTTAAGTTGCTGGAAATTCACGTTTCGCTCCGGGCACATCAGACATTACGCTATTGTTAAAGTCTGATGCCCGGCATAACAAATAATAAAAACCTGCATCTTATTCCTTGCGGGAATAAGGTTTAGCTGACCAGCTGCAGCTCGCGATTTTCCAGCGCCGGACGGCTGACCAGCGACAACAGGATCTCCTTCACGGCCTGCGCCTGGGGCGATAAGCTCCCTCTGGCGGATACGTTCAACGATAATGGCAGATTCATCGACGGTGTTGTGATGCGCGCCATCCAGCCGTTAGCCGCATTGCATAATGAACGGGCGGCCGACTCAGGCAACACTGTGACACCCATACCACTGGCAATGGCGGCCGTTAGGGTGGAGATAGACTCAATTTCGCCAATCACTTTAGCCGTTAAGCGACGTAGCGAAAAAGCTTCATCCACGCGCAGGCGAACCGCGCTGTAATCCCGTGGCAAGAACAAATTCATCTGCGCCACTGCGGCTAAATCGACGCTTTGCCCCGGACACTCACGCGTGCCGACCAGGTACAGATCCTCTTTAAGCAACGGTTGACTGCTGATGCCCGCCACAGGAGAACGCTCATAGAGCACTGCCATATCTAATTGCCCGCTGAGCAGCTTGTCATTCAGCACTGCCCCACTGTTTTCATGCAAATAGACCAGCACATCAGGCAGTTCGGCACGTAGCGTCTGTAATAACGGCATGGTAATGGATGACGCGACTGTCCCCGGCGCAAGGCCGATAGAGACCTGTCCACTCAAGGTCTGGCCCACGTTATTAACCGCAAGTTGCGCCTGTTCGCACTGACGTAAAATCGTCCGGGCGTGGGTATATAGCACTTTTCCTGCTTCCGTCGGCGTGACGCCACGCTTGGTACGAATCAGCAATTGCTGATCCAGCTCACCTTCCAGCGTAGCGACCTGCTGGCTCAGCGCGGGTTGCGCAATGTGCAACACTTCCGCTGCCTGGGTCAGGCTACCAATATCGACGATTTTCACGAAATATTTCAGTCGTCTGAAGTTCATTTTGCCTCCTGTCGGAATACCAGAACCCGTGCTGGCAGTCATTAAATTCAGGATTGCAAGATGCTTGCCACTTTCGTCTAAAACGGTGTTTTACGGTTAAAGCCGCGTAAAGTCAGGAGTAAAAGCGAAGGAAGATCATTCTGCACACCTAAGTATCTCATTCAGGCTGCCCTGGAAGAGGTAGACACGCACCAGAATGGGGCAAAAGCATAAAAAGACGGAAAGATCGCCGCTTTGCTGATTTTGTCAGCAAACGAACACACAAATGTATTTACCCCTTTGACAAGCCTCACCACCCTCGCTAATATGCGCCTCGTTCAAACGATTCCTCTGTAGTTCAGTCGGTAGAACGGCGGACTGTTAATCCGTATGTCACTGGTTCGAGTCCAGTCAGAGGAGCCATATTTAAGAAGCCTGCTTAGGAAACTAAGCAGGCTTTTTGCTTTTATGCCATTGCTCAGTGCGCATATCAAAACCTCAACTTAGTCTGGCCAACACTTCATTCATAATAGCCGCAGGTATTTGTTCCAAACGCTTACCGTTCCGGGCTTCCATATCAATAGACAGGAACAACAATGAGTTGAGATGTCCACTCTTCGCTCACAGTAGACTTTAAACTCACCCAGTACCTTCGCTCTGTGCCAGCAGAGGACTTTTCTATCACTGCTGATATATTAATCAATGTAGAGCAGGCCATATTTATAATATAAATTGACGGGTACGCTGAATTTTACAGGAACATCTCCAATGAATATTGCCGCCTCAATTGCCCTTTTGGGCGCTTGCCCATTTGTGAGTCTGGCGGCAGTACCGGAGACCTTTTCCGAAACTGCCCTGGATGCCGCAGGGCCAAAAGGCCCTTTGAAAGGCACGTTACTCACCCCGAATTCAAAACCAACAGCCGTTGTTCTTATCGTTCCTGGCTCCGGGCCAACCGATCGGGATGGAAACAACCCGCTTGGTGTGAATGCATCGCCTTACCGACTTCTTGCTGAAGGCCTGGCTGCCAAAGGTTTTGCGACGCTTCGTATCGACAAACGTGGAATGTTCGCTAGCGCAATGGCCGTAGACGATGCCAATGCGGTGACGATTGCTGACTATGTTGACGACATTCGATCCTGGGTAGACGTGCTTAGACGTCACATGCACACTCCCTGTGTTTGGGTTTTAGGACACAGCGAAGGGGGTGTAGTCGCACTTGCCTCGGCTCAAGAAGAGAATGTGTGCGGTGTGGTTCTTATCGCAACGCCTGGGAGGCCGATGGGCGAGGTGTTGAGGGGGCAACTTAACGCTAATCCGGAAAATGAAATTCTATTAAAGCAGGCGCTGCCGATAATTGATGCTCTGGAGCATCGGCGGCGAGTCGATATTACGAATATTCACCCAGCACTGCAAAGTATCTTTAATCCTGCTGTTCAGGGGTTTTTGATCAATGCATTTTCATATAATCCGGGTCATTTCATTTCGAGTATTTCCAAACCCGTGTTAGTGCTACAAGGGCAACGCGATCTCCAGGTGGAAGAAACGGATGCAAGACTGCTTAAGGCCGCGAATCCTCAAGCGTCCCTGGTTATACTGCCCAATATGAACCATGTTATGAAAGAGGTGACTTCGGACGATCGCAAAGCGAATATCGCGACATACGCTGAACCCGCGCTCCCCTTAGCTCCCGGTTTAATCGACTCGATTGAGCATTTCCTGATCCGCAACTCACCTTTTCCCGAAAAGTAACAGCTGCTCTGCTCTCGGTGTCCTCCCAAGACGGTTTACTTTTAAAGAGTTCAGCATGCTTTAAAGCATTCGTCTGCTCCATGCTCACAGCAGACATGGTCAGATGTCATTCCAACCGTCACATGCCAGAAGCAGACTCCCCTTCCCCATCCGATATCCACCTCATAACATTTTTATAAATAACAACGCATTAAGAAGTTCAACGTAATACAATTATATTTCTAATTGTAATGATAACCATTCTCATATTACTATAATCGCGTGATAATTAACTTTTGATACATTCCACATGTCTGACCACGCCACTACCACTGCTTCCTTTACGCTCGAGTCGCTTTATGGCGCACATCACGGCTGGTTGAAAAGCTGGCTGACGCGCAAACTCCAGTCCGCCTTTGATGCAGATGACATTGCCCAGGACACTTTTCTACGGGTAATGGGCAGCGACTCGCTCTCGACGATCCGCGATCCGCGCTCCTTTCTGTGCACTCTCGCCAAACGGGTGATGGTCGACCTGTTTCGCCGAAACGCGCTGGAAAAAGCCTATCTGGAGATGTTGGCGCTTATGCCGGAGGCGCTCTCGCCTTCCCCCGAGGAACGCGAGAGCCAGCTCGAAACCCTGCAACTCATCGACAGCATGCTTGACGGGCTGAACGGAAAAACACGAGAAGCGTTTCTGCTTTCGCAACTGGATGGTCTGACATACAGCGAGATCGCGCTGAAGCTCGGTATCTCCGTCAGCTCGGTGAAAAAGTATATGGCAAAGGCTATCGAACATTGTCTGCTGTTTCGTCTGGAGCACGGCCTGTGAACGCTTCTATCACCGATTCTCGCCGCCAGGCATTGCGCTCGGCATCGCACTGGTATGCTGTATTGAGCGGCGAGCGTGTCAGCCCACAGCAAGAAGCGCGCTGGCAACAATGGTACGAAGAGGACAAAGATCATCAGTGGGCCTGGCAACAGGTTGAAAACCTGCGCAGCCACCTCAGCCGCGTACCGGGCGATGTTGCCAGCCGGACGCTGCACGATACGCGCCTTACCCGTCGTCATGTCATGAAAGGGATACTGCTGCTGCTCGGCGTGGGCGGCGGCTGGCAGCTCTGGCAGTCTGAAGCCGGTGAAGGTCTGCGCGCGGATTACCGCACCGCCAAAGGCGCGGTCAGCCATCAGCGGCTGGAAGATGGCTCGCTGCTGACGCTCAACACACAAAGCGCCGCGGACGTTCATTTTGATACGCGTCAACGAGTTGTCCATCTCTGGTACGGAGAAATTGCTATTACTACCGCAAAAGACGCGCAGCAGAGACCTTTCCGCGTTGTGACCCGTCAGGGCCAGCTCACCGCATTAGGCACAGAATTTACCGTCTACCAGCAGGACAACGTCACACGCGTTGTCGTTCAACAACACGCTGTTGAAGTCTTACTGGCAAATCGTCCGCAGGAAAAACGCATCGTCAGCGCTGGCGAGAGCCTGCAGTTTAGCGCGTCTGAATTTGGTGCAATAGCCTCAGCGGATGATGAAAGCGCCACCTGGACGCAGGGCATTCTGAGCTTCAGCGATAAACCTTTGAGTGAAGTGATTGCCACGCTGAGCCGTTATCGCAACGGCGTGCTGCGCTGCGATCCGGCTGTAGCCGGGTTACGCCTGAGTGGCACTTTCCCGCTGAAAAATACTGATGCAATCCTGGATGTTATTGCCAAGACTCTTCCAGTTAAAATTCAGTCAGTTACGCGATACTGGGTAAATATTTCCGCACTGTAAGAAAAATAATTCTCATTTCGATTGTCCTTTTTCCCCTTCTCATTCGACTCATAGATGAACACAACAAAAATGATGATGGAGAAGGTATGACGCCTTTACGCGTTTTTCGCAAAACAACACCTTTGGTTAACGCCGTTCGCCTGAGCCTGCTGCCGCTGGCCGGCCTGTCGTTATCCGCCTTCGCAGCGCAGGTTGATATTGCACCGGGTTCGCTCGACAAAGCCCTTAATCAGTATGCCGCGCTCAGCGGAATTACCCTGTCGGTTGACGCCAGCCTGACGCGCGGCAAACAGAGTAACGGTCTTCACGGTGACTACGACGTCGAAACCGGCCTGCAACACCTGCTGAACGGTAGTGGCCTGCAGGTGAAACCGCTGGGTAATAACAGCTGGACGCTGGAGCCCGCACCAACACCGCAAGAAGATGCCCTGACCGTGGTGGGCGACTGGCTGGGGGATGCGCGCGAAAACGACGTATTCGAGCATGCCGGCGCACGTGACGTTATCCGCCGTGAGGATTTTGCCAAAACCGGCGCAACATCCATGCGCGAGGTACTGAACCGCATTCCTGGCGTTACCGCCCCAGAAAACAACGGCACCGGTAGCCACGATCTGGCAATGAACTTTGGTATTCGCGGCCTGAATCCGCGCCTGGCCAGCCGTTCAACGGTGCTGATGGACGGTATTCCCGTGCCGTTTGCCCCTTACGGCCAGCCGCAGCTTTCACTGGCGCCCGTCTCACTCGGAAATATGGACGCCATCGACGTGGTTCGCGGCGGTGGCGCGGTGCGTTACGGGCCACAGAGCGTGGGCGGTGTGGTGAACTTTGTTACCCGCGCTATTCCGCAAGACTTCGGCATCGAAGCCGGCGTGGAAGGCCAGCTCAGCCCAACATCTTCACAAAATAACCCAAAAGAAACACACAACCTGATGGTGGGTGGCACGGCGGATAACGGTTTTGGTACCGCCCTGCTTTACTCCGGTACACGTGGAAGCGACTGGCGCGAACACAGCGCGACCCGCATCGACGACCTGATGCTGAAAAGCAAATATGCGCCAAACGAAGTGCATACCTTCAACAGTCTGTTGCAATACTACGACGGTGAAGCCGACATGCCCGGCGGCCTGTCTCGCGCGGATTACGATGCCGACCGCTGGCAATCCACGCGCCCTTACGATCGCTTCTGGGGGCGCCGCAAGCTGGCAAGCCTCGGCTATCAGTTCCAGCCGGACAGCCAACATAAATTCAATATTCAGGGCTTCTACACTGAAACCCTGCGCAGCGGCTACCTGGAACAGGGAAAACGCCTCACCCTTTCACCGCGTAACTACTGGGTACGCGGCATTGAACCACGCTACAGTCAGAGCTTTATGGTGGGTCCTTCCGCGCACGAAGTGGGCGTGGGATACCGTTATGTGAGCGAGTCGACGCATGAAATGCGTTACTACACGGCCACCAGCAGCGGACAACTGCCGTCCAGCGCCAGCCCTTACGATCGCGACACTCGTTCGGGCACCGAAGCGCACGCCTGGTATCTGGATGACAAAATCGACATTGGCAACTGGACTATCACACCGGGTATGCGCTTTGAACATATCGAGTCATACCAGAACAACGCCATCAAAGGCACACATGAGGAAGTAAGCTACAACGCCCCACTTCCGGCGCTAAACGTACTTTATCACCTGACTGATAGCTGGAATCTTTATGCAAACACTGAAGGCTCATTCGGCACCGTACAGTACAGCCAAATTGGCAAGGCTGTGCAAAGCGGCAATGTGGAACCGGAAAAAGCGCGAACCTGGGAGCTCGGAACCCGATACGACGATGGCGCGCTGACGGCGGAAATGGGGCTGTTCCTGATTAACTTTAATAATCAGTACGATTCCAACCAAACCAACGACACCGTTACTGCACGCGGTAAAACGCGTCATACCGGACTGGAAACTCAGACTCGCTATGATCTCGGCACATTGACGCCAACGCTCGACAACGTTTCAGTCTACGCAAGCTATGCGTATGTGAACGCTGAGATTCGCGAGAAAGGCGATACCTATGGCAATCAGGTGCCCTTCTCACCAAAACACAAAGGCACGTTGGGCGTGGACTATAAGCCGGGCAACTGGACCTTCAACCTGAATAGCGATTTCCAGTCCAGCCAGTTTGCGGATAACGCCAACACCGTTAAAGAGAGCGCTGATGGCAGTACCGGTCGCATCCCTGGCTTTATGCTCTGGGGCGCACGCGTAGCCTATGACTTCGGCCCGCAGATGGCAGACCTGAACCTGGCGTTCGGTGTGAAAAATATCTTCGACCAAGAGTATTTCACCCGCTCTTACGACGACAACAACAAAGGCATCTACGCAGGCCAGCCGCGCACGCTGTATATGCAGGGTTCGTTGAAGTTCTAAACCCCGTTTACCCGGCCTGCATGCTGTTTTTGTAGGTCGGGCAAACGAAACGCCACCCGACGCAGGCAATTTACATGTTCACACCATTACGCACGCTATTCGCCGCTCTGCTGCTCACCGGCCATGCTTTTGCCGCCACGGTTCATGACGAACATGGCACCTTTACGCTTGATAAGACGCCACAACGGATAGTGGTGCTGGAACTGTCGTTCGCGGACGCACTGGCTGCTGTCGATGTCAGTCCGGTCGGCATTGCCGACGATAACGATGCCACACGCATTCTTCCAGAGGTTCGTGCCCATCTGAAACCCTGGCAGTCTGTCGGCACGCGTGCGCAGCCGAGTTTAGAAGCCATCAGCGCGCTGAAACCGGATCTGATCATTGCCGACAGCAGCCGCCATGCGGGTATTTACATCGCCTTACAGCAAATAGCACCTGTGCTGCTGCTCAAGTCTCGCAATGAAACCTACGCTGAAAATCTGCAATCTGCGGCCATCATCGGTGAAATTGTGGGTAAAAAAGCACAGATGCAGTCACGCCTGGCGCAACACCAACAACAGATGTCAGCGTGGGCCAGCCAACTGCCAAAAGACACGATGGTGGTGTTTGGTACGTCCCGAGAGCAGCAGTTCAACCTGCATACTCAGGAGACCTGGACCGGGGGCGTCCTGACCTCTCTGGGGCTGACGGTGCCTGTAGCTATGGCGGGTTCGTCTATGCCGTCCATCGGTCTGGAACAGCTGCTGGCGCTCAATCCGGCATGGCTGCTGGTCGCGCACTATCGTGAAGAGAGCATCGTGAAACTCTGGCAACAAGACCCGCTGTGGCAGATGTTAACTGCGGCGCAAAAACAGCAGACGGCGTCGGTCGACAGTAACGCCTGGGCGCGGATGCGCGGCATTTTCGCAGCCGAACGCATTGCCAGCGACACGGTAAAAATCTTTCACCACCAGCCTTTATCCGATGTGAAATGACAATTTTCAAACATCCAGCGCTACAGTGGGGGCTCCCCCTTGTCGCGCTTATCGCTATCTTCTGGCTGAGTCTGTTTTGCTACTCGGCCATTCCTGTTTCCGGCGTTGACGCCATTCACGCCCTGCTACCAGGCCATACGCCGACGCTTCCACAAGCGCTGGTGCAAAACCTTCGTTTGCCGAGAAGCCTGGTCGCCATTTTGATCGGCGCAAGCCTGGCTCTGGCGGGAACGCTGCTGCAGACCCTGACGCATAATGCAATGGCCTCCCCTTCACTACTCGGTATTAACAGTGGCGCAGCGCTGACGATGGCGCTTACCAGCGCTATCAGCCCTGCGCCCGTTACGGGTTACTCCATCGCCTTTATCGCCGCCTGCGGCGGTGGCGTAAGCTGGCTGATGGTGATGACCGCAGGTGGTGGATTTCGCCACACCCAGGACAGAAACAAACTGATCCTCGCGGGCATCGCGTTCTCGGCTTTCTGCATGGCCCTTACCCGCATCACTCTGCTGCTGACGGAAGATCACGCCTACGGCATTTTTTACTGGCTTGCGGGAGGCGTATCCCACGCACGTTGGCAGGAGTTCTGGCAGCTTTTCCCAATGGTAGTGGTTGCTGTACCGGTGGTATTGCTGCTGGCTAATCAACTGAACCTGCTTAACGTCAGTGACAGCACCGCCCGCACGCTGGGGGTGAATCTGCCGAAGCTCCGTTTGATCATCAATGTTCTGGTGCTGCTTCTGGTCGGTACCTGCGTCAGCGTGGCAGGTCCGGTGGCGTTTATCGGTCTGCTGATGCCGCATCTGGCTCGCTTCTGGGTGGGATTCGATCAGCGCAAGGTCCTGCCGATGAGCATGCTTATGGGCGCCACGCTGCTGCTGCTGGCTGATGTTCTGGCCCGAGCGCTGGCCTTCCCTGGCGAATTGCCCGCGGGGGCAGTAGTGGCGCTGATTGGTGCACCCTGTTTTGTCTGGCTGGTCAGGAGGCGTGGATGAAAATTGCGTTCGTCATTTTCATCGCCCTCGCACTGGCAGGACTTTCGGCTTTGTCACTACAAATGGGGGTGATCGCCGTTCCCTGGCGTGCTCTGCTGAACGACTGGCAGACCGGGCGCGAATATCATTTCGTATTAACGGCGTACCGCCTGCCGCGACTGCTGCTGGCGCTGCTTGTCGGTGCAGCCCTCGCGGTGGCAGGCGTGCTGGTGCAAGGGATCGTGCGTAACCCTCTGGCATCACCGGATATCCTCGGCGTAAACCATGCCGCCAGCCTGGCCTCTGTGGGCGCGCTGCTTCTCTTACCGTCACTACCGGTGATTACTCTGCCGCTACTGGCCTTTGCCGGTGGCATGGCGGGCCTGATCCTGCTGAGAATACTGGCGAACACCAGCCAGCCGATGAAGCTGGCGCTCACGGGTGTTGCGCTCTCTGCCTGCTGGGCCAGCCTGACGGATTATCTGATGCTTTCGCGTCCGCAGGATGTGAACAGCGCCCTGCTGTGGCTGACCGGCAGCTTATGGGGCCGTGACTGGAGCTTTGTGAAAATAGCCGCCCCACTGCTGATTTTGTTTCTGCCGCTGAGTCTGCGTTTTTGCCGCGATCTCGACCTCCTGGCATTGGGCGATGCGCGCGCCACCACGCTCGGTGTGTCGGTGCCGCGTATTCGGCTCCAGGCTTTACTACTGGCCGTCGCCATGACATCGACCGGCGTGGCCGTCTGCGGCCCAATTAGCTTTATTGGTCTTGTGGTACCGCATATGGTGCGCAGCATTACCGGTGGACGCCACCGCTGGCTGCTGCCCGTTTCAGCCATGACAGGTGCGTTGCTGCTGGTGGTTGCCGACCTGCTGGCGCGAATTATTCATCCTCCTCTGGAACTTCCGGCTGGCGTGCTGACCGCCATTATCGGTGCACCATGGTTTGTCTGGCTGCTTGTGAGAATGCAATAAATGACATTACGAACTGAAAATCTGACGGTCTGTTACGGTACAAACAAGGTGCTTGATGGCGTTTCACTCGCCCTACCAGCGGGGAAGACAACCGCCCTGCTCGGCCCTAACGGCTGCGGGAAGTCAACGTTGTTAAACTGTTTTTCACGACTGTTAACGCCGCAGTCCGGAGGCGTATTTCTCGGCGATAGTGCCATCAATACGCTCTCATCACGCCAGCTAGCCCGCAGGCTGGCGCTGCTGCCCCAGCACCATTTAACTCCCGAGGGGATCACCGTCCAGGAGCTTGTTTCGTACGGTCGCAACCCGTGGTTGTCACTCTGGGGGCGTCTCTCCGTTGAAGACAATACGCGGGTCCATGATGCTATGAACCAGACCCGGATCCAACATCTTGCCGACCGACGGTTAACCGATCTTTCTGGCGGTCAGCGACAGCGCGCATTTCTGGCGATGGTCCTGGCGCAGGATACGCCCGTTGTACTACTCGATGAGCCAACCACCTATCTCGATATCAATCATCAGGTGGAACTGATGCGGCTGATGGGCGAACTCCGGGCTCAGGGGAAAACGGTGGTCGCCGTGCTGCACGACCTTAATCAGGCCAGCCGGTACTGCGACCATCTGGTGGTCATGGCGAACGGACATGTTATGGCACAAGGCACACCAGAAGAGGTGATGAACCCTGGATTGCTGAGAACCGTATTCAGCGTGGATACGGAGATACACCCCGAACCAGTATCTGGCAGGCCGATGTGTGTAGTGAGGTAGATGATACAGTCTGTAATGGTACCATGGCTTCAACAGGTCGCCTGTCATATCACTCACGCTGCGATGACTTTACTCTGCCCTGTGAGTTCAATCGGTCGATGCAACACTATCCTTAATCGAAGGGGGACGTTGGACGTTCACTAGAATACGGCAGATTCCGGTGTGATGATTAACCATTACGCGTGGCTGTCGTTGTATCAACGTACTATCCTGGAAAGGATAAAAATCCACACATCCCTCTACAGAAACGCATAGCAATTCATAAGAAAATCTGTCTGCGCGTCATCGCTGATTTATTTATAAAAATTATTTGACTGATCGTTCCATAATCAATACTATGCCGCCTCAACTCATTTCAAGTCCCACATCCCTATGAGTGCTGAAAAACCAACCTTTCCAGGTCGTCCACGAAAGTTCGAAGATCAGGATGTCATTGATGCTGCCGTCGCTGTTTTCAGCGCCAATGGTTATGCAGGCACCTCTGCGCAAGATTTATGCAATGGTACGGGATTAGGGCGGGGAAGCCTATACAATGCCTTTGGAAGCAAGCAAGCCCTGTACGAGCAAGCTTTGTTGCGCAGCCACGAACAAACTATGTCAGCACAGTTAACAATACTCACACAACCAGGTCTGGTAAAAGAGCGATTGCATACCCTTCTGCTCTGGGGTATTGCCGAAGATCTTTCTCAGCCAGAGCAGCATGATGCGATGGTCTTATTTTCAGCCCTGGAGATGGGCAGTAAAGATGAAGCCGTTGCGAGCCTGAATAATGAATATCGTCAGCATTTAGAAAAAACGCTGGTGTCGGTATTCATCGAAGGCCAACGAACCGGCGAACTGAACAATAAAGCATCAGCCGTCGAAATGGCGAGAGGCTTTATGGCAGGCTATTACGGTTTACGTGTACTGAATAAAAACATTACAGATAGAAAAATCCTCGAAGATGTCGTCGCTGGTCTGTTAATCAATTTATAAATTTAAGCGGAAAAATTCATTATTTACTTGCACTCATTTTTGTAATGATCATTCCAATACAAGGAAAAATAAAAAAACATGCCATTAGTCGTTTATATTTTAGGGTTAGCCATTTTTTCATTAGGTACAGCAGAGTTAATGGTGGCGGGTATGATGACCACGCTATCTGAAGCATTTGGTGTTACAGTCGGCGAAGTCGGGCATTTGATTTCATATTATGCATTCGGTGTAATGCTAGGTGGCCCGGTATTAACCTACACCTTTCTTAAGTTTAAAGCGCCCTATCGCTCAACGTTATTATGGCTGTTAGGGTTATATGTTATCGTACAAGGATTAAGCGTCTTTGCCTCTGATTACAATGTGTTAGTTGCCATTCGAATCGTGACAGGTATTTTATGTGCAGGGTGTTTAAGTCTTTCACTCGCGACAAGTATGGCTCTTGTATCTGTTGAAAATCGCCCTCGTGCCGCATCAATAGTGATAGCTGGTTTTATGGTATCCAATGTCTTTGGTGTACCTATCGCGACAATCATTGACCAGCACTGGGGCTGGAAAATGAGTTTTGGACTGGTCGCGGTCCTGGTTTTCATATGCCTGCTAGCATTAGTACGTTTATTGCCACATATGAGCGGCGGCGGTGCTATCAAGATGGCTGAAGAGATTAAGGCATTTAAAAATAAAGCCTATTGGAAAGCCTGTGCAACCAGCTGTTTGATTTTGGGAGCAAGTTTTGCGGCATTCAGTTATTTTGTTCCCGTGCTTACTGATGTCAGTGAATTTACAATGCAGACGGTTCCCTTCATTCTGATGCTTTATGGACTAGCCAATATCATCGGGAATATGGTAACGGGACGTCTTGCATATCGCCATAGTTTAACTGTTATGGTTGTCGGCTTAACAATATTGAGTATTTCTTTGCTCGGCATGGCGCTATTTGTTCAATATCAGGTCATTGCTATTCTGGCTGTTATACTTATCGGTTTATCTGGCGTACCAATGAATCCGGCAATGATGGCAAGAATTGTCAGCGTGGCACATCCAGGGCCAATGGTCAATGCCGTTCATACTTCCGTGATCAATATTGGATTAGGTGGCGGTTCTTATTTAGGTGGAATGGCAATTTCATCTGGATTCGGTTTACGTTCAGCTCTATGGATTGGAATGGTATTAGCGGTTCTGGCTTTATTATCCGTATTACCTTATATCCGTCGTAGTAAACAAGGCTGGAGTTAATAGGTTCTGAAGATAAAAATGCCCCACTTATAAAAATCACGGGGCGTCGATATAGCCGTTAAATTTTATTCAAAGCTAACTGGCCGCATATCGCTCAAAGTTGCTCCTCAGCTCCACGTCAGGCGCGGAGTAAACGCATCCGTGTAAGAGCATAATTTTCATGTGCCACTAAAGCAGCGTGTTCCCTTCGACATTCAGTCAGCTTTATACGCCTGCCACTCGCGCCAGACATTCTCAGGATCAATATCGCGGTAGCCGCGCTCTCTGATTATGCCCTCGGCTGCTTCGGCCGGCAGGCGGATGGCTGTAGCGCCATCGCGGATGGACTCAACCTCATCGCGGGTCAATTCCCGTCCCATGTCCTGTTCTTTATCAATCAGGACGGCGATCAACGCAGGGATAAAAACAATCTTCATACTGATAAGCCTCTGAAATATTCGCATACCACTGTATCACTGACAGTTTTGATATAGTTCAGTAATCGTTAATTTATTACCAGGACAGGAATCATTCATGACATTACAAATCCGTGAAGCCACACCTGCCGACGCGATGTTGCTTAATGCGCTGGGCTACCGCATCTACCGCGCACACTTTGAACATCTGTGGGAGTCAAAGTCTGAACTGGAAGCTTTTTTAGCAAGCGAATATTCTCTGGACGAGCTGGAACAGAGCCTGAATGAGCAAGCGGTCTGTTGGTATGTAGCAGAGACCGATAGTCCAATTGGTTTTGCGAAAGTGACCTATGAAAGCAGCATCCCTGATACGAATATGTCAGGGATGCTGCTTAACAAATTCTATCTTGATCCTGCAGACACCCGTAAAGGTTACGGTCAGGTCATGTTTGACACCGTCAAAGACCTGGCCCGGGCCAGGGGGAAAGACTTTGTATGGCTGGAGGTTCTTGAACAGAACGAACGCGCCTGTAATTTCTACCGCAAACAGGGCATGACCTTAATTAAAAGAGACTATTTCAAAACAGCTTCACAGCAGAGCGTCATCAGGATTATGGGGATTGCTGTCTAGCGGGTGACCGGCCGCTTCGTGCCAACAGCGGACATTGTTTCGGTCTACTGTCAGTGTTGTAACTTTTCTTAACTGACTGTTTTTGTGGGGCTGGCGGGAATTGAATCTGCGAGCACACAGAAAAGTGATCCAGAAAATTAACCATTAAAGGCAATTTATCCGTAACCGAGCCCCACTTAACATAAGTGCACGACTGGTTATTTCATTAATTTAGTAATATTGGGCCGATTGCGATATTTATTATCCCATGGCATACCATAGCCAATGAGTAGATCATCACTCTCCATTTCATAGGCAAAATACTGTTTTACAGGAATATTCACTCTTCCAGGTTTGACGAAGAGGACGGCAACAGACAGGGATGCTGGATTGAAATTATCTAAGATATATTTAATAAGGCGCTTCATTGTACCACCTGATTCTATTGCATCATCAATAAGAATGACATGACGATTTTCAATCTCAATATTTTGATGGTAAACAATAGTGGAGTTGTTATTTCGTTCACCAGGTGTGTGAGGGCAGGATATGTAATCCATGCTTACATCAAACTTCAGCTTTCTTGTTAAGTCTGCTGTATAGAGAATACCGCCTGGAACAACAGTTATAACAACAGCATCGGTGTAGTCATTGTTCAACTGCTCAGCCACACGACTGACACCGACAGCAATACTTTCTTCATCAAGAATAACTTCACCAATATGATGATTCATCGTTCGAACTCCACGTATGTTGTAATAACGAACTAAGCATTCAACTTATCAATCAAAAAGACTTCTTTCCGATTAATTTTCAACCAGAGACAATAGCCTGTTTGCAAGTATTTCACCATCGTGTTTACCACGCACCCAGACATCTTCAAACTCATCCAGCACACAGGTGTAGCGGGTTGATTCATTGATTTCATCCGAGAGATAGGCAAATTCACCCACATATTTTTCAATTGAAAGAAATCTCTGATTTCCCAGAACCATCAACTCAGGCAAGGCAATGGATGCGTCTGCATCGTGCCATTGCTGGATAAAACGATTAGCAACATCCTGCAAACCCAGTCCATGACTCTCACGGCATTCTAAAATATTAGCGATCAGTGCTACGGGGCATCTTGCTTTTGCTATGGCTGCGATTACGCCCTTAACCTGAAGATGTGGCATGATACTGGTATAAAAACTGCCAGGACCGAAAGCGACAAGATCCGCGTTCTTTATGGCTTCCAGCACGGCAGTATTTACCTGAGCATTGCTTCCGTTGGACGTTTGCAATGTGACAGAATTGATGCCAATCTCCGCCTGTTGCCTAGAAAGATGGGTAATTCTGTCCTGAGGTGAAACATGCTGCCCATCATTAAGATTAGCGGAAAGCACAAGATCATTATTGAGTGAAGAAGGCCAGACTTCTCCTGTAATGCCGCAGAGTTTTCTGAAAACAAAAATCGCGGTATTCATATCCCGATTATGTGCCAAATAGGCGCCGGTTAAGATGAAATTCCCGATACTGCCATTACGGTAGTCAAATGCGACACCCACCGTGGTAGAAAAAATCTGGAGATAATTAACAATTGCGCCTCTCAATCCAGTATCGAGGCGCTCAAGCAAAGGATGTCTGTCCTCCGCATAAGCCTGAAATTCTCTCAAAGCTTCCTGAGTTTCCCCCTCGGATGATAAACGGGTATTGCAGATGCGAACGATATCACCCGAACAGTTTTCACCATAGGCCATGGTCATTAGCGCCTGGCGGATATCACCTACAGATAATACATCGATATTTTCTCTAATTGATCGTGAGCTTCCACCGCTATCCCACGCAGGAACAATACGAGTCAAAGAAACTGGATGGTGGCAAAGCGCAATATTCAGAGAACGGCATGCACTGCCACCAGAAAACAAAACAATACGCTTCACTTTAAATCTCCTGGTGCAATTTTAGTGTTTTACTTAATGCCAGACTTAGCATTAATACGAGAATCATGAGTGCCGCTACAAAGATAAAGGCAGCAGGCAAAGAACTTCGGTGGGCAATAAAACCAATCATGGCTGGTCCTGCAAGTACGCCGATATACCCCATCGTAGTCACAGCTGGAACTGCAACTGCCTGCGGCATGCTCTGCTGTTTGCCAATCTGGCTGAACATAACAGGTACAATGTTTGCGCAGCCTGCGCCTATAAAGAAATAGCCGGCAAGGAGTGCGGGAATTGAGCTAACCAGGATAATGAGGCAAAAACCGAAAAAGGCCAGAATTGCACCGTAAATGACGACAGGCAAAGCGCCAAGGCGACTAATGACCGCATCACCGCTAAGTCTTCCCACCGTCATAGCGACAGCAAAGCAAGTGAAACCGAGACCTGCCTGAGAATCCGCAACTTGCCTTACTTCCGACAGATAAACAGCACTCCAGTCAAGTACGGTTCCTTCAGCCAGAAAAACGATAAAGCAGATGACACCTAAGAGCAGGACATCTCCTTTAGGAAAGGAAAATGATGGGCCTTCTGCTGGGCTGGCATAGGTAAGAAGTTGTCTGTAACTGGCTATTAACAACAAGAAGATAATGAGACAGACTGACAATGATGCTGTGTGAATGTTCAGACCAACAGTGAGCAGGCCGGTCATTACGCCAGCTCCCGCAATACCTCCTACGCTATACATCCCATGGAAACCGGACATAAGTGGGATGCTTTCGTTTTTCTCTACCAGTATTGCCTGAATATTCATGGCGCAGTTGGCAAGGCCAATCCCAGTGCCGAACGTGAGTAGAAGAAGGCCAAGTGAAACGGGGTCATTGGCTAATGTTAAAAACGGCATGGATAACAGAATAATCAGTACTGCACAGCCGATAATTTTACGACAGCCGAAGCGAGCTGTGAGAGGCCCTGCAAGGGGCATAGAAATAATAGCGCCCCCTCCTAGGCACAGGAGTAAAACACCCAAAACTGCCTCGTTAGCTCCAGTATTAATTTTTGCAAAAGGGACCATCACAGCCCAGGCTGACGTTGCCAATCCTGCGATGAAGAATATGCATCGTGTTGCAACTTTTTCGTTCATTCTTGTGCTCGCTTTGCGTTCGTTACGAGAGCGGTCTTTCGCATTTTCGCACTGCACCAGCCTGACTCATGGATACACAAATGTTGCTCTGATAATGAGATAAAGGGGCACGGTCGAAACATGCTTTAACCAGCTGAAATTTATGTTGATTTATGAATCCCCTATGCGCCGGGGAGTAATGTAAATCAACGGAGTTGACACAGATAATATGAATGCACGATCATGCACCCTCTTGCTCGTTTAAATGAACTTAGGAGTTAACGTGCTCGATTATGCAGCTTTCCCGGATCAACGACAAGCCCTAATTCGTGAGCTCTTACAAGAAAAAGGACGGGTTGTTTGTGTCGAGCTTTCTGCTCAACTAGGTGTGTCAGAACACACAATTCGCCGTGATTTACATGAGCTTAGTAAGGATGGCGTTTGCAAAAAGGTATACGGTGGGGCTGTGGCCACACTGCCTGAAGTAGGGAATTATGCTGATCGCACAACTACAAAAAACAGATGAAAAGAGCATGATCGCGCAAAAGTGCGCGCAACTTATCAAAGCAAATAGCTGTATCTTTATCGATTCAGGCACGACGAATCTTGCTATGGCCATAGCTCTTCCGGAGTCAGTGGCTTTAACTGTGGTGACAAACTCGCCAGAAATAGCTGCCATTCTATTAAGAAAACCGTTATGCGAAGTCATCATGCTGGGTGGAGCGGTTCAACGCTCATCTGGAGGGTGTGTTGGCAGTCCTGCCCTTGAACAAATTAAAGCAATTATCTTCGATCAGGGTTTCATCGGAGGTTGTGCAATGTCGTTAGAATCAGGTCTGACTGGTTTCGATTATGCTGATTGTGAGTTCAAGAAAGCGGTTATCAGACAGTGCAGCGAAGTGATTGTGGGATTAACATCCGACAAGATCCCTGCGGCCGCTCGCTATGTCGTTGCAAGTAGCAGCCAGATAGATGTGCTCGTCATTGAGGGGGGTGTGAGCAAAAAATATGCTGAAGTATTCCAGGAAGCTGATCTTCAGATTTATGAAATTTAGAGTAAGACTGTGCCGCCAGTCCGCATAACCCCCATGTCTGACTGTTTATGCTAACGCCGTTGTGGGGGGGGAAGTGCAAACGTCTGCTGTTCGCTCACAGCGGACTTTCAACCCAGCAAACTCGTCCGCTTCGTGCCAAAAACAGACGTTACTAAGATAATTTTTGAATGGATTTTTTATAAAATATGATAGTGCAAGTAGCCAATAAGAAACGCATTAGATACGTTTCTTATTGGTGGTTTTCCGCCTATTAATGATATCATTCTTCTAAGTAACGTTTGAGCCACTTGTCATCTAGCTCTTTAAGTCGGACGGCATCAATACCTCTTGAGAACTTATTAATCCTATACTCAGAATATTGTAAGAAATAAGATAATGATAATGCTCTGATTATGGAGAAATATCCATTCAATCGAATCACTTCATCCTTAAGCCTTTTTTTTCTCTCTTTTCCTGTATGTATTTTAGCATTCGCTGCACTTCTAATATCGTTAGGCGGGAGATCTTCGAGTCTTACTGCCTCAGCCCATAACATATCAATTAATATCAGACATCTTCGTCTAATTCCATCATGGCAAACAAGCCAAGTGCGAATAGAACGTTGCACATCCACATGTTCTTTATCACCCCAATTGCCTTGACGTGATGAATATTCATAATCTAGTAAACTTCTCATAGCAGCACTTTGTCTAAGAAATTCAGTGCCTAGGATCGGATACGTATCACCAATTCGAAGATGCCCTTGCATAATTCGTAAACAAATATCATTTAATTCAGTAAAAACACGTATCGTGGGTTCTAAAGCCCAAATTTCTCGGGTTGTGTTTTTTCTCTCGGTTTTCATCCTATCTATTTCAGAAATGACCTCTGCTGTGGCAATCTGATAATAGTCACCAGAAGAATGGCCGAAATAAATAACTTTACTCCAATCAATTCTTATTTCCCCCCATCGTTTTCTATAAGTTTCTGCCCAATCAAGCCTGAGCTGAGTTCGTTGACCTATTAGGATGAAAATTTGGCATAATCCAATTAGTGCTAATATTCCCGTTGCATATGCTGTAAAGATAACTGACGGGGAGTCACTCATACTCTATCCCTATACTTTCAAGTTGTTTGATAAAATTATTTACAGAATTAAGTTATAGTACACCTTGTTAATATCTTTTTTCTATAGTTTATTATTTCAAGATCTCCTTTTTTGATGTCCGCTCTTCGCTCACAGCGGACCTTCAGCTCAGTTGCCTGGTCCGCTTCGCGCCAAGAGCGGACATTGAACAAGATTTGATGTAGGGTATTGCGCGATTCGTATAGCCGCAACGTTAATGAGAGCCAGACTTATGAACTACTTTATTCGACCAGCTACGCCTGACGATATCAATAAAATAATCGAATTCACCACTCAGGAAGCACAAGAATCTGAAGGTTCAGTGGTTGACCTTGTTGCTGTGGAGCGTGGCGTTTTGTCGGCGTTTAGTGAAAATCCACGTTCAAAATATTGGGTCATGGAAGATTCTTCAGGAACAGTGATCGCCAATACCTCTGTCGTAAAAGAATGGAGTGATTTTCATGGAAATGACTACTGGTGGATCCAAAGTTTTTATATCGCCCCGGAGCATCGTGGGATGGGATTAGCTGATGAGCTCATCAAACATCTTACAAAAGAAGCTAAATCAGAAAAGGCACTGGAGCTTCGTTTATATGTCCATGGAGATAACGGGCGTGCGATTCGTGCTTATGAGCGATGTGGTTTCACCGAATCTCCGTATACCATTATGAAAGTGGGTTTATAACTTCCCCAAATACAGCGCTCCTAATGCTCCACCTGAAATCAGAACACCCCTGACAGCCCACGATTCCACCAGGTTCAGATTTCTCATTCATCTTATTTTTCATGTTGCCATCAGATGAGGGAGATAATCGTTTTCACTTCCCGTCTGTCGCGGTAATCTCATAACGGTCGTTAATATTGCGACTGCAATGTGTGTAACCCAACTCAAATACTAATAACTAAAAAACAGTACAGACAGGATAACTATGGATTCCTCCCTCACCTCCACGGGTCCCCAACAGGACGCCTCTTCACTTAACCGCGCCCGACGCGCTGCGCTTGGTAGCTTCGCGGGTGCCGTGGTCGACTGGTATGATTTTCTGCTTTACGGCATCACTGCCGCACTGGTCTTTAACCGCGAGTTCTTCCCGCAAGTCAGCCCTGCGATGGGGACACTTGCCGCATTTGCCACCTTTGGCGTCGGATTCTTGTTCCGCCCGCTAGGCGGGGTGATCTTCGGCCACTTCGGCGATCGCCTGGGGCGTAAACGTATGCTGATGCTCACCGTCTGGGTGATGGGGATCGCCACTGCACTGATAGGGATTATTCCTTCCTTTGACACCATTGGCTGGTGGGCACCCGTTCTGCTGGTGACGCTGCGTGCTATTCAGGGATTCGCCGTTGGCGGTGAATGGGGCGGCGCGGCGTTGCTCTCGGTCGAAAGCGCGCCGAAAAATAAAAAAGCCTTCTACAGCAGCGGTGTTCAGGTCGGTTATGGCGTCGGGCTACTGCTTTCTACCGGTCTGGTCTCGCTGATTAGCTCGCAAACCACCGATGAGCAGTTCCTGAGTTGGGGCTGGCGTATTCCATTCCTGTTCAGCATTGTGCTGGTATTGGGCGCGTTGTGGATGCGTAACCGAATGGATGAATCAGCCGAATTCGAACAGCAGCAACAGGCGCCGCAACCAGAGAAAAAGAGACTACCGGTAGTCGAGGCGTTAATCCGTCATCCAGGTGCCTTTTTGAAAATTATCGCTCTGCGCCTGTGTGAACTGCTGACGATGTATATCGTCACTGCGTTTGCCCTAAATTACTCCACGCAGAATCTGGGCTTACCCCGTGAACTGTTTCTGAATATCGGCTTGTTGGTGGGTGGGCTGAGCTGTCTGACCATCCCCTGCTTCGCCTGGCTCGCCGACCGTTTTGGTCGCCGGCGCGTTTACATTACCGGCGCACTGGTCGGGACGCTCAGCGCATTCCCGTTCTTTATGGCGTTAGAAGCGCAATCCATTTTCTGGATCGTTTTCTTCGCGATTATGTTGGCCAACATTGCACACGATATGGTGGTCTGCGTGCAGCAACCTATGTTTACCGGTTTGTTTGGCGCAAGCTATCGCTACAGCGGCGCGGGCGTTGGTTATCAGGTAGCAAGCGTGGTTGGCGGCGGTTTTACCCCCTTCATTGCTGCTGCGCTGGTAACATTCTCCGGCGGAGACTGGCACAGTGTGGCCATTTATCTGATGGCGGGTTGTCTTATTTCCGCCACTACAGCATTGCTGATGCGGGATAAGCAGCACGGTTAAGCCAGGGTGCGGAGGCCGTCCGGTCTTCGCACAATCTTCCTCAACGTCTGACTTTTGTTTCACATTCCTGTGACATACTATCGGGAGAGCAGTACATCTGTGGAACAAGGAGACAGACATGAACAATAAGGGCTCCAGCCTGACCCCAGCTCAGGCACTGGATAAACTGGACGCGCTGTACGAGCAGTCGGTTAAAGCACTGCGTAGCGCCATTGGTAAGTATATTGAAACAGGGACGCTCCCTGACGTAATCGCCCGCCATAACGGTCTTTTTGTTTACCCATCACTGTGTGTCACCTGGGATGGCAGCGCCACCAACCCCCCGAAAACCCGCGCCTATGGTCGTTTTACCCATGCGGGCTGCTACACCACTACGATTACCCGTCCGTCGCTTTTTCGTCCGTATCTTGAAGAACAACTCACGCTGCTGTATCAGGATTATGATGCGCATATCTCCGTTGAGCCGTCGCAGCATGAAATTCCCTATCCGTATGTCATTGACGGTTCTGAACTGACGCTCGACCGCTCGATGAGCGCCGGCCTAACGCGCCATTTCCCCACAACCGAGTTGTCACAGATTGGCGATGAAACAGCCGACGGTACCTATCATCCGGCGGAATTCTCCCCGTTGTCGCACTTCGACGCCCGACGAGTAGATTTTTCGCTGGCTCGACTACGCCACTACACGGGAACACCGGTTGAACATTTTCAGCCTTTTGTGCTGTTCACCAACTACACCCGCTACGTCGATGAGTTTGTGCGTTGGGGGTGCAGCCAGATCCTCGACCCGGACAGCCCGTATATCGCGCTTTCTTGTGCGGGCGGGATCTGGATCACCGCTGAAACTGAAGCGCCTGAAGAAGCCATCTCCGATCTCGCCTGGAAGAAACACCAGATGCCCGCCTGGCATTTAATCACCGCCGACGGTCAGGGGATCACGCTGGTTAATATCGGCGTTGGCCCGTCTAACGCCAAAACCATTTGCGATCATTTGGCCGTACTGCGTCCTGATGTCTGGCTGATGATTGGTCACTGTGGCGGGCTGCGTGAAAGCCAGGCGATTGGCGACTATGTTCTGGCCCATGCTTATCTGCGTGACGACCACGTGCTGGATGCCGTACTGCCGCCAGATATTCCAATTCCGAGCATCGCGGAAGTGCAGCGCGCACTGTATGACGCTACCAAAGAAGTCAGCGGTATGCCCGGCGAAGAGGTTAAACAGCGCCTGCGTACCGGTACCGTCGTCACCACTGACGATCGCAACTGGGAGCTACGCTATTCCGCTTCTGCGCTACGCTTTAACCTCAGCCGCGCGGTGGCTATCGATATGGAAAGTGCCACCATCGCCGCCCAGGGATACCGTTTCCGCGTTCCGTACGGCACGCTACTGTGCGTTTCCGACAAGCCGCTGCACGGTGAGATCAAACTGCCTGGTCAGGCCAACCGTTTTTATGAAGGTGCCATTTCTGAGCATCTGCAAATAGGTATCCGGGCTATCGATCGTTTGCGTGCTGAAGGCGACCGACTGCACTCCCGTAAATTACGTACATTCAACGAACCGCCGTTCCGTTAAGGCCTGAAGGTAACTATGCACAACTCAACTCCTCTTTCCGCCCTGCGTAACCTGCTGATAGCGCAGGGGCTGGATGGCATGATTGTCCCGCGCGCCGACGCTCATCAAAGCGAAGATTGTACGCCGCATGACAATAAACTAGCCTGGCTGACCGGTTTTAGCGGCTCAGCGGGACTCGCGCTGGTCCTGCAAGACCGCGCATTAATGTTTGTCGATGGACGTTATCAGGTCCAGGTACGCAATGAAGTCTCGCTGGATGATTTTGAAATTCATCATTTACACGATGAACCGCTGGCCGACTATTTGCAGTCTCATGTTGCAGCAGGCAAACGTATCGGCTTTGAACCGATGCTGATGGTCAATAGCCAGTTTGAAGCACTGTCGGCAACCCACTGCGAGCTGGTGCCTCTTGAGCAAGATCCTTTTGACCAGGTATGGCTAGACCGCCCGGCAGCACCCTGCGGCATCATTCGTGAAATGCCCATTGAAATCAGCGGGGAAAGCAGCACGCAAAAGCGTGCCCGCGTCGTGGAACAACTCGCTCAACACCAGGCTGACGTGCTGGCAATTACTCTGCCGGATAACATTGCCTGGTTATTGAATGTGCGCGGTTCGGATCTGGCCATGGTGCCAGTGCCGTTTTCGTTTGCCCTGCTCCATCGTAGCGGTGAGCTGGAGTGGTTTGTGGATAGCAATAAAACGCAACAGCTCCCCTCATCACTGCTGGATACGCTTACTTTGGCCCCGCAAGAGAATTTTCTGACTCGCTGCCAGCAATTAGCTAATGGGAAGCGTTTCCTGGTCGATAAAGACTACGCCCCGGTCGCATTGCGTTTTGCCATTGAAGAACACGGTGGCAACGTTCTTTGGGCGCCCGATCCCATCACTCTGATGAAATCCCACAAAAATGACGTTGAACTGGCAGGCTATCGGGAATGCCATGAACAAGATGGCGCAGCCTGGGTAAACTTCCTTGCCTGGCTGGCCCATGAAGTTCCTTTGCGCGAAGCGGCAGGCAATCCGGTCACCGAGCTGGAAGCGCAGGCCAAGCAACTGGAATTTCGCCAGCAGCAGCCGGGATTTATCGAGCAAAGTTTCAGCACGATTTCGGCCTCTGCCAGCAATGCCGCAATGTGCCATTACCACTCCAGTGAAAAAACCAATACGCCAATTACCTCGCAGGCCATGTATCTGAATGATTCCGGTGGCCAGTACCACAATGGTACGACGGATACGACGCGTACCCTCGCGTTTGGCCCACAGGATCCGCAACGTCGCCTGCATTACACTGCCGTGTTGAAAGGCTTTTTGTCGCTTATTTCGCTGCAGTTTCCCAGCGGGACTCAGGGCCATCAACTGGATGCTTTTAGCCGCCGGGCGTTGTGGGAGCTGGGTCTGGATTTTAATCATGGTACGGGACACGGCGTGGGTCACCAGTTGCTTATTCATGAGCAACCCCATCGCATCGCCAAAAAAGTAAACCCGTGGCCACTGGTCGCAGGCAACATCATCACCATCGAGCCGGGTTATTATTTGGCCGGACAATATGGGATCCGTATTGAGAATCAGGTGGAGATTATCAACAGTCGTCCTGCTTTCTGTCGTTTCTCAACGCTGACGCTGGTACCGATTGATTTGAATCTGGTCGAACTGCATCTGCTGAGTGATGCTGAGAAACAGTGGATTGATGATTACCACCAGCAGGTCAGAGAGACGCTATCCCCGCGCGTGAACGCAGAGGCACGTCCCTGGCTGTTCGCCGCCACCGCACCGATTCGCATTCAGGCTAATTAATGCAATAAAAAAGGCAGCCCGCAGGCTGCCTTAGTTCTCCCCAACTTCTTACTGCTTAGCTGTTACGGATGTACTCATCCATTTCAGTTTTCAGGTTATCGGACTTAGTCCCGAAGATAGCCTGAACACCGGAACCAGCTACCACAACGCCTGCCGCACCCAGTTTCTTCAGGCCAGCCTGATCCACTTTAGCAACGTCAGCCACGCTGACACGCAGACGAGTGATGCACGCATCGAGGTTAGTGATGTTTTCTTTACCGCCGAATGCAGCAACCAGAGCCGGAGCCATTTCACCGGTCGCACCTGCTTTGCTGTCTTCGGTAGCATCTTCACGACCTGGCGTTTTCAGGTCCAGCGCTTTGATCAGCACACGGAAGATGGTGTAGTAAACAATCGCATAACCGATACCGACAATCGGGAACAGCCACAGTTTGCTGCTGTTACCGGACAGAACGATAAAGTCGATCAGACCGTGGGAGAACGACGTACCGTCGCGCATACCCAGCAGGATACAGATCGGGAATGCCAGACCAGCCAGAATCGCGTGGATGATGTACAGGATCGGCGCCACGAACATGAAGGAGAACTCGATCGGCTCGGTAATACCGGTCAGGAACGAGGTCAGCGCCGCGGAGATCATGATACCGCCCACTTTCGCGCGGTTTTCTGGTTTAGCAGAGTGCCAGATAGCAATAGCGGCAGCCGGCAGACCGTACATTTTGAACAGGAAGCCACCGGACAGTTTGCCCGCAGTCGGGTCACCCGCCATATAGCGAGGAATATCACCGTGGAACACCTGGCCCGCAGCGTTGGTGTATTCACCGATCTGCATCTGGAATGGAACGTTCCAGATATGGTGCAGACCAAACGGTACCAGGCAGCGTTCAATGAAGCCATAGATACCGAATGCCACGACCGGGTTCTGGTATGCAGCCCACTGAGAGAACGTCTGAATAGCAGTACCAATCGGCGGCCAAATGAAGGACAGAACCACACCTGTGAAGATGGCAGCCAGACCAGAAATGATAGGAACGAAGCGCTTACCCGCAAAGAAGCCAAGATACTCAGGCAATTTGATACGGTAGAAACGGTTGAACATATACGCTGCAATCGCACCGGAGATAATCCCCCCGAGAACACCCGTATCAGCAAGGTGTTTAGCGGCGATCTCTTCAGCAGGTAAATGCAGAACCAGCGGCGCAACAACAGCCATGGTCTTAACCATGATGCCGTAAGCAACAACGGATGCCAGTGCAGATACACCGTCATTATTAGTGAAGCCTAACGCAACACCGATAGCAAAAATCAGCGGCATGTTCGCAAAAACAGAACCGCCTGCTTCTGCCATTACGTGCGATACAACGGCTGGCAGCCAGCTGAAGTTAGCGGAACCGACGCCCAGCAGGATACCTGCAATCGGGAGTACGGATACCGGCAGCATCAGCGATTTACCGACCTTTTGCAGGTTAGCAAATGCATTCTTAAACATAATTAGGAGTGCTCCTGAGTATTTGTGCTTATACACTTCATCCTTCAAACCGCCTCAGGGCGGGCTGCGCTCGCTCATCCCAGTCACTTACTCTAGTAAGCTCCTGCAATTCACTCACTTGCCGCCTTGATGCAGCTTGATTGACTTTGTGTATTCTACGTTCTCACGCATTGGCGAGGGGGGAGAACCTCGCCGTGTACAGGGCATCTAAGTACCCTTTATTTATTACACAGAGTAAAATAATTCAGTTTGTTTTTGTTTGACGGCTATCACAGTTCAGTCGTGAATGGCCGCAAAATCCGCACATTCCGATAAAATGCGTTTCTGAATGTGTCAAACTGATTATTCACCGCCCATTTTGTGGCGGTGAACTTTACTCGCATTAGTGATTAATTACGAGCTTTAAAAAAAGTCAGTTAACGAACAGATTGCAGGCGAGAAGCGTCGATGTGAAACAGGCGGGCAAAGTTATCAGTGGTTGCCTGCGCCAGTTCTTCAACGGCAACACCTTTCACTACGGCCATGTACTCTGCAACGTCACGAGTCATGGCGGGCTGGTTCTCTTTTCCACGATGCGGTACAGGCGCAAGGTAGGGAGAATCCGTCTCGACCAATAACCGGTCCAGAGGAACATAGCGGGCGGCATCACGGAGCTGCTCTGCATTTCGGAACGTGACGATGCCGGAAAACGAGATATAGAATCCAAGGTCCAGTAATTTGCCCGCCGTTTCTCTGTCCTCTGTAAAACAGTGTAGTACGCCGCCACAATCCGTCACTTTTTCTTCGCGCAGAATAGACAGCGTATCGGCTCGCGCATCGCGGGTATGCACGATAACCGGCTTCTGTAACTCACGGCCAATCTGAATATGGTGGATAAAAGATTCCTGCTGGCGCACCTTTGTTTCCGGCGTGTAAAAATAGTCCAGCCCGGTTTCTCCCATCGCCACAACCCCCTCTTCGGCGGCAAAGCGACGCAGGTCCTCAACATCATAGGTTTCATCCTGATTTAACGGATGCACGCCGCAGGAGAAAACGACATTGTCACGCTCACCGACCAGTTCGCGCATACTGCGATATCCAGGCAGAGTTGTCGCGACGGCAAGACAGAATTTCACATCACGTGCGGCCGCTTTTGCCAGCACGTCATCCACGTCCTTATGCAGAGATTGATAATCCAGGCCATCAAGATGGCAGTGTGAGTCGACTAAAAACATAATGTCTCTCTCAAAGATGGGGAACAGGCAGTACGGTGCCTGGTTGCAGGTAATGCTCAATACGAAGAATAAGATCGGTTAACACCAGCTCACGGTTTACGCCTGTTACGTTCAGCAGTTGCTGACGACAATGACAAACGTCACCGAGTATCGCCTGTATCTGGGCAACGGATAACCGTTCTGCGATAGAAGATATCAGGTCCAACGTATCAGGATTCGTTAAATGGGAAACCCCATATGGACGTTTCAACGCATCCGTCAACAACGTTGCCAGCCAGTGTAAACGGGCGGCTGCCTGATCGTGGTTTAACGCCGCGAGCAAGATATACCAGTCGCCTGCGTTTAATGTGTTCACCAGTGCCGCACAAAAATCTGTGCGGTGCGCCCAGCTTTCAGCCTGTAACAACGTAAGTGCCGCGCCAGGCGAACCAGCACTCAGGCGTAACGCGCTAAGCAGCGCTTCTGACGACGCAGTCACCTCACGAGCAAGCCAGGAAATCGCATACGACTCCGGCGGTGGTGCAAGATGATGTAACCGACAACGGCTGCGTAATGTCGCCAGCAAGCGAGCTGGCTCTGTGCTGGCGAGGAAAAACCAGGTTTGTGCCGGGGGTTCTTCCAGCGTTTTCAGCAAGGCGTTGGCGGCGGCATCGGTTAACTGGGCAGCATCCGGGATCCACACGACCTTCGCACCGCCGAGACGCGAATGCTCGTACAGCTTTTCACTGACTTCGCGTACCGCATCAACCCCGAGCGTGCTTTTGCCTTTTTCCGGCAGCAGCGAATAGTAGTCAGGGTGCGTCCCCGCCTGCATTAGCTGACAGCCGCGGCACTGTCCACAGCTTTTATGCCCTTCCGGCTGCTGGCACATTAAATAGCGGCTGAGGGCGTAAATCAGCGCGTCGTCGCCCATTCCGGGTAACGCCTGAATCAGTAACGCATGGTGACCACGACCAGCCTGGTAGCTGGCTACCAGTTTTTCAAAATCCGGTCGTAACCATGGGTACCATTTCATGCGCCCTGCTCCTTCACCCATTGGGTGATGGTATGACGGATATCAGCCATCACAGCCTCCAACGGCTGCGTAGCATCTATAGTACGAATGCTGGTGTCTTTGGCAGCTAGCTCAAGATAGCGCGCGCGAGTACGATTAAAGAAGTCGAAAGATTCCTGCTCAATACGATCCAGCTCGCCGCGGGCACGGGCACGCTTCAACCCGACTTCTGGCGTCACATCCAGATAGATCGTCAGGTCCGGGCGAAAATCACCAAGCACCGCATCGCGCAAGGTTGCCAGCATGTTTTGATCGATACCGCGTCCGCCGCCCTGATACGCCTGGGTCGACAGATCGTGACGATCGCCAATTACCCACGCGCCTTTCGCCAGTGCAGGTTTAATAACGGTTTCGACCAACTGTACACGCGCCGCGTAAAACATCAGAACTTCGGCTTTATCGGTAATGACCTCGTCACCGACCGATTTAATATCCAGCACCAGACTTCTTAGTTTCTCAGCCAGCTGCGTTCCACCAGGTTCACGGGTGAAAACCATGTCACGAATACCGAGTTGCTCAAGTGTCTCCACCACCACGTTACGCGCGGTGGTTTTTCCTGCGCCTTCCAGGCCTTCAATGACGATATAGTTACTGCCCATTTTTTTCCTTAAGCACTTTCAGGTAATCCTGCACGGACCGGTTATGGCTGGCAAGATTGGTGTTAAACGTGTGGCCGCCTTTACCGTCAGCCACAAAATAGAGATACGGCGTTTTTGCCGGATGCGCCGCGGCCTGCAATGAAGCCTCTCCCGGCATGGCAATCGGGCCTGGCGGCAGTCCCGTAATGGTATAGGTGTTATAGGCGGTCGGGGTGTCTAAATCCACACGCGACAATTTGCCATTATACCGTGTACCCATCCCGTAAATCACGGTCGGATCGGTTTGTAAACGCATACCGATACGTAAGCGGTTAATAAAGACCGAAGCCACCTGGTCGCGCTCGCTGGCAACCGCAGTTTCTTTTTCAATAATAGAAGCCATGGTTACCAGCTGATTTTTGTCCTGATAAGGCAGGCCATCAGCGCGTCCCTCCCAGACAGTATCCACCGCTTTAACCATTTTCTGATGCGCGCGTTTTAGTAACGCTACGTCAGTAGTATTGGCGGTATACATCCAGGTATCTGGCCAGAACCAGCCTTCTACCCATTGCGGGTTTTCAAGCTTCAGCGCCTCGGCCACGGTCTCATAGCTATCGTCGCTCAGCGTATGTTTGATATACGGGGCATCACGCAGCTGTTTGAGGTAATCGCTCAGGCGCATCCCTTCAACCAGACGTAACGGGAACTGCGCCTCTTTGCCACTTTCCAGTAGTTGCAGCATGTCCCGCACCGTCATGTCAGGCGTGAAGCGATATGTTCCGGCCTTAAAATGCGACAGCTCGGGCTCCACACGCAGCAGCCACTGGAACACGCGCGGACGATTGATAACTTTGTCTGCATACAGCTGTTCGCCGAGAGCCAGACGGCCCGTCCCCGCTTTCAGCGTAAAAATCGTTTCTTCTTTAATCAATAATTTGCTGTCCGCCAGATGGCGAACTTTCCACATTCCCACTCCAGCGGCAATGCCCAGCACAACCAGCAATAACAGGACAACAAGTAACAGTTTTTTCATGACTAATTCGGGTGCTCACAAAGTGGGGCTAAATAATCGAATAACAAACGTGAAGACAACAACGTGTCGCCACAGGCACGCACGGGAATAATGGGCATTAACGCGTTACAGACGACGATTTCATCAGCCTGCATTACCTCCTCCAACCCGGCATACACTTCGACAATACTGAATGGCGATTGTGCCAGCATCCGGATACAGAATTGTCGCATAATACCGTTCACTCCGGCCTGGTCCAGCCGGGGCGTGTAAACCACATCACCTTTACGCCAGAACAAATTAGCCGCACAGCATTCCGTAACCCATCCCTCGCTGTCAAGAACCAGCGCTTCATCGGCGTCCGTCTGTTCAAGATGAGAGCGAATCAACACCTGCTCCAGTCGATTCAAGTGTTTAAGCCCGGCAAGCAGTGGATTACGTCCCAGCCGCACTGGGCTTAGCGCCAGCGTAATACCTTCTTGCCGCCAACGATCGTAATGATCGGGCCAGGCTGAAACGGAGAGGATGCGTGTGGCACTATGACAATTTTTGCCACTGTAACCCCGGCCTCCACTGCCACGGCTGATAATCACTTTCAACACACCGCGTACGTGCCCTTTCGCCAGCATTTTCATTTCATTTTGCAGCTCGGACCAATCTTCAAAAGAGATCAGCAGTTTTTGGCAAGCGTCTTGTAAACGCTCAAGATGCGCTGCAAAGAGAGGGATTTCACCGTCGATAATACAGGCAGTGGTAAAACAGCCATCACCAAATTGGGTCGCTCGATCGCTTGCGGCCAGCATATCTTGCTCGTAGCCATTAATTAAGAACATGGTGGCTCCTTATTTCTGGTCCGCTAGTTTGGCAGGATGAGTAACACAGGACAAGGGCGGAAAACCGAATAAAAAAAGGCCCGACAAGCGGACCTTTTCAATTTGCTATCGATGCTAGCGCATCACCTGACGGACTTAAATCTTTTTAAAGATCAAAGAGCCGTTGGTACCACCGAAGCCAAAGGAGTTACACAGCGCATACTCCAGACCACTAACCTGACGCGCTTCATGAGGTACGAAGTCCAGGTCACAACCTTCATCCGGGTTATCCAGGTTGATGGTTGGCGGAATAGCCTGATCGCGAAGCGCCAGGATAGAGAAAATAGACTCTACCGCGCCCGCCGCACCCAACAGGTGTCCGGTCATGGATTTGGTGGAGCTTACCATCACACGGCTTGCCGCATCGCCAAAGACAGATTTCACTGCCTGGGTTTCAGCTTTATCGCCTGCAGGCGTAGACGTACCATGCGCGTTGACATAGCCAATCTGACCCGCTTCGATAGCCGCATCGCGCAGTGCGTTGACCATTGCCAGCGCAGCGCCTGCACCGTTTTCCGGTGGCGACGTCATGTGGTAAGCATCGCTGCTCATACCGAAGCCAACGACTTCAGCATAGATTTTTGCACCGCGCGCTTTCGCATGCTCGTACTCTTCCAGTACCACCATGCCAGCGCCGTCGCCCAGCACAAAGCCGTCACGCTCTTTGTCCCATGGGCGGCTTGCCGCTTGCGGGTTATCATTACGCGTAGACAGTGCACGTGCCGCGCCAAAGCCACCCACACCCAACGGCGTACTGGCTTTTTCAGCACCACCCGCAACCATCGCGTCTGCATCGCCGTATGCAATGATACGTGCGGCATGACCGATGTTATGCACGCCTGAAGTACAGGCGGTCGCGATGGAGATGCTTGGCCCTTGCAGGCCGTACATGATGGTCAGGTGACCAGCCACCATGTTAACAATCGTCGACGGAACGAAGAACGGGCTGATCTTACGCGGTCCACCGTTTACCAGTGAGGTATGGTTTTCTTCGATCAGACCGAGACCGCCAATACCAGAGCCGATAGCGGCGCCAATACGATGAGCGTTCTCTTCCGTAATTTCGAGGCCAGAATCCTGCATGGCCTGAACGCCAGCGACAATTCCATATTGAATGAAGGCATCCATCTTGCGCTGTTCTTTGCGCGAGATAATGTCTTCACAGTTAAAATCCTTTACTAAGCCAGCAAATTTCGTTGCATAGGCGCTAGTATCGAAATGGTCGATCAGGCTGATGCCACTCTGACCGGCAAGGAGAGCTTTCCAGGTAGACTCTACGGTATTGCCGACAGGAGACAACATGCCCAGTCCGGTCACAACTACACGACGCTTAGACACGGTTGTCCTCCAGGGAGGGAAAATAATTCAAGTGGGATAAAAAGATAAAACTCAGGCGGTCGAATGACCGCCTGGAGATGTTCACTTACGCCTGGTGGCCGTTGATGTAATCAATGGCAGCCTGAACGGTAGTGATTTTCTCAGCTTCTTCGTCCGGAATCTCAGTATCAAACTCTTCTTCCAGAGCCATTACCAGCTCAACGGTGTCAAGAGAATCTGCGCCCAGGTCTTCAACGAAGGAAGCATTGTTGGTTACTTCTTCCTGCTTAACGCCCAGCTGTTCGCCGATAATTTTCTTAACGCGTTCTTCGATAGTGCTCATACTCTTAAATTTCCTATCAAAACTCGCTTTCGCGATGGTTTTCGTAGTGTATAAAATGTTGAAAAATTTGCAACTAAATCCCGGCAGGTCTTACCACGATTTTACGTTATTTTGAGGCCAAGACCTACAATAACGCAAATATTTTTCATCGTGGTTAAACCATGTACATCCCGCCGTTGACGTGCAAAGTCTCACCTGTGATGTAACTTGCTTCGTCAGAAGCTAAAAATGCAACCGCACTGGCGATTTCCTGAGCGCCACCGAGGCGACCCGCAGGAACCTGCGCCAGAATACCCGCACGCTGATCATCAGACAGCGCACGCGTCATGTCCGTTTCAATAAAGCCCGGAGCAACAACGTTTACAGTAATGCCACGAGACGCAACTTCGCGCGCCAGTGATTTACTGAAGCCGATCAGACCCGCTTTCGCCGCAGCGTAGTTAGCCTGACCCGCATTTCCCATGGTACCAACCACAGAACCGATAGTGATAATACGCCCATGACGCTTTTTCATCATAGCTCGCATTACCGCTTTTGACAGACGGAAAACAGATGACAGGTTGGTTTCGATGATATCGTTCCACTCGTCATCTTTCATGCGCATTAACAGGTTATCACGAGTAATCCCGGCATTATTGACCAGGATATCGACTTCACCAAATTCTGCGCGAATATTTTCCAGAACAGATTCGATAGATGCCGGATCGGTCACATTCAACATCAGACCTTTACCATTTGCACCTAAGTAATCGCTAATGGCCTGCGCGCCGCTTTCGCTGGTAGCAGTACCGATAACTTTCGCGCCACGGGCAACAAGTGTCTCAGCAATTGCGCGGCCAATGCCACGGCTTGCACCGGTAACCAGCGCGATTTTTCCTTCAAAACTCATGGTCTTCCTCTTTTATTGCTCTAGCGCCGCAGACAGTGCCGCCGGCTCATTCAGTGCCGAAGCAGTCAGGGTGTCAACAATACGTTTCGTCAGACCGGTCAGAACTTTACCCGGACCGACTTCATACAGGTGCTCTACGCCCTGGGATGCCATAAATTCAACGGTTTTAGTCCACTGAACCGGGCTATACAGCTGACGAACCAGCGCATCGCGAATTGCGTCTGCCGTGGTCTCGCACTTCACGTCGACGTTGTTCACAACCGGAACAGTCGGCGCGTTAAAGGTGATTTTCTGCAGCTCAACGGCCAGTTTCTCAGCGGCAGGCTTCATCAGCGCGCAGTGAGAAGGAACGCTGACCGGCAGCGGCAGCGCACGCTTAGCGCCCGCGGCTTTACAGGCAGCACCAGCACGTTCTACGGCTTCTTTATGCCCGGCAATAACCACCTGACCCGGTGAGTTAAAGTTTACTGGTGAAACCACCTGGCCTTCGGCAGACTCTTCGCACGCTTTAGCGATAGCGGCATCGTCCAGACCGATAATAGCAGACATGCCGCCAGTGCCTTCCGGAACCGCTTCCTGCATGAATTTGCCACGCAGTTCAACCAGACGTACGGCATCGGCAAAACCGATAACACCCGCACATACCAGAGCAGAATATTCGCCCAGGCTGTGACCCGCCATCAGCGCAGGTGTTTTACCCCCCTGCTGCTGCCATACGCGATAAAGCGCAACGGATGCGGTCAACAGCGCGGGCTGCGTCTGCCAGGTTTTATTCAGTTCTTCAGCCGGACCTTGCTGAGTCAACGCCCACAGATCATAGCCCAGTGCAGCTGATGCTTCAGCAAATGTTTCTTCAACAATTGGGTAGTTTGCTGCCATTTCAGACAACATCCCAACGGTCTGGGAACCCTGCCCCGGAAACACAAATGCAAATTGCGTCATGTTTAAATCCTTATACTAGAAACGAACCAGCGCGGAGCCCCAGGTGAATCCACCCCCGAAGGCTTCAAGCAATATCAACTGCCCAGCTTTAATACGCCCGTCGCGGACGGCTTCGTCCAGCGCGCACGGTACGGAGGCAGCAGAGGTATTACCATGTCTGTCGAGCGTCACGACAACATTATCCATCGACATACCCAGCTTTTTAGCTGTCGCGCTGATAATGCGCAGGTTAGCCTGATGCGGCACCAGCCAGTCCAGCGCAGAACGGTCGAGATTATTGGCTTCCAGCGTTTCATCAACGATGTGGGCAAGCTCGGTCACCGCGACTTTAAATACTTCGTTACCCGCCATCGTCAGGTGGATCGGGTTTTCCGGGTTCACGCGATCGGCGTTAGGCAGCGTCAACAGTTCGCCGTAGCGACCGTCAGCGTGCAGATGCGTGGAGAGAATGCCTGGCTCTTCTGATGCGCTCAGTACAACCGCACCAGCCCCATCACCGAAAATGATGATCGTTCCGCGATCGGTTGGATCGCAGGTACGGGCCAGGACATCGGAGCCAACGACCAGAGCATGCTTAACTGCGCCAGATTTAACGTACTGGTCGGCAACGCTCAGGGCGTAAGTGAAGCCAGCACAAGCGGCTGCAACGTCAAACGCCGGACAGCCTTTGATCCCCAGCATACTTTGGATCTGGCACGCCGCGCTTGGAAATGCGTGAGTGGATGATGTGGTAGCAACCACAATCAGACCAATTTGTTCTTTGTCGATGCCCGCCATTTCAATCGCACGGTTTGCGGCGGCAAAGCCCATCGTCGCAACTGTTTCATCTGGCGCTGCAATATGGCGTTCACGGATACCTGTACGAGTGACGATCCACTCATCAGATGTCTCAACCATTTTTTCCAAATCGGCGTTAGTACGCACTTGTTCAGGCAGATAGCTGCCAGTACCAATAATCTTCGTATACATGTACGCTCAGTCACTTTTTGGTTATATACCGCTACGAGCAAATCGCTGATACGTTGGCCACATTCACAAACGCACGGTTATCTGTGTGCTCGTGATTTTGCGCTTTCGCCACCGTCCAGCAGTTCGAATCCAGCTGGGTATACAGATTCCAGGCGAGCGGCAATTCGCTGAGGAACTTGTCGCTGCACCGCCTGCACTGCCTGTTCAATCGCGACTTCAAATGCTCGCTGATTGGCCGCACCATGACTCTTAATCACCGTGCCGCGCAATCCTAACAGACAGGCGCCATTATACTGGTCGGGGTTGAGGTGACTAAATCGCCTTGTCAGGCTTTTTTGTAACCAACGTTTTAATAACAGAAGCCACCACGACCGTTTTTTGCCCTCACCCTGAGATTTCAGCAGTGAAAGGAACATTCTGACAACACCTTCCATCGTCTTTAATGTGACATTACCTGTAAAACCGTCACAGACCAACACATCGGTTTTGCCAGTCAGTAACTCATTGGCTTCAAGATAGCCGATATAATTAATGGAAGGGATTGTTTTTAGCACAGCTGAAGCATCTCGAATACTGTCGAGACCTTTCGTTTCTTCTTCGCCGATGTTGAGTAACGCTACGCGAGGATTGGCAATGCCAACAACCTCTTCTGCCAGCACGGAACCCATGACGGCAAATTGCACCAACATCGTGCTATCACAATCTACGTTGGCGCCCAAATCCAGCACCACCGTTTTGCCCTTTTGCTGATGGGGTAACACCGTCACCAACGCAGGACGCTCAATCCCCTCAAGAGGTTTGAGCAATAACTTCGCAAGTCCCATGAGTGCGCCCGTATTACCGGCGCTGACACAAGCTTGTGCCTGACCTTCTTTCACGAGCTCCAGGGCAACACGCATTGAGCTTCCACGACTGGCGCGAATAGCTTGCGAGGGCCGGGCATCACTGGCAATAACTGACTGAGCAGGGATAATCTGCAGACGCGAACGTTGTTCGAAGTCAGCTTTGGCAAGTAATGGCGTGATTGTATCGGGATCCCCGACTAAAAGAAGTGTGAGTTGCGAATTAGAATTCAGTGCCTGCAATGCTGCAGGCACTGTCACGGTAGGGCCAAAATCTCCCCCCATGACATCTAACGCCAGGGTTAGACGTGTCAAGGTATCGTCGCTGCCCGGTTAGGTATTTCCCCAGTCACCCGGGGAAAGCCTCACTAAGCTTCATCACGCGTTCACTCTTTGTCTTTCTCACCAGAAGTGGGAAAGCCATTGAGTCATGCGTGATTACTTAGCGATTACCTTACGGCCACGGTAGAAACCGTCGGCAGTGATGTGGTGACGCAGGTGTTGTTCACCAGAAGTTTTGTCTACAGACAGGCTGGTGACTGCGGTCAGAGCGTCATGAGAACGACGCATGCCACGTTTGGAACGGGTTGGTTTATTCTGTTGTACGGCCATGGACCTTACTCCTCAATTACTTACGCTTTAAGCTGGCTAATACGGCAAATGGGTTTGGTTTTTGCGCTTCATCAGGCAATTCGCCAAAGACCATGTCCGCCTCGGACACTTCACAGTGTTCAGAATCATGCACCGGAACTACCGGCAAGGAGAGGATAATCTCATCTTCAACCATTGCAAGCAGATCGATTTCACCGAATTCGTTAACCTCAATCGGCTCATACGCTTCCGGGAGTGCTTCAGCCTGCTCGTCAGAACGGACAGGACTAAAACAATATGTTGTGTGAACATGAAGTGGGAACGGTTTCCCGCAACGCTGACATTCGAGCGTAACCGATACCTTCGCATCACCGGTTATAACGGCGAGACGCTGGTTATCGATAGCGAACGACATGGAGCATTCCACATCACTGTCCACACTGACTACAGAATCGGCGACGCGCTCAACCAGATCAGAAGTATAGATACCTTCATAATCGAGGCGTTTTTGAGCCGTACGAACCGGATCAAGAGTCAGGGGTAATTTTACCTTTTGCATAGGGCGCGCATATTAACTTTGTAACGTCATATAGTCAAAGAAAAAGGCAGCCTGTGGTTGCCTTTTGCCAATAATTCGCACACATTGCGGGTCATCGACTTAAAATCGCTCAAGACAAGCCACTACAGCCAGCTTGTAGGTCGAAGTCCATAGTTTAAAATGGCTATCATCAATACGCTATATGCGAGGGAAAAAATATGCCTCAACTTATTCTTGCTTCTACCTCCCCCTGGCGTCGCGCTTTACTCGAAAAACTGGCAATCCCGTTTGAATGCGCTGCGCCAGAGGTTGATGAAACGCCGTTGCCCGGCGAAGCACCACGCCATTTAGTCTTGCGACTGGCGCAGAAAAAAGCGCAATCTCTCGCCCACCGTTACCCATCGCATCTGATTATTGGCTCCGATCAAATTTGTGTTCTTGATGGTGAAATAACCGGCAAACCATTAACTGAAGAAAATGCGCGCCAACAATTACTCAAAGCCCGTGGCAATATTGTGACGTTTTACACCGGACTGGCGCTGTATAATTCTGCGACCGGACATTTACAAACTGAAGTAGAACCTTTTGACGTCCATTTCCGTCATTTAAGCGAGGCGGAAATTGATGATTATCTGCGTAAAGAGCGCCCGCTCCATTGTGCAGGTAGTTTCAAAAGTGAAGGGTTAGGTATTGCACTCTTTGAACGCCTGGAGGGTCGTGACCCAAATACCCTGATCGGTTTGCCGCTTATCGCGTTGTGTCAAATGCTGCGGCGGGAAGAGATGAACCCGTTGAATGCCTGATTGATCTGCCTGATGGCGACGCGATGCGTCTTATCAGGCCTACGGTACATCACACGATTGTAGGCCTGATAAGCAACGCGCATCAGGCTTTACTGCGTAAAACCTCAAGGCAGCGCTTCAATTGCTTATCCATCGGCGCCTCAATACGCATCACTTCACCCGTTCCCGGATGGGTAAATTTCAACGCTGCGGCGTGCAGGAAAAGTCGATTCAACCCCGTATCCGCCAGTTGCTTATCGAACTCACGGTCACCGTAGCGATCGTCAAAAGCAATTGGATGACCGGCATACTGGGTATGCACACGAATCTGGTGCGTACGTCCGGTCACCGGGCTACAGCGCACAAGCGTGGCAAACGCATAGCGCTCTTCCACTTTAAAACGTGTTTCTGACGGTTTGCCTTCCTGGTTCACCCGCACGATACGCTCGCCGCTTTGCAGAATGTTCTTTAACAGCGGCGCCTGCACGGTTTTGACATGCGACTGCCATTGGCCTCGAACCAGCGCGAGATAGTCTTTCTGCATGCCTTTTTCACGCAGTTGTTCATGCAATGAACGCAAGGCTGAGCGCTTTTTAGCCACCAGCAAAACGCCGGAGGTATCCCGGTCGAGGCGATGCACCAGTTCAAGGAAACGCGCTTCAGGTCGCAACGCACGTAATCCTTCAATGACGCCAAAGCTTAACCCGCTTCCGCCATGTACGGCCGTACCTGAAGGTTTGTTAAGCACCAGAATGTGGTCATCTTCATATAAAATGACGTCGGTCAGCGCCGCGACCTTTTGCAGGTTCGGTGAAATGGCCTCTTCTTCACGTTCAGCGACCCGCACAGGTGGAATACGCACAATATCCCCGTCTTCGAGTTTGTACTCGGGTTTAATGCGTTTTTTATTCACCCGCACTTCGCCTTTACGCAAAATGCGATAAATCATACTTTTCGGCACGCCCTTAAGCTGGGTGCGCAAAAAGTTATCGATGCGTTGCCCTGCTTCGTCGGCAGTAATGGCAACTGTTTTTACGGCTGGAGTCTCTGTTTTCATGGGGGCCGATTTTAAATAGCCATCAAGATTCGCGCCACACATTTTTCTATGCTTATATTAACTGCTATACCTTATTACTTAAGTTTGACATAGCCGATTTGGTGGTTATTAAAGCAATCACTACGCGGAAGTGAAAAAACTGTGAGTAACCGGGTGATAAATGGCAAAAGTCATCTTGCTATAACAAGGTTAGCAGTGGAATAATGAGGTTGTTTCCGTGTTGAATCTTGTTAAAACAAGAACTTTTCCGGAATGACCCAATTTTGCCCGACCGATCATCAACGCAGCAATGGCGTAAGACGTATTGATCTTTCAGGCAGTTAGCGGGCTGCGGGTTGCAGTCCTTACCGGTAATATGGAAGCTTTTCTGGAGAGTAACACCCAGACTGTTCCCCTGATAATTGCGCTGTGTTTCCGTATGAAATACAGGCAACCGACACTCTGCGCCTCTTTGAGCTGACGATAACCGTGAGGTTGGCGACGCGAATAGACACGAGGCCATCGGTTCACACCCGGAAAGGCATTACTCTGCCCGCAGCTTAGTCGTCAATGTAAGAATAATGAGTAAGTTACGATGAAAAGAATGTTAATTAACGCAACTCAGCAGGAAGAGTTGCGTGTCGCCCTTGTAGATGGGCAACGTCTGTACGATCTGGATATCGAAAGTCCTGGACACGAACAGAAAAAAGCCAACATCTATAAAGGCAAAATTACCCGTATTGAACCGAGTCTGGAAGCTGCTTTTGTTGATTACGGCGCTGAACGTCACGGTTTCCTCCCGTTAAAAGAAATTGCCCGCGAATACTTCCCCGCTAACTACAACTCCCATGGTCGTCCCAACATTAAAGACGTGTTGCGCGAAGGTCAGGAAGTCATCGTTCAGATCGATAAAGAAGAACGCGGCAATAAAGGCGCTGCGCTGACTACCTTTATCAGCCTGGCGGGTAGTTATCTGGTTCTGATGCCGAACAACCCGCGCGCGGGCGGTATCTCCCGTCGCATTGAAGGCGACGACCGTACCGAATTAAAAGAAGCGCTGGCAAGCCTGGAACTGCCTGATGGCATGGGGCTTATCGTGCGTACCGCAGGGGTCGGCAAATCCGCCGAAGCGCTGCAGTGGGACCTGAGCTTCCGCCTGAAGCACTGGGAAGCGATTCAAAAAGCCGCTGACAGCCGCCCTGCTCCGTTCCTGATCCACCAGGAAAGCAACGTTATCGTTCGCGCTTTCCGTGACTACTTACGTCAGGACATCGGCGAAATCCTTATCGATAACCCGAAAGTGATGGAGATGGCGCGTCAGCACATCGCCGCATTGGGTCGTCCGGATTTCAGCAGCAAAATCAAACTGTACACCGGCGAAATCCCGCTGTTCAGCCACTATCAGATCGAGTCTCAGATTGAGTCCGCATTCCAGCGCGAAGTACGTCTGCCGTCCGGCGGCTCAATCGTTATTGACAGCACAGAGGCACTGACCGCTATCGATATCAACTCCGCACGCGCAACTCGCGGCGGCGACATCGAAGAAACAGCGTTCAACACTAACCTTGAAGCAGCCGATGAAATTGCCCGTCAGCTGCGTCTTCGCGACCTCGGCGGTCTGATTGTAATCGACTTCATTGATATGACGCCGGTTCGCCACCAGCGCGCGGTTGAAAACCGTCTGCGCGAGGCCGTACGCCAGGACAGAGCGCGTATTCAGATCAGCCATATTTCTCGCTTCGGTCTGCTGGAGATGTCTCGTCAGCGTCTGAGCCCGTCTCTGGGTGAATCCAGCCATCACGTGTGCCCGCGCTGCTCCGGCACCGGTACCGTACGTGATAACGAATCACTGTCGCTGTCTATTCTGCGTCTGATCGAAGAAGAAGCACTGAAAGAAAATACGCAAGAAGTTCACGCTATTGTTCCTGTGCCAATCGCCTCTTACCTGCTTAACGAAAAACGTACCGCGGTTAATGCTATCGAAACGCGTCAGAATGGCGTGCGCTGTGTGATCGTGCCAAACGATCAGATGGAAACCCCGCACTATTCTGTGCTGCGCGTACGCAAAGGGGAAGAAACACCGACCCTGAGCTACCTGCTGCCGAAACTGCATGAAGAGGCAATGGCATTGCCGACGGAAGAAGAGTACGTCGAGCGTAAACAGCCTGAGCAACCGGCGCTGGCCACCTTCGCCATGCCTGACGTTCCGCCAGCCCCTGCTCTGCAGGAACCTGCCGCGAAAGCCGCCGCGCCTAAAGCTGCAGCAGCAACCGCAGCCGTTGCCGCACAGCCCGGTTTGATTAGCCGTTTCTTTGGCGCACTGAAGTCCATCTTCGGTGGTAGCGAAGAAGTGAAACCGGTTGAACAACCTGCGCCGAAAGCTGAAGAGAAAACCGAACGCCAGCAGGATCGTCGTAAACCGCGTCAGAACAATCGTCGCGACCGTAACGATCGTCGTGATAACCGTGATAATCGCGGTGACCGTGACAACCGTAGCGAACGTTCAGAAAACGGCGAAAACCGTGAAGATAACCGCCGTAACCGTCGTCAGTCCCAGCAGCAAAATGCGGAAGCTCGCGATAACCGCCAGCAAACCACTGATGTTGTAGACAAAGCGAAATCCGGTGATGAACAGCAGGCGCCGCGTCGCGAACGTAACCGCCGTCGTAACGATGACAAGCGTCAGGCTCAGCAGGAAGTTAAAGAGCTGAACCAGGCAGAACAACCTGTGCAGGATACCGAGCAGGAAGAGCGCGTACGTCAGCCTCAAACCCGCCGCAAACAGCGTCAGTTGACTCAGAAAGTTCGTTTCACAGACAGTCCGGCGGTTGAAGCCGAAGTGGCTACTGTTGCTGCAATCGCTGAAACTGCTGTTGCTCAACCAACAGAGCAGCCGGTACCGGCACAGCGCACCGAACTGGCGAAAGTTGATCTGCCAGCCGTCGTTGCGACTGAGCAGGAAGACAACAGCGAAGCTCGTGACTCCAACGGTATGCCGCGTCGTTCTCGCCGCTCTCCTCGCCATCTGCGCGTCAGTGGACAGCGTCGTCGTCGTTACCGTGACGAGCGTTATCCGGTTCAGTCGCCGATGCCGTTAACGGTCGCCTGCGCATCTCCTGAATTAGCGTCCGGTAAGGTTTGGATCCGCTACCCTGTTGCACGTCCTCAGGATCAGCAGGTTGAAGAACAGCGCGAACAGGAAATGATCCAGCAGCAAGCTGCACCTGTCGCCGTAGAACCTCAGGTTGCTGCCGCTGCCGTTGAACATATTGTGGATACCCCTGCGCCGGTTGAAGCCGTGCAACCAGAGGTTGTCGTAGCTGAGCCTCAGGCCGCAGTTGTTGAAACCACACAGGTTGAAACCACGCATCCGGAAGTGATTGCGACCTCGGTCGAGGAACAACCGCAAATTATCGCTGCATCTGATGCGCCCGTAGCAGAAGAAATCGCCGCTGAAGCCGAACCTGTGGCTGACGTTGTGACTGCGCCGGTTGTCGAAGAAGCGGTAGACGTCGTTGTCTCCCAGCCAGAAGTGGTTGAAGAGATTGCTGAAGTTGTGGAAACAGCGCCAGTTGTTGAAGAGGTTGCAGCGCCGAAAGACGTTGTTGCCGCGCCTGTCGTCGAAACTGAAGTCGTTAAGGCTGAAGTTGTCGCAGCAAGCGCTGATGCTGAACAGCTGCACAGCCATGCAACCGCGCCAATGACCCGCGCTCCGGCACCGGAATATGTGCCAGAAGCGCCGCGTCATAGCGACTGGCAGCGTCCGGCATTCGCCTTTGAAGGCAAAGGTGCCGCAGGTGGACACAGCGCAACGCATCAAGCGACTGCGCCAGCAACACGTCCACAGCCTGTTGAGTAAGCCATAATCAATATCAAAGCCGGCCCTCGGGTCGGCTTTTTTATATCTGATCTACACCTTTCATCCCCGTCAGCTGCGGCATAACATCCTTCATTAGGGCCAGAAACTTGCGTAAGCGGGTCGGATAGTAACGCGCCCACGGATAAACCAAATGTACAGGCAACGGCGCCGCATGCCACTCAGGTAGCAACGCAACCAGACGTCCATTGGCAATATCCTCCGCCACCATCCAGCTTGAAACAATTGTCACTCCCAACCCCGCCAGCGCGGCATTTCTTGCGACATAAATACTGTCTGTGCTTAATCTGGGTGAAATATTCAGCGTGACTGGCTCATTACGCAATTGGTGCAACAACGAAACGCTATGCTGATAAAACGTGTTCACGGCAATCCAGGGCAGCGCTGATAACTGCTCAGGATGAGAAAGCTCGCCATATTGCTCCAGCAGTCCTGGACTCACCACCATACTACGGGGAACTTCAGCCAGTAAGACGGAAACCGTGGCCGGATTCACCTCAGCACCAACCCTGATCGCGCAATCAATATTATCGCTCAGAAAATCAACGGTTTTATCGTTAAGCATCCACTCTACTGCCAACTGGGGATAGCGCGAAAGAAACTGCAAAAGTGGCTCAAGTAGTTGTTGTTGCCCGAACGCATGCGGTGCGCGGACTCGCAACGTCCCCACCGGTTCATCTTCTGTGACATTAAGTCCATCTTCCAGCGCCAGCCAGGCATCAATAATCTTCTTAGCATGCTGATAGCCTCTTTCGCCATCGTCGGTCAATTTCATTGCATGCGTGGTACGCATAAGCAGTTTCACACCCAGCAGCGTTTCCAGCGATTGCAGCCGTCGGCTAACGGTCGCCTGCGTCGTCCCTATCTGTTTTGCCGCTGCCGAAAGCGATCCTGCTTCGACAATACGTACAAACGTACGCATCAGCTCCACCCTGTCTATACGCTCATTTTTTATCATTTTCAGTTTCATCATACGTCTGACGTATAACTGTTTTACCACTGCGCTCGCTACCGCGCCACTCGCTGAAGGATAAAAATAGCCGCACATCTTGTGATTGAGGAATCATTTGTGAACACACATACCGCACTTTCCCGTTGGGTCATTTTTGTTCTGGCAATGGGCGCCGGATTCAGCGTGGCCGCTATCTACTACGCCCAGCCTCTTCTGCCTTTAATGGGTCAGGATCTGGCCTTAAGTCTCACCGGTATGGGGTTGGTCCCGACGCTGACCCAGGCGGGATATGCGTTAGGTATATTGTTTTTATTGCCATTAGGCGATCGTTATGACCGCCGGACATTAATCCTGCTGAAAAGCATCTCTCTTGCCGCGCTGCTGCTGGCCTGTAGCTTTACCGGTCAGTTGCATTCGCTATTACTGGTGAGCCTGCTGATGGGGATGGCGGCAACCATGGCACAAGATATTGTGCCTGCGGCGGCAATACTGGCGCCCGAAGGCAAGCAGGGAAAAACGGTGGGCACCGTGATGACGGGCCTTCTGCTGGGGATTTTACTCTCACGTACCGTCAGTGGGCTGGTGGGCGAAGCGTTTGGCTGGCGCGAGATGTACCAACTCGCTGCCGTCAGCATTGCCGTAATTACCGCGATTATGTGGAAAGTACTGCCTCGCTTTACGGTCCATTCCACGTTGAGCTATCCATCATTAATGCTCTCAATGGCGCAACTTTGGCAACGATATTCCACCTTGCGCCGCGCAGCACTGGCACAAGGCTTTCTGTCCATTGCTTTTAGCGCCTTCTGGTCTACGCTGGCGGTGATGTTATCTGAGCATTACCACATGGGTAGCGCTATAGCGGGTGCTTTTGGTATCGCGGGAGCAGCCGGAGCGCTTGCCGCACCGATGGCGGGCCATCTTGCCGATAAAGTGGGTGCGGCAAAAGTGACGCAATTGGGTGCTTTGCTGGTAACGGTATCTTTCGCACTAATGTTTTTGTTACCCGCCCTGCCCGTTCAGGGGCAGTGGCTGCTCATCGCCCTTTCGGCGGTAGGTTTTGATCTCGGATTGCAATCCAGCCTGGTTGCTCACCAGAATCTGGTCTATAGCCTGGAACCTCTGGCACGAGGACGATTGAACGCGCTGCTGTTTACGATGGTGTTTATCGGTATGGCGCTGGGTTCGGTTCTCGGAAGTCAGGTCTACGCCCTGGCAAATTGGGAAGGTGTCGTTGCGTTGGCTACCTTCAGCAGTGCAATTGCGTTGGTCATAAGACTGACGGGGAACCCGTCGCTTAGTAAGACGTCGGTTGCCTAAAAAAATGCCCGCTCCGGGGTGTTAAAGGAGCGGGCAGTCAAACATACCCAGTTTCAAGATATGTTTCAAAACGAGGCGTTAACGATTGAGCTGGAACAACGACATTCCCTGCATATCGGTGAACGCTTTATAGGATGCCTGTAGCGCAGCCTGCTGCATGACATAAGACGAGATCGCGGCGTTCCAGTCGACATCCACCAGATTACTCATCTGCTGAGTTTGGCCTAATGCACGATCGGCACCCAGTGAATCCAGCGAGCTTAATTCACTCAGCTGCGTACCTAATTCTGCACGAACAGACAGGACGTTATTCAACGAGTTTTTCAGGCCACGGCTGGTTTTATCAATGGCAGCAGCGGCTTTGTCTTTTGCCACATCATCACCCGCAATCGGGATTTTGAGCTCTGCAATCGCGCTATCCAGCATTTTAAACAGGTTCTTTTCCTGAGTGCCGCCACCAGGTTCCGGTACAGCGTTGCTGGTCAGGTTGGCGAATACTTTATCGCCAGTATGACCAATCACCATGGTTCGGGAGGCATCGACCTGTTGGGTAACGTTTGTTGTACCGCCGCTGTAAGCGCCATCTGCCTGGGCAAACGGTGCGGATTCTGTTTTATATCCACCGAAAATATAGCGACCATTACCGTCGGTACTGTTTGCCAGGTTCATCAGCTGATCGCGGATCCCCTGTAGGTCGGTGGCCAGCGATGCACGGTCATCATCACTTAACGTTCCGTTCCCGGCATAAACGATTTTTTCCTGTGCAGCCTGAATTGCCGTCGTCACCTGGCTCAGAACATTCTCTTCCAGCGACACCTTTTGCGTCGCGAATGAGCGTGCCAGCGTATATTGGCTGTTCTGCGCCTGAGCCTGAGAAAGTACCACGGCCTGCGAGGCGGCAATCGGATCGTCTGATGGGTTGATCACGCGTTTGCCCGTTGACATCTGCTCGCCGAACTTCATCCATTCAGCCTGAGAGTTAGTGATGCCACGCATATTCTGCTGGTACATCATCTGGGTGCTGATACGCATTGTGTCCCTCTCCCTTAGCGGATATTAATCAGTGCATCAAACAACGCATTCGCGGTCTGCAGCACTTGCGCGTTAGCCAGGTAATACTGCTGAAAACGCTGTAAATTACCGTACTCTTCGTCGAGGTTAACGCCGGAAATAGACTGTTGCTGCCGGTAAAGCTGTGTCACCACGTTGTTCTGGGTGGTGGCACTGGTTTTCAGCGTAGCGGTTTTGTTCCCGACATCGCTTACCAGCGTGGCATATGCATCGTTGAAGGTCTTATTGCCGACAGTCGCTTTGGTTTGCAGATCTAACAGTTTCTGACCGTTACGGTTGTCGCTCTTGCCTTTATCGATGGTGGGGTCCGTATCATTTTTAGACACTTGAGCCATGGCGATTTTCGACTCATCAGTCACCATAACTTTCATATCAACGATAGCGTTACTCACGGGTTTTACAGTAAAACTGTCATTAGCTTTCGCGCCAGCATTAACGGTGATTTCCATCCCGTCAAAGGACATTTTTCCACCGGTTACAGTGGCTTTGAAGCTGGTATTATCCGCCAGGCGAGTAACCTGCCAGTCCGTCCCATCAAAAACGATTTTATAATCTGTCGCCTGCACAGCGGAGCTGTCAGTGATCTTAGCGCTTAACGATCCTGTGCCCGTATTTTTCGCGTTGTTGAAGACTTCCGGGCTGCCGATAGCAAAGAAATCCTTACCCTGATCGCCGTTGGCATCAAAACCTTCTTTATGCTGGGCGTTAAATGCACTGGCAAATGCAAGCGCCAGTTGGCCGAGGGTATTACGCGTCTGATCCAGTTCCTGAGAACGGAAGGTGAGCAGTCCGCCCAGTGAACCGGTATTCAGCAGTTTCTCCGGAATTTCAACAGCTCCGGCAACGCCATCAACGTATGCCACGGTTGTACGATTAGGATCATCGCTGGAAGGCACTGCCGCCAGTTGACGTGCATTGCTGCCCTGCACCAGCGAATAGCCGTTGGCCATGGTCAGGTTGTAAGTGCCACCATCCTGAACGCTGACTTCAACACCGACAATCTGATTCAATTCACTGACCAGCTGATCTCGCTGGTCAAGCAGGTCGTTAGGAGACGCACCTGCGCCGACGCCTGTCATACGAGAAATCTGGTCGTTGAGGCTGGCAATTTGTTTCGAATAGTTGTTGATCTGATCAACGCTGGCTTTAATCGCGGTGTTGACCTGCTTATCCTGATCGCGCAGATACTGGTCGGTCGTTTTAAACTGATTCACCAACCCATCAGCTTTACCGATTAGCGCCTGGCGTGCCGCCGGATCTTCGGCGTTGCTGACCAGCGTTTGCAGGCTGGTAAAAAAGTCCTGCATGGAGGTCGAAATAGAACTGGTTTTGCTGGAAAGCAGATTGTCGATTTTTGACATTTGCTCATAACGTGTCGTCAGACCGCTGCTCTGGTTCTGCGCTGCTCGCAACTGGTTAGTGATAAAGGAGTCATATTCACGTTGTACACCAGAAACATAGACACCATTGCCTACCCAGCCCCCCGCACCCAGCGTGCTGTTCGCTTGCGCCATAATTGTCGTCTGTCGGGTATATCCGGCAACGTTATAGCTGGAGATGTTGTTACTGGCAGTATTCAACGCGGCCTGCGCTGCGCTGAGTCCACTCATCGCGTTATTAATCAAGCTGGACATGGAGGTTCCTTGTAATCCTTCAATACTCGTTATTATCGGCAGCAGGTCGGTAGACTTGAGCTATTTAAAAGAGATTATCGATGTTCGTGCTGTAGGTTTTGCTCACTTTTTCACTCATCGATTTCAACTGCTGGATCATGCTGGTTAATTTTCGCGCATAGTTAGGGTCTGTGGCGTAACCCGCATTTTGCAATGCCTGCGCCCCTTGCTCGGCGGTCGCGGCAGCGGTCACTGCCGCATAGCGCGGGTTACGCGATATCAGACCGACATAATCCGACAACGCTTCAAGGTAAGAGCTATAGACACGGAATCTGGCTTTCACCTTTTTCGCCTCACCGTTCTCATATTCAGTCGTGGTGATTTCAGTGGTTGGACCTTTCCAGCTTCCTGAAGCCTTCACACCAAAAATGTTAAAGCTCGGTTCACCGTTCTCACGGCGAATTTGTCGCTGCCCCCATCCGGATTCCAGCGCCGCCTGTGCCAGAATCAGATGATGCGGGACCCCGCTTTGCTGGCTGGCCAGCTTAGCTGGCAGCGATAGCTGGGCGAGGAAGTCTTTACTGTCACCTGACAGCGGCTCATCATTGCTTTCCGTCGCCCGGGGGATGGCTTTGCGGACCAGTTGCGTCAGTGCCTGATTTTGATAGCTGGTCACCGTTTCCAGTGAAAACTTCATCGGCACCTGCGGCGCGTCATCCGCAGGTTGCGCTTGCCCTTCAGTCATCTGCTTGACCATCATTTCAGCCAGCCCCAGACCTTTGCCTGCGGTCATTTGCTGCGCAATTTGTTGGTCATACATACTGGTATACAAGCGCGTTGAATCGCTGCTAAACACGCCATCTTTCGGCAGCGCTTCACGCATGCTTTTCAGCATCATCTGCACGAACATCCCTTCAACCTGACGGGCGACCGGACGGATATTCGCCGCCGGGTCCTGACCCGCTTTCGCTTTCAGTTCGTTCAGTGATTGCGCATCCCAGGCAGCGCTGGTCAACAGTTTGCTGTCACCAATCATTAGATGATTTCCAGTTTGGCGCGTAAGCAACCCGCGCTCTGCATCGATTGCAGAATGGACATCAGATCCATCGGCGTTGCCCCCAGCGCATTCAGCGCACGTACCACATTGTTCAGGTTGGCGCTGGAACGCACGCTTTGCAGCGAACCACCGCTCTGGCGCAGGTCAATCTGGGTTTGAGGCGTCACCACGGTTTGTCCACCGCCAAATGGTGTGTCCGGCTGGCTGACGTTCGCCTGGCGGTTTACCGTAATCGACAAGTTGCCCTGTGCCACAGCACAGCTATCCAGCGTCACTTCGCGGTTCATGACGACAGATCCGGTGCGCGAGTTGATAATCACTTTCGCATCCTGCGGCGTAACGTTCACCTCAATATTCTGGATATCAGCGAGGAAACGCACCTGCGAGCTGTTACCGCTTGGCACGCGCACCTGAATGGTTCGGGCATCCAATGCTGTTGCGCTACCAAAGCCACGCGCGCGGTTGATGGTGTCGGTAATCTGCTGCGCCATCGTGAAATCTTCATTATTAAGCTGCAGATTAATGGTGTTACCACCGCCGAACTGGCTGGGTAATTCACGTTCGATAATCGCGCCATTGGTAATGCGTCCACCATTGAGCTGGTTAACCTGTACGCTACTGCCACCTGCAGCCGCGCCCGCACCGCCCACCAAAATATTCCCCTGAGCCAAGGCATACACCTGACTATCGACCCCTTTTAACGGGGTCATCAGCAGCGTACCGCCGCGCAGGCTTTTGGCATTCCCCATAGAGGAGACCACTACGTCGATGGTTTGTCCCTGACGACCGAATGCAGGAAACGACGCGGTAACCATCACCGCCGCCACGTTTTTCAACTGCATATTGGTGCCAGTTGGCACGGTTATCCCCAACTGCGAAAGCATGTTATTGAGCGTTTGCGTCGTAAACGGCGTCTGTGTGGTCTGGTCACCCGTACCATCCAGACCGACTACCAGCCCATAACCTATCAACGAGTTTTCCCGCACCCCCTGAACGCTGGTCAGGTCACGAATACGGTCAGCATGCGCAAAGGTGGTTATCAGCACCAGTACCATTCCAACAAAAGATTTAAACACTGGGTACCTCGCTTACATCGGCGACAAGTTAAGGAAGAAACGCTGCAACCAGCCCATATTCTGCGCTTCATTGATGTAGCCGTTGCCGACGTACTCAATACGCGCATCCGCAACCTGCGTTGACGGTACGGAGTTGCTGCCACTGATGGTGCGCGGGTTAACAACCCCGGAGAAGCGGATGAATTCAGTGCCCTGATTTATAGCGATCTGTTTTTCACCCACGACATGTAAGTTGCCATTCACCAGTACCTGATCGACCGTTACGGTCAGCGTACCGCTGAAGGTATTTCTGGCGTTCGCGCCGCCTTTACCGTTAAAGGAGTTACCGCCTGAGGCTTCTACGTCTGCACGTTCGTTACCGAACAATCCTTCCAGATAGCGCGGTACGGTATCAAAGCCAAAGTTTGTCTTGCCGTCGCGACTGGCGTTCGCCGAAGAGCTTTTGCTCGCGCTGACGTTTTCCTGCAATACGATGGTCAGCGTATCGCCAATATTGCGTGGACGACGATCTTCAAAGAGTGGCTGATAACCATAGTTAATCGGTTGTGCCGACTGGAAGATTGAGCCATTCGCCACCGGCGTTGGACCTGGAACGGGCTGGGCAGACGTTGCGCCCTGCACGAGCGGCGTGGCCGGGATCCAGGCACATCCTGTTAGTGAAACCACCAGCAGGGCTAAAATTGGGTATGGGTGAAGCGCGTATTTTCGCATTGCGGTCATCTTCAAAATCAGTGTGCCGGTGAGGTTTTCACCCCACCGGGCTCCACTTTAGAGTTGCGTCAGTTTTTGCAGCATCTGATCGGTGGTCGATACCGCTTTACTGTTGATTTCGTAAGCGCGCTGAACCTGGATCATGTTTACCAGCTCTTCCGCCACGTTGACGTTAGAGGTTTCAACATAGCCCTGATACAGCAGACCCGCGCCGTTCAGCCCTGGCGTGCTCTCATTCGGCGCACCGGATGACTGCGTTTCGGTGTACAGATTCTCACCAATGCTTTCCAGACCGGTATCGTTCATGAAGGTTGTCAGGTTAAGCTGCCCGACCTGAACAGGTGCCGCCTGCCCCTGTTGGGTCACACTGACAATACCGTCGCGTCCAATGGTGATACTGAGCGAGTTAGCCGGAATGGTGATGGCAGGCTGAACCTGAAAACCACCCGCCGTCACCAACTGACCGTTCTGATCCACCTGGAAAGAACCGTCGCGGGTATAAGCGGACGTACCATCGGGCAACATGACCTGGAAAAAGCCCTGGCCTTTAATCGCCACATCTTTACTGTTGTTGGTCTGCGACAGGTTACCCTGGCTGTGTAAACGCTCGGTCGCAACCGGACGTACGCCGGTACCAATCTGCAAACCAGACGGCAGTGTGGTCTGTTCAGAAGACTGTGCGCCAGGCTGACGAATCGTCTGGTACAACAGATCTTCAAATACGGCACGTTGGCGCTTAAATCCGTTGGTGCTGACGTTTGCCAGGTTGTTGGCAATCACATCCATGTTGGTTTGCTGCGCATCCAGGCCGGTTTTGGCGATCCATAATGAACTGATCATAAAATGTCCTGTATTAACTCATCGACAGCAGTTGGTTGGCGCGGCCCGCGTTATCATCCACGCTACTGATAATTTTCATCTGCATTTCAAAGCGGCGGGCGTTGGCGATCATGTCGCTCATCGCAGCAACCGGTTTAACGTTACTGCCTTCCAGCACGCCAGACATCACACGGATGCTGGGGTCGGCCTGCAACGTCGCGCCACGGGTGGCCTGTGCGGCCTGGGTCAGACGGAACATACCGTCATCGCCACGTTGCACTTCAAGCCCTGTAGCCTTCACCAGCTTCAACCGCCCCACTGGCGCGACCGTATTAGCCGGATCGCCAGGGTTAAGTGCAGAAATGGTCCCGTCCGCCGCAATGGTGACTTCTGAACCTTCCGGTACGGCTATCGGTCCGGCTTCGCCAATTACCGGGTGTCCCTGAATAGTCAGTTCACCCGTAGGGCTTACCTGAATGGCGCCATTACGGGTATATCCTTCGCTACCGTCCGCGGTCTGCACAGACAACCAGCCATCTTGTTGCAGCGCCACATCCAGCGGGCGGGAGGTATAGTCCATCTGACCGGGCGTCATATCGGCCCCCGGCGTGGAGGCCACCACCAGCGTACGCGTTGGTAAAGACAATCCTTCTACAGGAACCGCGCGCAGTGCATTGAGCTGCGCACGAAACCCTGGCGTGGAGGCGTTTGCCAGGTTGCTGGCCGTCACCGCCTGTTGATTCAGCGTCTGACTGGCCGCGCCCATGGCGGTATAAATTGCGTGATCCATTAAGCCATCCCGTCAGGCGCTTAGCGCAGGTTGACCAGCGTGTTGAGGATCTGATCCTGGGTTTTGATGGTCTGCGCGTTCGACTGATAGTTACGCTGGGCGACAATCATATTCACCAGTTCTTTACTCAAATCCACGTTTGACGCTTCCAGCGCACCGTTGGTCAGCTTGCCGAAGTTACCTTCGCCTGCGGTACCCAGCAGCGCCACGCCGGAAGACTGAGTCGCCGCCCAGACGTTGTCGCCCTGAGACGCCAGACCTTCGTTGTTGGCAAAGTTTGCCAGCACGATCTGCCCCAGAACCTGTTGCTGTTCGTTGGAGTAGTTACCGACCACGGTACCGTCATTGTTAATCTGGTAGCTCACCAGATCGCCCGGCTTGTAGCCGTTCTGATTCGTGGCAACGATGTTGTTGGCACCGGTGTTCTGCTGCATGGAGTTCAGGAAACTCAGGGAGAAGGTGGCTTCAGTTGCGCCATTAATCTTCCCAGTTTTGATGTTGATATCCGTTCCTGCTGGCGCCCCAGTTGCCGTGGTGCTAATCCCTAAAAACACACCGTTTTCGCTAAACTGCATAAACCCAGCAGGTTCTGCGGGATCGCCGGTAGAAGCATCTTGAGTGAAGACTTCCCAGACGTTGCTTTTCGAATTTTTGACATAAAAAATGTTCATGTCATGAGCGTTACCCTGGCTATCGAAAACGGTAACACTGCCTTTTTTGTTGTAGGAATCCGCATCGCTTGCATTAAACGGAGTCTTGGTTGGCACTTTGTCAGTGGAGTTCAGGTTGACCTGCATTGACGCAGTGGTGGTTGATTTAGCCGCCATCAGCGTATTCGGGATAGTGATCGGTGCCGGGTTCGCACCCTGCTGTATGGTTGGCGGTGTACCGGTAGCCGGATAGCCCGTCAGCTGCAGCCCCTGCATGTTAACGATATTGCGGTTTTCATCGAGCTTGAACTGACCGTTACGGCTGTAGAAAACGGAACCGTTGCTGTCTACCATACGGAAAAAACCGTTCTGGCTGATAGCAACGTCCAGACCACGTCCGGTGTTGGTGGTCGTACCGTCGGTAAAGTCCTGAGTAATACCCGCAACTTTAACGCCCAAACCGACTTTCGAACCGGCAAACATATCGGCAAAAGATGCCGTGCCAGATTTAAAACCGTAGGTGGCGGAGTTGGCGATGTTGTTACCAATGACATCGAGGTTGGTCGCTGCAGCGTTCAGACCGCTGACCGCTTGAGAAAAGGCCATGACTTACTCCTGATAAGTGTGAAGGCTTAAATTATCTGCCGTACTTCGTCGAGGGTGGTGGTTCCATAGGTGCCCAGATCCAGCGTATTACCGCCGTTACTGCGAATAACGCCCTGCACCAGCGCAAACTGAAGCGGCTGGGCCACCAGTTGCGTTCCGCCATTACTGGCAGCAATTGACACGTTGTAAGAACCGCTTGGTGCATCCGTGCCATCGGTCATGGTGCCGTCCCAGGTAAAGGTATGAACGCCTGCTTTCAACCCGCCAATGTCAATGGTGCGCACCACTTTGCCGTCTTTATCGGTAATGGTTGCGGTAACCTTATCTGCCGGTTGCTGCAGCTCAATTCCAAATGGTGTCGTCGTGGTTTTGGCACCCTCTTCTGTCCCTTTACCGGTCAGGATGGTGGTACCCGGGATCATGACCCCGTGGCCAATCAGAGTACTGGCCTGCAGCGACTGACTGTTGTCGATCTGCCCGGAGATTGACCCTAACGTGGTGTTCAGCTTCTCAATCCCGCTCACGGTACTGATTTGCGCCAACTGGGTAGTCAGTTCGTTGTTTTGCAGCGGGTTGGTAGGGTCCTGGTTTTTCAGTTGTGCAACCAGCAGCGTAAGAAAGCTGCTTTGCAGGTCAGCGGCGTTGCTGCCCGTCAGGGAGCTGTTCCCCGTGGCGGCATTAACCCCCGTCGTGCTCGGGTCATTCATTTTTACAGCAATAGACATGTGCGCCTCCTTTACTGGCCTAGCGTCAGCGTTTTAAGCATCAAGCTTTTCACGGTGTTGAGCACTTCGACGTTTGCCTGGTAGCTACGTGAGGCAGACATGGTGTTGACCATCTCGCCAACAACGTCCACATTCGGCATTTTTACGTAGCCGTTCGCATCGGCCAGCGGATTACCGGGTTCATAAACCAGCTTATCCGGCGCCTGACTTTCAATGACGTCAGCAACTTTTACGCCACCGGTTGCCGCACCTGGCGCAGCATCTACCTGAAAAACAACCTGCTTCGCGCGATACGGCTGACCGTCGGGTCCGCTGACGCTATCCGCATTCGCCATGTTGCTGGCCGCGACGTTCAGGCGTTTAGACTGAGCCGTCAGCGCAGAACCTGCGATATCAAAAATATTTAACAGCGCCACGAATTAGTTCCCTCCTTGCAGCACGTTCATCATGCCTTTGATTTGTCCACCCAGCGCCGTCAGCCCCATTTGATACTTGAGGCTGTTGTCTGCAAATTGCGTGCGCTCCCGGTCCATATCTACCGTGTTGCCATCAAGAGACGGCTGGTCAGGAATACGGTAGAGCAGCTCCGTAGACGGCGCAGAAACGGTCTGGGCTGGGATGTGTTGTGCAGAGGTCAGCGTCAACGAAACGCCGCCGGTTTCTTCCCGTCCTCGCACCATGACTTTTTTTAATTCACTGGCGAAATCCAGATCGCGCGCCTGGTACCCCGGCGTGTCGGCATTGGCAATGTTGGCCGCCAATATTTCCTGGCGTTGGGCGCGCAAATTCAGCGCTTCCTGTTGAAAACGTAAGGCGGCGTCGAGCTTATCGAGCATATCTCCTCCGCAAATGACAAAATTCAGCCGACAGCTTAAATCCCATTACGCGCGCGTTATCGCCGGAATAAACGCAAAATGCGTCGCTATTTGTTGCGTTGATGACTGCGTCACACAGGTAAAATCCTGCCACTACCTGAAAAAGCGCGAGGTTTTGATGCAAACGTTTAAACGTGGAATAGTCGTGGCAGCACTGCTGTTCAGCCCTATGACGCTGGCGCAAGACCTGAATTCGCAGCTAACGGCATGGTTTTCCCAGCGCCTGGCCGGATTTAGCGATGAGGTGGTGGTCACTATCCGAACGTCACCTAACTTACTGCCGAGCTGTGAGCAACCAGCATTAAGCGTGTCAGGTAGCGCGAAACTGTGGGGTAATGTGAATGTGCTGGCCCGCTGTGCCAACGAAAAACGTTATCTGCAGGTGAACGTGCAGGCGACGGGAAACTACGTTGTTGCCGCTGCGTCCGTAGCGCGAGGTAGCCCCCTGACCCCAGCCAGCGTAACGCTGAAACGTGGTCGACTGGACCAACTACCGCCGCGCGCGGTGCTGGATATGAGTCAGGTGCAAGATGCAGTGAGCCTGCGCGATCTGGTGCCGGGCCAACCGATACAGCTTTCGATGTTGCGCCAGGCATGGCGGATCAAGGCCGGTCAGCGCGTACTGGTTATTGCCAACGGAGATGGCTTTCGGGTCAATGCCGAAGGTAAAGCGCTGAACAACGCCGCTGTCGCACAGAATGCGCGAGTGCGGATGATTTCAGGCCAGGTGGTGAGCGGCGTCGTCGATTCTGATGGGAATATTCTTATTAACCTATAATAGGTTAAAGATTTTTTAGCGTGTGCCGATAGATAAACAACCAATGATTACAGCGGGCCGCTATAGCGTAACCCCTCGATGAGGAAAAATAAAATGAGCATTGATCGTACCTCACCATTGAAGCCAGTAAGCACCGTTCAGCCGCGTGAAACCAGCGATGCGCCGGTACAAAAAGCGCGGAAGGAAAAAACCACCGCGACCACCAGCACCAGCGTCATGCTGAGCGACGCCCAGGCCAAACTGATGCAGCCCGGAACCAATGACATCAATATGGAACGCGTGGAAGCACTGAAAACCGCAATCCGTAACGGTGAATTGAAAATGGATACCGGAAAAATTGCCGACTCGCTGATTCGCGAGGCGCAGAGCTACCTACAGAGTAAATAAAGTATGACTCGTTTGTCAGAAATACTTGACCAGATGACGACCGTCCTCAATGACCTGAAAACGGTAATGGATGCTGAACAGCAGCAGCTTTCCGCAGGGCATATCAACGGCAGCCAGCTACAGCGTATTACAGAAGAAAAAAGCTCCTTGCTGGCAACCCTTGATTATCTTGAGCAGCAGCGCCGCCTGGAACATGACGCCACGCGCAGCGCCAATGATGAGATTGCTGAACGCTGGCAGACTATCACCAAGAAAACACAGCATTTACGCGACCTCAACCAGCACAACGGTTGGCTGCTGGAAGGGCAGATCGAGCGTAATCAACAAGCAATACAAGTGCTGAAACCGCACCAGGAACCGGCGTTGTATGGCGCAAACGGTCAAACCTCTGCTGCGCACCGCGGCGGGAAAAAATTCTCTATTTGATGTCAGCCTGATAACGTTTTGCTTATCAGGCCTACGCCTTTTGTAGGCCGGATACGGCGTTATGCCGCCATCCGGCATTGATCCTTTACGCCGTCCGGCGCACAAACTCTTTTACTTTAAAGCCCAGTACGGCGAGTGCTGCGAAGTAAGCGGCAATACCTGCCACCACGACCGCCATCAGACGCAGCAGACGCCACAACATCGTTCCCTGCGACCAATCCGGCATGATGTAGAGCATCCCAACCAGCACCGCAGACATCACCAGCACGGAAATCACCAGACGCGCCAGGAACCAGCTCCAGCCCGGTTGTGGGGTAAAGATTTTCTGTTTCCGCAGTTGCCAGTACAGCAGTGAAGCGTTCAGACATGCCGCCAGACCAATCGACAGCGACAGCCCGGCATGCTTTAACGGCCCGATAAACGCCAGGTTCATCACCTGGGTCATAATCAGCGTCACAATGGCAATCTTCACTGGCGTTTTAATATCCTGGCGCGAGTAAAAGCCCGGAGCCAACACTTTCACCACGATCAAGCCAATCAAACCTACCGAGTACGCCACCAGCGCACGCTGGGTCATCGCGGCATCAAAGGCGGTAAATTTACCGTACTGGAACAGAGACACCGTCAGCGGTTTGGCCAGAATACCCAACGCTACGGCACTCGGTAATGCCAACAGGAAACACAAGCGCAGGCCCCAGTCCATCAGGCGACAATATTCATCATGATTACCGCTGGAAAAGCTTTTGGACAGCGATGGCAGCAGGATAGTCCCCAGCGCCACGCCCAGAACACCGGACGGAAACTCCATCAGACGGTCGGCATAATACATCCATGAAACTGAGCCAGAGGCCAGAAACGAGGCGAAAATCGTATTGATGATCAGTGAAATCTGGCTGACAGATACCCCAAGGATCGCCGGGCCCATTTGCTTGACGACACGCATCGCCCCCGCATCACGGAAGTTCACGCGCGGCAGCACCAGCATGCCAATTTTCTTCAAGTGCGGAAGCTGATAAATCAGCTGTAGCACGCCGCCAACCGTAACGGCCCACGCCAGCGCCAGCACCGGCGGGTTAAAATAGGGTGCCGCAAATAGCGCGAAGCCGATCATGCTGATATTCAGAAAGGTCGGGGCAAACGCAGGAATGGAAAAGCGGTTCCAGGTATTAAGGATCGCACCAACGAGTGAGGCCAGTGAAATCAGTAGAATATAGGGAAAAGTGATCCGCAGCAGTTGAGTGGTCAGCGCAAATTTATCCGCTGTGTCGGCAAATCCCGGCGCGGTGACTAATATCACCCATGGCGCAGCCAACATCCCGGCTACCGTCACCACGGCCAGCGCCAGCGTCAGCAGTCCGGAAACGTAGGCAACAAACACGCGGGTAGCATCTTCCCCCTGCTTGCTTTTGTACTCAGCAAGAATCGGCACAAATGCCTGCGAAAATGCGCCTTCGGCAAAAATTCGGCGCAACAGGTTAGGAAGTTTGAATGCCACAAAAAAGGCATCTGTCGCCATCCCTGCACCAAAGATTCTGGCGACAATCGCATCACGCGCAAAACCCAGCACACGTGAAAACATCGTCATCGAGCTGACGGCTGCCAGCGACTTTAATAAATTCATCTATGTTGTATTCCAGACTCTGAGGCAAAACCCCGACAAACCTGCCCGTAGGTCGGATAAGGCATTCTCGTCGCCATCCGACACTTTTGCTGTGCCTGATGGCGACCCCCTGGCACCTTATCAGGCCGACAAACCAGCCTATGGTTGAAAAGAGGTGTTATTTTGAGTGGGCATATAGTACCTGGATTACAATGAATTACTACCGCCAGATGTTACAGGGGGTTATTCAGCCATCGCCTCCCGCCACAGCTTTTCAACAACACGCTGGGCCAGTAGCGCCTGCTCGCCTGCCGTTTGGGGAACCGTCTGATTTTGCACGCACTCAATGAAATGACGGGCACATCCGGCAAAACCACGCTGTTCTAAGGTCGTTTGCCAGCCCGCTATCGGCTTATGAACAACACCTTGCCCACGCTCTTCCCGCCATTCCCGCATATCAGTGACGTCAATCAGGCCGCCGTCCGTCACCGCCTGCACGCTCTCGCGCTGGCTACCGGCACGGCGATGCATACTGGTCGTTATCTGCATTTGACCGACAGAAAAATGATGCTCGGCGTAGAGCATCGCACCAGATTCATTGGTCAGCAGCGTGCCGTTATTTAACTGCGCCTGCCCTCCCGCCAGCCACAAAGCGGTATCGACCACGTGCAGATAGTCGTCCAGCAGAGTGAAGCGCAGATCGTGCGGCCCAACGCTATCCGTACGGTGCTTATCCATACGTACAGACGCTGCGGTGCTTAACTGGGTTTTGAGAACCTGGTACAGCGGTGCAAATCGACGGTTAAACCCGACCATCAGCGTGAGTTTTTTCCGCGCGGCCAGCTCGACCAGTTGCTCAGCCTCGTGCAGGTTTTCCGCCAGCGGTTTATCCACACACACGTGAACTCCGGCATTCAGCAATTCACTAACTACCGCATAGTGCGTCGCGGTACTGGAATGGACGAAAACCGCGTCGCAGGTTTGCGCCAGATTCTTCAATGAATCCACGTAGGGTATTCGCCAGGTGTCACAGATACGCTGTGCTTTATCGCGTGAAGGTGAAAATGCGCCTTGCAGCGTCCAGTCCGCGGAGGTGCCTAGCACGGGTAGCCAGGCCTTTTGTGCAATACCGCCCAGGCCGACTACGCCGATACGTAATTTTTTCACGTTAGTCTCCCAGGTGCGCCAGCAAGGAATCAAGTCGCTGCTTAAGCTCTGCGACTTCCGTTTCCAGCGCTTCCACGCGCGCCTGCAGATCACCGGAGGCTACAGGGGGTTCATCTGCCGCGGCAATGGCTTCATCAACCTCACCACAAAACAGGTGCATATAGCGACTTTCACGTTTGCCCGGCTCACGCGCCAGGCGGATCACATAAGGCCCATCTTCCCGGTTCGCCAGATTTTCCAGCGTCGACTCCACTTCGGCCATATCGCTGAATTCGTACATACGGGATGCGCGGCTACGCAGTTCACCAGGCGTCTGAGCGCCCCGCAGCAGCAGTGTGGTGATTATGGCCACCTCTGCGGCACTAAGCTTCAGATTGCCAAATTCAGAGTTGCAGAAACGCTGCTCATATTTCGTGACGCGATTGCCAAAACCGCTCACCGTGCGCAGAAAATGTCGCTTAACCAGGTTATCCAACTGCTCCTGCACGTCCGATTCCGACAGGTTCATCACCGGTTCACGATTCGTTTTTTGATTGCAGGCTGTTACGACTCCATTAACGGAGAGTGGGTACTGTTCCGGCGTGGTCACTTGTTTTTCTAATAAACAGCCAATCACTCGTGCTTCGGTGGCGGTTAATTCGTATTTCATCGTCTTCTCCATTAATCATGGCTGCATCTGAAACTTAGCGGCCGGGGGTCCATTCTGATGTGGTCAACGCCGTCAGCACGTGATCGCGCCACTGCCCGTCAATCAGCAGGTAGTCTTTGGCATACCCTTCTTTTTCAAAACCCAGTCGCGCCAGCAGGTCACCGCTGCGCTTATTATGTGGCATGTAGTTAGCCATAATGCGGTGAATATGCTGCGTGCGCTGCATATAACGAATGGCCGAGGTTAAGGCTTCATACATTAGCCCCTGCCCCTGCCATTTCTGCGCAATGGAGTAGCCGAGATAACAGGCATGGAAGGATCCCCGCACCACGTTTGAGAAGTTCGCAACGCCGATAATCTCTTTTTCGTCAGGATCGAGCAGCGCAAAATAATAGGCGGTGCCCTGTTTATGAAACTCAGAGATCATGCTCAGACGCGCCTGCCAGCCGGACGGATAGCAGTGGCTTTCATCGCGAATAGGTTCCCAGGGTTTTAAGAAATGACGATTTTCTGCGTAATAATCTGCCAGACGCCAGGCATCACGCTCATGCACTAAACGCACGACCAGGCGGTCGGTGGTTAAGCGCACTTTTGGCACGTTACTGCGATAGCCAAACATTCTATACCTACTCCTTCCCGTAACGTCTTCAATACGCTATTCGCATTACTATACCTGTGCGAATACACCCTGTGAAAAGAGCAAAATGCCATTTTTTGAATTATTCACACATTTTGATGAAAACTCTCTATCAAGACGGACTTTTGATAAAAAAATATTGTCCCGCGAAGGGTGGGAAAAGCGATGACGACACCGCAGAATAGGAGGTGCTTATCTTTTAAACTCTATCCAGAGTGACGAGTTTTTCCCTGGAGGGGAAATGTCGCAAGTCTCGCAGGCAAGGAACCTGGGTAAATACTTCCTTCTCATCGATAATATGCTGGTCGTGCTGGGTTTCTTCGTCGTTTTCCCACTGATCTCAATTCGTTTCGTCGACCAAATGGGCTGGGCCGCCGTGATGGTCGGTATTGCACTAGGATTACGTCAATTTATCCAGCAGGGGTTGGGTATTTTCGGCGGTGCTATTGCGGACCGTTTCGGTGCAAAACCGATGATCGTCACCGGCATGCTGATGCGCGCTGCCGGGTTCGCCACCATGGGCATTGCCCATGAGCCGTGGCTGCTGTGGTTTTCCTGCTTTCTCTCCGGACTGGGCGGTACACTATTCGACCCACCCCGCTCGGCGCTGGTGGTTAAACTGATCCGCCCGGAAAAGCGTGGGCGCTTTTTCTCTATTCTGATGATGCAGGATAGCGCCGGGGCCGTGGTTGGCGCGTTGCTTGGCAGTTGGTTATTGCAATACGATTTTCGTCTCGTCTGTGCCACCGGCGCAATTTTGTTCGTTCTGTGCGCGGCGTTTAACGCCTGGCTGCTCCCGGCATGGAAGCTGTCGACGGTGAAAATTCCAGTGCGCGAAGGGATGAGCCACGTGATGCATGACAAGCGCTTTGTCACCTATGTGCTGACGCTGGCGGGCTATTACATGCTGGCGGTACAGGTGATGCTGATGCTGCCAATCATGGTGAACGACATCGCAGGTTCACCGGCCGCCGTGAAATGGATGTATGCCATCGAGGCGTGCCTCTCATTGACGCTGCTCTACCCAATTGCCCGCTGGAGTGAAAAACGTTTTCGCCTTGAACATCGTCTGATGGCCGGTCTGCTGGTGATGTCTCTGAGCATGATGCCGATCGGTCTGGTGGGGAATTTGCAGCAGTTGTTCACCCTGATCTGTACGTTCTATATTGGCTCGATCATCGCCGAACCAGCGCGTGAAACCCTTAGCGCCTCACTGGCGAATGCACGTGCCAGAGGAAGCTATATGGGCTTCAGTCGACTGGGGCTCGCTATCGGAGGCGCAATTGGATATATCGGCGGCGGCTGGCTGTTTGACATGGGTAAAGCCCTGGCACAGCCTGAGTTGCCCTGGATGATGCTCGGTATTATCGGCCTCATCACCTTCCTGGCGCTGGGCTGGCAATTCAGTCTCAAACGCCCAACGAGAGGCATGCTGGAGCCAGACGCCTGATAGCCGAACCTGCGTCCGGGCGCTTTTCAGTTTTTTCTGCTGGCGTCCGGGGCGCTGGTACTCGATGATGCTTTGTGTCACGATTACGCCACATGCATCATGTTGAGGAACCCCATGAAAAAGTTTTTTTTTGCCGCTGCACTGATTGTCAGCGGCCTGTTGGTTGGTTGTAATCAACTCACGCAATACACGGTTAGCGAGCAAGAAATTAATCAGGCCCTGGCAAAGCATAATAACTTTTCTAAAGATATCGGCTTGCCCGGCGTTGCTGAAGCACACATCGTACTAAATAATCTCGCCAGTCAGATTGGCCGTGAAGAACCCAATAAAGTGACGCTGACCGGTGATGCCAACCTGGACATGAATTCCCTGTTTGGCAGCCAAAAAGCGACCATGAAGCTGAAGTTAAAAGCCTTACCGGTATTCAACAAAGAGAAAGGCGCAATTTATCTGCAAGAGATGGAAGTCGTGGATGCGACCGTTACACCAGAAAAAATGCAGTCGGTACTGCAAACGCTGATGCCTTATTTAAACCAGTCGCTGCGTAACTATTTCAACCAGCAGCCAGCCTACATTCTGCAGGATGACAGTAGCCAGAGTGAAGCACTGGCGAAAAAACTGGCGAAGGGAATTGAGGTGAAACCGGGGGAAATCATCATCCCGTTCACCGACTAATAAAACTGAGGGCGCCGATGCGCCCTTTTTTTTCGTGCAAACGAAAACGTTTCCGCTTATCCTTTGTTTCCGGCAAAAAAGACTATCCTCAGCCGGAGCATATTAATGACTGCACCATCCCAGGTTTTAAAGATCCGCCGCCCAGACGACTGGCATCTTCACTTTCGCGATGGCGACATGTTAAAAACTGTCGTGCCCTACACCAGTGAAATTTATGGTCGCGCCATTGTCATGCCGAACCTGGCACCGCCCGTCACCACGGTTGACGCGGCTATCGCTTATCGCCAGCGCATTCTTGACGCGGTACCTGCTGGACACGACTTCACACCATTAATGACCTGCTACTTAACGGATACGTTGGATCCCAACGAGCTGGAACGTGGATTTAACGAAGGCGTATTCACCGCAGCAAAACTCTATCCGGCCAATGCCACCACCAACTCGACGCATGGTGTAACCTCTATTGACGCCATCATGCCGGTGCTGGAGAGGATGGAAAAATTGGGTATGCCGCTGCTGGTGCACGGCGAAGTGACGCATGCAGATATCGATATTTTCGATCGCGAAGCGCGCTTTATTGAAACGGTGATGGAACCGCTGCGCCAGCGTTTGACCTCGCTGAAAGTAGTGTTCGAGCATATCACTACCAAAGATGCTGCCGAATACGTGCGCGACGGTAACGAGCTTCTGGCAGCGACTATTACGCCACAGCACCTGATGTTTAACCGCAACCACATGCTGGTTGGCGGGATTCGTCCTCACCTGTACTGCCTGCCGATCCTCAAACGTAACGTCCACCAACAGGCGCTGCGTGAACTGGTTGCCAGCGGGTTTACGCGCGCCTTCCTCGGTACCGACTCAGCGCCGCACGCACGTCATCGCAAAGAGTCAAGCTGTGGGTGTGCTGGATGCTTTAATGCACCGACCGCACTAGGCAGCTATGCCACCGTGTTTGAAGAGATGAATGCGCTGGACCATTTCGAAGCCTTCTGCTCACTCAACGGCCCACAGTTCTATGGTTTGCCGGTAAATGAGACCTTTATTGAGCTGGAACGCATGGAGCACCTTGTTCCTGAGAGCATAGCGTTGGAAGACGATACGCTGGTGCCTTTCCTGGGTGGCGAAACGGTACGCTGGTCAGTAAAAAGCTAAAAAAAGTGTAGCCAACTGATTCGAATAACTGTATAAATAAACAGTATATTCAACAGGGGGCTACTATGCGTATTGAAGTCACTATTGCCAAAACTTCACCTTTACCTGCCGGTGCAATTGACGCACTGGCAGGTGAACTCTCCCGCCGTATTCAGCACCATTTTCCGGATAACGAAGGTAACGTTACCGTCCGTTATGCCGGCGCAAACAATCTGTCGGTTATTGGCGCGACCAAAGAGGACAAAGAACGCATCAGCGAGATCCTACAGGAAACCTGGGAAAGCGCGGATGACTGGTTCATTAACGAATAAATAATGATATGCAGTGATGTTTGTTTGCCGGGTCGCCCCGGCTTTTTTATACACGCTATCTTGTAATCAATCGCACATTTCTTCTGACGAGCATTTAATTTAATATTAACCCACCGATTATCTTTTAACCAAAACAACAAAATAATTGTGCAACATACTTAAAAAAAATGAATAACATGTCGGTTTCTTAGTCAGATAACGCTGAAAACAAAAAATTTATGCCCTTCCCTCTTTAAATTTTCAATGAATACCCTTATTTATTGATATACTGAAGTTGCTTCAGAAAAAACGCATTGAACCTCGAAAACCGTTGTCTAGTAACACGAATTAGGGGGCATGATGGAAAAGAATAATGAAGTCATTCAGACTCATCCGCTTGTAGGGTGGGACATCAGCACTGTTGATAGCTACGATGCGCTGATGCTGCGTTTGCACTACCAAACCCCGAACCGCCCTGACCCGGATGGGACTGAAGTTGGTCAAACGCTCTGGTTAACCACTGATGTTGCCAGGCAATTTATTTCGATATTAGAAGCAGGAATCGCCAAAATTGAATCTGGCGATTACCAGGTAAATGAGTATCAGCGACATTAAACCTGATACATCCAACCATCAAAAGGCACCTTAGCGGTGCCTTTCTTATTTCCAGGTTGAATATTCCAGGTCAGTTATTTACCCTTCTACTATCGCGATTGCAGAGAGAAGCGGATGAAATACGACTTAATCATTATTGGCAGCGGTTCGGTAGGCGCCGCAGCTGGATACTATGCCACTCGTGCCGGTCTGAAGGTTCTGATGATCGATGCGCATATGCCACCACATCAACAGGGCAGCCACCACGGCGATACTCGATTAATTCGTCATGCTTATGGCGAAGGAGAAAAATACGTTCCGCTGGTGCTACGTGCGCAAACATTGTGGGATGAACTGTCCACCCATAATGAAGAACCGATTTTTGTTCGCTCCGGAGTTATCAACCTCGGTCCGGCAGAGTCAACCTTCTTAGCAACTGCAGCGCAAAGCGCAAAACAGTGGCAACTTAACGTTGAACAATTAGATGCAGCGGCCATCATGGCTCGCTGGCCGGAAATTCGCGTACCTGACAACTATGTCGGTCTGTTTGAAGCGGAGTCCGGTTTTTTACGCAGTGAGTTAGCAATTAAAACCTGGATCCGTCTGGCGGAAGAAGCAGGCTGTGCGCAACTGTTTAAATGCCCGGTCAGCGCAATTCATCACGGTGATGATGGCATCACGGTAGAAACGGCTGACGGTGACTACCACGCGAAGAAAGCAGTGATCAGCGCCGGCACCTGGGTGCAGGCTTTAGTCCCTGAACTACCGATACAACCTGTGCGCAAAGTGTTCGCCTGGTATCAGGCCGATGGGCGCTACAGCGTTAAGAATAACTTCCCGGCCTTCACCGGCGAACTGCCAAATGGCGATCAATACTACGGTTTCCCGGCTGAAAACGACGAGCTGAAAATTGGTAAGCACAATGGAGGACAGGTAATTCACTCTGCAGAAGAGCGTAAGCCATTTGCCGCTGTGGCCAGCGACGGTTCTGAAGCCTTCCCATTCCTGCGCACAATTCTGCCTGGCGTTGGCTGTTGCCTGCACGGCGCATCCTGCACTTACGATAATTCACCGGATGAGGACTTTATAATTGATACTCTGCCGGAACATGACAACACGCTGATCATTACCGGACTGAGCGGACATGGCTTTAAGTTTGCCTCTGTACTGGGAGAGATTGCGGCAGACTTCGCTCAGGACAAACCGTCTGACTTTGACCTGACCCCCTTCAGGCTAAGCCGTTTTAAGTGATAATAAATGAATGGCCTCGTTGGTGAGGCCATTTTTAATGACAGGAATAACGTCAATGCGCCGTATCTTTCACTATCTGGTTAATAATATTCGCGAGCATCTTATGCTCTACATTATTTTATGGTCACTGCTGGCCATTATGGATGTAATATATATTATGTTTTTCTGATTCCTGCGCGCTGACAATAATTGACAAAAATTGAGATTAGCTTAATTTTCATTGCAATAAACTGAACAATAACAAAAACCATAACACCCCATAGACTAAGCCCGCCACATATTTTCGCACTAATCCCTTGATGATTACCTCAACAATCAGTCAACTTTATTGAACAAAAAATAAATATCATCACTATTGTTATTTATTAGTTGCATTAATGTCTTTTACACGCCATTTTCATTCACTTCTGAAATATCAATCGGTGTGCTTATGCAATTCAATAATACTCCACAGCGCTATGGCGTAGTGTCAGCCACATTACATTGGCTGGTTGCGATTGCTGTATATGGCATGTTTGCGTTGGGGTTATGGATGGTCACGCTTAGCTACTATGATGGCTGGTATCACCAGGCCCCCGAACTGCATAAAAGCATCGGCATCCTACTCATGATGGGACTGGTTATCCGCGTTATCTGGCGGTTGTTCTCCCCTCCGCCTGCTGCGTTGGCAAGCTACTCCCGTTTAACCCGTATCGCCGCGGCAATCGGTCACCTCGCACTTTATTTGCTGCTCTTTTCAATAGTCATCAGCGGATATCTGATTTCCACCGCAGATGGCAAAGCGATAAGCGTCTTTGGCTGGTTCGACATTCCCGCCACCCTGGCCAATGCGGGTACCCAGGCCGACCTCGCCGGTAGCTTGCACCTGTGGCTTGCGTGGACCGTGGTGATTTTATCCCTACTACACGGACTGATGGCCCTGAAACATCACTTTATTGATAACGACGATACCCTCAATCGCATGTTGGGAAAATCGTCATCTGACTATGGAGCTTAAAATGAAAAAAAACCTGCTGGGACTTACACTCGCTTCTCTGTTATTCACCACCGGGTCGGCCGTGGCGGCAGATTACAAAATTGACAAGGAAGGACAGCATGCCTTTGTTAATTTCCGTATTCAGCATCTGGGTTACAGCTGGCTGTACGGCACTTTCAAAGATTTCGACGGTACGTTTACCTTTGATGAGAAAAATCCCGCAGCCGATAAGGTTAACGTAACCATCAACACCAACAGCGTTGACACTAATCACGCCGAACGCGACAAGCATCTGCGCAGTGCAGATTTCCTTAACGTGGCAAAATTCCCGCAGGCGACCTTCAGCTCCACCAGCGTGAAAAAAGAGGGAAATGACCTGGATATCACCGGTAATTTGACCCTGAACGGCGTTACCAAACCGGTTACGCTGGACGCGAAGCTCATCGGTCAGGGTGGCGATCCCTGGGGCGGTACGCGCGCTGGTTTTGAAGCGCAAGGTAAGATTAAGCTGAAGGATTTCAACATCACCACCGATCTCGGCCCTGCATCGCAGGAAGTCGATTTGATCATCTCAGTGGAAGGTGTTCAGCAGAAGTAACGCATGAATTACCGGATGAGGTACTACCCCTCATCCGGCATCATGTTATTGCGCAGGGTCTGGAATACCCAGTTTGGTATTCAGGTGACCGCGTGATTTATTGAAGATTTTATTGCCATTTTCACGCCCCGCACGACGACGCCGTTGTTCCTCTTCCGGCAACTCACTCTCTTCGCTACACAGCTCGCTACAGCAGCCTTTATATTTCTGCGCACAAGCCGGGCACTGAATAAACAACAGATGGCAGCCATCATTTTTGCAATTAGTATGGCTATCGCACGCCGTGCCGCACTGATGGCAATGTGCGATAACATCTTCAGAGATCCTTTCGCCCATACGCTCATCAAAGACAAAGTTTTTACCGACAAAACGTACCGGAAGCCCCTGCTCACGCGCCTTGCGGGCATACTCAATAATACCGCCCTCAATGTGCCAGACTTTGCTAAATCCATTGTGTTTCATCCAGGCGCTAGCTTTCTCACAGCGGATCCCACCCGTGCAATACATCACGATTTTTTTATCTTTATGCGCCTGCATCATTTCAACAGCTTTCGGCAACTGGTCGCGGAACGTGTCTGCCGGTATCTCCAGCGCATTCTCGAAATGACCCACCTCATATTCATAGTGGTTGCGCATATCAATGAATACCGCTTCAGGATCGTCCAGCATGGCGTTCACTTCTGCAGCCTTGAGATAATCCCCCACGTTGCTGGCGTCAAAGTCTGGATCGTCAATACCATCCGCCACGATACGTTCGCGGACTTTCATACGCAGTACCCAGAACGATTTACCGTCATCATCCAGCGCTATATTCAGACGTAAATCCTTCAATGCAGCATCAAACGCATAGAGTTGCTGGCGAAATGCCTCGACGTTGCTTTGCGGTACGCTGATTTGCGCGTTAATTCCTTCATGGGCAAGATATACTCGCCCGAAGACGTTCAATGCGGTGAACATCTGGTACAGCGCATCACGCGTGTGCTGAGGATTGGCAATGGTGAAATATTTATAGAATGAGATCGTCGTGCGCGGCTCGGTCTCGGCCAGCATTTTGGCTTTGAGGGCGTCGTTCGAAATGCGGTTGTGTAACACTGGCATGGTGTACGTATCCTGCAAATAAGGAATAAATGAAAATCGGCGGCATAATAAAGCAAACATCGCCAATTTACATCCACACATTTTACGCTACATTTCATACTTCACGATAAAATCGCAACAACAATTGCGGAATTAATCACCGTTCTCCCGTCACAAATTTTTGATACGCGCGAAAAAATGCGACAATACAGGGAATTGGTCGTTTGAAGACAGGATAGACATGACGAATTTACCCAAGTTTTCGGCTGCGTTACTGCATCCACGTTATTGGTTAACCTGGCTGGGTATTGGCATCCTTTGGTTAATCGTGCAGTTACCCTACCCCATCCTCTTTAAGTTGGGCTGTGCGTTAGGTCGACTAGCGCTACGTTTGATGAAACGTCGGGCAAAAATTGTTTCCCGAAATCTGGAACTGTGCTTCCCGCAGATGAGTGAGCAGGAACGCCAGCAGATGGTCGTCAAGAACTTCGAATCCGTAGGTATGGGCGTAATGGAAACCGGGATGGCCTGGTTTTGGTCCGATAAGCGTATTTCGCGCTGGACGGAAGTGATCGGAATGGAACATATCCGTGACGTTCAGGCGCAAAAACGCGGGATTCTGTTAGTGGGTCTGCATTTTCTGACTCTGGAACTGGGTGCGCGCCAGTTTGGCTTGCAGGAGCCGGGTATTGGTGTGTATCGGCCTAACGACAATCCGCTGCTGGACTGGCTACAAACCTGGGGCCGCATGCGCTCGAATAAATCAATGCTCGATCGTAAAGACCTGAAAGGGATGATTAAAGCCTTGAAAAAGGGCGAAGTGGTCTGGTACGCGCCGGATCATGATTACGGCCCTCGCGCCAGCGTGTTTGTACCACTTTTTGCCGTTGAACAAGCCGCAACAACCTCAGGGACCTGGATGCTTTCACGCATGTCCAATGCCTGCCTGGTACCGTTTGTTCCCCGCCGCAAACCTGACGGTAAAGGGTATCAATTGATTATGTTGCCTCCAGAATGTTCACCACCGTTGGACGACGCAGAGACTACAGCTGCGTGGATGAACAAAATTGTTGAGCAATGCATCATGATGGCGCCAGAGCAGTATATGTGGTTGCATCGTCGCTTCAAGACGCGTCCTGAAGGCTCCCCTTCTCTGTACTGACGCAGAGTTGCAGCCCAGTGGGCTGCAACCCGCTCCCTACCCGTTTTAGGTTTAACTGCTATCCGCATTGCAGCAACTATCAACCAGGCGCATAATTAGCCTGCTTACTTATATTCAATCGATAGCGCAAACAGCGCATCACACTGCGGATCGCTATGTCACCCTCAGATGCCCCCATAAACTGGAAACGCAACCTCACCGTTGCCTGGTTAGGTTGTTTTTTAACCGGAGCAGCATTTAGCCTGGTCATGCCCTTTTTGCCTCTTTACGTCGAGAGTCTCGGCGTCACGGGTCATAGCGCCCTGAATATGTGGTCAGGCCTGGTCTTCAGCATCACCTTTCTCTTTTCAGCCATTGCCTCTCCTTTCTGGGGTGGCCTTGCCGATCGCAAAGGACGAAAAATCATGCTACTGCGTTCCGCGTTGGGCATGGCAATTGTGATGCTGCTGATGGGACTGGCGCAAAATATCTGGCAGTTCTTAATCCTGCGCGCCTTGTTAGGGCTGCTTGGTGGATTCATCCCCAATGCGAATGCACTGATCGCCACCCAGGTTCCACGCAATAAAAGCGGCTGGGCACTGGGAACGCTTTCAACCGGTGGCGTTAGTGGCGCACTGCTCGGGCCGCTAGCTGGCGGCCTCCTCGCGGATCAGTACGGATTACGCCCTGTATTTTTCATCACCGCCAGCGTGCTGCTGGTCTGCTTCATCCTGACGCTATTTTTTATCCGCGAGCGTTTCCAGCCGGTGAGCAAGAAGGAGATGCTGCACATTCGTGAAGTCGTGGCCTCTTTAAAGAACCCCAAACTGGTGCTGAGCCTGTTTATCACCACTTTGATCATTCAGGTAGCCACCGGTTCTATCGCGCCAATACTGACTCTGTACGTTCGAGAGTTGGCTGGCAACGTCAGCAATATTGCGTTTATCAGTGGGATGATAGCCTCTGTCCCCGGCGTTGCGGCATTAATCAGCGCCCCGAAACTTGGCAAATTAGGCGATCGAATTGGCCCGGAGAAGATCCTGATCGTCGCGCTGATCGTTTCTGTGTTACTGCTTATTCCAATGTCATTTGTCCATACGCCCTGGCAGCTTGGTGTTCTGCGCTTTTTATTGGGTGCGGCCGACGGCGCTCTGCTCCCGGCGGTACAAACGCTGCTGGTTTACAACTCGACCAATCAAATAGCTGGACGTATTTTCAGTTATAACCAGTCATTTCGCGATATCGGTAACGTAACAGGACCTCTAATGGGGGCAGCGATATCCGCCAACTACGGTTTTCGTGCCGTTTTCTGTGTGACCGCGGGCGTCGTACTGTTTAACGCCCTGTACTCGTGGAATAGCCTGCGCCGTCGTCGGAGTACAGAGGTCGTGGGATGATTTGTGTATTTGTATTCGCCGGTTCGGAATAATAAACTTATCTTACACAACGTATATTTCAACCTTAATGATAATAGTAACACACCTTATTTCTGCCAGAATTTTTGGCTTCATACAATGCGGCATCGGCGTATGAAACAACTTTATCCGCTGATTCATCATCAATTTTGCTACAATATACACCGATACTTATCGTCATTTTTTCTTTTAACTCATATGAATTTGGTATTGTCGTACCATTCTCTACATTTCGCCTAATTCGCTCTGCAACAACAATTGCCTCATCTTTATCGTTACACTTAAGAAGGATCGCAAATTCTTCGCCGCCTACTCTGGCAAAAATATCCGTATCTCTGATTGATTTATTGACAATGTCGACAATGCTGATTATCACTCTGTCACCTTCCTGATGACCGTAAGTATCATTAATCCGTTTGAATTTATCAATATCCAGAACCATTACACATACTGTGCCTTTTGCTAATGATGATTTTAATGACTTATAGAATAGTTTACGATTATATATTTTAGTCATTGCGTCTTTAATAGCTGAATCCGTTTCTTTTTTTAAGATGATGAAGGTGTTGTACATCAGTATTGAGATTATACACAGAGCACTTATCACCTCAATCCCCCGGCTTACATACCAAATATACATGCTATATTCATCCAGGCTCAGAAGTAGTACATTGGTCAATATTGCTGAGCAACACAGTAGCCCTATACTTTTCCACAAGATGTTATGCGTTCTGGTTTTAATGATTAAATACAACAGGACCAGTCCCCAGGATACAATAAGCGAATAAATGTACCCAATATGCCAGTGCACGGTGACATTATCAGGCTTCAGGCTTGTGATCTCGAGTGTAAAATTAGGGTTGTAACTGGCCAGAGCGTGCGCCACCACCGCGATAACAAGCATGATTAAAAAAGACAGAACGATATAGCAAGGTTCTCTTTCTTTGGTTTCAATAACTGTCGAGGATACTTTATAAGATTTTAATGAAACAAATAGCAGAGCGATGAAACTAATCTGCCGAAAGTAATAGAATATGGCTATATCGTTAGTTCTTTTTTCGATTGAGGCATAATCATTAATCAAGTCCTGAACGATGTAGATAGTCTCGATGAAAAATATGTTATTCCCAAGAAACGCCATACCTAATATCATAAGGCAGGTGAGATCTTTTCTACAAAGATACTGGAATAACATAAACAGGAAGATTATCCCATATAAAAAGAATAACCCTACAATTATAATCAGATATACTGTTTGCGGCACACTTTGTATCGTTAATTTAAATTGTGTAAGACACACTCCACCAAGAACATAGCTAGCCAAACAGATTATATAGAAAGCCATTAACCTTCTATTATTTGAATTGCCGTTATCCATAACAACCTTAAGGGCTTTCTTAATTTTGCATTTTATATAATAAAGCATAAGATTTTGCAAACTATTATATCTGCACAGATTCAATGACACTAATTCATTTCTTATTTAATGGTTTCTTATAGATTTATAACCTTTGTCATTAATAATATTTAATTATGTATACTATTTAAGTATCACTCACACTATTCACAGCCCCCATACACAAAAGATACTTTGTCACTACCAGAGACACCACTAAGTTTAGCCACTTTCATTGATTGCACCTGCGACACTTCCGTATAGGGCATTAATTTTCTTCTTAGTTTTTATTAAGTTACGAAATATTACTTCATAAGCGATCGGATTTCCTCTCTAAAACATATAAAAAATAACGTTTAACCCTGAAGATTTCCTTATATAACGTCATTTTTTAATTTTTCGATTTTCATTACTACATAGCAAACCACATACATTACTATTTTTTCTTGAATTTTTTTCCTGATATTACGTCGGCTTCAGTATCTGCCAATGTAAATTTTTTCATAAACAACCGAAGTTACTTTCCCCCAGTCTCGTAGGCATTGCAGGCAGTAATCATCTGATTGAGTGAGCCATGCAGCTAACGGGTTTGACGCTCTGCGGATCGCCGTCTATAGATTGAATCATCCCCCTTTATTGTTCGCCTTAGGAGAAGAAATATGGCAAAGAATGACATGAATTTTTATGCCACGTTGGAAGAGGCTATTGATGCAGCTCGTGAAGTGTTTCTGGCTGATAACCCTGACCTTGAGTCAGACGACGCCAGCGTTCAACAGCTAAGCGTCCAAAAATACGTGCTACAGGATGGCGACATTATGTGGCAGGCGGAATTCTTTGCTGACGAGGATGATGTAGATGGTGAATGTCTTCCAATCCTGAGCGGGGAAGCGGCCCAGAGCGTTTTTGATGGCGACTATGATGAAATTGAAATCCGCCAGGAGTGGCAGGAAGAAAATACGCTTCACGAATGGGATGAAGGTGAATTCCAGCTGGAACCTCCCCTTGATACTGAAGAGGGACAGACCGCAGCCGATGAATGGGATGAGCGATAATTACTCGTAAGGTCCATGATGTATGTCGAGCGGCAGCAGCAACGTATCAAACACCAGCGAAAATGGCAGATCGAGGATAGTGACGTAGCGCCATGCGGAGTCCCTAACATCCCATTGCACGCCAGGATAGTATTGGTTTCCGTGTCCTTGCCCTGGGATGGTACGACTAATAATGCTGCCGCATCCGCTCAGGAAGAAGATCATTATTCCTACAGCCAATATTCGCACCTGCTACCTCACGACTCATTCTATTCAATATAAAAAAATACCGGCACCAGGCCGGTATTTTCACGTTACAGAACGCTTATTTTTTCCTGAGCGCCAGCGGGTTCAGTGTCAGTCCCTGATAGTAGTTCACCCACGAAGAATACTTATCAGGTGAATTCCAGACACGGTAATGTAAACGCGCCATGGTCACCGGATCGCTCAACAACACCAGGCGGCGATCGCGATTCAGTTTCTCCGGCGTTTCGTTCAGTGCCTGTTCCACATGACGATCGCGTGCAATCTCCAGCACGTTGCTGGCGCGGTGGCGTGCAGTCGCCATGGCCGTGGCCAGTGCGTTAAACGACGGATTAAACACCGCATGCATAAAGCCATCGTCCAGCGTACGTTTACGGTTCATCACCAGATAAGTATCGGTATCCACCAGCACCTGCGGCGGAGAATACTCTTCCGGGATCAGGAACAGCTTCCAGCGCTTGGTACGTAACCCCACCGTGGAACGGCTGGAAATCACGGAAACAAACGGTGACAGGATCAGCGAGAAGACAATCGGTGCCAGCCAGAACAGGAAACGCAGATCCAGCCAGGCCATACCCACAGCCCACACCAGCCCCAGCAGTAACTGAGAACCGTGACGCATAAACGCTTCACCCCACGGGGTCGAATCGTCATCACGCTGCGGCGAATTCCACACAACTTCCCAACCGAGGAAGGCACTCACGACGAAGACGGTGTGGAACAACATACGCACCGGCGCCAGCAACACGGAGAACAGAACTTCCAACAGTAGCGACAGCGTGACGCGGATAAACCCGCCGTACTCTTTCGTCCCTTTACACCAGATGAGCAAAATACTCAGCAGCTTCGGCAGGAACAGCAGCACCATCGTTGAAGCAAACAGCGCGATCGCCAGTTCAGGTCGCCACTGCGGCCAAACCGGGAACAGCTGACGCGGTTGCAGGAAGTACTGCGGCTCCGTCAACGCATGCACCACCTGCAATGCGGTAGAGAGCGCGAGGAACATAAACCAAAGCGGCGCAGACAGATAGGACATTACACCGGTCAGGAATACCGCACGGTGAACCGGGTGCATCCCTTTCACCAGGAACAAACGGAAGTTCATCAGGTTACCGTGGCACCAGCGGCGGTCGCGCTTGAGTTCATCCAGCAGGTTCGGCGGCAGCTCTTCATAAGATCCCGGCAGATCGTAAGCAATCCACACCCCCCAGCCAGCACGACGCATCAATGCCGCTTCCACGAAGTCATGGGAGAGGATCGATCCCGCAAACGAGCCTTCGCCCGGTAACGGCGCGAGCGCACAGTGCTCGATAAATGGCTTCACGCGGATAATTGCGTTGTGGCCCCAATAGTGTGATTCCCCTAACTGCCAGAAGTGAAGCCCGGCGGTAAACAGCGGTCCGTAAACACGGGTCGCAAACTGCTGGCAGCGCGCATACAGCGTATCCATACCGGAAGCCTTCGGTGAAGACTGGATAATCCCGGCATTCGGATTCGCTTCCATCAGACGCACCAGGCCGCTCAGACAGTCACCACTCATCACTGAGTCAGCGTCCAGCACCACCATGTAGCTGTACTGATTTCCCCAGCGACGACAAAAGTCATCAATGTTGCCGCTTTTACGCTTCACGCGACGACGGCGACGGCGGTAGAAAATCTGCCCTTCGCCCTGCACCTCAGCAATCAGCTCCATCCACGCTTTTTGTTCTGCCACGCAGATATCAGGGTTGTAGCTGTCGCTCAGGATATAAACATCGAAATGTTCGGCGTTGCCCGTTGCTTTGACCGATTCCCACGTGGCGCGAAGTCCCGCAAATACGCGGTCAACGTCCTCGTTACAGATAGGCATAATCAGCGCGGTACGGTGTTCAGGATTCAGCGGTTCATCCCCAACCGTTGAGGCCGAGATACTGTACTTATCTCGTCCAATCAACAGTTGCAGGAAGCCCATCAGCGCGGTCCAGAATCCCGCAGACACCCAACAGAAAAGCACGGCAAACAAAATAAGAATGCCGGTTTGCAGCATGTAGGGCAGCAGTTGCATAAAGGAGACCCACAAGTTCTGTCCCATCATGTCTACCGGATTAATAAATGCCCACCCCTGATACGGGAGGATCGTCTTCATATACCAGGTTGCTACGACCGTTTGCGCCAGCGTTAGAATCAACAGCGTATAGCGGCGGATGGTGCCTACGGTACGCCATTTTTGCTCGCTTTCTTGTTCTTCTTTCGTCAAACGCGAAAGATAACGCGGCGTCACATCGCGCCCACGCAAGCGATCCCAAAAACGACCAACCGGGTTGGTACGCCAGGGATCGGGGAACATAGAGGTACGCGTTGCTTTTGGCATCGCCTGCAGCTGATCGCGGCCCTCATCGTCCTTAACCAACTGCTCTTTAGCCAAAGAATCCGGCCATGCTTGCTCAAGGCGAGCTTTCACAGAACCCTGCGGTGAATCATCTTCGCGCGAGTAAGTACGATGCTCGGCATCCAACGCCTGATGAACGGCGCGGATGTCAGTTTTCGGCAGTGCCGCTTTCTCGATATCCGAAAGCGGCATTGCGTCAATATACTCAGTTGTCTTATTCATTGGCAGGTAACTGGTAGCTCCAGGTTTCACTCAGCGTCTGATCGGCATTGACCAAGGCAGCACGCATTTCAGTGGTTTTCTTCACGTCTTTCACTTTCACGCGCAGCATCAAACGCCAACCCTTAGATACCGGGTTATAGCGCACAGTGCTTTCAACGATTTCACCGTTGTCGCCAATACTGGTTTGTGCGGTAACCGGGGTATCCTGCGGCAGCTTTTTCATATCTGTGCCGGTAAAGTCCACCACAAACGCGATGGTACCGTCAGGCTGACGAATCAGGTTGGACTGTTTTACATCACCGGTAGAACGACGAGTCTGCTGTACCCAGGCGCTTTCCGGCGCATGAAGCTTGTCCTCATCACGCGTGAACGTCAAAGTGTACTTGAAGTTCATCTCTTTGCCCGCTTCAGGCAGTTGATCCGGCGTCCAGTACGCAACGATGTTATCGTTCGTTTCATCGTTAGTTGGGATTTCAACTAACTCAATCTTACCTTTACCCCAGTCACCTTTTGGCGTGATCCAGGCGCTTGGGCGCAGATCGTAACGATCGTCGATATCTTCAAAACGCGAGAACTGACGGCCACGCTGCAACAGTCCGAATCCTTGCGGGTTTTCCATTGCGAAGCTGCTCACCGCGAGATGTTTCGGGTTATTCAGCGGACGCCAAATCCACTCCCCATTGCCCGCGTGGATAGACAAACCGTTAGAATCATGCAGTTCCGGACGATAGTTTGTCGCCGGAGACGGCTGGTTCGGTCCAAACAGGAACATACTGGTTAACGGTGCCACACCCAGTTTGCCCACTTTGTCGCGCAGGTAAACTTTGGACTGGACATCAACGACAGTGTCACGACCTGGAATAATGACAAAACGATACGCTCCGGTTGCACGCGGAGAATCCAACAAAGCATAAATGGTTAAACGTTTATCAGTCGGTTTCGGACGCTCGATCCAAAACTCACGGAAGCGGGGAAATTCTTCACCAGAAGGCAGAGCGGTATCAATCGCGAGGCCACGCGCTGACAGGCCGTAGACCTGACCTGCACCCAGAACGCGAAAATAGCTGGCACCGAGCATGCTGACGATTTCATCGTTTTTATCTTTGCTGTTGATCGGATACAGCACTTTGAACCCGGCGAAGCCGAGATCTTTTACCGTGTCTTTATCATGCTGAACATCGCCAAAATTAAAATAATCCGGGCTGTATTTGATTCTTTTCACCGCCGTGGCGGTAACTTCGTTGATTTTGACCGGCGTGTCGAAGTACATACCCTGGTGGTAGAACTCGAGCTTAAATGGGGTCTTGAGATTGCTCCAGTACGCTTTATCGCGATTGAACTGGATCTGTTGATAATCCGCATATTTCATGTCGCGGAAAACGGAGGGCAAGTTACTTTTTGGCGCCTCATAGCCTTTCCCGGCTAAGGATTGAGCTTGTTTTGCAACATCATCAATACTGAACGCCCAGCTCGATGATGTATACAGCGTTAACATGACTGCTGCACCCAACCAACGCATTTTCATCATTTGTAGTTTATGTTTCATAATTAGTAAGCACTTCCCCCTTTGTGTGCTTATATTGATCCGATCCATTTTAATGGATAATCGGGTACTCCGACAACTGAATCCCTGTATTGTTCGCGCGCTGGCTCATGGTTTAAGCAGGTTCATCTGCCTGTTTTCACTTTGCGTGCTTATCCTGGAGACAGGTTGTTGGACTTCGTGTAGGGTTGCCCTCGAATGTAACCATTATTCGTCTTAGGGATAAGACGAAAAGTCTGAGAATACGTAACTGTCTATGAGCTCTGTATCACCACCACGTGAATATTTTCTTGACTCCATCCGTGCCTGGCTAATGTTGTTAGGGATCCCATTCCATATTTCATTGATCTACTCCACCCACACCTGGCACGTGAACAGCGCAGAACCGTCATGGTGGTTAACCCTTTTTAACGACTTTATCCATGCATTTCGCATGCAGGTCTTCTTTGTCATTTCAGGTTATTTTTCCTACATGCTTTTTTTGCGCTATCCGTTAAAACGCTGGTGGAAGGTGCGTGTAGAACGCGTGGGGATCCCCATGCTGACCGCGATTCCGCTGCTTACGCTGCCGCAATTTATCATGCTGCAATACGTGAAAGGGAAAGCAGACAGCTGGCATACCCTCAGCGGCTATGACAAATACAATGCGCTGGCCTGGGAGCTGATTTCCCATCTGTGGTTTTTACTGGTTCTGGTGGTGTTAACGACCCTGAGCATGTGGGTGTTTACCCAGATGAAAAACAGACTATCGCGTGGAGACGGTACCCCTGCATCGGGGGTGTCAATGACCAAATTAACGCTGATTTTTATATTGTTGGGTGTCGGCTATGCCGCCGTCAGAAGAACGATTTTCATCCTCTACCCTTCGATTCTCAGCGATGGCATGTTTAATTTTATCGTTATGCAAACGCTGTTCTATGTGCCTTTCTTTATGCTCGGTGCGCTGGCGTTTATCAATCCGAATCTGAAAGCACTGTTTACCACGCCATCGCGCGGCTGCACGCTAGGCGCCGCATTCGCATTTGTCGCATACCTGCTCAATCAACGTTACGGCAACGGCGATGCCTGGATGTATGAAACCGAATATGTCATTACCATGGTCATGGGGCTATGGATGGTGAATGTCGTCTTTTCGCTTGGCCACCGTTTACTGAATTTCCAGTCGGCTCGCGTGACCTATTTTGTCAACGCGTCGCTGTTCATCTATTTGGTGCACCACCCGTTAACGCTGTTTTTTGGCGCGTATATCACACCGCATATCAAGTCGAATCTGCTGGGTTTTCTCTGCGGTCTGCTTTTTGTGGTTGGAATTGCGGTCATACTGTACGAAATCCATTTACGGATCCCGGTGCTGAAGTTTCTCTTTTCGGGTAAACCGCCCATTAAGCAGGATAAAAACAAGGCGGTAGCCGGTTAGTTTTCTTGCATTGAATGGTTCAGAGCAGCCATTCAATGGGCAACACGGATGCAAGCCTCACCAGAACCCGCTTCCAGAATCCTGTAGCGGGTTCTTTTTTCAGTACCTGTTCGCTGCCAGAAAGCCGATCAACCCAGTTGATTCTGCCCCAACGGTCAAGACGTAGTTGCCAGGCCATGTCACGCTGACTTTGCATAAAACGTTTATGAATCAACTCGGCCAGTACTTCACTCTCAATCACAAACCCCATTTCCGTATTGAGCAGCGTTGAACGGGGATCAAAATTAAGCGAACCGATAAACACTTTACGACCGTCAATACTGAAGGTTTTCGCATGCAGGCTGGAGCCTGAATTACCGGTTAATCCCCGGTCATGAACTGCTGAAACGCGATCGCGGGTTGGTTTGAGCTCGTATAACTCCACACCGTAGCGCAGGAGTTTTTTTCGCCAACGCGCATAGCCTGCGTGAACAACCGCGACATCATTCGCCGCCAGAGAATTAGTTAAAATTGCGATCTTAACGCCTTTTCTCACCAGTCTCAGGAGCTGCGCCACACCGGCGCGAGTTGGTACAAAGTAGGCGGAAATAATATCAATACGCTCGGTCGGAGATCCCATCACGTCAAACAAACGCTGTGGTAATAGTGAGTGGCGCGGCGCTTTCCCCTCTCCTTTTGCAGGATCATCACTCAGCAAGCGCGTTTTCGCCCAAATTAGCGGCAGCGACCTCTGATCGAGATGGGTCATAAACTGGCTGGTTTCCAGCTTATGTAGATAGCGACGCGTTATGTCATCATTATACCAGGATTCGGGAAGTTCGATTTTTTGCGTAGAAGCTGGTTCAGCCACCTCAAGTACGTTTTGCAATGTTGAAACCGAGCGGCAGCGCCAGTAACGCTCAAAGTCGTCTGCAACATCCTGGACAACCGGTCCAATAGCCATAACGTCCAGATCGGAAAACAGTGGTTGTTCGCCTGCGCCAAAATAGGCATCGCCTATATTTCGCCCCCCCACAAGAGTTACGACGCCGTCAGCGGTATAACTTTTGTTGTGCATACGTCGATTCAACCGGGCAAAATCGGTTAAATAGCCCAGGGCACGCAGGATGCGAAAGGAAAAGGGATTAAACAGGCGGACTTCAATATTAGGGTGATTGTCCAGCAAACGCAGCGTGTCATCCAGACCTGGCGTGTTGTTATCATCCAGCAACAAACGCACCCGGACGCCCCGCTTCGCTGCGGCCAGCAAAACGGAATCTATGGTCACTCCCGTTTTTGCAACACCGATTTTGACGACAAGTTGGCTTGCTTGAATCTATCCGGCGTC